>JAUWQV010000005.1 GCA_030610945.1 Methanocellales archaeon | reverse complement strand
TATATAGATGGTCTCATCGTGGCGTTCTGTCCCAGCTGCGGAAAGATGAAGGAATTCCTGATGGTTGACGCCGGCGAAGAGGCAAGGCTCAGGTTGAAATGAAAATGTTAGCACCAGAAGAAATCAAGGTCGTGATGATATTGCTGGTAGCTGTCATAATCGCCACCGTAGGAGTCCTCTTGCCTGTGGGCTGGACGACAGGAGTTACGATCATCCTGCCCATTCAACTCGTGATTCTCATAACGCTGACACTCCAAGTGATAAGAATAGCCAAGAAAGGCTCTGGACACGTCTGAATCAACACCTCGTTTTACCGAATTTACCAAATGGAGGGTATCCTAGTATTTTCACTCGCTGCGCCGACGAGTCAAGGCGAGGAGGTGCAGAGAATCACGAATAATGAGCCTTGAAATATTATTTTACCATTAACGTATGCGATTTAACGAAGTGCCGACTGGAAGGAAGCATTTGGGTGTAACAATGTGCAACCGAGCGAAAACGTTAAATCGCTGTTAGTTTCTCCTGGCCGAAGGGGAGGATTGAATTTTAGTGCAACGTTCTGCGAAGCCGAAAAAATCAAAGTCGCGAAGGGGCAAAATTAGAGACAATTCTCGATTTCCTCAATTTTCTCTGCAACCATCCTTCCTTTTTCGGTTAGAGAATTGATAACAGTTCCTGGAAACCCTTCAGATCTATCTTCTTTTACGAGCTCTAAGTTCTGCAAGGCCTTTAGGGCCGTGTATGTTGCTTGCATGCCAATGGGTGCCTTCTCAAATAGTTTAGTCCTCGACAGGGGGCCTTCTTTCAAGAGCGTTAACAAAAGCCTCATCGCTCCTTTAGTACCATCGAGTTCTGCTACCTTTGACATTTGGAGCCCCATATTTACTTATCATTGCTGATATTATAATTTCATTAAACCGCCTCTCGCTTATCGAAAGACGAAAACTATAAATGTTACGTATTCTTTAATATAAAAAAGAGATGAGAGGCATGAAGAAACCCATCAAACGACTATTGGTTCCAATTGACCCTTTGAATAATAATGATGCTCTCATCAAAACGGTGGCTACGGCGGCAAAACAATTAGGAGCAGAAGTACACATTCTCATCGCCATCTTTGCACATGATGCTAAAAAGCTTATCAGGTTCAAAACAGCACAAGGGTATGCTGAGTTTTTCAAGGAGCAAGGCATCGAAACTACCTATCAATTGATGAATTTGGACGGTGGGCGGAATAGGCTGCCCGCCAAAATCATCGAGGTGGCCAAAGGATACGACGCGATCGTCATGGGACATCACAAGTTTGATAGGATCTATCGATTCCTTCACCAGAGCACCGCTCAAGACGTGATCAACGCGGCATCGTGTCCGGTTGTAGTCGTGCCAGAGTGAAATTAAAATTCAGAAGAATGCTGATAGACGTAGATATACGTACATTCCAGTGGAGCAAAAAAAGAAGATTAACCCCTCACGGTTAGGTCTGCGATCGACTGCTGGCTTGCGATATCTATGATTTGAATATTGACTGAGCTACCTGCAGCAGGCAGATCCGCTCCAGGGGTTCCCATCGTTATGTCAAAGTGGTTGGTAGTACCATCATTCCATATGTACAAGCATTGACCGATTGAGAGTTGTTGAGTAGTTGCCCCATCATACCTGGCTAAGACGCCTAGTACCCCACTGGTAATCGTCCTGGTAAAGTCAGTTTCTGTTGTCGTATATCCGCCTACCCTAATGATAAGAGTTGAGGCACTTACTGTTAGCGTATCTCCACCCTGATGTTCAAGTTTCACTAGGTTGTACCCACCGCTTTGCACCACCGTTCCCCTTATACTCACTTGAGGTGCAACAGGACTCGGTGTTGGTGTTGGTGTAGGAATTGGAGAGTAACTCCAAATACCACTAACAGCCATAGTAGATTCCATATCTTCTTGGATACAAGTATTATCATGATACAAACGAATTTTCAAAATAGGTTTATCGTTTTCTAGTATATAATATGCATTTTGCGTGGACAATTCCCAACTAAATTCATATGGTTCGTGGGGATCGCCACAGTCAACTGTGATTGCGCTGCGGTTAGGATAAAACGTTATTGTGTGCCATTCTCCACCATAAGTAAATAGTGTATAGATCGTCTGCACAAGGGTTTGCGTCGGTGCTCCGCCTTTTATGTATGCACCCTCAAGTTGCTCGGTTTCAGCATCAATATATGCGATTAACATTAAGCCGGACTCTTCGTCATCAATCGTTACCTTGTAATATTCCTTGGCAGCCATTTGCTCGCCGCACTGCTCCCTTATTTCGTCTATCATTGCGGCGGACTGCTCTTCGGTTAAATGGATAATTTTAATTTCGGCGTTCGGGTGCTCTGCCATAAAACTTTGAATCTGCGGCGATGTTTCTGCCACTCTCTCAAAGTCAAACCCGCCGATACATCCAGAACTCGCAATTAACAGCACAGCGAAAAACACACTCGCTGCGATCTTCAATTTCATAACAAATTTTTATGGTGTAGCTGCGTACTTATTGCTTTCGCATCGAACCTCTTGAGAAGATAGAGGCACAAGGTTACACGTCAAGCCCCATCTTCTTGGCTTGCTAGATTGTTGCACGCCACCGATAGAAATATCCTTTTTGAAGTAAATTAGTCATTCATGAGCGATATACCGGATGTACCATGATGGAAAAAAATGAGTATATCATTGGCGGAGCGGTTATTGCAATAGTGCTCATATTTGCAGTTTTGATGGCGTACGGTCTCGGTCCTCAAGAGGTGAAGCTCACTGCGGCTGACAACGGTAGCGAGATCGAACTCAAGAAAGGTCAAACCTTGGCCATCACCCTGGAAGCGAACCCGACCACTGGCTACACGTGGGAGATAGCGGAACTTGGTGAACGGGTCCTGCGGCAGGTGGGTGAAATAGAATTTGAGCCGGAATCCGAACTTATTGGTGCTGGGGGCGTGCAAATCATCCGTTTTGAGGTCGTAAATGCAGGTCAAGCAACCCTTAAATTGGTTTATCACCGTCCTTGGGAAACGGATGTGGAGCCACTGAGAACTTTCTCCATACAAGTGGTCGTAAGCTGATTACTGATCATGCCCCCATCTTCTTGGGCTTGCGCAATTCAAAACATCAAGCAAAAAGTGCCCAAAGCACCCAGATTGTCAAGATGCCCCAGACTATTATTGCAAGCCATGCCTCCATGCTCAATTTAACGCCTATTTCCTTGAAGACTTGTTTTTCCAGTGCTAACGTAGCTTTAGCGCATGATGAAAGACTTATGATCATCAAAAACATTACGAATAACGTTGTTGCAAAGATCTGGACAATTGTCAATTCCTGAAGTAAGTACATCAAAGTAACTGCTGCTAATACGATTGATACCAGGATTGTCGGAATTGGATTTTTCCAAATTGTCACTGTCTCCACAATACCCATCCAGGATTTTGGACTTATCAAAATCATAAGCAGCTTAAAACCTACAAACACTGCAACAATAAGGGCCATTATCTCTACTGGTGTCATTTTTCACCTCTTCATCGTATTGTGGCTAACTAGTTATATGCATTAGTATAGAGATTAAGGAAAAAGATGAAGAAAGAAAGGGAAAACTTATATAAAACATCACTACCAAATGATGAATATTAAGTCCCCAGTATGACCTCACTCGGTGGGGGAATGCTGGGCTCCTATTTATATTATATTATTCCGGGGAACGCTGATTTTGTCCCTGTGATGGATTTAATAAAAAAGAATGGAAAACGAGTATTTAGTGCTTCTTTAACAAAAGGTTACTCATTTGAACTTCGAGAAAAACACAAGTTTATGGTTTTAGGAAGAAATTTATTGTTAGAAGAGTGTTTAAAGTAATTCTCCTCTATAAAACGTATGATATGGCCACTTTCGGCTAGCTATGCCTCCATCTTCTTGGGCTTGTGCTTGTTAGACGTATGCTCGCTCGCCACTTATTTCCGGCCAACGTATATTCCGTATCCAAAGTATTTGAAAATGTGAAAAACGCTCTTAGGGGGGAGCCATATTTCTTTTATCCAACTCCTGAGAGCTGGACTTTTGATGTACATGGGCAAGAACCTATACCATGCTCTTGAATAATCTCTAAAATCTAACTCCCTGATTTCATTAATCCACTGGCTTAGAGCGTTGGTTTTGTAGGTTCTCACTACTATGTCTGTCAATCCAGAGCCCTCCAATAACTCTTTCCAACCATCAGAAGTTAAAAATTCCACGTTAGCCATGGCGTGAGATAAATATTCAACTAATTCTGGCGGCGGTGTTTTTATCCAGGTCACCTCATTCATCCCCACGTACCCTCCTGGTTTGGTCACTCGCGCATACTCGCTTACCACCTTCTGTTTATCCTTTGGAAATGCAACCACAGACTCGCAAATGACCGCATCGAAAACTCCATCGTTGAAGGGAAGGTCTTGTGCGTCCCCTACCCTAAATTCAACCTTGTCCTCAACACCCTTTCTTTTGGCTCTTTCTTTTGATCTCTTGACCATCATTTCAGAAAGATCTATGCCAACCACTTTACAGCCGTACTCTTTGGTTATATGACAAGCGGTTATTCCAACACCACAACCGACATCCAAGACGTATGAATCTTTGTCGATATAGCATAACTCAATTAGCTCCCTAGTAGCATTCAAGCCGCCCATGTGTTTGGTCAGACCCCAAGAAGCTTGCAACTCGAAGTAGTAAGATTCTGGCTCTGAAATCCCCTCTGGCGACAGTTGCTTTTTATTCTCCATTTTCTCAATTAGGAATGAATGATTTTGATACTTAAAAAGACCTCACCGGCGGGTGCGGGCTCTGGCACCGTAGAATAAAGGCACGGGATATTGCTTTCACATCCTCTTGGTCTGAAAGTTAACCAAGAATGACCCCCTCTTCTTCCACATTCACTATAAAGGGGTATCGCTCTTTGTGCATATCGGTGTAAGCACGCTCTCCTACCACTATAGGGGAGATCAGCACTCCAATCCTCTCCATCATATCAAAAGCGATATCTTCGATATGCCTCGTTATCCCATCATCCTTTTCATCTACCACGACGAGAATATCAATGTCCGACTCTTTGTGCATCTCATCTCTCGCAGCACTTCCGAAGAGAATCACCTTTCTAACCCGTCTACCAAACCTTTTCGTGAGCTTCTTTGCAAACTCATCTAAAATTTTTCTTTCCATCACGCTCTACTTATGCCTAAACATACAAAAATTCGTTGGTTTAACACTGCCCCCTCTTGATTTATATCAAGACTACAGTCCCTCAAACAGGGACTTTAATCTTCCAGTTCAAAGCCTCGGGAGGGATTTGAACCCTCGACCTAGTGATATCTTGCATTTTTGATCCACCTTTTTCTTAAAAAGGTTGGTTGTTACAAGTCACTCGCTCTATCCAAGCTGAGCCACCGAGGCATTATCTATATGACGAGACTAAACATAAAAATTATCGCTTGGATTTGAATCGTTTCGCGGATTCGTTCAGCGCGGCAATCGCGGGCAGCGTTCTTCCGGCAAGGAACTCAATGCACGCTCCTCCACCTGTGCTCATGTGCGCAACCTTCTTTTCCAGTCCCACCTTCCGCATTGCTGCGCCGCTGTGGCCGCCGCCTATGACTGCAAACTTGGATTTTGTCGCCGCTTCCAAGGTCTCGAATGTTCCCAACGCAAATTCCTCGTCCTCAAACACGCCAGCCGAACCGCTCAGGATCACGATATTTGCCTTCTTAATTTCATCATAGAATTTCGTGATTGTTTCGAGACCAATATCAAAAATGGGATACTTGACCGGCAACTCTTTGACGTTCACCTCTACTCTCTTGCCATTTTTACTCACCGCCACATCCACTGGCAGTTCTATCTTCTTGCCAAATTTTTTAAGCAGCGCCTTCGCCTTGGGAATCATGTCCAGATATCCCTGCTTTTCGATTACTTGCATAGTTGGCGCCCCTACCTTCGCCCCGGATGCAGCCAGGAACACATTTGCCACAACGCCCGTAACAAGCACCTTATCGGCGATGTCCTTTGACAGGACGTTTTGCACAACGTCGATCGCATTCTCAATCTTTGTCCCGCCGAGCACGAAGATGCATGGATGGTCTGCGCTGGTGAGAATCTTGTTCAGTGTCGTCACCTCTTTTTCCATCAACCTGCCAGCCGCAGATGGAAGCACTGGCGTGAATCCCACCGAGGATGCGTGAGACCTGTGTGCGGTCCCGAACGCATCATTGATAAACAAATCAAACTTCGGGGCAAGATTTCTAACCAGATGCGTTCCGGCATGCTCCTCCGGACTCCGCTCCATTTTTTCCTCCGAGTAAAACCGCACATTCTCAAGGAGCAGTAACTCGCCAACGTCCATCTTGTCAATTGATTGCTGGGCATGCGAGCCGAATATGTCGTCCACATACGTTACATCCTGCCGCACAATTCTGTCCAAGAGTTTGGCATGGGGCTCCATTGTAGTAAAGTCACTTTTCCCGGGTCGGCTTTGATGCGCGAGTACGACGGTTCTCGCCCCTTCCAATTCCTTCAGCGTGTCAGCATGGCTCCTGAACCGCTTATCATCGAGTATCTTTCCCGTGTGCGGGTCTATCGGCGAATTAATATCAAGCCTGATTAAAACCGTTTTTCCGTTCACATCAAGGTCATCCATTGTGAGATAGGCTGGTTTCATAGGCACCACGCATGTATGATAGTAGTAGAGATATAAGTAATAGTGATATAATATTTACTCGTTCCGGGGGCGAAAATCGTGAAGGAAATACTTGAAATATTAGAAAACGACGCAAGGGCCAGTATAGATGAGATTGCGACCATGACCGGCATCCCCAAGTCCCAGGTAGAAAAAGCGATCAAAGAAGCAGAGGATAATGGCATCATCCGAAAATACAAGACCGTAATCGACTGGGATAAGGCTGGAGAGGAATACGTGTATGCGATAATAGAGTTAAAGGTGCAGGTCGAGAGGGGCACCGGCTATGATGCGATAGCGGAGCGCATCGCCAAATTCCCAGAAGTGGTATCGGCCAGGCTGATTTCTGGCGACCATGATTTATCCCTATTGGCAAAAGGCAGAACGATGAAGGATGTTGCATTCTTCGTCGCCGAGAAGATAGCGCCACTGGAGAGCATACAGGGCACCATGACACATTTCATACTCAAGACATACAAGCAAGATGGCGACATCTTTTATGAAAAAGAGGAGTCCAAGAGGTTGGCGATAACCCTATGATAGCAAAGAGAGTTCAACGAATCCCGTCATCTGGAATTCGAAAATTCTTCGAGATGGCCATAGGGATGGATGATGTGATATCATTGGGCGTTGGCGAGCCTGACTTTGTTACACCATGGCCAGTCAGAGAGGCCTGTATTTACTCCCTGGAGAAGGGATATACATCATACACATCCAACTGGGGACTGCAAGAGTTAAGGGATGAAATAGCGCATGCCATCATCTCGGACTATGGCATCACATATAGTCCGGAGGATCAAATTCTGGTTACCGCCGGCGTAAGCGAGGCTATAGATCTGGCAATACGCGCCATCACAAATCCGGGTGATGAGGTCATTGTTGTAGAGCCCTGCTACGTGTCATATAGCCCATGTGTAGTATTTGCTGGCGGAAAACCCGTGCCGGTTGCAACTGATCCATCAAATCACTTCAAGGTCACCTCTGAGCAGATAAGGGACAAAATAACGGACAAGACCAAAGCGGTCGTATTGAGCTATCCGAACAACCCAACAGGGGCAGTCATGAAGAAGAAGGATTTGGAGGCGATAGCAGATGTGGTCGTGGAGCATGATTTAATCGTAATATCTGACGAAGTATATGATAAACTGACATATGACGGGAAGCATACGTGCTTTGCCTCGTTAAATGGCATGCAGGATAGGACCATCCTGCTTAATGGCCTCTCCAAGGCGTATGCGATGACCGGCTGGAGAATTGGATACGCTGCATCAACGCCTGAGATAATAGGTGCAATGCTAAAAATCCACCAGTATACGATGCTCTGTGCCCCCATCACAGCACAGATGGCAGCCATAGAGGCGCTGAAAAACGGCAGAGAGGATATGCTTGCCATGGTGAAGGAATATGACAGGAGGCGAAGGCTCATTGTTAAGGGGCTCAACGCGCTCGGATTAGACTGTATCGAGCCAAAAGGGGCATTTTACGCGTTCCCTTCAATAAAAAGCACTGGCATGAGTTCAGAGAAGTTTGCAGAGAAGTTGCTGAAGGAGCAAAAGGTAGCAGTCGTACCTGGAAATGTATTCGGCGCATGCGGCGAAGGATTCATCCGATGCGCATATGCGACCTCAAGAGATGTAATAAAAGAGGCGATGGAACGCATGGAAACGTTCGTATCTCCAAAAAGTTAATTAACCAGTTTCGACAATGCCATAGTTATAAGTAATGGGGAAGAATAGTGCAAACTGGAGGGGACAGTAATATGAACAAAGAAGAGTTCTGGACAGTATATTCTCGGCAGGATGAGTCAGGCAGACAAAAGATGCTGCAGAGTTACATAAATAGCCCAGCGCCTTAAGCGTTGAATGGCAGTTTACCACAGCTCACCGCTGAGGACTGACAATCATTACCATGCCTAATGATATCACGGCGCGTGATAATCCCTACCACATTATCCTGTAAATCAAGGACGGGTACGCCACCTATATTCTCCTTCAGTATCACATCAACAACTTCCTGCAATGGCGTGTTTGTCCGAACAAACTTGGCGTTGACACTCATTATATCGCTGACAATCAGATTCCTGACCCTCGTCTCCTGCTGATGCCCTGGGACAATGTCACGGAATGCCCTCATCGCCCTTGCTATGTCGCTTTCTGTGACCATCCCCGCTAATTGCCCGTCATCTATGACTGGCATCCTGCCAATGTCCTCCTCATACATGCGCCTTCTAATGTGCACCACTCTCTCACTGGGTATCGTGGTGATGGGGGGTTTCATGATCTCCCCGGCATACCCCTTCGGATACATGATGGCGAGTACTTCATTAGGAGTTAGCCATCCAACCAGACAACCATTCACAACAGCCAAGATGTCCTCGCCCTTGAGCAGTTGAATGGCTTTCTCCGCTTCATCATCCGGAGAGATGGTCGCCAAGTGTTCGCTCATCGCTGTAGCCACATGTAAAGATGATGCCGGCAGGCTTGACTTCTTTCGGGTACCAAGCGCCCTTGCAATCCCGCGCTGCGTCACCACCCCAATCAATTTACCATCTTTTGTGACCAACAAGCGCCTAACATCGTGTTTTTCCATCAAATCAAGGGCATGTGACAGCATCTCTGATTTGTCAATCGTTAGCGCTTCCGCCATTATATCCTTAACCTTGCATCCCTTCATCATTTACCCCCAACATACTTTCGTTTAAGCTGTGGCAACAGAGTGAAGCATCCTGATAATGTCTGTCTTAGAGATAACACCCACTAATCTCCCGTCCACCACAGGCATTCCTTCGATTTTGTGTTCTATTAGCATTTTTGCAGCATTGACCACAAACTCATTTTTATCCACAGTTATTAGAGGAGATGACATAACATCTTCAGCAACGAGCCCTTTCTTTTCTATATCCCTGAATCGTTTACGTCCGGCAGGACTGTCCTTTCTGGTCATCTTTATCTTCTTCTCCGGCATCTCGCCCTTCTCAGTTTCTAATTCAATAAATGCCAAATTAGAGGATGTGATGATACCAACTGGCGTATCGTCATCTTCCATTACAACTACCCTGTGTATGTCATTTTCCTGCATCTCATCAATCACGTGATTTATCGAGCTATGACGATGGACCGTTACGACAAAATCACTCATTATATCCCCGACTTTGACTCTTGATTCAGTGTTGGAAAACTGGCGAACTATGTCAAATTTACTGACCATGCCAATTAATCCATCATCTACAACAGGCAATCCGCCAATGTTGTTTTCCAGCATCAACTCTTCAGTTTCTTCCAGTAATGCATCAGGATATGTAGTGACTGGATTTGCGCTCATCACCACCTTTACTGGAGTGCGATCAATTTGCCGCCTGCGCCACATGGGCCCCGCCTGCCTAAGTTTCCACATCAGGTCGGATTTCGTGACTACCCCCACGGGTTTCTCTTTATCAACAATCACCAATCTACTAATCTCGTGTCTGAGCATCAGACGTCTTGCATGCGCGATGGTATCCTCTGGAGCAATCACGTGTACAGGCGAGCTCATAACATCCTTCACTTTCATGCCTTTCATGCCATTACCTCAAAAGCACTTTAGTTTAATCTATGTGTAATGCCCGCAGGACATCTCTCTCGGTGAGTATGCCCACCAGGAAGCCGTCGTCAATGACCAGTAGCGATCCCACCTTTTTGTCCATCATGAGTTTGGTAGCATCACCCAAGTCGACATTGGATGTCATGGCGATAACATTGGGCACCATAATTGTCTTAATAGCAGGCTCTAACGCTTCCTGAATGTATCCAGTAACCAGTTTGCCAAATGCTTTTCCATCACCAAGATATCTCACAATATCAGTGGCGGTGACGATCCCCAGGGACACTCCATCCTTTATGATTGGGAGCCGCCTAAACCCATTGGAAACCATCGTTTTAGCAGCCTCTGCTATAGACATATCAGGCGGTGCAGTTACCACCCTTCGGCTCATGTAATCTTTTACAATTTTTCCTGTCTTCACATCGGCGATTAAACGCGCAAAATCGCGTTCGGAAACGATGCCTACAACCCTGTGCTCATCATCCACGATAGGCAGCCCGCCTATATTCTGGCTGAGCATCGTGCTTAGCGCATCTTCTAACGACTGTCTCTCGCTCAGCGTTATCACGTCGACTTCCATGATTTCCCGGACGTCTTCATTGATTGCAGCAAGCAGGTTGCCGCTATGTCTATTTTTAATCAAATTGTGTCGTTCACCACCTCCCAGGAAATCAATCAAATCAACGCTCGTGAGAATCCCAACAAGCCTATTTGTACCCGGGTCTGCAATAGGAATCCGCCTAAAGCCGTACGTCATCATCGTTTTTATTGCACCCATAATCGTCATGGTCGGCGGAATCGTGACCACCTCCCTAGACGCGATTGCCATCACATCGCCTGAGTGCGAGGATATACGGGATTTAAATTCTACCGGCCCCCTATCAAGCACGGCTTCGCTCGCATCGTTTGCGAGTCTTGCTCCTTTTTTCATGCGGTTGTAGCACCTTTTCATTACATCGCCTCAAAGATAGCTCCAATCAAATCATACCTATCTACGATACCAACCAGTTTGTCATCCTTGACAACGGGCAGCCTCCCAATATCATGCGCCAACATCAATTTGATGGCGTCTTTCAAGCTGGCTCCAGGATGGACCATATAGCTTGGGGTGCTCATTATTTTCTCTACCGGCGGGGACTCCCTACCCACCCTAGCACAACCAGCTTTGATTATGTCTTGGCGAGTGATCATTCCTATCAGTTCATTTTTCCCTCTAACAACGGGAAATCCAGAATATCCGAGCTCGAGGATGTTTGCCCATACTTTTGATACAGGGCCTTTCGGAGAACAAACCTTGACTTTTGAAGTCATTATTTCCTTTACCCTCTTGTGAGGAATCTTGTCGAGATCGATATTTTTAAATATGTCCACCATGCTGATCATTCCCACCAACTTTCCATCTTGTGAGGATTTAACTACGGGCAGCCCACCCATTTTGATGTTTATCATCTTTATTGCAACATCTTTTATATCATCTAGGGGCGTGATCATCGGGCACTTGCGAGCAAATCCCTCGACGGTCACATTTGACTTTGTGGACGTAATTTTCAGGACATCTTCCTCTGTAATCATTCCGATGACTTTACGAGCATTATCAACAACCGGCAGGCTCCTGAAATGGTAGTCCCTAATCAACTGGCGTGCTTTAGTCATAAACTCGGTGTCTTTGATAAACACTGGATTCTGGGACATCACAGCCTGTACTTTTATTAGAATCCTCTCCTACCGGGACGTCTCGTCTTTACAACTCTCACAAACCAATATTCCATCTACCATTTCCAGAGAGTCTGAAAGCGTTTCACACCTCTCACAGATGCCTTGTTCAAACCCATTCTTGGGCCTGAATGGAATGTTCTCACGGTTCATCTCGATTAAATTTGAAAGAATATCAGCAAGTCCAGATGAGACCGCAATCATATCGGTATCAGTGACGATACCAACCAGTTTGTCATCCTCGATAACGGGCAGCCTCCTGATGTTCAACTCTGCCATTTTTCGTGCCGCCTTGTCTATGCTATCATCTGGGGATACGGTAACAAGTGGCTGTGTCATCAAATCCTTGAGCGTAGCAGAACTTGGGCGCAGGTCTTTAGCGATGATTTTTCCCACCATATCTCGCTCTGTCACGACGCCCACGGGTTTGCCCTTTTCTGTTATGATAAGGGTACCTACATTACGCCTAAGCATCTTTCTCCCTGCATCCGAGGCTTTCATATCAGTTTCGGCTGTGATAACACCTTTTGTCATGATTTCTCGCACTGGCATTCTGGTTTCCATGTCGTGTTCCTCCTTGCTGCCATGTATTATTCTGTGCTTTACCTATAAAACAATCGCGTTCGTTCGGTGCAATAAAGATATATATGGCGACTGGGACATATATTTATGCGATGTCTTCTTTAGAGGGGAGAGAATGGGAATAATAGCGAGGGTCAAGAAAAATTTACCATCTTGGGCTAAAAAGATTTTTAAGAAGAAGAAGGCACGCATTGGCATTTATGGTCCACCAAATGCTGGAAAAACAACCCTCTCCAATAGGATTATCAGGGATTGGAGCGGGGATACAATGGGGCCTGTATCCGAGATACCGCACGAGACCCGCAGGGCGAGGAGGAAGGAGGGAGTAGTGGTCAATGCCAATGGCGCAACCATAGCCTTAGACATAATAGATACACCCGGCTTGGCAACAAAGATTGATTTTCATGATTTTATGGCTTATGGGTTGGATGAGGATGAAGCAAAGCGCAGGGCAAAGGAGGCGACGGAAGGGGTAATAGAAGCGATTAAATGGCTTGATGATTTAGACGGTATCCTGTTAATCATGGATGCAGCCGAGGACCCATTTACGCAGGTAAATGTCACGGTCATCGGTAACATGGAGGCAAGAGAATTGCCCTTGTTAATCGTGGCAAATAAGATAGATTTGCCAGAAGCTTCACCAGCGAGGATTAAAAGCGCATTTCCACAGCATACAGTAATCCCCATATCTGCCCTTGAGGGATATAATATAGACAAACTTTATGAATCGATTGCGAATCATTTTGGGTGAGGGTAAAGATGAGCAAGAAGAAAACTAAGAAGAAACGGACTAAAAAGTCAACTAACCAGAAAGGAATTAAAATAGACCTCGTCTCAGGAGACCGTCTCTCAACCATGGCCTCGATGGAAAAGATCAGACTCATACTTGATATGGTCAGAAACGGCAGCATTGTAATCCTTGAGAGAGGGCTTACCCCGGAAGAAGAGGCAAAGTTAATCGAGATGACCATGGCCGAGATTACGCCAGACGACTTTTCCGGTATTGAAATCGAAAGTTATCCCTGCAAACAGAGAACTACATTTCTGGGCAAACTTTTGGGAAAAACTACAATTGAGACACGGCTCACTGTAGTCGGGGCAGCGAACCAGCTCAAGACACTAAAGAGGGATCGTGATTTTATCAGTGCACTAGTATCTGCACGTTCATGAGGTAGAATGCCACACAAATGCACCAGATGTGGAAAAATATTCAAGGATGGTGCATCCGAAATTCTGAATGGATGTCCCAGTTGCGGATGGAATAAATTTCTTTATGTAACTGGAGATGAGGCATCAGAATCGGAGGCAATAAACATCGACGAGCTGATAAGCAAAGCAGAAGTTGAAGAGAAAAAGTCCCCCAAAGACACCGATCCCCATAGGGTGGAGAGTGTAAAAATACTTGGCCCCGGTTCATATGAACTTAACATCGAGTCGCTTCTTGATAGGCCAGAAATTATTATGGCGCTGAAGGAAGAGGGGACATACATGGTCCATCTGCCATCTGTTTTTGGTGATGTTAAAGGCAAGAAACGTAAGCGTAAGAAATGATTATGGTAGGATCATGTAAAATGCCGTGTCGCTGGGATGTACAAGCGATGGTATTGCATCTATGGACTCAAGCGTTATTGTATAGCCATCTGAAAATGTTATAACACATGTGTCGATGTTCTGGCCCAGTTGGTGCGGCCCTATATAGTATCGCCCATTGTTGTATGTCATCACATCACTGGCAACAATCACAGCTTCATCACATGATATCTCTACAATCTGAATCTGAAAATCGAAAAATGTGCTCTCCAACTTTTGTTTTATGACTTCTGGACCCAGTAGCCAAATATAGAGTTTGGCAAACAGGTTATCGACACTATACTTTACGACGATGTTCGCATCGGCTCCATCAAACGTCATCGTCGCCCTCTCGATATGGATGTATCTCGACTCCTCACCGGCTGCAGATGCCATGGGCATCATCAGGAGCAGTATCACCGAAATCGCGAACGCCCGTCTGAACATTAAACCTCCTCTAAGGGATGTCTGTAGTCACTATTAGTATTTATACATGCCTTTCACTGTAGCCCCAGGAATGGCGAGAAGAGCATGAAGAATGCCAGCACGATGAACGCTATGAATATCAACTTTTGCCTCTTTCGTGCATCATCGTATTGCTTTTTACACTTATCAGAGCAGAACGTCTCCTCGGGCACAATCGACTTTCCACACGTTGTACAATGTCTGTGAGGTATGATTTTTACCATTATATCACCTAATAAGAGGGTATGTCATTTACCCACCTTAAATAAATCTTTTCGAATCGAAACCCCTTAATACTTCAGGCGATAAGGTGGAATGCAATGATAGTTGTAATGTCAATTGGCGGCTCTATTCTCGCACCCACATTGGATTCAAAGAACTTTGGAAAGTATGCGGAGGCAATAAAGGAGATCGCCAAGAAGCACACGGTTTTTGTCGTGGCTGGCGGTGGTGCCATTGCAAGAGAGTATATTCAAGTTGTACGCAACCTTAGTGCAAACGAGGCGATATGTGATATCATTGGCATTGATGTAACAAGGCTAAATGCGCGCTTGTTGATATCCGCCCTGGGAAAAGATGCACACCCTGTACCTCCGACTAACTATGAAGAGGCTGAACGCGCTGCATCATCCGGAAAAATAGTCGTAATGGGTGGCGTTGCCCCTGGTCAAACTACGGATGCAGTCGCAGCGATTCTGGCTGAATATATCCAAGCAGATTTACTCGTCAGCGCGACATCCATTGACGGGGTATATACCACAGATCCAAAGAACGCGGGTGCCAAAAAACTGGACAGAATCACGCCAGAACAGTTGGTAGATATTGTTATGAAGAGTGAAATGAAGGCAGGAGCCCAGTCAATCATGGATCCATTAGCGGCAAAAATCATTGAAAGGTCCAAGATTCGCACAATCGTGTTAGATGGCTCAAATCCCAAGAGCATTGTAGATGCGGTTCTTAATGGAAAACATAATGGGACGGAAATAATCCTTTAATATTGGGCATACAATATAAGTTAAGACCAAAAACTTTAAAAGTAATGTACACCCAATATTAATCTATGAGAGTTGCTAATTCTGAGTACTGTGACATGAGAGGGTTTCTCTCTTTTACGATTCTATGGTTGCTCTCTAAGAAAGAAATGTATGGGCAGGAGTTGGCACAAGAAATAGCGAAAAGAAGGGGGGAGAAGCCGAATCCTGGAACCTTATATCCAGCACTCAGAAATCTGGAAAGAAAAAAATTAATAAGCTCGTACACTACCGGTAGAACACGTACATATGCGCTTACAGCAGTGGGGCGGAACGATTTAGATAGGGCATGCGAGTACTTCTATAGGGCCTTTGGAGATATCTTGGAAGAGCATAGATGCACGCGGAACATTGTATATGAGGCTTAATGATGAAAATACGAAGATATGACGTGTCCCTTGTGGATATTGCCCGTAATGCGCCATACATTATGGTGCCATTACTGGACAAATCATTTTAACCTATAAACCCATTTATGTGAGGAGGCGCAGATGTCGGACGCCCACAAAAAATACGAATTTAAACGGAAAATAGAGGAACTGAGAGAGAAGACCGGCAAAGGAACGGAACTGGTTACGATTTACATTCCTCCAGATAAGCAGATTTTCGATGTCGTAGCGCAGCTGAGGGATGAACGTGGCCAGGCCTCGAATATCAAGTCAAAATCAACAAGAACCAACGTCCAGAGTGCGTTGGATTCCATCATGGCCAGGCTCAGGTATTTTAAGGCACCACCCGAGAATGGGATAGTAATATTTTGTGGAACCATCTCTCTTGGAGGAGATAAAACCGAACTGGAGACGATAGTTCTCGAGCCGCCAGAACCCATTACAACGTACATGTACCGCTGCGGCTCTGAATTCGTGCTTGCACCATTAGAGGATATGCTCAAGGAGAAAAAGACGTTCGGCTTGATTGTATTAGATAGAAGAGAGGCCGCCATAGGATTGCTCACGGGCAAGCACATCGAACCGATAAGGCATCTGACGTCCAGTGTGCCTGGCAAACAGAGGCAAGGTGGCCAATCAGCACAGCGATTTCAAAGACTGCGATTGATTGCCATCAATGAATTTTATGAGAGAATTGCCAAAGCAGCTAACAAGGTGTTTCTCAACATAGACAGGAAAGACTTCCAGGGCGTATTGATTGGGGGTCCGAGCCCTACGAAAGAAGAATTCGCCAGCGGCGAGCATCTCCATCATGAATTGCAATCAAAGGTTCTAGGGTTATTGGATGCCTCATATACAGATGAGTCTGGGCTGTATGAATTGGTGGATGCTTCCTCTAACACGCTTCAAGATCTGGATCTCGTCAAAGAAAAACGCATTATGGAAAGATTCATGAAAGAACTTGTGAGCGACCTGGAGCTAGCCGCCTACGGGGAAGAGGAAGTTAGAAGAAATCTCAAACTGGGCGCAGTTGATACGCTATTGCTCTCAGAGGATTTGCGCAGGATTAGGTTGCATCTACGCTGCCCTAGTTGCGATTTTCAGCAGGAAAAAACGGTTCAAAAGTTGGGTGTAGAGACATGCCCCAAATGTGGCGCTAACCTGGAAGTGGAAAAAAGTGTAGACGTTGTCGCGGAGCTATCCGAAGTAGCAGAACAGATGAACACCACTGTAGAATTTATCTCGACTGATTTTGAGGAAGGAGAACAGCTGATGAATGCATTTGGAGGAATTGCCGCCATCCTGAGGTTTAGGACCGGTGCCTAGTTAAAGTAACAATAAAAATGGAATGTTACTAGTCCAAAGTTATTTGCTTTTGCTCTTCGTTTTTAAGCCAACTCGGTTAAGAATTTTTAAAACATCTTCTTTTGTAACTTTATTATCCCAAAAACCTTCTAGGAGATTATAGAGTTCTGTAGTTGGTAAAATACAAAAATTAAACTTGTTGGCAAGAGCTATGGCATCCTCCGTTGCCACATCCCCTCTTTCTTTGGGAGAGATGTTTTGGTAATGATTCACCACGAGGATTCCTTTAACGTCTCTTTCTATCTCTTGATCTACACAATAGTGTAGAAGTTGTCTAGCCTTTCTTACATTAATACTGCCCTCTAATCCAGTTACTTCAATCGCGCCAGTCGTTCCGTTAAGAGGGATTTCAAGGTCAGCATAGGCACCTTTCGGCAGTTTTTTAACATCAAACCCTAATTCTTTAAAAATATCTTCAACAAGTTCTTGTAGAGCTATTCCCTTCTCATATAAAAGTCTCTTAAATTTTGTACGCTTACGAATTTTTTTCTCAAGTTCATTCTGTTTCTTTAATAATTTCTCTTCTTCTTCTGTTACGAATTCTCCAATCCAAGTAGGTACTTCTGCTGGCGCTTCCTCCGTCTCAAAAGCTTCTGATATTATGTTTAATCCACTCTGAATTAAAAGAGAAGTCAGTTCGTCTATTTGATTTGTATAAGGCAAGAATACACAATGCCCATTTTCATATGGGACAATGATACTGATTGGATGACCGGCACGGTTTGTAGCGAGAATCGAAGTATCTTCTGGATAATTTTTAAAATAACATTGCCAGTTAAAATTTATAGCATCAAAGAGCCACTTAGCTTTTTCCGACTCGCAAAAAACGGTAGTTCCAGATTTATTTTTCGCATATATGTCAAATGGGCACCAAGAATAGTTGCCAACATCTGGTTTATTTACTATGTGCCTACTACCTATATTAGATATAACGAAACAAATTCCTCTACTACGTAAAAGCTCCGCAAATTCGTCTCTTCGATTGTGAATGATTTGATAAGCAAGGATATTTGTAGGAAGGTCTAAGATAACCACATCAAAATCAAAAATAGCTGGAAAAATATCTTTTGAAACATCAGTGAACTTCGCTATTACATAATCCGCACTTTCTTTGAAGTCATTGCCTATGCATAAAATTCTCATTAATATCACACTTAGCGCATTCTACTACATCTTTAGTATTAAGATATATGCTTAATAATGTTCTTGTTCTACATTAATATCATAGTCTCCACCAATTCTCCACCAATAAATTTAAATCAAGTCAGGAGTGAGTTTTTGCCATGGCTGAAAAAATGTTTTACGAGTCGCTGCGACTGACCATAGACCACATATCTTCCCTTTATGATAAAATGCAGGAGGTGCAGGTCAAGGAGTTCGTTGAAAATCTGCATAAGTTAGATGCAGAAGGAAAATACACATACGTTTACGGTGCAGGTCGCTCTGGACTTATAGGAAAAGCACTGGTGACCAGATTCACCAATCTGAAGTACAACGCTTTTTTCGTAGGGAGTGAATCGGCGCCGGCAATGCATGCGGGAGATGCAATAATTTTGATCTCGGGTTCTGGTGAGACGCCGGACGTCGTCAATAGGGCCAGGACCTCGAAAGAGTTGCGTGCAATCGTCTTCGGAGTGACTTCGCGCCCGGAGTCCAGACTGAGAAAATACTGCGACCATATCTTGGAAGTGCCGGGAAAAACGAAAATGGATGTACCAAAGAATAATTACCTTGACAGGGAGCAAAAAGGGCTTTATGCCCCACTCAACCCCCTTGGGAATCTATTTGAGTGCAGCGCCCTCATAATTCTTGATTCAATCATTTCAGGCCTCGCCAAACTGAAGG
Source organism: Methanocellales archaeon (assembly GCA_030610945.1). Lineage (GTDB taxonomy): Archaea > Halobacteriota > UBA148 > UBA148 > JAUWXC01 > JAUWXC01. The sequence goes on along the minus strand of JAUWQV010000005.1, from coordinate 56,968 downwards.
GCATCACCGAAGATGAGATGAAAAGGATACATTTTGAATGACAGATTTGTGTCAACACAAACTATAATTATCGAGCGCATCTAAGTGATATAGGCATGTTTCTCAAGTTTAAGAGCGAAGTGGAGTCTCTTCTGCAAGATGCCATCAAGGCAGCTGGTTACAAAGTAGAGACGTTGTGTTTGGAGACATCAGATTATGCCGACCTTGCATCATCTGTTGCATTCAGACTCGCGCCAAAGTACAAGAAGTCCCCTGGGCGTATCGCAGAAGATATCTCGCAAAAAATTCGAATTCCAGAAAAGACGCTTGTTGAACGTGCAGAAGCCAAAGGACCGTACATCAATTTTTACGTCAACATGGAATTCCTGAATCAAACAGCCCTACAGATTCTCAAAGAGGGCGGGAAATATGGTTCGCTTCCCAAGAAGGATAAACGCATCATTCTCGAGCATACGTCTACAAATCCAACCGGACCCTTGCACGTCGGCAGGGGGCGGAACCCCATAATAGGCGATACCCTTGCCATGATACTTAGGTGCGCTGGCTATGATGTTGAGATACAGTATTATGTAAACGACATGGGGAAACAGGTTGCCACAATCGTTTGGGGCTATGATAACATAGAGCAAAAAGCATTGCAAAAATTAGAGAGAGATAAGCCGGACTACGATATCGTGCGATACTACAGGAAAGCGACTCAAATCGTTGCTGAACACCCTGATGCAGAGTCTCAAATTGCCCAAATCCTGGGCAGATATGAGTCAGGCAATGCAAGTACGATTGAGAAGTTCAGGACAGTGGTGAACAAGTGTATTGATGGGCAAAGGCAAACCCTGGAGCGGCTTGACATCACCTTCGACAGATATGTATGGGAGTCCCAATTCGTGATTGATGGCTCTGTGAAAAAAGTTCTTGAAAAAATGAAAAAGACCAAGTACATAAAGCGGGAGGATGGTGCGTTAGCGCTTGACCTGACATCATTCGGAGTGGAAAAGGACTTTGTGTTGACGCGCTTCAACGGAACTACGCTTTACACCACAAGGGACGTTGCCTACCATCTCTGGAAGTTTGAGCATGCAGATGTTGTAATAAACGTGCTCGGTGAGGACCAGAAGTTATCGATGGAGCAGCTTAAGTGCGCCCTCAAGATACTCGGATTAAAGAAGGAGCCGAGGATAGTGTTCTACTCGTTTGTATCGCTGCCAGAAGGACGAATGTCCACGCGCAAGGGTGTTGTGGTCAATCTGGATGATTTGCTGGATGAGGCATGCGAAAGAGCATACATCGAGGTTCAGAAAAGAAGGCCTGAACTGTCTGAGAAAGAGAAGCGAAAAATTGCCGAGGTCGTCGGCATGGGTGCTGTTAGGTTCGACATCATCAAGGTTGCTCCAGAAAAAATGATGACGTTTAAATGGGAGGATGCGCTGGACTTTGAGAAACAGGGGGCGCCCTTCATCCAGTATTCCCATGCAAGGGCGTGTAGCATTTTGAAAAAGGCGGGAAAAATCGAGCATGGATTCGACTCCTCTCTGCTCACCGCGCCAGAGGAGATAGCATTAATTAAAAAGATGGCACTTCTCCCGAGCATGGTAGATTCGGCGGCGCAAGACCTGAAGCCATACGTCGTAGCGACCTATGCAAGGGAGCTGGCTGAAACGTTCAATCAATTCTATCGCGCGGTTCCTGTGCTAAAGGCAGAGGATACGCTGAGAGATGCGAGATTGGCACTTGTGGACTGCGCAAGGATTGTCTTGGCGAATGTATTGGGTTTGTTGGGGATTACGGCTCCAGAGTCGATGTAGATCTCTCCGCACCTGCGAATGCACCCCTTTCCGCCGTAGTGATTTTTATCTTCTCCTTGAATAGGGGGCCATTGGTCACAAATGTGTGGTATTCGCCATTTTCCCCGCAAATATCAATACCATTGTCTTTCAGATATTTCAAAAACTCCCTATTCACCTCCCGGCCAATCCATCCCTCATCAAACAAATCAGATTTAGCGCTAACTATCGTTGCCTCAAAACCAGCATCCATAAACCCGATGAGAATTTCTTCTGGATCCTTTTTCCATAGCGGCTCAATCGCCTCAATCCCTAACTCTCCGCAAACTCGCTCTGCCCATTCCTTATGCCCCTGAAGATGGATATCGCCAAAAACCATGCCCTCTACACCAGCAGGAATCAAACTTCGCACAGCACCCTTAAGCCGTCCCTCATATCCATTCCGAGTGGCTTCTATTTGCAACAGCGGGATGCCGATTGCCTCTGCCTGTAATTGAATCAATTTAGCCTCTGTACCATGAGACCACACTCTTTTTGTCTCTCCAGAAATAAAATTTACGAGACAGGAAATATCATAGCCCCTAGACATTATCTCATAACAGGCGAAGCAACTATCCTTACCACCACTCCATGATGCAATGTAGCTCATAGAATGCTCCTTATCCTTCTATTGCCTCCGAAACTCCCGCATCGGCGAATGTAGCCATTTCTTTCAATATCTTTGTGCTCGCTTCCACAATGCTTATCCCCAAGGCAGCGCCCGTTCCCTCGCCTAACCGCATGCCTAGGTCGAGGAGAGGTCTTAATCCCATTCTTTCTAACATAACCCTGTGACCTATCTCGACCGAATTATGAGAGGCGATTATATATCGCTTTGCCAGAGGGGCGAGTTCTGTTGCAAGAAGGGCGCCAGCAGTAGAGATAAATCCATCTATTACCACCGGTGTCCTATGGGCTGCTGCACCCAAGACTACACCAGCCAATCCACCAATCTCAAAACCTCCAACTTTTGCCAGAACATCTAGAGGGTCACTTGGGTCCGGTTGGTTGACTTTTAGTGCCTTTTTAATTGCCCTCACCTTAGCCTTCAGTGCAGCATCATCAATTCCCGTTCCCCTGCCAGTAACTCTTTCAACTTTTTCCTCTGTGATAGCAGCCACGATTGCGCTGGAGGGGGTTGTATTTCCAATGCCCATGTCCCCTGTTCCCACGATGTCCAGACCTTTTCTCAATTCCTCTTCGAAAACTTCTATCCCTGCTTCAATCGACCTCACCGCTTGTTCGCCACTCATAGCAGGGCCCTTGGTCATGTTTTTCGTTCCATAGTCCACTTTTTTATTTAGTAGATTCTGATGCTTCACGTCAGCAGCCACACCCATATCGACAACTACAACTCTGGCACCAACATGCCGTCCTAAAACATTTATGCCCGCTCCGCCCCTGATGAAATTATAGACCATCTGGGGAGTCACTTCCTGGGGATATGCGCTTACTCCTTCTTCGACCACGCCATGATCGCCAGCCATCGTTATGATCACTTTGTCACGTATCTTGGGCATGGAATTTCTTGTAATCCCTGCCACTTGAATTGATAAATCCTCCAGTACCCCTAAACTTCCCATAGGCTTGGTCAAGATGTCTTGTCTTTCTTTAGCAAGTCTCATTGCCCTTTCATCTAGCGGCTCAATTTGATCAATCGTTTCTCTGATTTTCTGCATGATTACCCCTAAGACTGCGTACGCTCCAGCACGGTATATGCCGCTGCCCATGTAGCTCGCTCTGCTTCCTCTTCAGTCTTACCAGTCCCTATTACCAAGACGTCTCCCTTTTCCATTTTCATGTCCTCGCAGAGTACTCTCAGGCGTGTCCACATGTTTTCATCGGCGGTGATTGTGGGAACCTTTGGGCCGTCTTTGTCAAATAGGATGGTAGTTGCGCCCATCGTACCCACTGATATCGCAGCATCTCTCTGCTCCATTCCAGATTTTATGAGCTTAGCAGCGCCTCTGATGAGAATTGCAGAATTCGCTTTTCCGAGCGTTATCACGCCCGTTTCTATCTTTGGTTGATATGAAACCCTCTTCTTGAAATTTGTCAGCATTTCATTTCCTTTTTCGGTTAGTTGACATCCAATTGGAGAAGCTTGAACCAACCCCATACTCTGCAACTTCTCGATCAGGGTGCGTACTGTCCCCTCGCCCACATCAAGACGTTCTGCCAATGCCTTTCTACCCATCGGATTTTTCCCAAGAAGGAAGAAGGCCATGACCACGTGAAACTCCGAATAGTTAGGTGACAAACCCCTCTTTGGTGTGCTCAGTTCCTTTGCAATCTTCACGATCATTATATCACCTCGCCATTTTTTCGATGATTGGTAAAACCTCTTCTGGGCTATGCAGAACAATTGCACCATTACTTTTTAGTCTAGTGTAGATTTTCTTTGCCTCGCCTTGGGTAAAATCTCTTTGCTCGATAGGCGCCTTCTCTATAAGAAGTACTGGCTTGTTTTCCAAGGCAAACTCAGCTGCCTCCAGGTTTTTTAAGTTCCCATAGCCAAATGGTACGTTCGTCAGCACGACGACATCTGCTTGATCAATTAGTCCTAGATTGGCTTCGTGCATCTCGCAAGAAATGGGAGAGAACGGAGCTTCGCTGACTATGGAAATACCTAAATGTTGATGCGTTTCGTGATCGGTGTCTATTGCATTAAGCACACCTGCGGTTACTTGGTATCCTTTCTCGAGGAGAAGATGCATCAACTGCGACCCAGTACCAGCGCCACATATTATGTGAATGACAAATGGGCTTCGCCCTTTTGACACCCCCTTAAGGAAGAGGGTCGAGAGAGAAACGTAGTTTCTCCTCGGAAGTAAAGTGACATATATCGAATTGGTTGCAGGATGTCTTTTCACTAACACCTCTGCATCGTATACCTTTTTGATGTTTTCAGCCGTCAGAACTTTTTCTGGTGAGCCAAGAGAAAATATCTTTCTGTGGTGAAGTAGTATGAGAAAATCACAATAGAGTGCAGCCAAATTAAGGTCGTGAAAGACCGCTATGACGATTTTCTTTTCTTCCTTGTTCAGTCTTTTGATTAAGCTTAATATCTCTATTTGGTGGTTGATATCTAGATGCGTAGTGGGCTCATCTAGAAGGAGAACTTTTGGCTCTTGAGCGAGAGCACGAGCAAGAATGACTCGCTGTCTTTCCCCTCCACTTAACTCGGTGATCGGTCTTTCGGAAAGATGCCATGTATTAGTTAGCTCCATGGCCCTTTTGGCTATGGTTAAATCCTTAGCACTCTCGATCTCAAATCTGCCCAGGTGGGGAGTTCTTCCCATGAGTACGATTTCCAATGCTGTAAAGTCAAAACTTATTGGCGAGTCTTGGGGCACCACAGCTAAATTTCTGGCTACCTCTTTGCTGGGCAAAGCGTAGATATCTTTTTCGTTTAAAAGAACCGCTCCCATGTGCGGTCTTAGCGTCCTGCTAATACTCCTGAGCAAAGTCGTTTTGCCCGACCCGTTTGGTCCCAGCACACCTACAAAGTCGCCTCCACTGGCAGAGAACTCAATGTTCTCCAGAATCTCGGTGCTCTCATAGCGACAGGCGATGTTATCAATTTTTAGCGTAATGAATGACATTATTATCACCACCTTAGAACATCGACCTCTTTCTCCTGCGCAAAAGGTAAATGAAGAACGGAGCGCCAAAGAGCGCTGTAATGATGCCCACTGGTATCTCTGTAGGAGCAATGATCGTTCTAGCAAGGGTGTCTGCCCAGACCAAGAAGATTCCTCCTACAAGAGCAGAACTAGGAAGAAGAATTCGGTGATCCGGTCCAACTAAAATTCTCACAATGTGGGGAATTATCAGGCCAACGAACCCGATTATTCCACTTACAGCCACTGCCGCCGCGGTAATCAAAGAAGCTGAGACCATCATAACCTTTTTCAGCTTCTCCACTTCTATTCCCAGATGCTGAGCTGGCTCCTCGCCTAGAAGCATTACATTCAAATCCCGAGCGAAGATGTAGATGACCGACATGCCAACACAGGTCCATGGAAGGATCATCCAAACATGATCCCATGAGCTAGCCCACAATCCACCCATCAGCCAAAAGACGATCCCATGTAATCTCTCGCCGGAGATGTACATCATAAATGAAGTGATGGCTGATAGAAAAAGGCTCACTGCTATCCCAGCAAGTAGTAATGTTCCTACCGGCAGCTTTCCTCCCACGTTTGCGATATTATAGACAAGAAAGATAGCACCCACGGCGAAGATAAAAGCCATCAATGGTATGGTGTACATGCTCATGTGGGCAAGTCCAACCATGGCTAAGGTCGCCCCCAGAGCGGCGCCAGAGGAGATTCCAATTATGTAGGGATCTGCCATAGGATTTTTGAACAGTCCTTGCATCGTCGCACCTGCGACGCTAAGAGATGCCCCTACCAATATTCCCAAGAGGACTCTAGGTAGTCGAATCTGAAAAACTATGATATCCTCGGCAATAGACCAGGAGGGAGTAACTAAGCCATTTACCAAAGGCAATCTACTGATTAGTATCTTTAAAACAACCATGAGAGGTATCTGCACAGGACCCAAGGTTGTCGCTAGGACAATAGTCAACCCTAAGATTGCTACTAGGCAGGCTACAATCAATCTCCACTGGAGGACCTTTTCTAGATAACTCTTACTCATTGGTAACCCCAAATAATTCTGGATGTATGCACTTGGCCATCTCCTCCAGCCCGTCCACTACCCTGGGCCCATCCCTCACGACAAGATCCGCGTCTATCTCATAGATTCTGCGGTTCCTGACGGCGGATATGCCCCTGTCCTGCAGCAAAGTCCCTATGTTCTCGACCGTGGGGCCTCCAGCACCGTGCCCTGAAGAAACTATGATGATGTCTGGATTGCGCTCAATCAGCATTTCAAGGCTGTAGACAGGATATTTTGTTTTAGCATCGTCAGCGATGTTACTGCCACCAGCTAACTGAATTAATTCATGGGTAATTGTCCCTGGACCCGCGGTTTTCAATGGGTCATGCCAGGTTACATAAAACACCTTTCGTTTCTGAGCGTCCTTCGTCTTGTCAGTTATCGCATTAATCCTATGCTCCATGCTGGCTGTTAGTTCTTCGGCAACTCCTACTTGCCCAGTAATTTTCCCAACCAGTATGATGTTCTCAAGTATGTCGTCCACGTTTTTTGAATCTAGAACTACCACAGTTAGGCCAAGTCCCTCCAAGTCACCCACGATCGATTCATGTATGCCAGCAGCTAGAATTAGATCTGGCTCTAATGCGACAACTCTTTCGATGCTGACCGTGCTGAAGCCCCCAACTTTCTCTTTCTCTTGTGCTACTAAGGGATAGTTGCAGTATTCTGTCACTCCAACGACTTTATCTCCCAAGTCAAGGGCAAAAAGAATCTCTGTGTTGCTGGGCGCTAGAGACACGACTCTCTCCGGCTGCTTAAAAATCGTTACATTCCGTCCCAGACTATCTACGATTGTTAGTGGGTATTCCTCTGGCGTTGGTTGTGTAGAGTCTTGTCCTGATTCAACGCAACCGCTGAGCGCCGTCAAAAGCAGCACGATTACCAAGATTATCCCGATCTTTTTCCAGTTCATAATTACACCTTGGTTAATATAACCATCAAGCTGGTTAAGTTAACCATCTTTATATAGGTTATCACAAATTATTCTATCGATGCCGACGATCGCGATTCATGGAACCACCTCTAATGCAGGAAAGACTATCATGACAACCGCGCTATGCAGGATATTTGCTGACAAAGGTTACAGCGTAGCCCCTTTCAAGGCCCAGAACATGTCGCTGAACTCGTATATCACCAAAGACGGCGGTGAGATTGCCATAGCACAGGCATTGCAGGCGCATGCTGCCAGGATCGAGCCCACTGTCGACATAAACCCGATATTGTTGAAGCCAAAAGCAGATCATATCTCCCAGGTGATCGTATATGGCAGACCTTACGCTGACATGAACGTTGGCGAGTATCATGAGTTTGTCGAGAGACAAGGGCGGGGAATCGTCAAGACGTCTCTCAGGCGCCTGTCATCAGAATATGATCTGATTATCCTTGAGGGGGCTGGCAGCCCTGCCGAGATCAATATTTTGCAGCACGACATCGTAAACACATATCCAGCCAAATTGATGGATGCAAAATGCATACTTGTCCATAACGTCGAGCGTGGGGGTTTGCTCGCTTATTTGTTTGGCACACTGAGTCTCCTGCGAGATGAAAAGGACCGATATGAAGGAGTTATAATCAATAAATTTCATGGCGAATCAGTTGAGGTAAGTAATCTTGAGAGAGTTATCGGCAAACCAGTTCTGGGCGTAGTTCCACGTATAGAAAATTTACATATTCCAGCAGAGGACTCTCTCGGGCTTGAGGATGGGCATAATGATGACTTGGATGTTGACGAGTTAGATGATGAAATTGATAAATTAGCCAGAGTCGTTTCTGCGAGTGTAGATGTGGATAAAATAGAGGCGATGATTTATGAATAACCTGATGCTCCAAGGTGCAACGAGTAACTGTGGAAAAAGTGTCGCAACCAAGGCGTTATGCATATTGCTTAGCGAAAGAGGATATAATGTCACAACATTCCAGCCCGATGTGAGCTTTGATGAGCATATGATCAGAACGACGATTACGCGATTACAGCGCGGGCACGATTGCATCATCTTAGAGGGTATTGAAAACCCAGTAGAACGGGATTTAACAAATATGAAGATGGCAAACATGGCAAATGCCCCTGTTATTTTGGTCGGGGACATTGAGAGGGGGGGAGTATTCGCAGGACTGTATGGCACATATGCACTGCTGAAAGAACAACATCGTATCTCCGGCTTTTTAATCAACAAATTCAGAGGTGACGAGGAGATCCTAAAGCCTGGGCTGAGGTTTTTGGAAGAAAGAACCGGAAAACCGGTCGTTGGTGTCATCCCATACTCCACGAGAGATGAGTTTGTCAAGACCTTCAAAGAGAGTGTCGATTGGGGTGTGATGTCGGGAATATTAGGTGTGAATCTATGAGGAATTTCGTCAGAAAAGAAGCATTGGCGCTAGAGCGATGCCCCCACGGTGGTGCAACGAGCAACGGAGTAACCGATTTTAGCACCAATACCAATCCGCTCAAGCTGGATGTGAAAGATGCCTTGCTATCTGCATACGAACGAATTGATCGGTATCCAGATGATCAATATACAACGTTGAGAGAGGCGGCGGCAAACTTCGTAGGCGTAGATGCAGCTAACATAGTTCCGGGAAACGGCTCAACAGAAATAATCAGACTATTTGCCGAAACGATTATTGAAAAGGGCGATCAAGTGATCATTCCTTGTCCAACTTTTGGTGAATATGAATTTCAATCCAGATTGTTCGGCGCAAAGCCCTTGTTCATCGAATACGAAGCGATCAAGAACGATCAAATAACTGACGGCATGTTAAAGGAGTCCAAGATCCTCTACGTATGTAACCCAAACAATCCTACAGGAGATTTACTTCTTCAGGAGACGTTAATAGAGCTGGCAAGACGTTGTTCAAAAAATAAGACTTTCCTTTTCGTGGATGAAACTTTTATCGAGCTTTCTGACCCAGAGCAAAGCATCGCTGACATAGCTGCAAAAAAAGATTTTGTCTTCGTGTTACGATCGCTAACAAAGTGCTTCGCCATTCCAGGCGTCAGGATTGGGTATGGTGTTGGCCCTGCCCAGCTGATCGAATGGCTCAATAGAGCACGACTCTCGTGGAACATAAACACCTTTGCCGACGCAATTGGCACCTATCTTCTTCAAGCTCCTGAAACGTCAAAATACTTGGATCGATCACGCAAATTAATAAAAACAGAACGGGAATGGTTGATAAATCAATTGAGTGATATAACTGACATACGACCTTTGCAAAGTAAGGTGAACTTCATTCTGCTTGACATCAGCGGCACTGATTTTAGTTCTGGCGAGCTGGCGCAGCGCATGCTTTATCATGGCATCTTGATTAGGGATTGTAATTCGTTCAAACCATTAGGGAGAGATTACATCAGAGTGGCTGTGAGAACGAGGGAGGAGAATGAGAAACTTGTGACTGCATTAAAACGAGTCATTGACCCAAAGGCGAGAGAGAGTTGTGAGCATTATCCGTGCCATTTCAAAGGACAGGATTGCACATTCTGTTTCTGCCCTTTCTACCCCTGTAAGGATGAGCGTCTCGGAAAATATGTAGAAAAAACTACAGGTGGGACCGCATGGAGTTGTATCAACTGCAACATCATTCACGAACCTGATGTAGCACAAGAGGTGCTGGACAGCCTTCTCGCTTGTGATGATTTAAGTGAAGCATGGAAAATCATAGAGAGGCGATTATGAACTGGGAAATTGTGTTGGCTCTCGCGATAGGAATGGACTTACTCTTTGGCGAGCCTCGTGAAATGTTCCACCCTGTGGTTTGGATCGGTAAACTGATAGATGCTGTACGAATTCATCTAAATAAATCAAAACTATCTGGATGTGTGTTGGCTCTGACCATAACCAGCGTCGCCGCGTTAGGTGGATATTTGTGCACTCTTATGCACGGTGCCATCGGCATGCTCGTATCAGCGTATGTCTTGAAGTCGACGTTTTCCATCACATGCCTAACAGATACTGCAACCAGGGTATATAGACATCTTGAGAGAGATGAGCTTGTCAGTGCTAAAAAAGAGCTACCTGCACTGGTTGGGAGAGAGCCCGAAAGACTTACAAAAGAGGAGATGTGTTCTGCTGCCATAGAATCAATCGCAGAGAACTTCGTAGACGGAATACTGTCACCAATATTTTACTTCGTGCTTTTCGGGTTACCGGGGGCGTTAGGGTACAAGGCAATAAACACTTTAGATTCTATGCTTGGATACAAAAACCAAGGCGATTTTGGGTTAGCATCAGCAAGATTGGATGATGTAGTAAACTACATGCCAGCAAGATTGTCAGTGCTTTTTATTACTATGGCATCAGCCTTCCATGGTTCACCCCTTTCTGCTCTGAGAGTATCAAGACGGGATCATGACCAAACCGCAAGTCCAAATTCTGGGTGGCCAATGGCCGCGATTGCCGGTGCATTAGGTGTGTCTCTCAAAAAGCCGTTTTGTTATGTCTTAGGAGATGAGTTTGCACTACCAGAGCCGCAGCAAATAAAGAAGGCGGTTCAAATAATGAGAACGTCATCTATAATTATCATCGCGTCAGCCTTATTCATGCTCTATTACACAAAACTACCACTGGTGATGTAAACGATGTTGAAGATTCCGATAGAGGGTATCCATGTGAGGGTAGAAGAGAGAACACTTGTGATGACGTCAGAGAGGCTCCTTTGTATTCTGAGTTCTGCAGCGTTAAATGGTGGTTTCAGCCAAGCGACAGCGATAATAAATCATCAAGTTGAGAAGAATTTTAATGTAGAACCCAAGGCAAAACTGAGACAGGTTATTGAAGAACAGGAATTGCCAGAGTCTACAATAGGGCTGATGACTGCTGCTAGAGTTGATGACCCTGGAATAAGTTTTGATGAGAAGAAGGGGCTGACGGTTTGTGCCATCGTTACGGCAGGTCTATCTAATAATACGATTAACACAATTCTATTGATAGATGGTAATCTTACGCTATCATGTATGGTAAACGCTATAATCACCGCCACAGAAGGTAAGTGCCTTGCCCTGCAACTTTTAGACGTGAGAAGCGGTACAGGCGTAGCGACTGGAACAAGCACAGACACGGTGACAATTGCCTGCACGGGCAAAGGTGAAAGAATAGAATATGCCGGAACTGCTACAACGCTTGGCAAGATGATTTATAATACAGTCAAAAATGCAACGCTACAGGCACTTCAAAAACAAGAGCACATCTCCATAGGCAGGCCCATTATGCAGAGACTGGAAGAGTTGGGAGTAACGTTGCCCAAGATTGTAGGGGCTGCCCTGTCACTCTTTGTTCCTCATCCTAAGATAGAATCTAGCGAGAAGGCAGAACAAATATTTGTAGATGAATTAAACAATGCGCTGGCGGATCCAAACGTGTGCGCTTTGATTTATACGGGAATTGCTCTCGAAAGAGATGCAAAGAGGGGTATGCTCAACCTCAGAGGATATGAAAATGACCTTACATCCCTCGTCGCCGATGAAGTCCTTGGAATGAGTATCTCAAAGTACATCGGCGGCTATAAGGGGTTATTTGAGTACATTCGGTACGACAAAGCAAAGCCGGGCATACTTGCAGAGCTGGGTCCGTTTATGGATGATGTAATTGCTGGGTTGATTGGCGGAGTCTCGGCTAGGATGTATGATGTTGCAACACGAGTGGAGAAAAATGAATGATTTTCTTCATGCCGTCAGGGCGGGCATAGGTTTTCTAACGACCGTCCCGGTCGGAATCGATGTCGATGGGTTGCAAAAACTTGGCAAACGGATGTATTTGTTTCCTCCTTTGGGTGCCTTAATTGGCCTGATAGTTGGCAGCATTGGGCTTGTGCTTCAATACCTGCCATTGCATCTATGCTCGGCGTTACTCATCCTTGCCCTGTACTGCATCACGGGATTAAATCATATGGATGGGCTGATGGATTGTGGAGATGCGATTCTTGCGCATGGCACCCCGGAAGAAAGAGTTGACATCATGCATGACACTGCCATAGGGGTTGGTGGCACTGTCTTTTGTGTAGTGTCGCTGCTTATTTTGTTTTCTGCCATAACTACAATCAATCATAACCTGCTATTTGCTATCATAACAGCAGAAATAAGCGCCAAGCAGTCCATGCTCACAGCAGCGATGTTTGGAAAGAGTATACATAAAGGGATGGGGTCGATGTTCATCGACAATGTCAGACATCGCGATTTCTTGGCTGGATTGATTTTTTCTTTCGTTGTATGCTGGCTTGCGTTAGGTGTGGGTGGTATGCTTGCTATAGTGTCTGCGTTACTGTCTGCGCTTTTAATAGTGCATATTGCCAGCCGCAACTTTGGAGGAATAAATGGCGATATTCTTGGGTCGACCAATGAGATAGGGCGCATAGTGGCGTTGATTGTAATCGGAGTGATAGTATGGATGCCATTGTAATGGCTGGCGGACCTGGAAATAGGCTAGGCAAAGGAGAAAAACCACTGATAGATTTGTCCGGAAAATCAATGATATCGTATGTATTAGATGTGCTTCACCAAAGTGAAGAAGTTGATAAAATTTTTGTGGCAACCTCTCCACATACGCCGAAAACAGAGAAATATCTGAGAAATATGCGCATAAAAGTAATCAAAACAAAGGGGATTGGATACGTATCTGATTTGATAGAGGCGACGGAGATTCTTGGGCTTAGGACTCCGTTTCTCGTCGTGATGTCTGATTTACCTCTTCTGTCCGCCAAATTAATCGATGAAATCATCGATGTATACTGGAAGATAAATAAGCCAGCGCTATCCGTTTACGTTCCTATTTCGGTCTGTAAAGACGTTGGCATCCGACCATCTACTGTGCTTAATGTTGATGGAGAGTTGATTGTACCAGCTGGCGTGAACATCTTGGATGGGGGCTTGATAAAAGAGGAACAAGGAGAGCATAGACTTGTGCTAAAATATCAGGAATTAGCGGTCAACGTGAACACGATTGACGATTTGAGAATTTGCAAGCAACTTTTACATTTATGAAGTTGATGAGGATGTTGAGATAAAACTCAAAAAATTGGTGCCTGTGACGGGCAAAAAGATTGTCATCAAAGTGCGCTGATTAACTAAACCTGACCCTTAGCAGGTTAAGAAACATCGCCGGAGCACATTTCAGGCTGAACGTTGAATTCCCCATATGCCGCCAAGTTATCGGGACTTCCTTAATGATGTAACCGCCTCTCTTGACCCTCCACAGCAGTTCGACGTCAAATTCATATCCACGCAACATAATCTTCGGCAATACACTATCAATGACGCTCTTTTTCATGACCTTGGCTCCGCACTGTGTATCCTTGAACGGCAGACCGAACATCATCCTGACGAGCAGATTGAAGCCCCTGCTTGCAACCCTTCTCATGAGCGATTGCTTGGCCAGTATTTTAGAGATTGCCATGTGCCGTGATGCAATGGAGCAGTCGGCTCCGTCCAACGCTTTTACCAGTTTATCAAATTCCTCGGGCGAAACAGCGCCATCAGCATCCACGAATCCGATTACATCGCTTCCGGCAGCCGTGAAGCCTTTCAATACACCACCACCCTTCCCTAATTTGTGGGGGAATTCAAGAAGTTTTATGCGCGGATTCTGTCTGCAGAATTCTTTCACGATTTTTGGGGTCCTATCCGTGCAACCATCGCACACCACGAACATTTCATAATCGCCATAGTTCTGACTTGCAAACGCCTGATAATCAGTTAGTGTGCCGCCTATCCTCTTCTCCTCGTTGTATGCGGGGATGATGAGCGAAATGGATTTCATTCTATTACCTTACAATCAGATAGACGCCTAGAAGTATCAGTCCAATGCCGCCCCACCTACCGAATGTCATCGTTTCGCCCAAGAATATCATAGCGAGTAATGCCACCCAGATGTAGCTCGTGGCAATGATGGGGTAAAGCACGCTCAGACTCCCATGTTTCAGGGCAAATATGAAGAATATGCTCGATACAGCATACAAAACGAACCCTGCGATTATTTTTGTATTAAATATCCACGAGATGATGTCCATTGACACTGTTGAGGAGCCTATCTTAAAAAACAACTGCCCTATTGCACCGATGATGGCACAAACTGCAACGACCAATATCGCCCATGTTTCGGTTTGTTCGACCATAACAACCACATCTCCATCTTAATCCCTTTGCACTTATAAATTGGATGGGTGATAACTTTAGAAACTTTTACGTATGCTGTTGCACACTCTAATTTGACATGAAGAAATCCTGGAAGAATGTCCTTATTGTAGCGATACTTTTCGTTTTGGTCATCGCCGGCATGGTGCAGGTGAAGAAGCAGGTAGATCCATGGCTAACGCCGGTCATCACCGAAGGGGAATTAGAGGCAACTACGTGGATAAAGGAAAACACTTCCTTAGAGGACAGATTCGTGGCGGACATCTTCGGCGGCGAATTGGTCATGGGCATGACCACGAGAATCCCAATCGTGGGTGGCGATTGGGCGAATGCTCCAAATGCTGCGCAGAATATGTTGGATGCTCAGACCATCTACACCACCATGTCGTCAAAAGAGGCATACGATTTATGCAAGGAGCATAATTGCACGTACGTTTTCGCCCCACTGCAAAGGCAAATACACGCCGGATATGGTTGGAAAGATGTCGAGGTTACAAAATTCAGCAATCCAAATTACTTTGAATTGGCATACGAAAACCAGGATGTCCGAATCTACAGGGTGATATATTGAAGATAAAGGACAGGCAGATTCTGTTGTTTGCCATCATATGCGCAGCACTATGGTACAGGTCTCCGATATTGGAGGGCTACATCATCCCGACATTCGGCAATACGATGTATCACGTTGGAATCATCAGAAAGACGATTGAAACGATGTATTATCCTCTGTACGAATTATCATATGGCGGGGGCTTCAGACATTTTTATGTACCAGCATACAGGTTGCTAATTGCCTCTCTTGCAATAACCTCGGGCATCGACCCAATGCCTCTTTCTGGCATAATGACAATTGCCATTGCCGTCTTCATCGTTCTGGCACTCTACTCTCTTGCCTATCGAATTTACGATAATCACTATGTTGGACTGTGCGCTGCTCTTTTCTTTGTGCTGTCTCCAGAGCTGACAATTTTCACGTCAAGGGCGCTGCCCCAGTTATTGGGCCTCTTCATGGTCCCCCTCACGCTGTATTTTGTAATCAGGGAGCAAAGGTTGCTTAGCGTGTTAGCAGCGATGGTAACGGCTTTGACGCATCAGATGACGTTGCTCGTTCTCGCGCTGACGTTGCTGGCGTATTCCATCCTCCAGATTAAAGATAGAGATAAATTCCTGCTGGCATTTGTGCCATTCCTTGCTGCCTGTGCCACATATGGCGCCTGGCAACTGTACACCATGCAAACGTTAGATATCCTCAGCATATCACAGGTCAAATATCACGAGGGCACAATCGTCGACTTGAAATTGCTCGCCAGAGCCGGACTCGTCGTAATTCCATTTTCCATAATTGGATTTATACGCACATTTCTTTCGGCTCACGTGCCAAGAGATTGCAAACTTCTAATGCTATCTTGGTTCGTTGTTACTCTGTTGTTGACGAAGAACGAATTGTTTGGGGTAAGCATATTCATGGACCGATTCTTTACGTTTTGGGTGGAGTGTATGGTGATTTTTGCCGGCTTTTGTCTCTTTGATTTCTTAAGATATCTGGACAAGTCGTTGGATAAGGTGAAAATGTAATGAGAAAACTAGGGATAGCAGGCATTCTAGCAGGCATATTAGTGATGATGCCCTTCGGCTTCGTATCGCTGCCGCTCCTGCTGTTCTTCCCGGGATTTTGCGTGTATGCGCATATGAAAAAGCGGTTTAGCATCATCGAGATGCTCGCAGCGTCCATCACGTTGTCTTTGGTGATGATTCCTGTTGTCGCCGTGCTCATGTGTTTTATCGGCCTGGATATGATACAAGTAGTTCTGGGCCTATTCATTATTGGGTCGTCAGCCTGCTTATTGAACAAAGAATTCACAGTGCAGTCCAGTAGACATGACTGCATTATCATTTTACTAGGGATAGTTGCAGCCCTGATCGTATTTTTCCCGCTTCTAAACTGCTTCACGTTCACTGCCGAAGGTCTCATGGCCAACCCAACCCATGCATCGGATTTGAATTACCATCTGTCCATCATACAGCGCTACATCAATGCACCTCAAATACCTCCAGAGGACCCTTACCTCCCGGGATACCACATCCCATACAACTGGTTCGTGCACGTTTTCATGGGCGAGATGTGCAGGTTAACAGGCATCCATCCATTCTCGATGGTTAAGATTGTATTTCCACTGCTGTTATTCGCCCTGTTCCTGAACATGTATCTTCTCGCAGACTACGTGTTTGACAGGGGCTCAGCCGTGTGCGCATCTCTGATCTACATATTCACTGGAGGATTGTCCTGGTTATATCTCATCTCGCTCTACTATCGCAGTCAACCAATATCCCCCTTCATGATATTCACGTATCGTTTTGGGCCACTACCATATGACCCAACGCTATTGTTCTATTTGCTGCCACAGCCCCAGGCGTTTGCCCTCGTCATGATGATTTTTATTTTATACATATGGCTTGTTTCAATAACTGAGGATTCCGAAAAACCCGCCATCTTAGCCGGCATATCCTTGGGCATTTTGATATACTACCACCTCATATCGGCATTTCCACTTTTCGTTTTGATGGCATTGTACATGTTATGGCATTTAAGAGACAGAAAAAAGTTGAAGGTCAGTGCGATTGTATTGGCATCCGCCTCCCTCATCGCAGCATTCCAATTGACGCTATTCCCACAAAATGCGCCATCGCAATTTATGATTGCCCATCATCCCCATGCCTTATCCTCTACACTCATGTCCTTAGGGATACTGGTGCCATTTAGCATTCTTGGAGCATGGAGATCGCGACACAACGAAAAAACCAAGGGAATTTTAATATTCGCCCTTGTTCTGATTTTGATCTTGAACGTGATCACCCTGCCACTGTCCTATAATACCTACAGGTTCCTCGTGTATCTGACCATACCAGCCGCCATGTTTACTGGATGTTACATCTCAGATTTATATGGAAAATTGCCATCCCCTAAGAGATACCTCCCGTTGTTGGCAATCTTGCTCATACTTCCAACCACATGCCTGATGGTGGGCTACTACGCAGAGGGCAGATACATCCATGCAGATCGCAGTGAACTCTACGCCTTAAAATGGATAGGTGAAAATACCTCGCCAGAGGATATATTCTTAGAAGAGCCATCGCCATTTCCACGGATTCCTCTCGTGACCGGAAGGCGCATAGCCTATGGATGGCAGGTCTATGCGATCCAATATCATGGAGTTGACGAATGGGAGGAGGCGGTCCAGCTCCTGTATGAAGAAGATGCATCTAAATTGAACGTTGCCCTACATGATTGGAACGTTTCGTATGTATTCGTAGGACATAGGGAGGCGAGGCGCCCGTTTAACGATGCCTTGAAGGATACAAACTATTTCGGAAAGGTGTATGACCATGATGATGTTCAAATTTACAGGGTGATTTGAATGAACATAACAGCGCTCGATGTACTGAAATTTTCGGTTTCGTTTGTGTACCTGCTCATAGCCCCCGGCTTCAATCTCTTGCGCACAGTGAACATGTTGGATGAGCTAGAAATAGAAGAAAAAATCGTGGTGAGTTTTGGCATCAGTGTCATCGTGCTGACCTTTATATCTCTTCTCCTAAGTCTGCAGAATAGCATAGGTTTGAACTTCCGCACATTGGTCACATTTATGACTCTGTTCATCATACTCTCAACCAAGGAAGTGGTAGACTGCACGAGGAAATTGCTGGGCCGTTTGCGACACTGAAGAAACAGGGATATCACATCGTTGGCAGGCATAGCGCAGTCAAGCCCTGCCTATGGCTCAGGAAATCGCTCAGGAATGAGGGTGCCTGCTACAAATCCAAGTTTTATGGGATTTCCTCCCACAGATGCATGCAGATGACGCCGACGTTATCGTGCAATCAGCGGTGTATTTTCTGCTGGCGCCCTATAGAGATGGTCGTGCCAAAACACAAATGGGATGAGGCGGAGGCAATAGTCGATGGCTGTTTAACAGAGCACGCAATATTGCTGTCAGGATACGGGGGCGCGACCACTACCAATCTGCAGAAGTTAGAAGAGGCGAAAAAACCAAAGCATGCGGCAATATCGCTTATAGGAGAGCCTACATTGTACCCACATCTGCCAGAGTTAATTAAAACGTTTCACAAGCGGGGCATGACCACGTTTGTCGTGACTAATGGGACGCGTCCAGAGATGGTCGCAAGGATCAGCCCAACGCAACTTTATATATCACTGGATGCTCTTGATAAAGAGACATATATGGAGGTGTGCAACCCGGTTGGAGATACATGGGATAACATCAACGAGTCACTTGAACTTATGCGCACCAAGGATACCAGAACAGTAATCAGGGTTACTCTTGTCGATGGGCTGAACATCAAAAGCCCTGAGAAATACGCCAAACTTATAGAAAAAGCAGAGCCGGATTATGTCGAAGTGAAGGCCTACATGCACCTGGGCTTTTCCAGACAAAGGCTTCCAAGAAGTGCGATGCCATCTCACGACATTGTGCACTCATTCGCAGAGCGCTTGGCAGATGAACTGGGCTACGAAATCGCTGACGAAGCAGAGATAAGCAGGGTCGTGCTCCTGTCCAAAAATGGCAGAGTCGAGAAGATAGAGTAGCAGGGCACCTCGATATCCCATTTCAGAGAGTATGAATCATGACTTCAGCAAAAGGATAAAATAGTTTAAAAATTAACTTACTTCACCATCATGGCGTTCAATTTTATGGAAATTTTAGCATATCAACTTGGAAACAATTATGTGAAAGATTACTTAGTGGCTTTATTGTTTTTTGTATTAGCAACCACCGTTTTAAAGGTTTTCAAATATGTGATAATTAGTAAACTGAAAAGCATAGCTGCTAAAACCAAAACAGAATTTGACGATGTGCTGATAAAGATTGTCGACGATGTGGGTTGGCCTTTTTACCTGTTGTCAGCTCTGTGCCTCTCTCTGCAGTTTATCCAGATACCCAATTTTATAGAGACGGGCGTGTATTATGTAACCTTTATTGTCGTCACCTATTATGTGATCAGAGGTCTCCAAACTCTGATCGATTACGGTGCACGCAAAATAATATTGAAAAGACAAAAAGAAGAGAAGGGAGTTGATACCTCGGTCATTGATCTTTTAAGCAAAATTTTAAAGGCTTGCTTATGGGTAGTGGCAGTAATACTCATTTTGTCGAATTTTGGATACAATGTTTCCACTTTGATTGCGGGATTGGGCATCGGTGGAATAGCCATTGCTTTGGCATTGCAAAATATTTTAACTGATATTTTTTCCTCTTTTTCTATATATTTTGATAAGCCTTTCCAGATTGGAGACTTCATCATAGTTGGAGATGATGCAGGAGTGGTGAAGAAGATCGGGATAAAAACCACCAGAATTCAAACATTACAGGGCGAAGAACTTGTAATATCTAACAAGGAATTGACAGAGACACGAATACATAATTACAAGAAAATGGAAAAAAGGAGAATAGTTTTTAGTTTTGGCGTCGTATATGAAACCCCCACAGAAAAAGTTAAAAAAATTCCCAGCATCATCAAGGATATTATAGATAAAATTGAACTGGCAGATATCGACAGGGTACACTTCAATAAATTCGGTGATTTTAGTTTGAATTTCGAAGTAGTGTATTACCTAAAATCCAGAGAGTATAGTAAGTATATGGATACCCAACAGGAGATAAATCTCGCCATTAAAGAACGGTTTGAAAAAGAAGGTATTGAAATGGCATACCCAACTCAAACTATTTTTGTTAATAAGTAAGGGAAAACTCACCGTACTTATCGTACAAATCAGTGGAGTCCAGTTTGAATCGTACCAATGGTGTCTGGGAGGTCACGCAGATTTTTAATTTGCGCATAATTTTAAAGATGGTTTAAGATTTTAAATCACTTTTTGCAAAACAGTTTCTTAATCTTCCCCATAATCCCCTCTGGCTTTCTGCTTTCTGGCCTCTTGACCTCCGCCTTCACTACCTTTGGCTTTGCGGTTTTCTTGCACGCTGTTTTCTTCTTTGTTGTCTTCTTGGTAGTTTTCTTCGCCATAAATCCTCACCCAATTTACATTGTGTTTTTCTTGATATATAAAGACGTGAGTTAACGGCAATCAACATAGATAAGTTAAATAAAGTCCTCGACATTCTTATAACAACTATGAGATTCAATCCTGCTGAAATCAAAGAGAGGGCTAAAAAGGATTTTGAGAGCACATGGAAAGAAACGGCCAGCCTTGTTGATGGAGAGGGCAGAAAATTTGTTATGCCGAAGAGAGAAGGGAAGAAACACCTATTGACAACATATTCTGAGAGGGTGCGCAACATACTTCTCGATATGGGCTTTGATGAGGTTATGCTGAAGCCGGTCTGGGATGAGCAACACGTCAAGCTCCAGTATGGACCCGAGGCGCCAGCAATCTTAGATAGACTTTATTATCTCGCAACGCTTCCAAGACCGGACATCGGTCTATCTGATGAGAAGAAGAAATTGATCAAGCGCAGGATCAAGGACTTCAACAAGTTCAAAAAACTTCAGGACATCTTGAAGGATTACAAAAGAGGGAAGATAGAAGCCGGGGAAGATTTTACAGAGGCGCTGGTTACCGGGCTAAACATAAAGACCGAAGATGCGTATTTTTTAATCAACGATGTCTTTTCAGAGTTAAAAGAGGTCAAGCCAGAGCCGTCTACCCTGACACTGGTATCACACCTGACAACGGCATGGTTCCCAACGCTTCAAGCGATTCAGGGTAAAAGGGATTTGCCAGTAATGTTATTCACCCTCGGATGGCGCTTCAGGAGGGAGCAAAGAGAGGACCCGACACACATGAGGGTGCATTACAACCTGAGCATGGTCGTTATGGATAAAGATTTTACAATAGCGGATGGGAAATATATCACGGAAGAGTTTTTCAAAAGGATGGGGTATAGTAAAATAGAATTTAGGAAGAAGCCGAGTGCACCCGCCTATTATGCACCTGGCACCAACTATGAGGTCTTCGTAAAACACCCAAAACAGGGATGGATTGAGGTTACCGAGATTGGCATGTATTCGCCAGTTGCACTTGCCAATTATGACATTGTATACCCGGTCTTTAATTCCGGTCCTGGTCTGGGAAGAATGGTTATGATATCCGAGGGTATTGATGACGTCAGAGAAGTCCATTTTCCAGAGTTATATACAGAATTAACCCTGAGTGATGAAAAAATCGCTGCCATGATTGATATTGACAAAAAGCCAAAGACGCCTGCAGGAAAGGAAATCGCAGAGGCAATTGTCAAAACGTGTGAGAAATACGGCAATGCGCCATCTCCATGTAGATTTGAGGCATGGAGGGGCAAGATTAGAGGCAATGATGCAGTGGCATATGTTGTAGAAGAGGAGGAAAACACAAAACTCTGCGGACCGGCATTTCTCAATGAGATTATAGTGTATCAAGGCGATGTCATCGGTCTTCCGCAAACAAAAAAATTTGATGAAATTCGCAGCAAGGGCGTTCACACTAGCATCAGGTTTATCGATGGATTTGCCGCGCTGGCAGCCCATGAAATCGAGCGTGGAGAAAAGACTACCAAGATAAAGATAGCGGAGGCGCTGAGCGACGTAAATGTAAAGATAGGAGCGATTGCGCTCAGATATATTCAGAGCAATAATAAAAAGATAGACATAAGAGGTCCTGTGTTTACCACTGTCAAGGTTGAGTGAAATGAAGTTACTACTATTGTTACCAACCCTAAATGAAGAGGGGGCGCTAAAGGCACTAGCAAATGAAATCCCCGACGAATTTGAGGTGTTGGTAGTAGACGGGCACTCTACAGATGGAACGAAGGATGTTGCACTGGAGCATAGTTGGCGATTTGTCACCCAGAGGTATGGCAGGGGCAAGGGGTGCGGCATTAAGACTGCCATGGAAGAGTTCTTGAAGACGGATTGTGATTGTCTTGGTATTATTGATGCAGATTATACCTGTGACCCTAAAGAAATGACAAGAATGCTTCAGGCGCTGAAGGATGAAAATTTTGATGTAGTGTTGGGCGGCCGCGACAGGGTTATGCAACTGCATTACCTTGGCGAGTTTTCACTTTTCATCAACTGCCTCACATCTGGCATAGTGGCGTACCTATACAAGCAGAAACTATCTGATATCCAGACTGGTTATTGGCTATTCACCAGAGAGGCGGTCGAGAAGATTCTGCCACACTTGGCAGCGAGTGGTTTTGATATTGAATATGATATGCTGTACAATGCGTGGCGACTTGGATTGAAAATAGGAGAGATACCAGTAAGCATCAGAAAAAGAACAGGAAAGAGCAAGTTCAGTGTATGCAACAGATTCAAGCAGATAGGATCTGGGCTAAAATATCTTGGTTTGAGCCTAAGGCACTTGTATGGGAGGCGACGTTTTTAACAGCGATACGGCATCACTTCTTGAGGCTCAAAAAGTCGTGGCCGATAGGGCAATATACCAAAAGCCTTAAAATACTAGTGTTCAATATTGAGAAGCATATCAATATTGAGGAGACATATGACAAATACCAATGCGCTCAAAAAACTGGCATTGTTGGGTGCCACCAAAGGCCCAATTCAACTATCGTCATCCAGCTTCGCCAAGCACATATCATCGAGCGTCCAGACCGCTTCACGGCGATTGCAATCTTTAGAGCAAGAAGGATTGATTTCCAGGACCATTCTCCCGGCAGGGGGACAGCGCATCACGATCACCAAAAGTGGGAAGGATGTGTTGAGAAACGAGTATTATGGATATCAAAAGATTTTTGAACCGATTAAGAATGAGGTTGTGCTGAGGGGCGAGGTGATAACCGGTCTTGGAGAGGGGCAATACTACATGTCGCTGGAAGGGTACAGAACGCAGTTCAAAGACAAAGTGGGATTCACACCACACCCAGGCACGTTGAACCTCATACTGGACGATACTAGTGCCGTCCTCAGGAAGAAATTAGATGAAGACGAGGGCATCCCTATTCATGGTTTTAACTCGCAGCAAAGGACGTTTGGCGGGGGCAAGTGCTTTAGAGCCATGATTGAAAAAGTGAAAGGTGCCGCCATACTTCCAGACAGGTCGCACTATCCTGCTGACATATTGGAAGTTATCGCACCCAAAAATCTTAGAAAAGCGCTTAGGCTGAAGGACGGGGACAAAATTAGCGTGAGGGTCATCTTATGAAACATAAAAATGAAAACGTATACAAGGCAGTTGCATCCGTGAAAAGAGGTAGCATGGTCCTGATATATGATTCCGATGAAAGGGAGAGCGAGACTGATATTGTGATGCCGGCACAGGCTGTAACCCCCAAAGACGTAGCTCTAATGCGAAGGGATGCGGGCGGGTTGATATGCGTTGCAGTCCATCCTATCGCAGCGGAGCGGCTCAGGCTACCATTCGCATCAGACCTGTTGAGATACGCAAGCGGCAATGGCTTTGACGTTGCGGAAGTAGCAGAAAAGCCAGGCGATATCCCATATGACAGAAATTCGTCATTCTCGCTCTGGGTCAATCACAGGAAAACCTTTACTGGCATAACGGATATTGACAGGGCGCTGACCATCAATGAGATTGGCAAGGCAGTAAAACTGTCAATGAACGGCACTGTGATCGACTTTGGCAAGGAGTTTCGCTCACCCGGGCATGTCCCATTGTTGAGGGCAGCAAATGGCCTACTTCGCGATAGAAAAGGCCAGACTGAACTATCGATTGCCCTAGCAGAACTCGCTGGGATTACGCCTGCAACGGTCATGTGTGAGATGCTAGATGCAGAGAGCGGAAGAGCGCTGTCTAAAGAAGATGCTAGGTGCTATGCCAAGAACCATGGACTTGTTTTTATCAAAGGTAACGAGATTTTAGAGGCATACAACTGCTGAGTAAAAATCATAACACATATATCCTTTTGAGGAGAGGGTAAAGAGGTGACATTTGTATGTCTGGGCTTATTTACATAAATGGTGAGTTTGTTCCAAAGGAAGAGGCTAAGGTATCAGTTTTTGACCACGGGTTTCTTTATGGTGATGGCGTATTTGAGGGAATTCGTGCATACCATGGCAAGGTATTCAAATTGAATGAGCACGTCGACCGCCTGTATAATTCTGCTAGTGTAATATGCCTGAAAATACCTTTGTCAAAGGGAGATATGAAGGCAGCCATCTTAGAATGCCTCAGAAAGAATGGCCTAGAAAATGCATATATTCGTCCGATTGTATCACGGGGTATCGGCGACCTTGGGCTTGACCCAAGAAAATGCCCAAAGCCGAACGTAATCATCATCGCCCAGGAGTGGGGCGCATTATACGGAGAGTTGTATGAAAGAGGGTTAACGGCAGTGACCGTGGGGGTGCGCCGCAACCCGCCAGAATGCCTCCCCCCAAACATCAAGTCATTGAACTATCTCAACAACATCCTCGCGAAAATCGAAGCGAATGAGAAGGGCGGGGATGAAGCGATTATGTTCGATATTCACGGTTGTGTCTCAGAGGGCACTGGCGACAATATTTTTTTGATCAAGAAAGGGCGCATCATAACGCCGCCCACGATAAACAATCTTAAAGGAATTACAAGGGCAGCTGTAATCGATGCCGCAAGGAAGCTAGGCTATGTCGTCGAGGAGAAGAACTGTGGATTATACGACCTCTATACTGCTGATGAAATATTTGTTACCGGAACGGCGGCAGAAGTAGGGCCAATCACGAAAGTAGACGGGCGGACCATAGGGGATGGCAAACCCGGCAGGATAACAAAGCAGCTCATGGCAGAGTTTAAGAAATTGACTAAAACTGATGGAACGCCTATATGACGGCATGCATCCCATGCATCAGGTAAGGCCCTATAAACAGGAATATGAATGATGCAAGAATTAATAACGCCAGTCCGTTAACTATGAAATTTGATATTTTCTCCTGTCTTTTTTTATTTTTCGTGATGTGACTCACTGTGGATATGGCCATCTCCCTGAACACATGTCCGCCATCCAGAGGCACTGCTGGCAGGCAGTTGAACAATCCGAGATAGAAATTAATCCACGCAACCCAGAATACCAGATTTGCAATCCAGAAGATTGTATTTCCCAATGGCAGCGCCCATCCAACCGGCTGATAAAACTGCATAATTGGAAACGTAAATCCACTGAATTTCGAGCCGATTAGCCCTATAAATGGCAAAGAGACCAAAGTTATCCATCCAAGTGGTTTGTTCAGCATCAATGGTATCGACCGTAGGAATGTGAGCATGCCGTCAGCCGGGTACTCGCCGAGTTGTGCCCCCAAGAGATCCACAAAAGGCATGACAGTGACGCCAAGAAATCCCTTTTTCATACCTTCGTGTGGCGGCTCAGCCAGCGTAACGTTAAAGACTTTTTCTGTATCATCGTCAATGACCCATACATTAACAGTCTGACCTGGATGAGTAGCATTCATGGAAGTCATGAACAAATCCAAGGTAGTAGTGGGCATGTTGTTTATTCTGATGATTCTCATGCCCGGTGCTATGCCTGCGTCTTTAGCAGGATACCCATCAATTACGTCGATGATCCCCACACCAAATTTGATGCCCTGTGAAGCGTAGATGTCAAGCGTTTTACTCGCACCATTATCCACTACATGAACCGTAATCGTATCTCTTGGCCGAATAGATTGCATGAAACTATAAACGTCGTGGATGCCCGTTATTTCAACCTCATCCAGTTGGGTTATTATTGCCCCCTGTTGGATTCCAGCCAAGTCAGCAGGTGAGCCTGCCATTACGTCGGTAACCATCACGTTACCCACTGGTGCAATTGCCCCCAGAATGAGTCCAAAAAAGAGTGTGAATGTGATAAGTGCTACGATGAAATTGGCCGTGACGCCGGCGGTAAGAATGCGAACTCTTTCATCTCTCGTGGCAGTTGGCTTGACTTTCTCGCCGGTTTCCTTTATCCCGAACAACTGCTCATTATCAAGCTCAGTAAAAAATCCGATTGGTATCAGCGCCAGCACAATGCCCATGGATTTTACCCTGATACTTTCCACCCTGCCAAGGATAGCATGAGCGAATTCATGGACTACTACCGCAACGATTAGCCCAACCAGACCCCATATAAAGGGAATGAACTCATTTATGCCGGGTAAAAGGAGGATGTTTCTTGGTTTAGTGAGCGCTGAAGGAAGAATGGGATGGACAAACATCAGATAATCTGAGTAAAGCAGCACCGCAAACATGAAGCACATCGCGATCAACATCAGCGGTTGCCCTGCACCTGCAAAAAATCTCCAGAACCGTTTGGGCTTAGCTAAGCGCTCCAACAGTTTCTGTCCTTTTTTCGTGCTAATCATAAGCAGTGGACCGTGCGCACGGATGTTGTGCCGCTCCAGCACGCCTTTTTTGTCAAGGACTGATATGATGGCCCAATATATGCCGAAAATCGCCAGTACCAGTAGCGTAGAATTCAATCGATGCCCTCCACAAAGTTATTTTATGTCCCTTCATATTATAGGTGGTGACTGAAATTGTTCTCAGTGGTATATATAACCACGAGCAAGTTGGATGAAGCGAAGCGCATCGCCCGCATCTTGGTAGAAGAGAGGCTTGCCGCATGCGTGAACGTGTTTCCGATAACCTCGATCTACCACTGGAATGGGCTGCAAGAGGAAAAGGAGATTGCGCTGATCGTGAAGACGATGACCAAGAATGTCAAGAAAGTAGAGAACAAGGTGAAAGAGTTGCACAGTTATGATGTCCCGTGCATCATTTCGTTCAAAATCGATGGTTCTAAAGAGTTTTTAAAATGGATAGGAGAAGAGGTTAAATGAAGATTAGCACAGATGTAAAAGCGAATCGTTTGTACAGCCCCCAACTAATAGGCTTAATTACTACAATATATCCTAATGGAAAGCCAAACGTTGCAACGTTTGCATGGATTACGAGCGTTTCGTCCAATCCCGAGATGATTGCCGTTTGTCTTGCACCAAAGAGGTATACATATGAGTGCATTGCTCACAACAAGGAGTTCGTGATTAATCTGCCAACTGTGGATATCATCGATAAGGTCTGGTTTTGTGGAAAGCACTCTGGGAGAGATGTCGATAAATTTAAAGAGACCGGATTAACGCCTCTCGATTCAATAAGAGTCAAGCCGCCAAGAATTAAAGAGTGCGCTACACATCTGGAGTGCAAGCTGGCAAATACGTTCGAGATTGGTGACCACATTGTCGTCATCGGAGAGGTTATCGCTAAATCATGTGAGGATGGTATGATGGTGGGTGGGTCTTTAGATGTTGCAAAAGTCAAGCCCCTGCTCCATGCGGGAGGTTCTAAATTCGTGGTGGCAAGTGAGGTTGTGGATGTGAAATGAGGGCGAAAAAAGAGAGCATTCACTGGGCAGATGTCATTGCAACAAACGTGCTGGAAAGAGGAAAGAAGCACGTGATTGCGACTGGCATCACTCCCTCGGGGCATATACATATCGGAAATATGAGAGAGGTGGTCACAGCAGATGCAGTAGATAGAGCGCTAAAAAACAAGGGCGCTGATACGCGTGTGATATATATAGCAGATACCTATGACCCCCTCCGCAAGGCGTATCCCTTCCTTCCAGATGACTACGCATTACACGTGGGAAAGCCCATCTCAGAGATACCGGACCCAGAGGGGTGCTGCTCAAATTATGCAGAGCATTTTTTATGCCCATTTCTGGAGGCATTAGAAAAACTCGGCATCACAATGGAGGTCTACAGAGCAGACCAGATGTATAAGAGGGGAGAATATACAGAAGTCATTAAAGTAGCGCTAAAAAATAGGGACAAGATTGCGCAAATACTCGACGATATTACCGGAAAAACTACTCCCACGACCTGGAGCCCTTTCAATCCATTGTGCAAAGAGTGCGGCAGGATAACGATGGCAACGGTTACAGGACAGGAGGGGGACCAGATAAACTACAGATGCCAGTGCGGATCTGCCGGCACTGCAGACATATCCAAAGGAGAGGGGAAACTTACATGGAGGGTGGACTGGCCTGCACGATGGAAGATGCTTGGCATCACTGTAGAGCCTTTTGGCAAGGACCATGCTGTCGCAGGAGGGTCATATGATACCGGGGTGCGCATCTCCAAGGAGGTTTACAATTATGAACCCCCATACCCTATCGCATTTGAGCATATATTTCTCAAGGGGAAGGGCAAGATGTCGTCCTCCATGGGCGTTACTATATCAATCCAAGACATGCTTGACGTAGTCCCTCCTGAGGTGCTGCACTATATGATTATCCGGACTAAACCAGAGAGGCATATCGATTTTGACCCGGGATTGGCGTTATTGAATCTCATAGACGAATATGACGGAATGACGCAAGATAACAGGCCATACAAATTATCGCAACTTCCGACTTCGGTGTCTACGAGAGTTCCATTTCGACATGTGGTCACAATCGTACAAATCGCCAAGGATTTTAACCATGTCATAGAGGTGCTCAAACGCAGCGGATATGAAATTGACGATATAAATGCCATCAGGCAGAGAGTTCATAACGCAAGAAATTGGCTGGATAAATTTGCCCCTCCATCGGTCAAGTTCAAGATACAGGAGAGCACACCTCCTGCAATTAAGGATTTATCCTCGAAACAAAAGAAGATGTTGGCAGCTCTGGCAACCCAGATCGAACGTAGATGGACTGCAGATGCCCTGCATGAAGAGATTTATAGGATTGCCAAAGAGGTTGGTGTAGAACCAAAGGAGGCATTCAGAGCCATCTATATTGCGCTGCTTGGCACGTCATCAGGACCGAGGGCTGGCTGGTTCCTCATATCGCTGGACCCCGCCTTTGTCAGGGAGAGGTTAGAGCAGATTTCCCAAGTGTAAACTGTTGGCTGGGATACAATAAAGAGAATAGCGCTACCCTAGAAGAGAATAGTTTTATAATCGTTGTAAGATGATACAGTTATGCAAGGGTGGTGTAGGACCTGCATAATCTAGATGATAAAATCAAAGAAAGGCTAAGAAACTACCTAGAGAGAGATGGGGTAGGGATACGAAAAGCAGTCCTCAAACTATTTCTCCAAAATGAAGGATACACCACAGAGGACATATATAATAGGCTGGTAGAGCTAGGATTTGACGTGAATTATAGGGGCATCTCAGCCATGGTGGGCCTAATGAATACCAGATTGGGCATCCTTTCAATCGACGTAACTGGAGACCACAACATATATTCGCTTAAAGAAGGATACAAGCAGCTCGTCAAATCTGTTTTGGAAAACTATTAGGTTGTGCATACATTGAGGCAGGTCATAGATTCTCTTTATGATGGATACGAACGTCTCCTTGCCAAGGAGGTTATGGAAGGCCCTATTCCATCGCATATTGCGATAATACAGGATGGAAACAGGAGATATGCCGCAAAACTTGGCAAGCCTCTGCACCATGGCCATATATGCGGTGCTCAAACCACCGAGAGTGTGCTGGAGTGGTGTATAGAAGTTGGGGTCAGGCAACTGACCGTCTATAGTTTCTCCACTGAAAATTTTCACAGGCCGTACGCCGAGAAGGTGCAACTCTACGGATTATTTAAACAAAAACTTGAAGAAATGTGTACCGATGCCAGAATCCATAACAATAAAGTAGGGGTAAGAGCTGTTGGCAACGTGAAACTATTTCCGTGGTCGGTGAGAAGGGCGATTAAAAAGGTTGAGCGGGCGACCAAGGGGCATGATGAATTTTACTTTAACGTCGCACTGGCATACGGCGGACGACAGGAGATGGTGGACGTGGCAAGGGCAATAGCAAAGAAGGTCGCTACCGGAGAGCTGAAGGCTGAGGACATTGATGAGAAAACCATATCTGCCCACCTGTACCAGGGCAATCCCATCAACGTAGACCTGATCATACGCACGGGCGGAGAGAGGCGCACGTCTAATTTTCTCCCTTGGCAAGCGAGCGGCAATGAG
This sequence comes from Methanocellales archaeon, assembly GCA_030610945.1. Taxonomy (GTDB): domain Archaea; phylum Halobacteriota; class UBA148; order UBA148; family JAUWXC01; genus JAUWXC01. The sequence continues at coordinate 26,419 of JAUWQV010000005.1, read as the reverse complement.
TGCGCGGCCTATTTCTGCGCACCATACTGGCCTGAGTTTAGGAAGATTGACTTTCTTAGGGCTATCAGGACATACCAGATGCGAGAGGAGGAGAAGAGACGCAGCACCGTGCTGAGGGTCATCAAATTGTTAAGCGAATGCGGACGCGCTGAAGCCGAAGAGGTAGTTGCTATGTCCAAGCACATACTGAATACGACAAGAGGCGATATAATGGCGATTTTACAATCACTCCCCAAATCGTCTCTGGCGCCCCTGGAAGTCCCTGACCGCCCGTAATAAATCTACTTTTCTAAAACCAGGCCAGTTCACGTCTGTGAAATAGAGCTCTGAGTAGACAGATTGCCAGATGAGGAAATCTGTCAGTCGAACTCCTCCGGTTTTGATGATGAGATCCGGCGCAGATTTAAATATGAGATGTGATTCTATCAGCATTTCGTCGATGTCGTCTGGCGTTATCTCGCCGCCTTCAACCTTTTGCGCAATTTGCTTCATCGCCTGTGCAAGCTCATATCTCCCTCCATAGCCAATTGAAATTTCAAGCGATGCACATGGTTTGTCGTGCTTTATTCTCACTTTTTCGTGCCCGGTATAAACCATGATTTCTGCTGGCAGACTGCTCATTGTCTTAACCAACCGTTCCCTCAACTTTGAGCAAAATTGCCTGCCAATTTCTCCAGCATCAATAACGCTGACATGCATCATGATATGCATAATTCCGAGATTGGTGCACCATGAGGCAAATGCTTTGAGCTTTTGTATGCCCTCGTCTGTCTGCAAATCCTCGTCCGAGATGATGAGGAGTATGTGTTGTGGGAGCCTTTCTTTCTCAATCTGGCTGACAATCCTACGTTCATATGGTTCCAGAATAGCGTCGCTCATCTTGGCTAGATATAAGTAAGTAAAGGGATAAAGGGTTTCTGTGAGGAAAGAGAGTTGGAAAAAGAGAAACACGAGGGGTTGCTATTAATCTTATTCGGCTGCATTGCCCTAATGCTACCGTTTTTTAGAGGGTGGCAGCTAACGCTCATCGTCTCAGCCTTGACTGCTGGCGTACTCCTCAAATGCAAATCTCTATCACGATTGCTGCACCTCTGCCTCGCCTTTTTGGCGTTGGCGGTGCTATCGTGGGCATTGAACCTTCCAATGTACATCATTGGCGCGTCAATCGCCATCAGCGTTTTCGGCTCTTTTGCCTCCGGCACCGTTGAACCATCCCATTATATAAAGACGATTCCAGGCAGCATCTTGTTCCTATTCTTCGGCATCGTGGGTGCGTTTCTCATTGGCAGTTGGACCGTTGCCTTTGTAGGCCCAGGAGATGCGTTCTATCAATTCATGTTCTTCTTGGCAACAATAGGTGCAGTGACAGGGGCGCTGCTCAAATCCATCCCCCACAAAACCGATAATTTGACCATACCATTTGGGTCCGCAATGGCGATGTGGCTATTTGCAGGGTTTGGATACTGGACCTCTCCATCCCAGGTCATGCTCGCACTTGCGCTCACACTTGCCATTGGGTATGCATCATACATGGCGAACACGGCAGATATTACAGGCGTGCTAAGTGGAACATTGCTTGGCATCCTAATCATCATTTTTGGTGGCATTAAATGGTTCGCGCTTCTTCTGGTATTTTTTGTGGTGGGAGGGGTGTTCACAAAATACAAGTACGGATACAAGGAGGCGCTGGGGATTGCACAGGCAGAAGGTGGAGCGCGCGGATACAAGAACGTATTCGGCAATGGACTTGTTGCCTTGGTTTCGGCGGTAGGATGGGGCATATGGGGCTGGTATTTCCTATTGATCGCATATCTTGGTGCCATAGCCACCAGTACAGGAGACACACTTGCCAGTGAGATTGGCGAAACGTCAGAGACTTTACCAAGGATGATTACATCTTTCAAGAGGGTTAAGCCAGGCACAAACGGCGCTATATCTCATCTTGGCGAAACTTCCGCGCTGTTTGGTGCAACCCTCATAGGAGCGCTTGCCGTATTGCTGGAGATGACAGAATTGCAGGTGGTAGTCGCCGCCCCCATTCTCGGCGGATTTATAGGCGTTCATGTTGACAGCCTGCTCGGCGCGACCCTGGAAAACAAGGGATATCTGACAAACCACTCGGTAAATCTTCTTGCAACGGCGGCAGGGGCGATTGCATCTGTTGGCTTGTATTATGTGTTGGTGTGAGGTTTGTGCTATTTCATGGCGCCCGATAATAATACTCCCCCTTTGCCTTCTGCTCCCTGTCCAGGCGCGAGCCTGGTTTATTTACCCTTGGCCTCTTCGTATCCTCGTCTCTCCTGAATGTTATGCCGGCGCTTTTTAGAAACCGGTTCATGCCCTCCCTCATCTCGAATGGACCTAATGCTTCACCTCTTTCCCCGGGCTCGCCCTCAAAAACCATCAACCTATCGCTGAGCAAATCGACCATGTAGATATCATGGTCCACGACGAGAACACTCACCTCATTGTTCTCGGCAAATCGCCGCATCATTCTCGTTGCCAGCGTTCGCTGCTCCACATCCAAGTGCGCAGAAGGCTCATCCAATATATATAGGTCCGCCTCCCTGCTCAGACACGCCGCGATTGCAACTCTTTGCAGTTCACCGCCGCTCAGCTCCGTGACACTTTGGTCTAGTAGGCGCCCCAGTTGCAATGGCGCGATTATTTCCGTATTGTAATGGCTTGTGCCGAACTCTTTTGTGATGGAGCGCAGCAGGTTTCCAACCGCTTTATCTATGCCCTTAAGATACTGCGGCTTATAGGAGATTTTTACCTTGAGGTCGAGATCGCCAGTATCCGGCTTTATGACACCTGCCAACACCTTTGCAAATGTGCTCTTTCCAATGGCATTTGGGCCCACTATGCCCAAAACCTCGCCTTTTAGAATCTCGCCGCCTGTCACATTGAGCGTAAAACCAGAATATTTTTTCGTAAACGCGCCAAATTCTACAAGCGAAGAAATGCCCTTATGCAACCTTGGCGCATGCACCTCAAATTTAATCTCTCCTGGACGAATCCGGATGTTTTCTTCTGGCAGAAAGCCCTGAAGGTATTCGTTTATGCCCACCCTGACGCCCTTTGGATGGGTAATGACACCATACACCCCGGGAGCACCGTATGCGATGTGCACCGCATCCACCAGCAAATCCAGAATAGCGAGGTCATGCTCCACGATTATTATGGTGCAGTCCTCGGCGAGCTTCTGAATGAGTTTGGCTGCCTTAATGCGCTGGTGAATGTCCAAGTAAGGCGTAATCTCGTCAAAGAAGTAGAAGTCAGCATCCCTTGCAGCGCATGCCACAATGGCAAGCCTCTGCAACTCTCCGCCGCTTATATCATTAAGATTTCTGCCCAATATGTGCCCTATGCCAAGCTGGGCAATCAACTCGTTAAGCAGACCACGTTCATCAACGCCCTCAAGAAAGTCGCTAACCCTGCCCCCCGTTCTCGCAAGCGAGTCTATATCTTGCGGTTTTTGTGCTGCCAGGAGTTTTTTCTTGGAAAGTTTTCGCATATATTCCTGCAACTCTGAACCCCGGTAGCGCCTTATGACTTCGTCCCATGATGGATTTTCCTTGCCAAGGTTTGGTTTGAGGGCGCCAGCCAATATTTTAATGGCAGTACTTTTTCCTATACCATTTGGGCCAAGTATGCCAGTGACCTTTCCATTTTGCGGAATTGGCAAGCCGTAGAGTGCAAAGCCATTGGTGCCATATCTGTGCGTTTCCATTTCTCCAAGTTCTTCTGGCAGTCCGATGATTGTTATTGCGTCGAACGGACACTTCTTGATGCAAATGCCGCATCCAACACATAATTCCTCAGATATAATGGGCTTTCCATCATCTCCAATGACGATGGTCTCATCTCCGGTCCGTACTCTGGGACAAAATCGCTGACATTCGTATGTGCATTTCTTGGGCTGGCACCTGTCCCTGTTTAAAACGGCAATCCTCATAGTCGGTCACATCATATGCTTGCATTAAGCAGAAAAGTCCAGCTTACAAACCAAAATGTCAGAGTCATAAACCCGATATAGAGCCAATCTTTTGTGCCCAACTCCACCACAGGTATGCTAACCAGCGGAAATACAAATCGTTGTACGAATATGGTGAAAACAAGTATCACCAGTCCAAAGCCGGCTCTGGGCTGCACTCCACCAACGACGTCACCAGCAAGATAAAACGATATAAAACCCCCAACAACACCGAAGACTCCGGGTATAATCGTCTTCTTGATGCCATTAATATGTTCCTTTTTTCGCTCTTCCTCACTCTTCTCTGGAATTTTTATGTTTGGGTTCATGGTAGGCGATATATATTGCCAACACTTATGTTAATGTTTGCGCTATTTATATCGTGCACATGAAAGAGCAGATGTCAAGCGTGGATGTGGCAGCCGTCGTGGCAGAATTGCAACATCTCATCGACGCAAAGCTGGACAAGGCGTATCAGCAAGGGAATGAGATACGACTGAGGATGCGTTCCAAGGGTATGCGCTATGACCTTGTCATAGAAGCAGGCAAGCGAATGCATCTGACAAAATATCCCCGCCCCAGTCTAAGGATTGCCCCCAGTTTCTCGATGCTGCTGAGAAAGCACCTGACTGGCGGGCGAATTGTAGCAATAGAGCAATACGATTTTGATAGAATCGTTGAGATTCACGTCCAGCGCGGTGATGCAAAGAGGGTACTCGTAGCCGAGTTGTTCTCAAAGGGAAACGTCGTGCTGCTGGATGAAGATAGAAAGATAATCCTGCCGCTAAAACCGGTGAGTTTTCGCGATAGAAAAGTCAGGAGAGGAGAGCAGTATGAATACCCGCCATCCCAGATGAATCCAATGGAAGTTAGCAGAGAGGAGTTACGCACCTTATTCGACAAATCTGAGAAGGATGTCGTCAGGACACTTGCCTCTGGGCTGAATATGGGGGGCATGTATGCAGAGGAGGTGTGCGTCGGGGCTGGTGTTGAAAAGAGCGTTTCTGCGAAGGGGCTAGATGAGGAGCGGTTTGAATCAATTTATACCACGCTGCACGCACTATTTGAGCCGATTGGGACTGGTGCACTGAAACCGCACATAGTCATTGCAGAAGAGACGATTGACGTACTCCCGTTTGAGTTGATGCGATACGAGACGTATGAAAAAAGATATTTTGACACGTTTAACGAGGCGCTGGATGAGTTTTTCTCGGTAAAGGAGATCAAGAAGGTAGAAGAAGAAGGAAAAGGAGTCAAAGAGGCGCAACTGGACACGGTAAGGCGGACGCTGAAACAGCAAGAAGAGGCAGTGCAGCGTTTCAGGCAGAAAGAAAAGGAGTGCGTTCAGAAGGCTGAGTGTCTTTATGCTAACTACCAGCGCATCGATGAGATTCTCTGCACCATCCGGGGAGCGAGAGAGAAGGACGTCCCATGGGACCAAATTGCCACCATGAAGGGTGTCCTAAGCGTTGACCCCAGCAAAGGAAAAGTAACAATAGAAGCAGACGGCATTCCGATTGCATTGGATGTTAATTTGAGCATTCCGCAGAATGCCGAAAGGTATTATCAGCGCGCCAAAGAACAAAAGAAGAAGTTAGAGGGGGCGCAAAAAGCGCTGGAAAAGAGCAAGAAGAAACTCAAAGAAATCGAAGCCCTGGAAGTCGAAATTACATACGAAAAAGCGCCGCAGCGGAGGGTCAGGCAGAAAAAGCACTGGTATGACAAATTAAGATGGTTTATTTCGTCTGATGATTTTCTTGTGGTGGGCGGGCGAGACGCCGACACAAATGAGGAGATTGTCAAGAAGTATATGACACCTGATGACGTATTTTTCCATGCAGATGTACACGGCGCACCTGCGACTATTGTCAAAACCGAGGGTAAAAGCATCCCAGAAACCACACTGAAGGAAGCGGCACAGTTCGCAATTTCATATTCCAGCATCTGGAAGGCCGGAGGATATGAAGGAAAATGCTACTGGGTTCGCCCTGAGCAGGTTTCAAAGACTCCTTTGCCAGGTGAGTATTTGCCAAAAGGGAGTTTTATGATCAGGGGTAAGCGAAATTACATGGGCGCTCCAACAAGGATAGAGATAGGCATAGAGGTAAATGATGAGACGAAGGTCATTGGCGGACCTCCCAGTGCGATTGAGAAAAAGGCAAAATATTCCATAGAAATAGAGCCAGGCGATAAAACGCATAACGATGTGGCAAAGGAGATATCCGAAATATTCCTCACTAAGGTATCAGCAGAGGATAAGCGCCTGGTCAAGCAGATTGCTTCGCCTGATAAGATTATGCCATTTCTGCCAGCAGGCAAGTCACGGGTGATAAAATGAGGGTTGTAAAACAAAAATTGAGAGGGCAGGAGGGCGAGGTAACGCTCGTTCCTGATTCATTGGACGATCTGTGGCACCTCATATATATCGTAGAGCCCAATGATTTTGTATTCGCATTTACGAAAAGACAGGTTGTGGTTCCAAAAGACAAACTTCGCCCTGAAAAGGTGGAGAAAAAACCAGTGCGATTGGGCATACGAGTAGAGGGAACAAAGTTTCACAAGTTTTCCAACCGTTTAAGAGTAGAAGGTGTCATCGAGCACGGTATAGACACAGGAAAACACCACACGCTCAACATAGGGCCAGGCACAGTGGTTTCAATCATCAAGCGCTGGAGGCGGGACCAGCTCCAGAGGATTGAAGAGGCAGTCAAAGCATCTATGCACCCAAAGGTGGCAATCATCACCATCGAGGAGGGGGAGGCATGCATCGGTGTTGTTCGGCAATATGGCGTGGAGACGCTGACCACTATCAGGGGGACGTCGTTAAAAAGGACTGGTGAGGAAAGTGAGTTATTCAAGGATGTAGCAGAGCAACTTGGGCATATGGAAAGTGCTCAGTTCATCATCGCAGGTCCGGGTTTCATCAAGGAGGATTTCCTGAGATTTCTCAAGCAGCATCACCCCGAGATTGCAAAAAGAGCAGTGGCAGAGACTGCCTCGTCCATAGGCATGTCCGGTTTTCAGGAGGTGCTCCGCAGGGGCGCTGTGGATAGAATAATAGAGGGGGCACATATCACTAAAGAGGCGAAACTGATGGAGATGCTACTCGCTGAAATTGCCAAAGACGGGAAGGCATCGTATGGCATGGATGATGTGAGAAAAGCAATGGAATACGGCGCAATAGAAACGCTATTAATCGCAGATGAGATGCTAAGGAGTGAAAGAAGAGAGGAGATAGACAAACTTTTGAGAGATGTAGAAAAAGCAAGGGGCAAAATCGTGGTATTCAGCACGGAATTTGAGCCCGGAAAAAAACTGCAATCGCTTGGCGGCATTGCAGCGCTGCTGCGATTTTCAATTGGATAATTTGTATTTTAACATCGTTTTCAAAACGATTAACCCATCGGTTACCGGCCTGAATTTTGCCTCGCCAACCCTGGGCTGGTATGTAATCGAAATGTCCTTCATCCTCAATCCCATCTTAACAGCTTTTGCGCTTATCTCGGCCTCTATTCCAAATCCTTCCTCTTTGAGCTTCATTTTTTCAATTGCCCTCTTGGACAGCCCCCTAAAACCTGATAAGTTGTCCACGGCCGTACCGTATATGAGTTTAAATAAACTCCTAGAGATTTTGTCACCCAGACGTAACGTCATTGGCAGCGACTCTTTACCAAATGCAACCCTATCGCCAGTGACTACATCGTAGCCCTGTTTCAGCGCCTTAACGAATTCTGGAATCTTCTCAAGTGGGTACGTCATGTCAGGGTCAACATAGATTACATCATCGTTTGCGTACTTGGAGGCAGTTATAAGGGCTTCTCCCTTGCCTTTCCCGTGGTCATATATGACTTCTGTGCCTTTTGCATGCGCAATTTCAACCGTTTTGTCAGTGGAGTGTGCATCCACCACGAGAATCCTGTAACCAAAGCCCTTAATTGCATCTAGGGTCCTGCCTAGGCTTTTTTCCTCGTTTTTGGTAGGGAGAACTATAGTCACCATCGTATCAGCAAAGTTACTGCAAGGTATAATATATATCTTTCCTACCCGGCATCACAAAGTAAATATCCCTGCTATGTAATTGACATATGGGGGATGGTAAAATGAAAGATACGCTGTTTACTGCAATAGGTGTGGTTGTTGGTGTATTGTTTGGGGTGAGTGCAGTCACCACGCTCTTAGGCCTGCTCCAAAACTCTGTTGAAACCCTCTCAGCACTCAGCTCCGGGGCAACGCTGATAGTTTCGCTGGTCGTAGCGGCCGTTCTCATAATCAAGATTAGAATCATCAGCAGCCTTGTCAGTGGAGCGATAATTGGAATCGTCCTGAATTTGGTAACCAATGCACGCATGGGAACAGACCTTGTAACTCTAATACTCTCACAACTCGGGCTCTGACCATGAAATTGGATATCGTCGTTCCCGTGTCGCCGCATGAGCCGCTCTCACTGGTGGAGAAGTCTTTTGAATCACTGTCCCAATTAGAACGCGGAAATCTAAACGTACGCATGACCTACGTCATCGATGTCTCAGGCAAGGACCCACGTGTAGAGTTTCTACAAAGCAAGAATGTTAACATAATTGCCAGGCCTAGCAGACGCGGGAGGCGTGCAGGCGCGATCAACGATGCGCTGGATTCAATATGCGAAACCGATTATCTTGCCTTCTTTGATGTCGATAGCCGCCCAGAAAGAGATTTTCTGATTGAGTGTACCAAGGCATTAAGAGATGATGTTGTAATCGCCAGTGCGCCAAGATACGTCACAAATCCAGAAGCAAGCGTAACCGCGAGAATCGTATCAGCAGAGTACGATATGATGAGCGATTTGTACAGATTACTTGAGCGCTGTGATGGATTCAAGCAGTTCAACGGCTTGATTGGTGTCTTGGATGCGAGAATTTTCGCTGACAGGCGATTAAACGAAGATGCAACTTGTGAAGACGCTGATATGACGCAGCAGCTCTATTTAGAGGGGAAAACCGCAGCCTTCGTAGATACTACACATGTAGGCGAGCAGTCCCCTATTTCTATACGCGACTATTATCGTCAAAGGGCAAGATGGCTAGCTGGAGCTTATGAGGGATTGAGGAATTTCTCTAAATTTAAACGGGCAAAAATTCCCATGAGTGGCAAAATCACATGGTTTTCTGCAATGATAATACCCTTTTTCATATCCCTGTTCAGCCCTCTTGTGATATTATATGGCATACGCTTGTGGCAGTTATCTGGAGATGCAAGGGATTTTGCGATCAAATTGTTTGGATTGATTATGCATGCATGGATATTGCAAATATGCGGCTTGGCAGTATTATACGCACAATTATTTAATAGGAGTATAAAGTGGAAAGAAATGCATCGGTCTAACGTGTAGGTGCTACAATGGATAGATTAAAAAAATGGTTGACGATAGGGCTTGCAATCAGTATTATCTCGGCCTTATTAATTTTAATTTTCACCGTAGACAGTGAAACGGCCAATAGTTTGAGACAAATCCAGCCCATCTACCTTTTCATCGCGATTTGCGTCCATGTTCTCTCGTGGTTTGTTTGGGGTTTGCGCATGAAACTGCTAACAGAATCGCTGGGCGGTAAAATCAGCCTGTGGAGGTCCACTGAGATTGTCATTTCCAACCTACTTGCTGCTGCCGTGACCCCTTCCCATGCAGGAGGCGAGCCGGTCAGAATACATTTGTTGAGCAGGAACGGCATAACGATTGGAGATGCTACCGCAGTTGTTTTTGGGGAGCGACTATTAGATGCACTGCTTTTGGGATTGGCCGCACCAATTGCCCTGTTCGTGTTCAAAGATGTGATGAGGCACAATCTGCCATTGAGCATAACCTTTGCACTCGCAGGAGTGTTGTTCTGTGCTGTATTTGGCTTTACAGCCTATGCCATGTATCGTCCTGATGATGTCAAGAGCTGGGTCTCCCGTATCAAAGCCATCATACCCAAATTCACCAGCAAATCCGTCGATCACATCATCGAAAGAGTCAACGATGAGATTGACCACTTTCACGACAGTTTATGGACGTTTATCCAAGAAGGAAGAGTTGCACTTTCTCTTGCCATGGTATGCACCGTTGCCTTCTGGCTTTTGGAGTTTATGATTCCGTCCCTCATTCTCCTAGGACTGGGCGCGAATCCAATATGGATGTTTTCCATCATGGCGCAGTTTGTCCTGATGATAATCATAATGCTCCCGCTCACCCCAGGAAGCAGTGGTCTCGTAGAGCTGGGCATAATCACCCTATACACGACATTTGTCATATCCTCTATCCTTGGCATATTCGTGGTTGCATGGAGGGCCATGACATATTATTTGAATATCGTTGTCGGTGGCATCATCAGCTTGAAGATACTCAGGGATACGAGACTGATAGAGAGTTCATTGGAATCATGACTTGCTCATAAGCGCTTTAACGACTGTTTCTCCGAACCTGGCAGCCGCATCTGGGCCGTCGGCAGTTATCAGATTTCCATCGATGACAACGGGTTCCGGCACATATTCTGCTCCGCCACTTTTAATCTCAGAAACACCAGACGAAAATACCGTTGCCCTCTTCCCTCTTAGCACGCCTGCCTTGGCAAGTACAATCGGCCCAAGACAGATTGCTGCCAGAATCTTGTTTTGCGCTGCCGCATTTTGGACAATTTGTAGCACCTTAGGATACTGCTTCAGAACAGGAGTGCCAGAACCACCGACGACAATAATTGCATCAAATTGGCTTGCATCTACCTCGTCTATGCTGCAATCGGGTGTGACTCTTGCTCCAAACATACCAACGCATACATCAGTTGTCACGCTCGCAACCGTCACATTGAATCCTGCATTTTTGCATGCATCAAATGACTCCTGAAACTCTTCATCCCTGAAATCCTTGGGGGCTATGAGTATCAGCACTTTGAACATTGCATCACCAATATCACAACGATATAGGATGTCTTAAAATTTTCAGATGTGGAACAGATTAATATACCCAGATAACACCATAAACAAGTGATGAGCGACACGGTTCCAGTCACTGTTGAAGGCGTGTATATGGTGCCCTCTCCCCCCGGAGTTGCACCTGTAGTTATGCTTGGATATGAAAACAAAATGCTGCCCATTTATGTCGGAATTAGTGAGGCTATCGCAATCGGTGGTGCACTGCACAATGAAACCACACCAAGACCGATGACCCATGACCTCGTGATTTCGCTGTTGAAAAACCTGAATGCCAAGATTGACAGCGTTGTAATCGATGATTTGGAGGATGGAATTTATTATGCACGTTTAATCGTCCAGGTGGATGGAAATAAGAAAGAATTGGATGCAAGACCAAGCGATTGTATCGCATTAGCGCTCCGGGTGGATGCGAAAATAAGGGTGAAAAAGAGCGTGATCGACGCAGCTGCAGTGAACAAAGACGAAATAAAACACTCTATTGTAGACCTATGACCCGGTCGTAGAAGTTTCGAATGCCTTGTTCAACACATCTTTCCGTATCTCTTTTCCAGATTCTATGAGGACCTCGGGCCAGATTAAGACATCTGAATGGATGGTTACTTTGTCCTGAACCTTAACCCTGGGGCCGATGACAGTTCCGTTTTCTAGTACACAATTATCCCCTATGATGGCATCATTATCAATTATCGCACCACATACAGACGTGTTACTCCCGATCCGAACGCCATTGTAGACGTATGAGGATAAAACCTGGGAGTTATCCTGAATCTCACAATTATCTCCAATCGTGGTATAGGGTCCAATTAAAACGTTGGCCCCAATCTTCGTATTCTCGCCAATCACTACCGGTCCGATAATGGCAGAATTTTGCCCAAGCGAGACGTTATGCTTTAGCACCATTGGCCCCATCAGCCTCGCCCTCTCAAGATGCAAATCCCCTGCTATCTCGGTACCCTGCAGATTTTCGAGCATCCATTTAGATGCTGCCCTATAATCCCTTGGATTTCCAAGATCCGTCCAGGGCCCCCTTGCCAGCCACCCATAGATGGGTTCATTGGCTTGCAGCAAAGCTGGAAACATGTCTTTGGCAAAATCGTATCGTCCCCCTGCCGGTATCCAGTCAAATACCTCTGAATCACATACATAGATTCCCGTACTCGCTAAATTGCTGAAGATTTGCCCTGAAGGTGGTTTCTCCCTGAATCTTGTGACCCTGTTGCCCACATCTATGCTTGCAATGCCGTATTCCTTGGGATCGTCGATGGGGAGAAGGCCTATCGTGATAACACCGCCATGCTGCTTGTGAAAATGATAGAATTCTCGCAGATTCAAGTCGAGTACGTGATCTCCTCCAACGATTAAAAATGGTGCATCCTCTAAATGCTTCTTCGCATTCCTAACGCTGCCAGCAGTACCAAGTCTTTCTTTCTCGTATACGTACTTGATTGACACGCCAAAAATCGAACCATCTCCGAGATATTCTTCAATTTTTTCCCCAAGATAGCCCAGGGTTATCACTATGTCATCAAATCCCTTGGCAGATAACTGCTCGACTAAATGCCCTATCGATGGTTTGTTCAAAAGAGGAATATTGGGCTTGGGTCTCTCAAATGTGAGTGGGCGCAGCCTGGTGCCAACCCCGCCACACATAATGCATGCCTTCAAACTAACACCTAGAACTATTCTATTGCATTATAGTGGTTATAGCTTTCGAGTAAGGGAGAATGGTCATGACAGCGATCCATGGTTCCCAAAGGCTCGCGCACTTTAGTACCACATGGAACGTGTGCGGGCTTATCTTCTGGGTTCGGGATGAGACCAGGAGTTTCCCCGCAGCTATGGCCGTCATAACCACACACATATGAATCTAATTCTTTGCTCAAAATCTGCGCGAAAATCCAGAAGGGATTTTCTAGACCTCAACTACTCGCTTCGCTCGTAGTCTCGGAAGCCAAGGACCGGAATTGAACCGGCAAAAAGCCGCTCTCTTCCTATTCGTCTGCAGGCGGCTGCGTTAGCCATTCCGCCACCTTGGCGCGAAGACGGCATTTAAACCATGTAGATGGCAAATTCTAGGAGAATACATGCGACCCAAATATCGCCTGAGCTCAGATTAACTGGCGTGGACGTTAGTAGTCGCGGACTGAACGCCTCGTTGCCTTGGCGCTTACATCCCGACTCTATCAATCTCTTCTTCTAAGAGTGTCCTCAAGAGGTCTCTTTTTAGGAATGGTTTCGTGCTTAGATGCATTCAGCACTTATCCACCAGTGCGTGGCTGCTCGGCAATGCCCTGTCGGACAACCGATAGACTAGAGGCACCGTTGCCCTGTTCCTCTCGTACTAAAGGCAACTTCCCCTCAGACCTCAATACACCCCTAACAGATAGTAACCGACCTGTCTCACGACGGTCTAAACCCAGCTCACGATCTCCTTTAATAGGCGAACAACCTCACCCTTGGCCGCTGCTGCACGGCCAGGATGGAGAGAACCGACATCGAGGTAGCAAGCCACCGGGTCGATATGTGCTCTTGCCGGTGACGACTCTGTTATCCCCGGGGTAGCTTTTCTGTCATCAATAGCCCCCACCAAGGAGGCATATTGGTTCGCTAGACCCGACTTTCGTCTCGTGATTTCTTGCTATGCGAAATCACGTCAGGCTGGCTTATGCTCTTGCGCTCTTCAGCGGATTTCTGACCCGCTTGAGCCAACCTTAGGGCGCCCGTGATATCTTTTCAAGGGCGTGCCGCCCCAGCCAAACTGCCCACCTATCGGTGTCCTTCCAAGGAAGTAAGAGTCGTAGTTTCAGAAGGGTAGTGTCCCATTGTCGACTCCCCGTTCCCTGACGAGAACGGATCGATGCCTCCTACCTACGCTGTACATCTAAAGCCACAACTCAACGACAGGCTGCAGTAAAGCTCCACGGGGTCTTCACTTCCCATTAGGGGTCCCCAGACTCTGCACTGGGATGTAAAGTTCACCGGTTTCTGGCTAGGGACAGTAGGGCTCTCATTGTTCCATTCATGCAAGCCGCCAATTAAGCGGCAAGGTACTACGCTACCTTAAGAGGGTCATAGTTACCCCCGCCGTTTACGGGTCCTTCGCTTGGTTGAACCCAAGGTTCAGATACCCGCACTGGGCAGGATTCAGCGATCGTACTTGCCCTTACGGGTTAGCGATCGCCTATGTTTTTATTAAACAGTTAGAGCCCCCTCGTCACTGCGACCTGCTTTCTACAAAGCAGGCACTCCTTCTCCCGAAGTTACGGAGCTAATTTGCCGAATTACCTTAGCCAGATTATGCCGACACGCCTTGGTCTTTTCAACCAGGGGCACCTGTGTCAGATCTCGGTACGGCCATCCAACTTCCTTTTCACGGACCCCGGGGATTAACCAGCTTTCGTCATTACGCATTCACCCACTTCTCGCCATTACGGCTCTCCATGGGTTTCGACGCTTGAACAGCGCGATGGCGCTGCCTGATCTACCCTGAGGTGTCGGATCGCTTAACGCGATGCAGTTGGTTGGTACAGGAATATTAACCTGTTTCCCATTTGATGTGCTCCAATTAGGACACACCTTAGGACCGACTAACCCTCGGCTGACGAACATTGCCGAGGAAACCTAGCCCTTCCGGCGGTCGGGATTCTCACCCGACTATGCTGCTACTATTGCCAGGATTTTCGTTTCTATGCGGTCCACTCCTCCTCACGGAGAAACTTCTGCCCACACAGAACGCCTTCCTACCAGATCATCTTGCGATGCTCCAAATGGTATCGGTGGTCGGCTTGAGCCCCGTCCATTTTCGGGGCTCCAAACCTCGACTGGTAAGCTGTTACGCACTTTTTAAAGGGTAGCTGCTTCTAAGCTCACCTTCCAGCTGTCTAGGGCTTGAAACGCCCTTTAGTGTTAACACTTAGCCGACACTTTGGGACCTTAACCATGGTCTGGGTTGTCTCCCTCACGGACCAGAAGCTTACCCCCTAGCCCGGACTCTGATCTTCTATGACGACGGCGGCTTTGGAGTTTGACAGAGGGACGGGCAGTTTCCCACCCGGCTCCCTCAATCAGTAGCTCTACTCCGCCGACTATCTCTAATCAGGTCATGCTACGACATGTTTCGGAAGGAACCAGCTGTCTCCGGGCTCGATTGGACTTTCACCCCTAGACGCAGGTCACGCGAGTGATTTGCATATCAACACCGCTAGCGGACCTCCACGCCTCTTACGAAACGCTTCATCCTGCCCACGCCTAGATCGCCCGGTTCCGGGTCGTACCCCAGTGACTTCATGCGCTTGTACACATCGCACCTCGCCCGAAGGCTGCGTGCTTGTTGCTTTCGCTCTGACTCCGCTGCTTCCAGCTTAGTCTCGCCACTTGGATACATTCCCTGGCCCGTTCTTCAAAACGTATGATACGACATCGGCAACGCCGCCCGTACTACTGCCTCGCGACAGATTCCTTCACGGCGAAGATCCTTTCATGCCATATCGCTCCATCACCATCCGATTTCAGGCTCTTTGCACCTCCCTTTTTGGGGTGCTTTTCAGCTTTCCCTCACGGTACTATTGCGCTATCGGTCTCAAGATGTGTTTAGTTTTGGAAGTTGGTGCCTCCCAAATTCCCGCTGCATATCCAAGCAACGGTACTCAAGACCAAGCCACAATCCACTGGCTTACATCTACGTGGCTATCACACTCTTTGGCGCCCCTTTCCAGAGGACCTCGACTTAACCAGTTTGGACTGCATATGGCTTGGCTTACAACCCCACATCTCCCTTTACTCTTCGCAAAGGGATTCAGTTTGAACTTTACCGCTTTCGATCGCCTTTACTAACGGCATCTCTTCGATTTCTCTTCCTGCCCCTACTAAGATGTTTCAATCCGGGGCGTTCCCAATCTCGTGGATCGACTCCCGAAGGAGTCGGGATTCCCATTAGAACATCCTCGGTTCAAAGGCTCCATGCGCCTACCCGAGGCTTATCGCAGCTTGGCACGTTCTTCATCGGCACTTGAGCCGAGCCATTCACCGAATGGCATATTTGCCAGTTTTACTAAACTCAGTGAGCGTCCGGATCACCTGTATTCTTTCGAATTTGCCATCTACATGGTTTCACTTGGCTAGATTATGAGTCTAATTAATCTGCCATCTGCCCTTCCCTGACGAATTGCTTCGCCAAGTGCACTACAACCCTTAAAGGAGTTGATCGTAATTGCACCACTTCGGATGCGCTTTTTTCCGTTTTTGATGGACTCGCTGGGAGTTGAACCCAGGGCCTTCGCCTATTTTGTGCGAAAACCTGCTGGTTTTCTAATGCACGGCGCTTCTTCGAACCGCATGCATCGCAAAGGCGACGCTCTTCCAACTGAGCTACGAGCCCTTTATAGGATTGGCCCAGCGAACCTATATGAATGTTACTCTGACAGTTTTTCAGCTTCGATTGGTCATCCCTTAAAGGCTTTAATTTCGTTAGGAGGTGATCCATCCGCAGATTCCCCTACGGATACCTTGTTACGACTTAACCCCCCTTGCAAAACCCAGATTCGAACGCTCCAAAGAGAGCGGCCTCATCTAGACCTCACTCGGGTGGTTTGACGGGCGGTGTGTGCAAGGAGCAGGGACGTATTCACCGCGCCATTTTGAGACGCGATTACTACGGATTCCATCTTCATGGGGACAAGTTGCAGCCCCCAATTCGAACTACGATCGGGTTTAGGAGATTGCCTTCTCTTTTCAGAGTCGATTCCCATTGTCCCGCCCATTGTAGCCCGCGTGTAGCCCAGGTGATTCGGGGCATGCTGACCTACCGTTGCCCGTTCCTTCCTCCTCTTTAGCAGAGGCGGTCCCCACAGTGTACCCATCTCCCCTGAGGGAATGCTGGCAACTGTGGGCGCGGGTCTCGCTCGTTGCCTGACTTAACAGGATGCTTCACAGTACGAACTGACGACGGCCATGCACCTCCTCTCAGCAAGTCTGGCAAGGTCTTCAGCCTGGCCTTCATTCTGCTGTCGCACCCGGTGAGATTTCCGGCGTTGAGTCCAATTAAACCGCAGGCTCCCCCCGTTGTAGTGCTCCCCCGCCAATTCCTTTACGTTTCAGCCTTGCGGCCGTACTTCCCAGGTGGCGAGCTTCACGGCTTCCCTACGGCACCAATTTTACTCGCAGTAAAACTGACACCTAGCTCGCATCGTTTACGGCTGGGACTACCCGGGTATCTAATCCGGTTCGTGCCCCCAGCTTTCGTCCCTCACCGTCGGATCCGTTCTAGCTAGACGCCTTCGCCACTGGTGGTCCTTTAAGGATCACAGGATTTCACCCCTACCCCTAAAGTACCTCTAGCCTCTCCCGGTCCCAAGTCTAACAGTATCCCCTAGCAGCCTGATCGTTAAGCGACCAGATTTTCCAAAGAACTTGTTAGACCGGCTACAGACCCTTTAGACCCAATAAAAGCGGTCACCACTCGAGCCGCCGGTGTTACCGCGGCGGCTGGCACCGGTCTTGCCCGGCTCTTGCTAACAGTTGTTTTTTAGACAACTGGACAGTTCCTACTAGGTAGGAACACTCGAGGTCCCCTTATCGCGCTTGCGCGCATTGTAAAGGTTTCGCGCCTGCTGCGCCCCGTAGGGCCTGGATTCATGTCTCAGAATCCATCTCCGGGCTCTTGCTCTCACAACCCGTACCCGTCGTAGGCTAGTGGGTCCATTACGCCCACTACAACCTGATAGGCCGCAGACTCATCCTTGGGCGCCGGAGCTTTGGGCCATAGAGCATTCCAGCATCTATGACCTATCTGGTATTATCTCCAGTTTCCCGGAGTTATCCCAGACCCAAGGGCAGATTGTCCACGTGTTACTGAGCAGTCCGCCGTGCTCACAAAGAACACACAACTCGCATGGCTTAGTCGGACCCCGATAGCAGTGACCTCTGGCAGGATCAACCAGAATTATTCTGCACAAACATATGTTGGAAGGGAAACAACCAATCAAAATTAACCGAACTGTCAGAGCGAACGTCAGACGTGAAAATCTCACGTCTCCATGTATACTCTAATCAAACTAATATTATATGCAATTATC
This sequence comes from Methanocellales archaeon, assembly GCA_030610945.1. GTDB lineage: Archaea > Halobacteriota > UBA148 > UBA148 > JAUWXC01 > JAUWXC01. The sequence continues at coordinate 8,425 of JAUWQV010000005.1, read as the reverse complement.
ACTATTTAATTATGTTGCTCTCTAAATTCGGATAGCATAAATACTATTTGCCTTTGGCGCCTCCTTTCTTATAGTCTAATCTATATTTAATGCTTGTGGTAGAGATAAGGGCCGGGACCGGGAGTCGAACCCGGGTCATGGGATCTCTGCACAGACTTTTTTGATCAAACTTTTTATTAAAAAGTTTGTGCCACAGTCCCAAAGGATAGCCGTTACCCCACCCCGGCCATGATGGCATGTATCCCATGCATCAATGTTAAAATAAGCTTTTGCTTATTTTGCTTATATCAGTAGATTTTTAAAGTAAAAGTTCAATTGGTTCTAACCATTAGTTAGAAGGAGGATGCTACTTTGTTAAAAATTAATATTGGACTTATCAGGGGCGTATGCCAGATGCCTGCATACATAGCGTATGAGAAGGGATTTTTCAAAGAGCAGGGATTAGAGATATCATATTCTATTGATCCAACAGCTTGGCTGTTGCCCAATAAACTTATTTCTGGCAAAATTTCCTTTGGCATACTACCCTGGACGCGGACGGTGAGCGCGAGAGATAATGGAGACAACATGGTTGTAATCGCTGGCTCCGGTTATGAAGAGCCGGCTACAGTGGTTCGAAAAGATTCAGGGATAAACGACCTTTCCGAATTAAAGGGAAAAAGAATTTCACTTCCAGTTGCAGGCGGTATGAAGGACTTAACATCTCAAGTCTTGTTCAAAAAATATGATATAACTCCGGAAAACACAGAGATTATACGGCTTCCGAGCGGGGATGCGGCCATGCTTGCCCTGCTAAGTGGCAGGGTAGATGCCACAACCAATGTAGAGCCCTACACCACAATGGCAGTTGAGGTGGGGATAGGAAAAATAATTGCCAGAGGCAAAGATGTGGTTCCAAAAACACCAGGTTGCAGCATTACTACCACTGATGAGTTTCTTCAAAACCATTCCGATGTAGCGTTAAATTTTTTAAATGCAATTCTAAAAGCAGAGGCATTTTGCAATAGAGAGCCGGATGATGCCGCAAAAATCAGTTCCAAATACATCGGAATCCCTGCCATGATTATAAGAGAAGCCCTAAGATATAACCAACCACATGTTGACATAACCGGCAGCATGGATGCGATGATGCGAATTGTAAAACTGATGAAAGAGTTGGGTTATATCAAAACGATGCCCCAAGACTTTTGTAACTTTAAACTACTTGAAAAGGCAATGGCTGAGTTGGGATAAGTTGTTATGAAGCCTTCTCTTATAGATATAGGGTTTGGCGTAGCAGGACCGAGAGGTAAAGGATTAAAGGCCAAGATTCTCGCAATCCTTTGCGTTCATCGTGTGCTGTGGCTTCCCTGGGGCGCTTTGTGCGCCGGCACCGGAGCGCTTTTATTTATGGCGCTTGGTGCCCCAGTTCTTCCGTTATGGAAGCTTATTTTAGGTCTCTTCGCAGCAGGGCTGCTCACAAGAGTTATCTCTCAAGCAGACATGTTATATGACTGGTGGACTGGAGAGGACAAGGGTCTTGGCCCGCCGAATTCAACCCTCCCCCTGGTAACCGGGCTTCTCTCACCCAAAACCGTGATCATCTTCATGGTAGTTGAGACGATATTCTGCCTGTGGGTTGCCTACTTTATATTCAATCCAACGTGCTTTTTGATGGGGTTTCTCATGCTTATATGGGGAGTGACGTATTCCGCAAGCCCACCATTGAAAAAACTGACAGAGCTCCAAAGGCGCATTTACCGCTCCCTGAGTGGGCTCATAATCCTGGGTGGCATCGCCATGGTGGCTCCTGAAAAAATACTTTCGTGGGAGTCTGTTGTAGCGTCTCTGGCAGTTATAGTAGGCTGTCTGGCCTACCATGATAAAGATTCGATGCGCTTTACACCGCTAACACCAAGGGGAACGATATCATTCACAGTGGCGATGAGTATATTAGAATACCTGTGGCTTATAGTGCTCTGGCAGACTTTTGCCCTGAACTGGATATTTTTAACACTCTACTTTGGATTAGCTATCTTCAAAATCAGGGCGCTTTTCCATGCCTATGCCCATTCAGATGAGCACAAAGCCCACATAAAGCTTACACATGTTGGCGTCATAAACTATACTATAATGCTTGGCATAATCAGCATGGCTGCAGCGTATAATATTCTTAGTCCTGTATAACAGAATTAGAGGAGGGAGTAGTTTGGAACTATCGATTTACAAGGGCCCAGGCTTTGAGATTCTATTTGATGTGGATGGCAGAAGCGCACAGATGGTGGTGAAAGGTCCACTCTCGAGATTTGTAACGCACATCGCAGAGGGGTTTAATGCGCATGCTGCTCTGGAAAAGGTAGCGGCAGTCCGAGAAGGGCAGGTCATAATATCCAATTTTATGCCGCCCGCCCCCAGTGGATCTTTTAACAGGCTCGTAGAAAACCAGATAAAACGCCTCCTTTTGCGTAAGTCCATGCCTGAGAGCCTGATGTTGTTAACCACGGGCAGATGCCAATGTAAATGCAAGCACTGTATAGTACATGGAATGAAAAAGGAGCCGCACATCTCCACTAAGGAGCTTTACCATGTGATAGACCAGACCCTTGAACTTGGAGCTTACCATGTAAGCTTTGAAGGAGGGGAGCCAACACTCAGGGACGATATATTCGATTTAATTAAGCATGTTGATAAGAGCAAAGCTTCTACCCATCTGATAACAAACGGGCTACGCCTGACAAGAGACTATGTACAGAGGCTGAAGAATGCAGGACTTGTATATCTACATGTCAGTCTTGACAGCCCATACCCGAAGGAACACGATATGTTTAGGGGGGTTGAAGGAATTTTTGAAAAAGCCTCTGCAGGCGTTAAGTATGGTGTTGAAGAAGGGTTGATAGGAATAGTCGAATACACGGCTACTCCCTACAACTCTGATTTTGAAAGATTAGAGGATTTATACAAACATTGCAGTTCTCTTGGCGTACATGAGATTTTGATTGATGAGGTGGTTCCCGGAGGGAGATGGGAATATCATGATGACAACCTCTTAACGAAGGAAGATTATGAGAGGTTAGCTGCGTTTCAAAATGAGGCAAATAAGAGGAGAGACGGCCCCAGGGTATCTTCTTCTTACTCCTACAGAGATCCCAATATCATGGGATGCTTTGCAGGAAGAAGATGGGTGTGGATATCGCCGACTGGTGAGATCATGCCCTGTCTGCACATTCCGCTCTCCTTTGGCAATGTGCGCGACATAAGCTTAGAGAGCGCCTGGAAAAAAATAAGAAGGCATCCTTTGTTTAAGAAAAAACCCGAAACATGCGCATGGAGAGATCCTCAATACAGGGATAATTATTTTGGCCGTATTAGAAATGCAATTGAAGAGGAAAGATTGCCATACCGGGTAGAAGAATGAAATACGATGTAATAGTGATAGGTGCAAGTCCTGCCGGTTTAATGGCGGCATGGAAGGCAGCAGAGGGAGGAGCTAATGTTTTACTCATAGAGAGAAGAGAGAGTTTTGATTCTGCTCCAAGCCCGGCAGATACCTCTTTTGATGGTTTTTTTAAGATGATTGGACTTGAGCCTGAAGAGAAATACATCATTCACAAGGTCAAAGGGATGAATATAATCTCTCCGCTCGGAACGACCATAACAATAGATGCACCAGGATTCTCGATTGATAGGAAGAGGTTTGATGCGTATTATGCTGAGATGGCAAGAGATGCTGGCGCAGAGATCAAAATGAGCTCCGATGCCATAGCTCTCAATGAGGGAGAGGTTGCTGTAAAAGAGGGGGAAAACAAGAAGATGTACAATGGAGAGGTTTTTGTACTCGCCCCGGGAGTGAACTCTGAAATCGTTAAGGAAACAGGATTGAAAACGATGAAGTACCCGGAAGACCTTGCATACGCAATCCAGGCCGAGATAGAGGGCGTAGAGGTGGACGAAAATTATTTCCATTATTTCCTAGGCAAAGAAGTTGCACCAGGCTGGAAGACCACAATTTCCCCAAAAGGAGATGGCAAGGCAAGCGTGGGAGCGTTTGTTAGAGGGAAAAGCCCCAAGGAGTATTTTGATAGATTTCTGCAGCGAGATATGTTCAGCAAAGCCAAAATTCTTAGTATATCAGAGGGGGCAGACCAAATAATCACAATGCCTAACGAGTTAGTAAGCGATAGGCTGATGGTTGTAGGTGGAGCTGCTGGGCAGGCAGGTATTGCCTATGGAATGGCTGCTGGCATGCTTTGTGGAGAGGTTGCTGCGGAAGCGGTGAAGGAGAAAGATGGCTCTAAAAGATTCCTTTCTAAGTACGAGAAGCAGTGGAAGAAGAAATTTTTAAACCAGTACAGGACGGGGCGTTTTGGATTAAAGACCATAGAAAAGATGTCGGATGCAGAGCTTGATGAAGCAATGAGAGCTTTAGAGGGCGTGGACATATCCAAACAGCTCTCAAAGCATGATAATGTTATTCTGAACTCCCTGAGCACGGGGCTCCTTCTTCTGTGGAATAACCCAAAGTTGATAAGATTTGCAAAATATATCCTTTAGGGCCTAATGCCATTTAGTATCCTGATACCATTTAGTATTACTTCAGGTTTAAAAGAATAGAGGAGACTTAATTCAGCATATCCAAAAAACAGACACCCTTTACATTCCATCGATATTTTTTTCCTCCTCGCTTTTGAAGCCCCCCAGGCATTGCCCAGTCCATCCTTGATGTCGCCCATGCTTTCTCTGTGAACCCTGCAGTTTTCTATCCTGCCGTCCGATGTAACATCGAGCACAATGTCACTGGCATGACATCTAAAATCCGGGCTTATACTTTTTATCATTCTGAGATAAGTTTTGGAGTTGATAATAGGATAGCTTTCTTCTTTTAATTCAATTATCCTGTCAATGGTCTTCTCGTACCTTCCCATATCCCTTATCCCTATATCTTCCCACACCTCTTGTGGGATGTCTTCGTATTCATGGAGGGGCTCAAATGAAATCCACGCCCCCAACTCTTGGGCTAGATGTATTAGCTCCTCGATCTCGTCCAGATTTTTTTCGCTGATGACGCAGTTGATTAAGGTGGTGATTCCCCTGTCCCTTGTCTCCCTGATTCCATCCAGCACCCTATCCAGCTTGACGCCTCTCATCTCCTCATAGGACTTAATGCCGTCTACAGAAACCGAGAGATAATCAAGGTCTGAGAGTTCTCTGGCTCTCTTCTTCAGCAGGACTCCATTGGTTACAAGAGATGTCATCATCCCAAGGTGATGAGCATACCTAAGGATTTCTGGAAGATCCTCCCTCAGGAGGGGTTCTGTGGTCCATGCGTTGTAAAGCATTATTCCGAAAGACCTGGCTTCTTCAAGGAGTTTGAATATGTCCTCTTTGCTCATCTCGCCCCTGTCTTCTTTCCAGTATGGGCAAAATTTGCAGTGCAGGTTGCATCTCGAATTAATTCCATGAGAGAGAATAATGGGCCTGTTTTTTACCTTCAACTGCCATAGGGCCTTTAACGGAATAGTAAGCGTCTTCATATCAATCAAGTTTCTCAATAGGATATGGAAGGGGGGCATCTTCTGGCATGTGCCCAAGATATTTTTCCTTATATATGGGGTCTTCATATACACACGTTTCTGGTTTTTTGTTGAAGAGGGAGTGCCCTCTAATTTTCCCCCATATCTTTGATAATTTCTCCTTCCGCACATTGCCAAAGGAGAGGGGGACATGCATGCACGGCATTACCTCCCCACTAGGGGAAACGTAGCACCACATTCTGCCTGCAAAACATCCAAAAAAATCAGACCTCCTTAACTGGAAAAAGTTCGTGACCAAGTTCTTTCCCTTCTCTTCGGCTATCTCTTTCTGGAACCTGATTATCTCTTCCTCCTGCTCTTCACTCAAGACGTCCTTGCCCATCCATCTCCCACTGGGAACAATTTTGTCGATCATAAGTTCAAAAACACCGAGCTCTTCGCAGTAGTTCACCATCCGCTCTAACGTCTCCCTATGACAATTCCCCGGTCTTGCGATGTATAACACACCAGTTAGAATTCCCGCATCCACAGAATTTTTTATCCCCTCTGTAACATCCTCAAAAAGTCCTGGAACACCCCTGAATTCATCGTGCTCCTCCAGATAGGGACTGTCTATGCTCACGTTTATGTAGTCCAGTCCAGACTCCTTGAGTCTCCTAACATAATCCTCAGTTAGATACTGGCCATTTGTCACGACCATTGTAGTGGCCTTGTTTTTGTCAACGTGCTCAATGAGTTTAGGGAGGTCTTTTCTCAAAGTCGGCTCGCCGCCTTCAAAAGTAATTTGAGACACGCCGAGCTCCAGAGCTTGGTCAATCACATCGAATATCTCGTTCTTGGAGAGTTCTTCGCCTTGGCCCATTTTATGTGCCAGACAGTGCTCGCAATGACACTGGCAGTCTTCCGTAACCATAATTGTCAGGTTATCAGGATTATGAAAGCCAAGAGCCCTCTTTATCTGAGAGGTTACAAGTCGTTTAAAAGGCTTACTTGGAACGGGCGGAAATGCGGTTGAAAGGTATAGTCTATCCCCTCTGATTTCAGTCGGTAGATTTTTTAGATATGCACCAAACTTCTGCTCCACTTTTCCTAAGAAGGGGGAGAGTGGGCCTTTAGTCTGCATCCTCGCCCTGTTGTCCATGACTTCCAAAATGAGTTTGAGCAAAATCGAATCATATGCAACAAATTCCATAGTTCACACCTTCAAATCAAACAACATCCTTGTAGCTGATGGGCAGGTCAGATACGGAGAACGGATCGATATATTTCGACCTGAATTTCTCATCGAGCATCACGCAGAATCTCTTCCTCCTGAATTCATTAAACTTACACATCCTTCTCCAGATCTTCTCCACGCTTTCTTCCCTGATATTTCCAAATGATATTGGGACGTATGTACAAGGAGTCAAATCACCCGAGTGTATCAAATTCAGCCATCTCCTGCCTGCCATACAGCCAAAGAGCTCTGGAGATTCAAAGACAGCGTTGTAGAATATTCTTGGGCCCTCTTTGGAAGTGTTTGCTTTCCTGTACAGTTCCATAATCTCCTTTCTATGCCCATCATCCAAAATCAACTCTTTTTTATCTTTATATTTCCAGGTTGGATGAGCTTCCCAGATGGTCAACTCATGAACTCCAATCTTCGAGGCGAGTTTGTAGATTTTGGCAAGCTCCCCGCTCTCCACAAGTTTTGGAGCTACATGTGTATGCATGGAGACGTAGAGTCCATTCTCTACCGCGTTTTTCATGCCGGTTACAGCTTTGTCAAATGCCCCTTTTAGCCCTCTCGCAGCATCATGCTCCCGTGGGATTGAGCTTTTAATCCCTGTCATTACCGCATATGCCCCATGCTCTTTCAATTCCGCAGCAACCTCATCCGTCAATAGGGGGCCAGGCGTGAAAACGCTCGTAATGGATTTTTTCTTGTCTATGCAATCTATAAGTTCGGAAAGGTCTTCCCTTAAGAGGGGGTCTCCTTCCGCAAATCCAATTGTAATCGCCCCAAGGTCCTGGACTTGCACTATAAAATCCTTCACCTCTTTCGTTTTGAGCTCTCCCTCATGCCCGACTATGTTGCACTCACTACAATTGAGTGTGCAATCAGAAATATTCATTGAAACAGCCTGTGGAGTGAATTTTCTCTTCAGCAAGATGTCCATCTCAGCTTTTATAGCTCTTTGGAATGGCCCGCTTGGAATTGGAGGAAACCATGTGCTTAAAACCACTTCTTCCTCTGTCGCCTTGATTGGCTTCTTGTCCCTTAACATCTTATTTACTCTTTTTAACAGGGGAGAGGCCAATGTAGAGAGCGCACCCGATGACTTGAGCTCGATGTTATCCTCAGCGACTTCAAGCCAGATCTCCAGCCCTCTTCTCTTGTAAACCCCCACTTCAGGCATATTCTTCTAGTTGTTCCCCTGTTTACTAAAACCTATTGGGATAACAAAACTTCAAGCGAACGAAGTAAGCGCCGGGGTTGGGATTTGAACCCAAGTGTTCCCGAAGGAACAACAGGTCTCGAGCCTGCCGCGTTAGTCCACTCTGCCACCCCGGCATGACTATGTAAGTTCAAAAATTTAAATAGTTGTCGTGTTATGTTATGTAAGATGTCAGACTACAAGAAAAGGCAGGTCGAGCGAAAAGGCATAAAGAAGCAGGAAGAAGTGGATAAAAAGCTGATAGAAGAGAATCTAGACGATTTAAAGACATCAAAGCGGCCACACAAGGGTGAAAATGTTGAGTGACGATGTTTTTAGAGAACTTACGAAGCGTCATAACAGTTTCTTTGCCTTATCCGCAGCCTTCTCCATTTCGACGAGAACCAATCCCAATCCTGCCTCGGGAGATGTCATGACCACCAACAACGCCTTCGGGCCTGCGCCCGTGGTGATGACCTTTCCCTTCTTCGACTCGAT
>JAUWQV010000007.1 GCA_030610945.1 Methanocellales archaeon | reverse complement strand
TTCCTGGCATCGGATGTTATGCGCAAACAAATATCCCTGAGGATACGTGCCATCCTGATATTTGCGTCCCAGCTGCACCTGTTAATGCCTGCGCTTCGCATGATTCGTCTAACTGGACGCAATGGGAGAATTATTGTCATGTTGATTACCCCCCATCCACAACGATCTCGACATGCGCTAATTCCCTGAGCTTGATGAGTTCTTGCTGCCACCAGGGAAGATGCTCAAAAATCTCCTGCGGGATTGTCTGGTCGATTACTTCCATGCCTGCACTTTGTATGATGCGCTTGACCGGTGCGAGCGGGAGGACAGTCATGACGAAGCCTCCTTGGACCCAACAGCTACGCTCGGGGGTGTAATGCCCAGCAAATCTAAGACATGCTGGAAAGCATCGGCCTTGTTTGGAGCCGTCGCTCCACGCCCGGTCAGTTGAATCCTGCCATTGTGTTTCGCTGCGAACTCCCTGCGGAGCTCCTCCAAAACGGTTTCTAACCGACTACGATCGGAAGCATAAATCTCGACAGTAGTGGTTTCTTCTCTGTCTTTTACCATAAACTTGGCTCCTGTGGTTTTGAGTCGTGTTATCGCACGACTATTTTCAATTACAGCATTGTAACTCCATAAAATTATAAAGTTAACTAAAACGCCATAACGTTTTTAAAGTATTGAGAAGTAATTATAATGAGGGCGGGGCGTGGGCGTTATCGCGCACCACCTTGGAGTTGACCTCCTTTTGGTATGGTTAACCGCCATGCCACTTGGCTCCGGTCACTCACCCGTCCCTTCCATACAATATGCAGAAAAGATGCGAACATCCCATAAATAACATCCGAAGTAAGAGGAGAGCGAAAGTAATCAAAAGTTAGTAGGGAATTCAAAGGGCTTTATACCAACTGCGCTCAGCCCGCCCGGGGCTTTTACATCAACAACACGATGGCTGCAACCAATGCAACTATGACCGTTGCCACGCTGCCAATGGTAACGTATTTTGTGAGCGTCTTGTTGCCAGCGGCCCCTATCAACCCTATCTTGGCTATGACGCTCGAGATGTTAGCGAGAATGATGCCAAGCACTGCAGTCGTCTGATCTATTTTTCCTGCTTGATAGAGTACGATAGCGCTTGTCGTTGCACTTGCACTACTGATCGTGCCACTGATGAGTTCTGATATGTAAAAGCCTGCTCCGCCAAAGTGCATGTGTGCCATAGCAGAGATAAAAATCATACACAGAAATATCAATCCGAAGGTTAGTGCATGCGTTATGTTAAATGGCGATTTGAGCTCCACCTCGACCTCGGGAGCGCCTGTACCTGAGAAAAAGGAATAGAACAGTCCAACAAGTGCCATACACAATAAGGGGAATAAAACGATGGATGCAAGTTCCCATGAAAATATGGCGCAGATGACGAAATTCCGCAGGCACATAGCGACATTTGACAGAATCACCGCAGTTGCAGTGAACAGCGCCAAGTCAGGGTGTGAGCGTACGCGCGATACAAGTTCCCCGACCACGGCTGTGCTATTTGCCAACCCGCCGAAAAAGCCAGTGTATGCGATGCCGTGACTGCCCATCTTTTTCATTATGAGGTAGTTGAGGAAACCAAAGCCGGAAACCAACACGACCATTAGCCAGATTATTCTGGGGTTTACAATCTGCCAAGGGTCGATGTATTCATTCGGCAATATGGGAAAAATCACAAACGCCAAGACGCCGAATTTAACAGCACCTTTAACATCATGAGCGGCCATCCCTCCCACGAAGTCGTGCAATTCGTGCTTGACTGCCAACAATGCCGTGACCGTAATGGCAAGGATGACTGCAAAGTGTGTGAATTCTAATCCCACCAAGACACCTGTACAGTACGCAAGTACGATTGCCACCATGGTCGTTAGATGTACATCTCGGCCCTTGAGCAAACTCCATAGGGACTCAAACATAGATAGTATCACGACGAAGATTGCGCCCACAAATATCAATTGATAGCCTATAAAAGCAAAAACAGCCCCGCACAAACTGATTAATGCAAATGTTCTGATGCCTGCGCCTTTTTGTGCCCATTCGCGCTCCATGCCGATGAACATGCCCAGGGCTATACTCAAACAGATTTTGAAGACGTTTTCATATATCTGGATATCATTTGTCATGGCGCCCACTTTATTATTGTCACTGCCCTATTAAGCATTTTCACCTATAAAAAGGAAAATAAAAAAGAGATAGACTGAATATCGCAGATTCGCACATCTCATGCCTTCTGCTTTGCTAATGCATATATGCATAGTAGAACGCCTATTAATCCGACGTGGCTGGATATGCTAGCTACTGCAGTAAACTCTGCTGGCTTCAGAACCAAATTGACTGCATAAATGATCAGTGGTGCGAGAATCAAGATAACTCCGAGAGCTAAAGTGTCCTGGACGTCTTTTTTCACCATTCCCACCCCCTTTGATTATTATATAATGTCAGGTTAAAGCTTCCTACGTTTAAAACTTTGCCTTCTGGGGTGCACTTCTGCTGGAAAAATATAAATATAACGAAATACATATCGACAGATGTCGAATTAACCAAAAACCATGTTCTTTATTCCTACGCCCCCCCTAAGAACACCCATTTGATTGATTTGGCCTTTTTGTTATTCAATGGGATGGGGCAGCGCAGATTCGAACTGCGGTCCACGGCTATTCTGCTCTTTGCGTCAACGCTTTGTTGTCCCAAAGCCGCGAGGATAGACCAGGCTACCCTACTGCCCCAGATATTTTAGTAATATGCAATTGGATAAAAAGTTGGTGCTATTTCCGGACTGAAACGCCGTGCTCGTCGATTTTGCCATTTTTAATTTTGGTAGCGGAAATGAGTTTGCCATCTTTGGCCAGTATAAATTCAATCTTGACTATGTCTATGGGCGGATGTCCCTTACTTGCCCTGATTTGATTGATCTTTTCGGCCACAGAGTAGGTCTCTGGAGATACTACAATGCAATCAAAATGCTCGCTGATAGCAGGCCCGTATGGATCGCGCAACTCAAAGATATTTGCTTGCACACCGAACTCGCTGCGAATGTATTGCTCAAGGATTTGCTTTCTTTGCCCATATGGTAATACATCTCTGTACCGGCGCTTTGCCATAGCATCAGATGTCAGCCCGATATAAACGTCGCCGAGTTCGTATGCTTTTTTGAGTAATGCTTTGTGTCCATCATGCAAGGGTTCAAATGTCCCTCCGATTGCAACCTTCTTTTTCATCATGCTCAAAATAAGTAAAACGTGAAGGGTATTATGGTTATCGTTTGTACCTGAGTTGGAGGGCAAAAGATAAATAGGGGGATATTCGAGTAGTAATAGGGGGATGTTACTTGACAATTGTAAGGAGAGACGTTGGTAGCGCAGTTCTGTTTATCGACCTTGAGAAAAAAGAAATACACATCTCAGACTTGCCCAAGATGATTGATATGAAAGAGGGCGCGGGTGAGAAAGCACATACGCCGGATATACCCGAGATGGCTAATGTGAGCGAGGACATGAAGAGCGAGTCATTAGATACAGAATACGGAGCAAGATGATGATTGTAAGACGAGATGCCGGCGACGTGGTCCTATTTTTTGATTTAGAAAAAAAAGAGATACACGTTAGTACTAACTCAAAAAAGATCGATATGAGTGAAATGGTAGGTGGGGGCATTACAGCGCCTGCCATCAGTCATGCAGATGAAAAAGTTTGGAGAGAGATTCTTTCAGGCCGGTCGAATGGGTACAGTCAGTCGAATGGTCCCGTCTACGACAGAGTCGATAGTATCGCACAGGAACTATGCAATAGTACAACTGCAATGGTCCTGATGGCATTTACCGATAAAAATACCATGATAACCGACAAAGACATCGAAGAAAGAATGGGCGGGCAAAGCTCGATGGATGTATCAGTGAACACCCTATCCAGACACAACCTGATAGAAAAAGGTGAGAGAGTAGACGGCGGAGTTTACTGGCGCATAACAGACCTTGGCACCAAGGTACAAGAGAAACTAAGGACTATGGGTTCACCCAATAGAGCGGAACAGGAATTTCACGCTTTTTAGCTACACATCATACCCTCGTGTTGTGAGCTGTTTCATGGCATGTAGCACAGTCCGTGAATGTAGTTCCGTGTGGAAGTGGCCGGTGGCATGAACTGCAGGCTTGAATCTCACCGTGCTCTGGATGGCAATATGCACAGGTTAACAGAGTATGCTTGGTGCCGCTGTCTAGCAGCTCCTGGTATGACCCTGCATGACATTCTATGCAGAAATCAGATGGCGCATCTGCAGGATATTGTACCTCTTTTGGAGCGTGCCCGTTGACATGGCAGTCAGTGCAATTATAATTAGCAAGAGTAGTGGCATGCCCCTCATGGCATAAATCACAAGTTGGTATTTCTCCATGGCTCAGATGACATATCATACATCGTATATTGGTGTGTTTCGATGGATTGTCCCGGAGCGCTTCGCCCTGTTCAACATGACAATCAGCACATAAGTATGCAATGGCTGATGATTTGATGCTCCGCGGTGCATGAGCGTTCATATGACAATCGTTACACGCATCAAACCCTGAATTGTGGAAAACTCCATGACAATCCTGGCAATCCGGAACAAGCCTATGCTCCTGGTGACAGAATGCACAATTTTTATTAGTTTGAAGAGTGGCATGCCTGCCCCCTGCCTCTCGAATAGTGATATAGGGCTTCTCATGGCAACTCGCACACTGTGGGTCTTTAATATCCTGTTGATGCCCCTTGTGACAGACAGAACAGTCAGTAACGCCAATATGCGGATTGACCTTGCCTGCAAACACCGTGACATAATCCGGATGGCACTTGATACACCTTTCCGGTATGTCACGCTTCCCGCCCTCTACATGAGGTTCCTGAATATTCAGTTTGTAGAGAAACTGCATCCTCATTTCAGCTTTATAAAACTCTACCTTGCCCCTGGTTCCGCTTCCAGAATGGCAATCGTAGCACGAGATGCCGGATACTCCATGGGCATAGTCGAGCGACCCATCTGTCCCGGCATAGGAGGAATATTCAATAGGATGACATTCAGCACAGTAGCTTGGCGCCATTGTATGTATGGCAACCTGTTGGGCGCCATAGATGGCAAGTGCCAAAAGGAGTGAGAAGGTGATGATGATTACAAGTCTCTTCGGCACCATATCGTCTCATCACCTTAAGTGGACTTCAGCGCATTATGCACAAAAAGGGAGCATATACTAACGTCCGCGCTCCCTCATGATCTCTTCATACCATGCCTCGTGATGATGTTTGACGTGCTCGAGTGACATCTTTTTCGTCACCAGAGCCTTAATACATGGCCAAGACACTGGTATTACAGCTGCAGTTATTACGTGGACTATGAGGAACAGAGTGATAATGACGGCCGCTGCATCATGGAGCCAACTGGCGGTGTAAACCACGTTATGCACGTAGCCTAACGGAGACATCGTAGCCATGAGTCTCCATTTGAAAACCTTTATGAAACCCGTGATGATGAGCACGGCAATCAGTACGCTGAAAACAAAGGTGTATTCCACCTTCTCTATAGGGAGCCATTTGCCTGCATGGGGGGGTTTATCAATGCCCATCTTTCCAAACAGATTGGCCAGAGCGTTCTTGATGACCTTCGGCAGGTACAACCCTTTAATTCCAAATAGACTTCCATCACCGATTACGCCCATGACCACTGCAATCTCTGCTATCGAGTCCTTGATGTCACTTTTCGATGCCAATATGGAGTCGTCGCCCTTTGCCCCATGATATATCACATTGAATACTGCCATCACAACGATGCATCCCGCACCGATATAGTGAAGTTTTACCAATGTTGCACTGTTATAATATTCTACAAATCTGCCTGCAAGAATGGAGCTATATCCATACCATCCAAAGGCAAAAAGCAGAATAAAGCCACTGAGTATACATAGGATTGTACCAAAGGTATGCACCCAATGCTCAATTATAACGTCGTAACCGTACCGTTCGACTTCTTTTTTTTCTAAATCCACCTTTGCAGCCATCTTATCCACCTGTTGAACGCTCGAAAGAGATTATACAATACCTAACAAATAAGCTTTTCCTTTTATTCATTGGCCACTCATAAGTATTATATCTCATCGGCATAATTAGAGTGAGTTCACCATGAAAACTGGAATCTTTCTCTGCACATGCAATAAGACATCGAGCATCAATTTTAAAGATGTTAAAAAGAGCATCAAAGACGCGGATGTCATTGAAATCCATGATAGATTGTGCCAAGATGATGGGTTAGCATACATTATCGATGACATAAAAAGGAAAGACCTCAATACAGTGCTTATAGGTTGCACATCCAAAAGGCAGATTTTTGAAGATGTAGTAGGGGACATGGGGTTGAGATCCGATGGCCTTATCACGTTAAACCTTAGAGAGCATTGCGGATGGATTCACAACGAGAGTGATGCAACCGAAAAGGCAAAACGTTTGATAAATGCTGCGATTAATCACATAAAAAATAGGCAAGTGCCTGAAAATATTACAGTAGATGTGGGCTCCAAGATTGCAATAGTTGGAGGGGGAGCTGTTGGAATAAAGGTTGCAAAAGACCTTTCAAAACTGGCTGATGTACAACTTTTGGTTGATGATATCAAAACAGATTGTAGTTTCTGTGATGCAATACTGCCGCATAATGCCACTGGTAAGTGCGACGTCCCCGATAGGTGCTTGGTTGACCTGGATGGCGTGTCGGTTCACATCGGCTCGGTAAAAGATGTGAACGGGGCAATCGGTAATTTCTCCATAGAGATGCTGAAAAATACGATTGATCCAGAGAAGTGTATAGAATGCGGTCGATGCGTAGATATATGCCAAAAAAATGCAATCCAATCGAGCCCGATATACTCAATTAGTAATGTATGCAACAAATGCGGCGATTGTGTCGACGCATGCCCTGTAGGAGCGATCGATTTAGAGCGGGAAGAGTGCGAAATGATTAAAAGTGGCCAGATTATAGCGCTCGGAGATTGGACGTTTCCAGCTCAAGCCGGCATCCACGTGGTAAATGTCGAGAGTGATGACCCGCTTGAGGTGTATAAAGGTGCCATGTCGGCAACGTTAAATGCCATTTCGAATCTCGGCAAAATTGAAAAACAAAAAGCAGTGGATGTGAATTTAGATAGATGCGCTGCAGGAAAAAGTGAAGTCGTTGGATGCAAACTTTGCGAGACTGCATGCCAGCATAATGCGATAACAAGGAGTGACGATCATATCTCATTTGACCCGATGACTTGCAAAGGCTGTGGCATTTGCACATCAATCTGCCCGACCTCGCTCCCACAACTGCGAGAATGTTCAAATGACATGATTGACACCCAGATGGAAATTCTGTTGGGCAAGGTAAAAAAAGAACTTGAGCCGAATATACTGGCATTTACCTGCTCAGAGTGTGGATTAGCTGCTCTGGATGCTGTTGGTAGAAAGCACACTCAATATCCAGCAATTCTTCCGCTATTTGTTCCATGTATTGGCGCCATTTCAGAGGCGCACATCCTTCGAGCTTTTGACTTGGGTGCTGACGGAGTCATTCTATTGGGATGTGAAAAGTGCCAGCATGATGCCGATGGCAAAGCCAGCAAATCAGCGGTGAAATTCGCTAACATGACACTCCATGCATTTAATCTTGGAGAAAGGGTGAAACTGGCATGTAGCAATGCTGATAGGCCAGATGCTTTCGTGCAGGCAGTCATCGATTTTGCAGAAACGCTAGGACCGTCCCCCATAAAAAGAGAGGGGGCAGTCAGGTTAGATAAAACCGCAAAAAGATACACCATATTAGAGCTAATGCGGAGTCTTTCATCGAAAACCAAGATGGTGCCAGAGGTAATTGAAAAAGATACTGAATTCCCATTCGCAAGTGTTGCCATTGACTCGTCCAAGTGTACGGTGTGCAATGCCTGTGTTAGCATGTGCCCAATGGATGCGATAGTGAAAAGAGAGAATAAGATCAATTTTGTATATGGGTATTGCATCGCATGCGGCATGTGTGAAAAAGCATGTCCGGAGGGTGCACTTAAAGTGGAGAAAATATTAGACTTCGCCAAACTGGTCGATTTGAAAGAGGAAACAATAGCACAATCTGAGCTCGTAAGATGCGTTAAATGTGAAAAAGTGTATATAACAAAGGCAGCGCTTGATAAAACAATAAGCATATTACAGAGTGCAGGCGACACTGATGAATTTAGTATGAAAGAGCGGATCGAATTGCTTAAGTACTGTGAGGATTGCAGAGTTGTAGTTGCACTGGAAAAACTCCTCGCAAGAGCGGAGGTGGAGAAATGACAGAAATAGAGGGATGTCTCCAAACGAGAAAAAATTTCTATGCGTTTTTGTATCGAATGTATCTTGAGGAGCCACCACGCAAACTTGCAGAGGATTTGGTGAATAAAAAAGTCCCAATCCCAGATCTAAAATCATTAAACGATGATATGATTGAGGGGTTCAAGATGTTAAAAAAATTCATGGAAACCAGCAAGGATGTAGAGGATGTTCATGAAAAGTTGACGGACGAGTATACCCGCATCTTTCTCGGACCTGGTGTGCCCATGGTCCCACCCTATGAGTCCATGTACATAGATGATGTGATGATGGGGAAGTCCCTGCTGGACGTGAAGAAGGTCTACAGAAAAGCTGGTATCGGCAAATCCAGAGATTATCCAGAGCCGGAGGATCACATTGCGTTCGAGCTCAAGTTTATGCACTGGCTGTGTGAGGAGGGGTTAAATGCGGGTGATGATGGGCGCGTGAAGGAGTGCCTAACTCTACAAAAGACCTTCATGAATGAGCACTTGATGAGATGGGTGCCAAAATTCTGCGACGATGTATATGGGAACGAACGATCCGACTTCTACAAATGCATTGCGAAAGTCACAAAGGGTTTTCTGTTACTGGATAGTGAACTAATCGACGAGTTATTGGAGGACCTATAGTTCTTTTCTTTTATATCATTTGTTTCCTCTCATCCATCCCGCCTCCTAAAACGGAATTATTTAGAAAAACTTTAATAGAGGCACCCCCCCAATATATAGCAATTAACTATTTAGGAGGGAAATAATGGCAACAAAATTAGAGTCAACTTTCAGCGATGTCAAGATGACCAGACGTACTTTTGCCAAAACTACAGCTGCCTTAGGTGCGGTTGCAGCGCTTGGCAGTGGATATGCTAGTGCTACAAAGTTCACAGACAAGATAATTGAAGAGGTCACAGCGTCACCCTCTCCAACAACTAAGCGAACAAAAAGCTTTTGCTCTTTCTGTTCCGTAGGTTGTGGATATATAGGCGTCACAGAGGATGGTGTATTTACCAAGATGGAACCTTGGACAGATGCTCCTACAAACCGTGGGGGTATGTGCTCCAAGGGCGCAGCTCTGGCAAATGTCACCAACTCTCCGAGAAGGCTGAAGTATCCAATGGAGAAGGTCGGCGGCAAGTGGAAGAGAATTACATGGGATGAGGCGTTGACCAAGATCTCAAGCAAGTTGAATAGCACCAGGGACACCTATGGACCTGACTCGGTGTTCTTCTGCGGACTCGTACACGGGTCCAATGAAGAGTGTTATATGTTCAGGAAATTTGGGATGTTATTCGGCACGAACAACATAGACCACCAGGCGAGGCTATGTCACTCCACCACGGTCGCAGGACTGCTGAACACATTCGGTCATGGTGCTATGACGGGCACTCCCATTTCGCTGCAGCATAGCAAATGTCACTTCTTCTTTGGCTCAAATGCAGCAGAGGCTCACCCAGTGTTAATGCAGAAGATCTTTGAAGCGAAAGACAGAGGAGCGAAGATCGTCGTAGCAGACCCGAGATTTACGAGGACTGCCGCAAAAGCAGACCTATACGTCAGGTTCAGGCCAGGATCAGATATTGCATTTATACTTGGTCTCATCAACGTGATCATAGAGAACGGCTGGCAGGATCAGGAATACATCGACAACAGAACCTATGGATTCGAGTACGTGAAGGAAGTTGTGAAGGACTACACGCCAGAAGTCGTGGAAGGAATCACATGGGTTCCAGCAGCGCAGATCAGAGAAGTAGCGAGAATTATCTCTGAAAACAGGCCCAGCAACATACTATGGTCTATGGGCGTTACCCAGCATTCTGTAGGTACCCAGATCGTCAGAGCCTGTGCCCTACTGCAATGCATCCTTGGCAATCAAGGAAAGTGGGGCGGCGGATGTATGCCAGTCAGAGGACACTGCAACGTCCAGGGCGCAACAGACATGTGCGTTCTATCCCACTTCTTGCCAGGATACTATGGCGTAACGAGCGAAGGATCCTGGAACTGGTATGCCCAGTGCTTCAGCGACACACCCAGTACGAGCGGAAAGATCACATTCGATGAGCTGAAGGCGAGATTTGCCACTTACAACGGCGAGAGCATGATGACCAAGATAGGGTTTACCGTATCCAGATGGTACGAAGGCGTTCTGAAACCAGAAGCCGAAATCGATCAGCCACACAATATCAAGGTAGCTGTCCTCTGGGGAATGGGCATGAGTTCAATCACAGAGATGATCAAACAGAAAGAAGCCATGGAGAAACTCGACATGATCGTGGTCGTTGACCCGTTCCCGAGCGTTGCAGCCGCTTTAGCAGACAGAGCAGACGGTATAATCGTACTTCCGGCCGCAACTCGCCAAGAGGGCGGTGGCAGCCTGAGCACCACGGGAAGGGAAATACTGTGGAGAGATGTAGTAGTACCACCACTATATGAGAGCAAGACTGACATGTGGATCTTCCAGGAGCTGGCCAAGAAACTGGGATTCGGAGCCCACTTCGACTACAAGAACATAGAAGATGTTACGAGAGAGATCAATCTAGCAGTAAGACCAATCGGATGGCAAGGACAGACGCCGGAAAGGCTGAAGAAACAGAAGGAAAACGCCCATACATTTGACCCATGGGACGGCAGGGCGAAGGGAGGACCATGCAACGGAGAATACTGGGGACTGCCATGGCCTTGCTGGACGACTGATCATCCGGGAACGCCGGTCCTGTATTGTGACGAGGCGCCTGTGATGGAGGGCGGACACGACTTCAGAGCAAACCGGAAGACCGACGAAGGCGAGGAGATTGTGAGAGGCAACCTGCCCCCAGCCGGCACAGGTGGCACCATACACTGGACATACAACTATGCGAAGGACCCGACAGGAGAAGTCAACAAGCAGGCAGTTGCAGAGGGAAACCCACCGACTGGTAGAGGAAGGGCCATGCTCAGAGTGCAAGCGAAATGGACAGACCGGGTACCCAAGCACAGGGAGCCCATAGAGAGCCCAGAGCCAGATCTCGTAGCGAAGTATCCGACCTACGAGGACAAGAGACTCTACAGGGTCATGACAGAATTCAAGACCGAGCAAGACAGATCAATCGCCGAAGGACGTCACACCAAGTATCCGATTATCCTGTCGTCAGGAAGGCAGGTCGAGCATCACGGTGCAGGAGCTCAAACCAGAAACTCAGAATATCTGGTGGAAATTCAGCCAGAGATGTACGTTGAGATCAATCCGAAGCTGGCAAACGACATAGGAGTCAAGCACTGGGACATGGTATGGGTCGAGTCTGCTCGAGGAAGATGCAAGGTTAGAGCCTACGTGACCGAAAGGGTCAACGAAAAGACGGCGTTCATGCCATACCACTGGGCAGGAGTCTTCCAAGGAGAAGACTACGGAGATAGATATCCAGATGGCGCAAAAGATCTTGCGAGAGGAGATTCGGTGAACATCATCGCATCCCCGGGCTACGACGAACAGACACAGATGCAAGAGACAAAAGTGGCTCTTTGCAAGGTCTATAAGGCATAGGAGGAATGAAAAGAATGACAACATACAAGTTCCTACCGGATGTAGAGAGGTGTATACGATGCGGGGGATGTGAAGTCGCCTGCAAACAGGAGAACAACGTCCCAATAGGCATGCGGCGAATCCGGGTGGTAACAGTCAACGAGGGTAAAACTGGAGAAATGAACGTACCAATGGCCTGTATGCACTGTACAGACCCGGCATGCCTAAAAGCCTGCCCGGCAAAGGCCATATACAAACGAGAAGACGGTATCGTCCTAGTCGACAAAGACAAGTGCGTCGGATGCGGCTACTGTGCATATGCATGCCCATTTGGAGCTCCCCAATTCCACCATGGAGAGGGGTTATTCAGCTTCAAGGGCACGATGGATAAATGCACATACTGCGTACTGCCATACGAGGGGGGAGCAGAGAAGGCCCCAGAGCCGAAATGTGCAGCCTTCTGTGCAACCAAAGCGCTTCTCGCTGGGGATGCTGATGAGATATCAGCCACATACAGACAAAGGGCTGCTATGAGATTGCAGAAAGGAGAAATACCAGGAGAATAAGAGGGATTTCCCTCTTATTTTTTCCTTTTGAAAGGAGGGTTAAAATATGAGCCATATATGGTATGTCCTTACATATGTGTTCAATCAGTTGGCAGTCGGCGCATTGATAGCCTTAGTGATGGCTGAGTATCTCGTGAAGGATAAGAAAACGCTTGGGTCCTATGAGATTGCCAGTTACATTCCAATACCAGCTGCAATCATCGGAGTTATTGCAATCTGTATACCTGTATTGCCACAGATTTTGAATGCATATCGGCTGATATTCAACATAACCTCGTCACGAATGAGTATGGAGGTTATTGTAACCGTACTATTCATCGTCTTGGCATTGGTATACACACTTTTGTGGGTATGCCACCCAGAGTACGGCAGTCTACGAAAGAAGGTTGGCAAGATAGATGAAATCGCTGATATGATAGGGTACAAAAATAGACTGCAGATAGGCACAATGGCGGCAGTGATGGGCGTAGCACTATTGTTTATAAGTGGTTTCAACTATGTGCTTCCGTCACAGCCAGTATGGAACCACTACACAACACCATTATTCTTCATGGTGCCAGCACTGACGCTCGGTCCAGCAGCGATGGCTACAGCGCTTTCCATCAAGTACAAAAAAGCCGCTAAAAAAGAACAAACCGAGTACAAGAAGCTATTAGGCACGTACCTTGGATTTGCATGGAAACTCGTATTGGGGGCAACAATCGTGCTCATTATACTACAGCTACTCTACCTTCAATTCCTGCAAAGCCCGAGTGCGGGAATAGCAGGATTGATGACAGTAGAGCAGATCCTAGACGGTGAGCACACGACGTTGTTCTTGTTACGCGTGGCGACGAGCATGGTAATAGCACTGGTTCTTTTGGCCGGAGTTGCAATATCCTTGAAGGCAGAAGCCATATCAAGAGCGGCAACTCTCTCTATTGGCCTGTTCATAGTGCTGTTTGTCGGTGAGCTACTCGGACGTACGCTGTTCTTTGAGGCGTGCGTGCACTTCTACGAAGTGGCACCTCATCTGCTCCTCTGAGAAGCACACAACAGTAAAAAGCGTGATAATGGGAAAATGTGCGGTGGGAGACCACCGCCGCCAATTTTTTTAGACGTTATGTTTAAGAGTTTGAGTTATAGAGCTTCATCGTTCTTTTGGCGATTTCATCCCAGGAATTTGCCTCTGCCAACCTTTTTGCATGTCGCCCCATTTCTCCCCTCATTTCATCATCAGATAAAATTTTGACTATCGCACTCTCCAGCTCAGCGCTACTTTTTGGTTTGACGACATATCCACTTGTTCCATCTTCGACGATCTCGGATTTGCCTGTAACGATGACGGGTTTTCCAAACACGTGTGCTGTTCGAGCCATGACGTCATGATAGGACTTGATATATGGCAGGACTACGACGTCTGCACTTGTGAAATAACGCCCTGCCTTATCAAGTGGGATATAACCCAGATCCATGATCACGTCTTGGGCTATGCCCAGTTTTGATATCAAAGAAGCACATGTCGAGAAGTCTTCCACTGGCTCTCCTGCAATCACCAACTTGCAAGGAACTTTTTTTGTCACGCCCGCGAACGCTTCTATCAAGTACCTTATGCCCTTGTTCTCACTGATATAACCAAAAAATAACACCGTTTTAAAATCACTTGGTATCCCAAGTTCCTTCATGGCTGCCTCTTTAGAGACGGTCTCGCCCTCGAAAAACAGATAACTGCCGGAAGGTATTACGCAAACTTTTTGCCTTGACGACTCGAACATGTTCACCATCTCTTGCTCGTCGTTTTTGGTGTGAACGATGATGTGGTCTACCAAAGAGTAAATTTTTGAAAATAAAAATTTGGTATAGAACCTTTGATCGTGCGGAATCACATTATGGGCGGTGTATATCAACTTAAAATCCAATAATTTTAATAATCTCAGGAGTGGCCAATCAAATAACGGGACCTTTAGCATTTGAAAATGGATGATGTCCGCGCGCTCTTTAATGAGCCACCTGAAAACTCCAATGACGTCAAAAAGATATGTCGTGTCAAACGCCTTCTTTATCTCAAAATTTTTTCTCAGATTATTTAGCTCATGATTTTTTGATGTAATCAACGTAACGTCCGCTATCCTTGCCAGCGCATTGCATAACTGATGTGTGTGATGGCACACGCCACCTCTTCCACAAGGCTCTATCACTACAACTTTCATAACGCCTATGAACTTTAGCTAAAACGTTATTTATAGTTTCTGTGTCGCCAGTGCACGTGATCCAAAATGGCCAGATGACAGTCTTTTGAGCCTTTGTATGCAGTCTATAACTAGGAAAGGGGGCAGGATATTCTGGAATTCCTTTTACCATTTTTCTATTTTTGATTGGATTTAGGCTTTAGAAAAGAAATTTAGATTCTTGTGCTGTGGGCAGTTCCATGGCAGGATAGACAATCTGGGAATGCCTGATGTATCGACGCTGAGTGCGGCGTCCCATGACATGATTCGCATGTTGGTATCATGGCATGCTCTGGATGGCAGTATGCACATGCCAGGCTTGCGTGCTTGGTGCCGCTCTGACTCATTGTGTTGCTGGGGTCAACATGGCATGAGCTGCAGTATTC
>JAUWQV010000001.1 GCA_030610945.1 Methanocellales archaeon | reverse complement strand
ATCAGCATGACACTTTCCACAAGCCTCAGATGTTATGGCTTCCAGGTTGATGGTCTCTATGGCATGGGCATCTACATGGCACATTGAGCAGTTAGTAAGTTCAGAGCCATGATAGTCGCCGTGGCACTCCTGGCAGGGTGGCAAGTATGGGTGCTTGTAGTGACAGTAACTGCAATTCAATTTGTTGTGCTCCCCGACCGAAGCACTGAGTGTTGCATATGCCCCAGCATGACAGAACCCGCACTGTTCGCTTGTGAATGGTGTGCCAAGTGCAGGACTTGCCTCCGGCACAGGAGCTTTCTCGCCAAGCTCAACACACCCACAGGCACATGCAATAATGATGACTGCCATCACAACAAATATAGCAGATTTTCTTGATGCCATCTTAGACCCCTATGTACTGTAAGTACTATTACTGTAAGTACTATAATTGATGCCGATATAAGTCTTTTTCGATATTGTCCTCTGCCAAGAGGTTTTTCAGAATGTTCTGAGTTAAATAGTCTGTATACTATCTACTATCAAAAAGTATTTTATAATGTTGCCGTTTATTGATGCGCATAGACGTTGAAAAATGAACGATAAGCACAGTCTAAAGACAGGAGTTTAAAAAATGGTAACAGAACAAGAAGTTAAAGAGGCATTGAAAGATGTCATCGACCCGCATGTCGGCGTAAGCCTGGTGGACATGAATCTGATCAAGGATATAGCAATCGAAGGGGATGTTGTAAAGGTCAAGATGACGCTGACAACGCCATTCTGCCCCTTGGCAAATCAATTGGTTGGCGCAGTTAAGAGTAAAATCGAGCAAATAGATGGCGTGAAAATAGCAGATGTCGAATTGGTGTTCTGAAGCGGTTTCAAGAATTAAGGCATAACGTTTAAGTTAATCTATTTCAATATAATTTGAAATGGTTAATGTGGTAGATCTCACTCATCTAATATTGGTCGGAGTTGACGCGCTGAAGGAATACCTCGCGCTTCACGTAATAACATGCTTAGTGCCAGCGTTCTTCCTGGCAGGCGCCATCGCATCCCTGCTATCAAAGGAGTCGCTGTTAAAATACCTGGGCAGAGACGCTAAAAGATATGTATCGTACACGATCGCCGCCACCAGTGGATGTCTCCTAGCAGTGTGTAGCTGCACCGTTCTTCCACTATTCGCTGGAATCTACAGGAGGGGCGCTGGAATAGGACCTGCAACAGCATTCCTATATTCTGCCCCTGCAATTAACATACTCGCCATCATCTACACCGCGCAGGCGCTCGGCTATGATATTGGGCTCGCAAGAGCTGTAGCGGCAATGCTACTGTCAGTCATCATTGGTCTTGGGATGGTGTTCATATTTGAGAGAGGTGCAAGGCCCGATGAATCGGATGAGACCGAGACGTTCCAAAGCGTGCAGTCTGTAGAGGTGGAGGGAGAGGAATGCCCCAATTATGCGCTGCCAGCGATTTTCATATTGATGATTGCAATCTTGGTAATCGGGCCATCCAAATTAGCATGGGGCATCAAGTTGCCGATTCTAATACCGCTCATCGCCCTTACCGCTGCCCTGTCCTCTAAATGGCTCACGAAAGACGAGCAGAAGGAGTGGATGCATGAAACATGGTTCCTCGTTAAGGTAATTGTTCCTGTTCTGCTGGTGGGTGTGTTCATCGCTGGAGTTGTGATAGAGTTAATTCCGATCTGGGTAATCCAAACATATCTTGGCGGCAACTCACTAGCATCGAACGCCATTGCATCCGTTTCGGGGGCGCTCATGTACATTGCAACCTTGACAGAGGTACCCATAGTCGGCATGCTCCTTAAATCGGGCATGGGACGCGGCCCTGCACTGACGTTGCTATTGGCAGGTCCTGCACTGAGCCTGCCAAACATGATCGTCATTGGGCGCGTCATGGGCGCAAAGAAGACGTTTGTGTACGTGTCGCTGGTAGTAATAATGGCGATAGTATCCGGAATGTTGTTTGGACATATAATTGGAGCATGAAAGGAGGTAGATATTGAATGAACAAAATATTGTTTCCAACAGATGGGTCAGATATAGCAGAGTGTGCATTAGAGGTGGCAGTTGATTTAGCCAAGGCGAAGAACTGCGAGGTCGTCGTACTGCATGTAATCGATGATAAAGAGAGATTGGGGCCAAGCGCACATGAAACGCTCAAAAAGATTGCGGAAGGGTTCGTAGAAAATGCCAAGAAGAAGATTGCAGAGAGTGGTGTGAAAACTACCACAAAAATCGTTGAGGGCAAGCCACATGAGGAAATCCTTAAAGTCGCGAATGAAGGCGATGTGGAACTAATTGTGATGGGCACACATGGCGCGACTGGCCTGCCTCGCGCACTGCTCGGAAGCGTCGCTGACAGGGTTGTGCGAACGTCCACGCGCCCAGTTGTGTTGGTGCCGAAAGTAGAGTGAGGGGGGGTGGTTCTGTGGAAAAGAGTGAGAAGAGTAAATGCCTTTGTACCCCTGTAGAGACTCTGGTATTCTCTTGCGCTGGCGGGTCGAATGTAGGGCAGATTGCAAACCAAGCAGCAGTAGAGCTGACCAAGATGGGGCATGGTAAAATATATTGCCTTGCAGGTATTGGCGGACACGTAAGCCATTTAATTGAATTGACAAAAATTGCTAAGAAGATCGTTGCAATTGATGGATGTCCAGTCCAGTGCTCTAAAAAAGTTTTGGAGCATACAGGATTTGGCGTGGATATCTGTGGAGTAGTTACTGAGATGGGAGTGAAAAAGAACTATGACCTATCTGTTGATTCAGATGATGTAAAGAAAGTAGTGGACAAACTTTCTTCTGAGATATTAAAAGCGAGGTGACACATATGGAAATAAAAATACTTGGATCGGGATGCCCAAAATGCAAGATAGTAGAGGAGCGCGTGAAGAGTGCGCTGGATGAACTTGGAGTCAATGCAGAAGTGGAGAAGGTCACTGATTTTGCCAAGATGATGGAATACGGCATCATGATGACTCCGGCGCTCGTCATGGATAACGAGATCAAGTGCCAAGGCAGGATTCCAAGCGCAGAGGAGATTAAAGAGTGGTTGCGGAAGTGATGTAAAATGGGGGAATGTGCGATTTGTGGCAAAAATGATGTCGGCCTGCTCTATGCCAGGCACAGAGAAAGGGGTGGCATCTGGCTTTGCAACGAGTGTTGGGAGAATGAGTATAAAAACATCATTCCAAGTGGTTCGGGTGGCTCGTGCTGTGGTCTCTAAAATACAGAAGGGTCTGAATGAACGATAATACCCAAGCACTTGGTATATTTGAAAAATATCTTACTGGCTGGGTTGCCCTCTGCATGGTGATAGGACTGTCACTTGGGAGAGTTTTTCCACAGCTTTCAGTGATACTTAGCAAGCTTCAAATAGCACATGTGTCGATTCCGATAGCAATCTGCTTATTTTTCATGATATATCCCATCATGATCCAGATCGATTTTAGAGAGGTGATTAAAGCAGGTAAAACGCCCAAGCCCGTAGCAACTACTCTATTTGTGAACTGGGCCATAAAACCATTCTCGATGGTCTTTTTCGCGTGGCTTTTCCTGAACGTCGTCTTCGCCCGGTTCATACCCGCCGTAGATGTCCCACAATATACAGCAGGCATGATATTATTGGGCATAGCTCCATGCACTGCAATGGTGTTGATGTGGAGTTATTTGGCAAGGGGGAATCAAGGCCATACGCTGGTCATGGTAGCGATCAATTCTCTGACGATGTTGATACTCTATGCACCGCTGGCACAGCTCTTGCTGGGTATAACTGATATTCCCGTCCCATTTATCACAATAGCATTGTCGGTGGGGATATATGTTGGTCTGCCGCTTGTTGCTGGTTATGTCTCCAGAAAGGAATTGATCAAGAGAAAGGGAATGGTTTGGTACGAAAATAGATTCCTGCCGATCATGCGCATGGTAGCAATCAGCGCCTTGTTAGTCACATTGATAGTGCTGTTCACACTTCAAGGAGAGGTGATCATAGATCAACCACTTATAATCGCGATGATTGCGATACCGCTTTTCATCCAATTCGCATTTATATTCCTTATTGGTTATGGCATATCTTGGCTCATAGGGCTTTCATATGCTGATTCATCGCCTACCGCACTCATAGGTGCCAGCAACCACTTCGAGGTAGCAATTGCAGTGGCAGTGATGCTATTCGGTCTTGATTCGGGCGCTGCGCTGGCGACAGTGGTCGGAGTTTTAATAGAAGTTCCAGTCATGCTCATGTTAGTGAAGATATGCCTGCGGACTAAAGATTATTTTCCACGTGGAGGCGAATCAAATGCTTGAAAAGATATTGTATCCGACGGATTTCTCAGAGTATGCTGATGCTGCAGTAGCATTCATGAAGAAATTGAAAGGTGCCAGGACTGATGAGATAGTTTTGGTACATATAGTTGAAGAAGGGGAGACGGCCGAGCAGATAGAGTCAATGAAGAAAAAGGCAGAAATTAGGCTCCAAAAGATGAGGGATGGATTGAAACGTAAGGGTCTCAGGATTAAAGTTCATCTCCATGTGGGGATACCATCCAAGGAAATCATAAGGATAGCGGAGGAGGAGAAGATATCGTTGATAATAATGGGCGCACGCGGAAAAAGTATAATCGAAGAATTACTTGTAGGTAGCACAACAGAAGACGTCGTGAGAAGGGCGCCAACACATGTTTTGGTGATTAAAAAATGAAATTGAGCAAAAATACACAGATTCTGTTAATAGTTGCAGCAATAGTAATTTCGATAGCAATAGTGCCCTATTTTTTCCCTGAAGGCAGTCACAGCCCTGAAAATGCCGGCGCAAAGGTTGAAATCATCCTATTTCACGGAACTTCGCAATGCATTAGTTGTGAGAACGTCGGTCAGTGGACCCAAGAGGTTTTGCAAACATATTACGGGGATGAAGTCGAGCAGGGGTTGATAACGTATCGAGATGTGAACGCGCAAACCAACCCGGAGCTGGTGATGAGATATAACGTGCGGTATGTATCACTCTATATTAACGGAGAGATGTACTCGGAGGCCTTTGAATACTCTGACAGCCATGACGCATTTGTAGGGGTGCTCCGTCAGAAAATAGATGCTGAGTTGAAAGAACATGGAACTTAACATCCTTTCTGTGATACTGGCAGGCTTGATTGTTTCCATAGAGCCTTGCGCCCTTGCGGTGGATTTGTTAATTATAGGATACATCATCGGCGCCGAGCAGGCTGAAAATGCCCGCATGGGATTTACCAGAGGATTCTTGGCAGGACTTGCCTTCATCATAGGCAGGTCGCTGACATACGCTGCGATGGGCGCTTCGGTTGCCTTTGTCGGCGCCAGCTCAATAGGGGTGTACGCCAGCGTAGTTGCGAACGCTATACTAGGCCCTATTCTGATATTTGTCGGGCTAATCATGCTCGATATCGTGCATGTTGATTTTGGTGGCCATACCACAATATCCAGAGCGAGAGTTAGATTGATGTCGTTTGGCATCATCGGCGCATTCATCTTTGGCATCCTGTTTGGAGTTGCTATATATCCGTGTAGCACGCCTGTGTTGGTTGCACTGCTATCGATGGTGGCAGTAAAAGCAAACATAGCACAAGGAATTCTGCTCATGTTCTTGTATGGCATGGCTCTTGGCGCGCCGCTGCCATTCATCGCAAGTGGAGTTGTGAGCATGAAGACGTATGCGGAAAGGACAAGAAGGGCAGGTATAATATTCAAAAAGGTTGCCGGTGTGGTATTGGTTGCTTTTGGGCTTTATTATCTCATCCCATGGTGGAGTGGGATTGTACAAATGTATTAAGAAAAATAAACAGATGTGAAATACAATGCAGACAAAACGTGCGCTACCAGCGGAGATGTCTCCTGAAACCATAAAGGAGATTAAAAAAATAATGGGCGAGAATGTAGAGGGTGTTACGGACATTTTTGGTACATTGTCCGACGCAATCCGATTGCGCATTCTAAGGGCTTTAGAGATCGAGGATTTGTGTGTTTGCGTCCTCGTCGAGATTGCTGGTTGCCGCTATTCGGCGCTTTCATACCATCTAAAATTGCTAAAGGAGATAAGGCTGATAAAGTCAACACGAGAAGGGAACTTTTTGATATACGGTTTAACGGACAAAGGCAAAGATATCCTCGAATGCGTTCACAAGTACTTCGAGTGATCGCCCAATGCGCCCAGTAAGCATTTTGAGCGCTGCCATAGCAAGATGATGTGCCGTGGGAGATCGCAAAGAAGGCAAAGAAATACGATATAATCGTCGTAGGACATTGCAAATTCAACAAGATATATTGCTATTTAGGGAAGTTATAAGAGTTATTAAATCTTGGGTTCATTCGTGATAGTGCACATCGTTAGGCATATAACTTAGCCCGGTATATAAATCATAAATTCCATGTGGAGCTTAATAGATGAGGCAGATTGAACCCATCACGAAAATACCTGAAAAAGTGATAATCCCGTTGCAGCAACACGTTGGTGCGGAGAATACGCCCCTGGTAAGTGTTGGCGATGTGGTAAAAATTGGCCAGAAGATTGGCGATGGTGAGTCTGGCATTTTGCCCGTCCATTCCAGCGCCTCTGGGAAAGTCACTGCAATTTCCGAGTGTCCCCACCCTTTTTATGAAAATGTTTTGAGCATAATTATCGAGCCAGATGGAAAAGATGCATATATCGAATTCAAAGCAGAAGATTATTCTCAGCTAGAGAGAGAACAAATTATAGGAATCATAAAAGAGGCGGGAGTAGTCGAGTCGGGCATCCCGGTTCATACCAAGTTGAGCCCGTCCGATGTGGTCATCTTGAATGGTATGGATGAAGCCCCATACATGACGTCAAATCGTGCACTCATGCTGGATTTTCCAAGCGAAATAATAGATGGATTAAAAATATTGATGAAGGCTACGGGCGCATCACGTGGTTTTATTGGGATTGATGCCAGCGATTCAGAGGCGATCAATACGATGAACAAGGCAGCAGTCGATGACCTGAACATAGAAACGGTTCCGTTAAAAACCACGTATGTGCGGGGCATGGAGGAGTTTTTTGCCAAAGCTGTCGTCAAAAGGGAAATATCACGTGGGCACCGGATATCTAATGCCAGTACGATGACAAGCACTATTGGAACAGCGAGGGCGGCATATGATGCAGTGTGCATGGGCAAGCCATTAATTGAAACAGTTGTTAGTGTTTGGGGAGTGAAAAAATCACAGAATGTACAGGCAAAAATAGGCACCTCCTTGAGGAATGTAATTGAGCATTGTGGTGGATATAAGGGCAAGCCGAAAAAAATCGTCGTCAATGGGCCCATGACAGGAATGGCCCAGTATACAGACGAGGTGCCGGTTATCAAAGACGTACACGGGATACTAGTCCAATACGAAGAAGATGCCACGATGGCAGAAATTCAACCGTGCATTAATTGCGCCAAATGTGTCGATGTGTGTCCGGCAAATTTATTACCAAACATGTTGGCAGCGTTCGCGAATAAGGGTAGATTTGATATGTGCAAGAGATACAATATATCTGCCTGTGTGGAGTGCGGCAAGTGTGCCTATGTATGCCCCTCAAAGATACCAATAGTGCAACTGATAAAATGCGCAAAGGAGTGGATTAAGTGAGCATAATCGTATCTGCACCACCACATATTAAAAAAGACACGTGCACCAAAAAGATGGTGTGTGGCGTGATTATTGCACTACTTCCCGCACTAGCTGTGTCTTTGTATCTTTTCGGGCTCCCGGCAATGGCCATTATTTTAACAAGCGTATTGGCAGCAGTTTGTGCAGAGGGCGCCATCCAAAAATTCATTCTGAAAAAGGCAATTCCTACAGACGGCAGCGCAATAGTTACTGGTTTACTATTAGCGCTGCTCCTTCATGTGAATGTGCCGCTATGGATTCCCCTCATAGGTGCCGTTGTAGCAATTGCAATTGGGAAGCAAGCCTTTGGAGGTTATGGCTCCAATATATTCAATCCCGCATTGGTAGGATGGGCAGTTTTGACTATGGCATGGCCATCACACATGGCTTCGGCAGGCGTTGCAAGACTGGTTGATATACCGCCATTTGTGTTATTGGTTGGAGCAGCATTTTTGCTGTACATGGGCTATATCAAATGGCAAATTCCTGCGAGCTACCTGATTGGCGTTGTATTCCTGAGCGCACTACTTACTCGAGATGGTTCCTATATCTTCATCGGCGCCTTTATACTTGGAGTATTTTTCATGGCCACCGACCCTATAACTACTCCCCTGACCAAAAAAGGCCGGTTTATCTTTGGTATTGGATGCGGAATATTGACCGTGATATACGGATACTATGGCGATTACGCTGAGGGCGTATGCTACTCAATACTGCTGATGAATTCTGTTACCCCCTTGATTGACAGATTTATGAAGGCAAAACCATTTGTGGAGGGTTAAATGGGCGTCAATTCTGAGGACATTAGAAAGGCTGTAGGAACGATAGCTAAGTTGACGCTGATAGTGGTGATAGCCGCCAGCGTACTGGCTGTGACATATGAGGTAACAGAGAGGCCAGCCAACAATGAGCTCGCACCAGTATTCTCACAGGTTATGCCTGGAGCCGTCCAGTTTAAGCCCGTAGTTGGCGAGGGCAATGAAATAGTCTATTACGAGGCATACAACGAAGGGGGGAAACTAATCGGATACACCTTTGTTGCAGAGAAGGAGGGGTTCAAGGGCCCTATAGAAATTGCTGGCGGAGTTGATTTAAACTACAAGGTAACCGCCATAATGGTCATAAAGCAGACTGAGACCCCTGGGTTGGGCGCAAAAATAGCAACGCCAGAGTTCCAAGGTCAGTTTTCAGGCGTTTCGGTGGAGGAGTTGAATTTATCTCCTGAAGGCAATATCGATGCCGTCACCGGTGCCACCATATCCTCCAAGGCGGTCATAGATGCTATAAGAGAGAAGGTTACAGAGATTGAAACGGGATGAGGGATACGATGAGCGATAGGCCAAGTTATATACGCGAATTCATGAGAGGGGTATTAAGAGATAACCCCATCTTCTGCCTGATCCTGGGGTTGTGCCCAACACTGGCGGTAACAACCTCCTTAGAGAACGGGCTTGGCATGGGAATAGCGGTTATTTTTGTGTTGACAGGGTCTAATTTAATTATCTCCATACTGCGGTGGCAAATTCCGGCAATTGTGCGGATTCCGTCCTTTATTGTTGTCATCGCTACTTTTGTCACTGTTGTAGATATGACAATGGCGGCATTTCTGCCGCCACTGCACAGAGCGCTCGGCATATATATCCCACTGATTACGGTAAACTGCATAGTCCTCGGCAGGGCAGAAGCATATGCATCAAGGAATCCCCCAGCACTATCCGTAGTTGATGGGTTGGGAATAGGCATGGGCTTCACACTGGCGTTGGTGCTAATTGGGAGCATCAGGGAGTTGCTTGGAACTGGCATGATATCTTTTATGGGGTCGACACTACTGCAAATTAACATTGAGCCGGCTATGCTTATGATACTCCCGCCAGGGGCATTCTTCATAATTGGATTGCTCATGGGCCTGAGTAACCTAATCAGGAATAGGAAAGGTGGGTGAAGATAGTGGAGAGCCTGACAGCCATAGTATTAAGTGGAATATTCATTAACAACTTCATATTAGTTCGATTCCTCGGGCTGTGTCCCTTCTTTGGCGTATCCAAGGAGACCAAGAGCGCACTCGGCATGTCACTTGCCGTGATTTTTGTTATGGTACTCTCTACAGTAGCCACGTGGATTGTATACACGTACGTGCTGACTCCTCTTGGCATCACGTTCTTAGTGACAATTTCATTCATCTTGATAATCGCGACGCTGGTTCAATTTGTGGAGTTCGTCATCCGAAAATATAGCCCGCCGCTATACAGAGCATTGGGCATATATCTGCCTTTGATAACGACCAACTGTGCAGTACTTGGGTCCACACTGCTAAACATCAAGGAATCGTACTCGTTTGCGCAAAGTATCGTGTTCAGCACCAGTTCAGGTATTGGTTTTGGTATGATGCTGCTAATCATGTCCGGGATACGTGAGAAATTGGAACTGTCTGACGTCCCGGAATCCATGAAGGGCGTACCCATTGCCTTTATTATAGCCGGGATATTGTCGATTGTGTTTATGAAGTATTTTGGGAGAATTGCATTATGATGGAGCGAATAATAAACTCGGTAATCGCATTAGGCGCACTGGGATTTGTATGCGGCACCGTTTTAGTGTGGGCATCAAGGAGGTTTGCGATCATAACAGACCCAAAAGTGGAGAAAATACTTGATATCCTGCCAGGCGCAAACTGTGGCGCCTGTGGATTCGCTTCATGTTCTGATTATGCAGAGCGTGCAGCCAGTGGAGAGGCAGCAGTTGGCCTCTGTGTAATGGGGGGGGAAGAAGTGGCTGAGAAGATGGCCAAGGTCCTGGGAGCGTCAGTTGTAAAAAAAGATAGAAACGTTGCATTTCTTCGATGCAACGGGGGCACAAGGTGCATTGATAAATTCCAGTATGATGGTGTGAAGCGCTGCATGGCCGCTACGTTAGTGAGGGGGGGCGAGAAGGCATGTACGTACGGTTGTTTGGGGTATGGCGATTGTGTAAAAGCGTGCCCTCTTGGTGCGATTACAATCGGCAAAGATGGCTTGCCTGCGATAGATGAAAGCATATGCGTCGGATGTGGTTTGTGTGCCAGCGCGTGTCCAAAAGGCATTTTGGCGATAGTTGGCAGGGATAAAAAAGCCCATGTCCTATGTTCGTCGCACGACAGGGGCAAGCATGTAAGGGAGGTTTGTGAGGTTGGCTGTATTGGGTGTGGTATTTGCGCAAAAGCGTGCCCATCCAAGGCGATAACAATTAAGGATTTTCTCGCTACTGTTGACCCAGAATTATGCATCGGCTGCGGCATATGTGTCGAGAAATGTCCAAGAGATGCAATTAAGCTCAAACCTCGTAGTGGTGAAAACCATTAGACCGCAATATCTCTTTTTCACCCGTTACTATTAAGGCTTCTACTCCATCCAGTTTTTCAATCAGGCGCATGCCCTTTTCAGCGCCCAACACAAATGCAGTGGTAGATAGCGCGTCTGCATCCATTGCACTTCCAGCTATGACGGTCACACTCAGCAGGTCTTGAACAGGGTGCCCAGACCTTGGGTCCAGAATGTGAGTGGCCTTTGCTTCCTCATTGAAGCACCGCTCATAATTTCCGCTGGTCGCGACCGCCCCATCATAGAGGCTGAGCACAGTGAGGGAATCTTCCCTGTTTTCCGGGTTACGCAAGGCAACTTTCCATGGCGCCCCTTCGGCTTTGCCACCAAATGCCCTGATATCTCCTCCTGCGTTTATAAGAGCGTGTTTTATATTTCTCTGCCCTAATGTTTCAATGGCTCTGTCTACGGCATACCCCTTCGCGATTCCGCCAAGCGTGATGCCCATTTCTGGTTTTTTGAATCGTATAGCTCCGCTATCAAGAGCAATATACTCGGGTCTGACCAATTCCAGGGCACCATTAAGTTCGTCTTCTGTTGGATGTCGCCCTGCACCAGTTTTCTCTCTCCACATCTCGATAATGGGCAGAATTGTAATGGCAAAGGCGCCACTACTTAAGTTAGAATAATAAATCGCCCTTTTGATGACGGCAATCGTGTTGGCACTTGGATTTTCACAAAAACAATTTTGGTTGAGGGTTGCTATTTCGCTGTCATTTCTATAAATGCTCATCAACCTGTCGATTTTATGTATATCGCCAAATGCCTGCGCCATCGCCTCTCGCGCCCCATCTACATCATCATGCACCACCATTGCCGCTACAGATGTGCCCATCATGGTGCGCATGCTCTCCAAAAGGTGCGATGATTGGTTCCACCGCTTGATTCTGCTGCCAGTCAAAAATGCTAAAACCAGAGCGATTCCGCCTTTTATAAAATGCCTTCTGTTAATCATGCCACTGCCCCTATAGACATCGATATTTCTCCTCTTCGGCCATATAGGTTGCCATCAATCATGTTTGCAAAAATACCGGCCTCACTCTAAACCCAACGCCTCTTTGAGTGATCCAGTTTCTTCATATTCCAAATAGATGCCCCACAGCAGGGATATTGTACCCAATAACATCAAAACGAAGCCTACGCCAGCCATCATCACAGTATTAAGCGATTTATGTATCATGAATCCCAAAATACACAGCGCCCCCAGCGCAGCCAGCAATAAACCGACTGCGTAATATTTGATTCCCTCCCCTGCCCCAATAAAATATGTCTCCATCCTGTCCGCCTGTAATAAAATAACTATCATTCGTTCGTATTATCTTTTCCTCTTTTGAAGCGTTTGATGGTTGACTTAAATAGAAAAGTTTAATCGTTATGTTCACTCTAGCATATCCACATGCACGATAAATTTGGCAGGGAAATTAACAGCCTGCGCATCTCAGTTACACAGCGATGTAACCTATGCTGCTTTTACTGCCACAGAGAGGGGCAAAACTCTTTTGAGGGAGAGATGAGCCCAGCTGAGATTGAAAAAATCGTCGAAATTGGAGGCAAACTTGGAATTAAAAAGCTTAAACTGACCGGCGGCGAGCCGCTTATGAGGGACGATATTTGCGAGATTGTCCAGTGCACATCGGATTATATGAAGGAGACATCGATGACCACCAATGGTGTGTTGTTAGACCGTTATGCGAGCGACCTTAAAGATGCTGGTCTGCGCAGGGTCAACATCAGCCTTGATGTGTTGGATGCTGAAAGATATAAGACAATTACGGGCAGAGATTGCTCACAGCAAGTTATCAGAGGGGTGGAGGCAGCGATTGCCAACGATTTAACGCCGGTCAAGCTGAACGTGGTCGTCATGAAGGGCGTCAATGACCACGAAATAGAAGAGATGATTCACTTTGCCGGTGAAAGTGGCACGATACTTCAGCTGATTGAACTTGAAACAGATGGGGATTGTAAAACCAGGGCAGTATATGAGAAATATCACTGTGACTTTGCTCCTATAGAGGGGAGATTAGAAAGAGATGCAATCAAGGTTGTGGAGAGGGAATTGCACAGGCGCCGCAAATACTTCATTGAAAACGGCAGCGGCGTCACCGAGGTGGAGGTCGTTAGGCCCATGCACAATACTACCTTCTGTGAAAATTGTACCAGGATACGCGTTACGTCCGATGGTAAATTGAAGCCGTGCCTACTCAGGAATGACAATCATGTTGACATAATTGGGCCCATCAGGGGTGGCGCATCTGATGAAGAGCTAACAGAAATATTCAAGAAAGCGATATTGTTACGAGAGCCGTTCTGGAGGTGAACAGATGCCAACCATTCATGAACTCATAGAGGAAGTGAAATCCAACCCGCAAATAAATAATGCTGGTATGATTCTGTGTCATAACGGCATAGTGCGCGGATTTTCCAGAAGTGGGAAAGAAGTTTCAAAACTGAGCATCAAAGTGGACAGAGAAAGATTAGAGGAGATAGTAAGCGAGGCAAGGAAAAAGCCGGGCATCGTTGATGTCAGGGCACATGTGAACGAGGGCGAACTTAACGTGGGAGATGATATTATGCTGGTGGTCGTGGCAGGCGACGTTCGCGAGAATACGTTTCCTGTGTTACAAGAGGTAGTAAATGAGATTAAGAAATCGGTGTTAGAGAAGGAGGAATTTTAGATGTCATCAGAGAAAAGTGGAATTAAAATGATCGACGTGGGGCAGAAACCAGATGTGCAGAGAACCGCGACCGCAAAGGGAGAGATAAAACTCAAGCCCAGCACGATGGAGCTGATTAAAAAGGGCGAGATTAAAAAGGGAGATGTGTTGTCTGCAGCCCAACTTGCAGCGATTATGGCGGTCAAGAAGACGCCTGAATTTATACCCCTGTGCCATCCCATTCCGATAACACGTGTGGATGTCAACTTTGAAATTGAAGAGGGCAGGATTACATGCCATTGTAGCGTCTGTGCCCACTACAAGACCGGTGTTGAGATGGAGGCACTGTGTGGTGTTACCGCAGCCCTGCTGACGATATGGGACATGGTCAAATATCTGGAGAAGGATGAGAACGGGCAGTATCCAGCCACGAGGATTGAGAGCATAGAAGTAGTGGAGAAGGTGAAAGGTAGTGAGTGAAGAGCACAAGTGCCATGCGCTGAAGAGTGTGAGGTGCGCTGTGCTGACGATTAGCGATTCAAGAACCGAGGAAACAGATGATTCGGGGAAGTTAATTAAGGAATCGTTGCAAGAAAATGGCCATTCTCTAGCGGGCTACCGCATCCTAAAGGATGAATTGGAAGATATTAAAAGCACAGTGGCAGAGTTGCTCGATTCGGATGTGCAGGCAATCATCGTGAATGGCGGCACCGGAATCAGCAAGAGAGATGTCACTGTCGAGTCGGTTTCTGGGTTGCTTGACAAAACACTGGACGGATTCGGTGACCTCTTCAGAATGCTCAGTTATGAAGAGATAGGCAGCAGTGCGATGATGAGCCGTGCGCTTGCCGGCGCAGCAAAAGGCAAAATTATAATCTGCATGCCCGGGTCTGTAGGGGCTGTTGCACTGGGCATGAAAAAATTGGTCATTCCTGAGTTAGGGCATATGGTCTGGGAGGCAAACCGATGATGAGGCCTTTCAAGTCGCTGATACCCCTGGAGGATGCATTGGAAATTATAATAGATACAATTAAACCAATCATCAGGACGGAAGAAGTTTCCATCAGCGATGCAAATGGGCGTGTATTAGCGGAAGATGTGACAGCCAACATGGACGTCCCGCCATTTGACAGGGCTGCAATGGATGGGTACGCCGTCAGGGCAGAGGATACGTATGGCGCAAGCCAGTTCAATCCGATAACGCTGAAATTAATTGATGTTGTACACGCAGGTGAGGTCAGTAAGAAAAAGGTTGGCACCAAGGAATGTATCCAGGTTGCGACTGGGTGCAAGATGGCCACTGGCGCTGATGCAGTGGTGATGGTCGAGCACACCGAGCAATGTGATGATAAAGTAAAGATCTTCAAGCCCGTGCATCCGAGGGCGAACGTTTCAGGAAAAGGGGATGACATATCCGCGGGCAGTAAGGTTCTCAGTACTGGAGAATTTCTGAATCCAAGCAAAGTTGGCGCGCTGGCAGCACTTGGAATCCAAAAGGTTAGCGTATACGAGGAGCCAAGCGTGGCAATCATCCCAACTGGGCGTGAAATCGTGAATATAGGTTGCGAGCTGAAGGATGCACAGGTGTATGACATTAACTCATACACCCTGTCAGCAATTATGAGAGAGAACGGCTGCGCCCCTGTCAAGTTTGACATAGTTCTGGATACATATGAGGGTGTGCGCGCTGCCATGGTTAATGCCTTGAAATATGATGTGGTCGTCTTTTCTGGCGGAAGCTCGGTGGGAGAGAGCGATATATTGTGCGATGTTGTTCGAGAGTTGGGAGATGTGCTGTTTCATGGCGTTCAAATAAAGCCAGGAAAGCCAACCTTGTTTGGGGTTGTCAGAGGCAAGCCAGTGTTCGGAATACCAGGATATCCAACATCATGCCTGAGCAATGGTTATCGCTTCCTGCTCCCGGTAGCCAGGCAATTAGCAAGATTGCCGAAGAAGAAAGATATAGTTGTGCGCGCAAAGCTTGCGCAGCGCGTCGTCTCCACACTCGGACGGAGTCAATTTTTGACCGTCAGGTTAGAAGATGGGCTTGCACATCCCGTCTTTAAAGAATCTGGAGCGATAACGAGCATGGCTGATGCTGATGGCTATGTGGACATTCCCGTAAATGTGGATTTGCTTGAGAAGGACGAAGAAGTGGACGTGATATTACTGTAGGTGATTGTATGATTATTGGCATATATGGCTACTCGAAATCTGGAAAAACCACCCTCATCACGGAGATGGTCAAAAAATTGGTTGCAGAGGGGTATAACATCGCCACGATAAAACACATTCCCCACGAAGGGTTTACAATAGACATAGAGAAAAAGGATACGTGGCAGCATGCAAACGCGGGTGCACACCTCGTCGTTGCCAGTGCACCCAATGAAGTGTCATTTATGGTAAAACATGGGATGCCGCTTGACCAAATTACCCACATCGTCGAGAAGATGTTAAAAGCAGACCTAATCCTGGTGGAGGGTTACAAGGAAGAGGGCATAGAGAAAATTGCAGTCGGCGACATAGAGGAGGGCCCCAACACGGTTTTTAAATATGATGGCAGTTTGGATAAAATCATGGACTATGTGAAACGCGGCATTGGCATCGAAAGAATATATAAACAGTTGCCGCGCGTCAACTGTGGCAAATGCGGCGTTGACTGCGCAAAGATGGCAACGCTTATTTACGATGGCGAGAGGGATCTCGCAGACTGTGCATCTTTTTCACTGCTCAATGTAGTACTCGAGGCGGATGATGAAGAAATCCCTCTGGGACACTTCACCAGGGGCCTCATTGCAAATGTGATTAACGGTATAGCATCGTCGTTAAAGGGCATGGACGAGGCGAAAGAGCTCAGAATTACACTGAGAAGATGAACTAATTTAATTTCGAAAGGCTTTTATATCCGTTATGCTTTGTAAAGCATAACGTTAGGAGGGATACTTACATGTTGCCATTTCTTCCCTCCTAATAGTTAGTCATACGCGGCGCTGGTGATGAGAAAATCATCGAGAAGTGCCAATTGAGAATATTGAGAGGGGGCTAAGGATGCATGATACAAAAAAGAAGAGCATAGTATTGCTAATGGTATTCTGTCTAGTTGGGGTTATGGTTGCGGGTTGTATAGATGTCGGCACACCCCAGAAAGTTGAACTAAAGGTATTTCATGCTGGAAGCCTTGCTGTACCATTCGGGGGCCAGGGCAACGTAACGATGGAAAAGGCATTTGAAGAAAAATACCCAAATGTTGATGTTCGACTCGAGTCGGCTGGCAGTGTAGCAACGATAAGAAAGGTGACGGATGTTGGAAAGACCGCAGATGTAGTCGCAGTTGCGGACTACTCCTTGATTCCAAAACTGATGTACCCTGAATATACTGATTGGCATGTTATGTTTGCGAATAACAAAATGGTTTTAGCATATACGAATCAAAGCAGGTATGCTAATGAAATCAACCAGGATAACTGGTATGAGATTTTAAGGCGTCCAGATGTCAAATTCGGGTTTTCAAATCCAAATACAGACCCCTGTGGTTATCGGTCTCAAATGGTATGCCAGTTGGCTGAGTTACATTACAACGATTCTAAAATATTTGATGATTTAATCGCCAACAATACCGCTATAACAGGGCGTTTGGAGAACAATACGTATATCATAACTGTGCCAGATGACATTTCTCCCTCCCAGAGGGTGTCTGTCAGGGACAAATCCGTAACGCTCGTGACAGGCCTTGAGGCGGGCGGGCTGAATTATGCCTTTGAATATCAAAGCGTGGCAAAACAGCATGGCCTGATGTTCGTAGAATTACCATCACAAATCGACTTAAGCAGTGTGGACTATGCAGATACATACAAGAAGGTACAGGTAGTGCAAGCCTCCGGAGAGGCCGCTACTGGATCGCCAATTGTTTACGGGATGACTGTACCGAAGAATGCAGACCATCCTGAGCTGGGACTCAAATTCGTGGAATTCGTGATAAGCAGTGAAGGGCAGGATATCATGGAGAGTTATGGCCAGCCCCCAATTGTGCCAGCAGTGGGGAGCGGTAATGTGCCAGAAGAGTTGGCGAACGCGGTCGCAAGTTAGCTAATAGAGGGTTAGCGCATGATAGAGAAGATAAAAAGAGAGAGAATGCTTGTAGCATTTACACTGCTAGGCTTCCTTATCATAGCTTTTATCGTAGTTACACTGGGCAACATGCTCGCTACCCAGGTCATTCAGGATTTGGGCGGTTTGATTAAAGTGACCCAAGACCCAGTAGTTTTAAACTCCATATGGCTTAGCATGTATACTGCTTTTTTGGCAACACTGGTCGCATTCATATTTGGTGTTCCGCTTGCGTATATCCTGGCAAGAAAGGAGTTCCTTGGAAAGAGCCTTATTGAAAGTATTGTGGATGTCCCTGTGGTAGTTCCACATACGGCAGCAGGAATCGCTTTATACACAGTATTCATGCACCATGGTGGATTGATTGGCGCGCCATTATCGTCATTGAATATAGTATGCGAGGATGCAGTACCAGGGATAGTTTTTGCGATGCTGTTTGTATCTGCGCCTTTTCTGATAAATTCCGCCAGAGATGGATTCAAAAGTGTGGACCCGCGATTGGAGAATGTCGCGCGGTCGCTTGGGGCGTCTCAATGGCATACTTTTTGTAAAATATCTTTCCCCCTTGCATTTCGGCACATATTGACTGGTTCAATACTCAGTTGGGCAAGGGCAATAAGTGAGTTCGGAGCGGTGATATTCCTTGTATCCTGGCCACGAATAGCCCCACTTTTGATGTACGAAAGGTTTGAGAGTTATGGGTTGTCTACCTCGAGGCCAATTGCTGTTCTATTGATTTTCATTTGTCTAACGGTCTTCATTTTCTTGAGGCTAGCATCTATGAGGTGGCAGCGACATGATAGCGATTAAAGGCGTATCTAAAAATTGGAGGGAATTTTCCTTAAAAAATATAGATTTAGAGGTTAGGAAGGGGGAATATTTTGTCATTTTGGGTCCTACCGCTGCTGGAAAGACTCTTTTGCTCGAATTGATAGCAGGTTTTTACAAGCCAGATCATGGGGAAATCTGGGTAAATGATAAAAATGTCACTAGGATGCCGCCTGAGAAGATGGGGATTGGATTTGTTTACCAAGATTATTCACTTTTTCCCCACCTAACAGTCAAAGAAAACATAGAATTTGGGTTAAAACTCAAAAAGATGCCGAAAGAGGACGTGGAAAAGAAGTTGAAAGAAGTTATGAAAATGCTTGATATATCACATCTGTCCCACAGATACCCAAGAACATTAAGCGGAGGGGAGCAACAGAGGGTTGCAATAGCAAGAGGAATTGTGATTGAGCCAAGTATAATGTTGTTGGACGAGCCATTAAGCGCATTGGATACCAGAACCCAGATTCGATTGAGGGAAGAGCTAAGAAGAGTTCATAGAGGGGCAAAGTTGACAACTATTCATGTCACGCATGACCAAACAGAAGCGATGGCGCTTGCTGATAGGATTGGAGTGATGATGGATGGAGAAATTGTCCAAACGGGAACGCCTGAGGAGATTTTTCATTCGCCCATTGATGAGGGGGTTGCAGAATTTGTGGGAGTGGAAAATATTATAGAGGGGATAGTAGAGTCGAGTGAAGAGGGGGCTACAACAATCAGGATTAATGACCATATCATAGAGGCGATTTCCAGTGCGGAGGCAGGCAGCAGGGTGCGCATTTGCCTAAGACCTGAGAGCATCACAATTGCGCCATCAAAAACTACGAGCAGTGCGAGAAACACGTTTTCAGGAACGATTACCCAATTAGTGCCACTTGGAGCTACATACAGGGTAGAAATTGATTGTGGATTTCCACTCGTGGCATTAATCACGAAGACATCCATGGAAGATTTGGGTTTGCGTGCGGGAAAAAAGGTTTGCACCTCGTTCAAAGCATCTTCTGTACATGTATTATGAGGAGGAGAGAATGACCAGATTAAGAGCAAAGGTGTGGTTGGAAAAAGATGGTGTGCCCGTGTTGGGGGATGGGCGAGCCGTGCTGCTGGAAACAATAGATAAGGAGGGTTCAATTCATAGGGCGGCAGGAAAACTGGGAATGTCTTACAGACATGCGTGGGGAATTATTCAGAAGATAAACAGGGCGTGGGGCGAGGGGGTCGTGCACTCCACCAAGGGTGGAAAAGAGGGGGGCAAAACGGAGCTCACCACGAGTGGTCGTGCTTTGTTAAAGGAATACCATAAAAAAGCTGCTGCGCTAGACCGGTTCTTGAAATAACAGCCGTGCCGCTTCGAGGTCGTTGGCAGTATTTATGTTAACAAATGTTCTCAGTTCTGGGTCTGTTTTTTTGATTTCCTCGATTGGAATGTAATAGGCTCGCAAGGTACTCAACGGCGCCAGAATATTTCCCTTCCCCTCTCCGATGGCTTTTTCACATGCCCTCGCCATTTTCTCCCTGTTATAGACGGCATGCAACGGCTCAATATTACCATCAGACCATTTCGGCACAACGGCTTCATACCCTTTCACCATGGAGAAAAGATGGACTATGACATTCGGATTGATAAATGGCATATCACCAGCAAGCACTACCACGCGTTCATATCTTGCCTTTTGTAGCCCAGCAAGTATTCCCGCAACAGGACCGTATCCGAGGATGGAGTCATAGGCTAGGTCTATCTCACCTATCTTGGAGATTATCTCCTTTCCTTGTTCTTCGTCCCTGGCAACGATCAAAATCTCATCTACAGTGTCTGAAATGCATTCCATCACGTGCTCGAGCATGGTCCTTTTTCCGATTTGAAGCAGGGACTTATCCACGCCGAGTCTGGAGCTTCGGCCTCCTGCCAGTATTACGCCTGATCTCACCGTCAACCCCCGACCAAAATTCTGTCTGGATGAGAATAGATGGACAAATTGTCTTTTTTAGCAAAACAAACCAGGGTAACGCCTGTCTTATTGGCAGACTCTATCCCAGAACTTATTGGCGCCGCCTTTGAAACGACCACCGGAATGCCAGCCCTTGCCGCTTTCATCACCATCCCGGCAGACTGTCTGGCAGTTGATAACAAGAAGAGATTGTGTAGACTTATGCCATCTAAAATGGCGCTTCCTACCACCTTATCGATGGTGTTGTGCCTGCCAACATCTATCGCCTTTTTGACCAAATTTCCATCTTGGTCCACCAAACTTGCGCTATGAGTGCCCCTAGTTTTCTCATAAACCTCAGAACCAAGGTGATGTAGGCTATTCTTAATGCAATCCACGGTGAACTTCGCACCGGAGCTAACCACGGCGATTGACTCGCGCTCAAGCCGTGGGTCCTCCCTTGTTTGAACATAGATGTCAAGACCTTTGTTCTGCACACCTATGATATCGTGTGGATCGTCAATCATGCCTTCACAGATGAGATGGCCCACCGCCAGCTCGCGCAGCATATTGGGCGTCGCTGTTAGCGATGCGATCTTGGCGTCGTTGACAAACAGGGCAATCGCATTCTCTGCAGCTATTAAACTCGTCTCTTTGACCTTCGAGTTGTTCTTGATGCTGATGGCATTAAATTCCTTAAGATACATCGCTAATCCTCGAACGTATTGATGTTCACGTCTCTTAAATATAGTGGTACATATCACATGAAGTCGACAAGGCCCATCTGCTTTGATTTGTCGCCCTCAAACAACGAGCGGGTTTCAAGTGTAATCAATTTCAATCGCTGCTTCGTATAAT
Organism: Methanocellales archaeon; assembly: GCA_030610945.1. Taxonomy (GTDB): domain Archaea; phylum Halobacteriota; class UBA148; order UBA148; family JAUWXC01; genus JAUWXC01. The sequence goes on along the minus strand of JAUWQV010000001.1, from coordinate 270,935 downwards.
TCGAAACATCATATTCCTCTGCAATTCTCAGCGATACATCTAGGTACTTTTTCACAGCCCCCTCGTGCACCGTTAAGATGATTCTGCCACCGCATTTAGGGCATGTGCCCTTTAGTGGGGGGCGCCTGAACTTTGCATTGCACTTGACGCACCTCATCTTTTGCCGCGAGAATGCGCGTAGATTGCCTATCAAATCTGGCAGAAAGTGTGAGGTTATTACTCTCTCGGCAACATCCTTTGCGTCTACTGCCCTGACTTTCTTTGCCAGTTTTAGTTGCGCCTCCATCTTTTCAACCATGGTACCCAATGTTTTGTATGCACTGTGGGCTGGGCCTGCAGCGATGTCTGACGTGTCATGCGTGTATCCAAAACCCTCATACTGCGCAGGTGTGCTCAGCCGCGCTCCCATCAAATCCATTTTTGCGCCTACCTCCTTTGGATTTGTATAATGCAGGGTCGCCTCGTAAAACTCCAGAGGGTATCTCCGTACAAGGTCGATGTTGTGCGCCTCGCTGTCAATCTCGCTTGGATCTATCCTCGTCGTAAGCACGAGCGGCGCGTCCATTTTCCCCCCTCTGCGCTCTGGTAAGTACGAGCGGGAGAAGTTGAGCAAGCCGTCCATGAGGAGCATCACACAATCCTCGTCGCCATCACAATTTCTTCGTTTCGCTGCATGGAAAAAAGGGTGAGCATATCCTACGGAGGCGTTGGTAAAGCCAAGCATTCGTCCTAAAACGCCCGCAGACGTGTGTGGAGCGAGTCCAATGACGAGTTGCCCAATCAAATCATCTCTCGATTGCGCCCGATAATACGGCTCGATTTTATAGAATTCCACCAGCAAATCGTCTATGAAATGCGTAGTACGGAGTAGATAATCGCCACCGTCCTTTGACAGAACTACATCCTGCGGCTTGAGTTCGACTACCTGATCCTCATCGACAAGGGGGCTTCCATTATAGTCGACACTATAACCGAGTGTTTTGAGTTTTTCTATGGGTGTGCCAATCTCCTTCGGTGTGAAGTGGGCAAGGGGCAGGTCTGTGAGATCATATCGAACCGTTCCATCTTTGAAGACGCATACATCATGCTTCGCCCTGAGAATTCCTTTTTCCAATGGTTCTGGCGTTTTGTCCTTGGAAATCATGCCGATTACGCCTTTTACGCCAAAATCATTGCGCTCGCCCAGATTACTTAGTGCCTGGGAATATATCGACCTAAAATCGATGATTTGTTTTTTGGTGGAGGTGGTCCCTGTATTACAGCGCGGACAAAGCTCTTTGTCTCCAGTAGGTATATTGCACTTGGGACAGAATTTTGTTGGCTGGGTGCGCCCACCGCAGTCGCATCTTGGCTCAAAAGATGTTTTTCCACAGCTGGTGCATTTCCTGACACCCAGCTCAACTTCAATTACCCCCTTTTTATCATTCTGTGACGTGTGATTGTGTGCATCCTGAAGGAGGCGCCTTCTGCCACCTGCTTTGCCTATAGGAAATAGCACATGCACAGGTGGACGCATTTCTCGTTTCTTGGATTTTTCTGGTCTGCCCATCCTGCCACCAATCCGTACGGGGGCGCGTTCTCTGACCAAGATGCCGCTTAGGGCAGATACGGCGTCGATTATTTTCATGCTCAATGGCTGCTGGGTGCGCAACCTGCACAAATCCTGGCCCAGCCCGAGGCACCTGATGAGCGGACAAGCATGCTCATGCTCAATGATGGTGTTGTCCTCTCGCACCTTATGTTGTACCAGCAGCGTTTCCAGGAGGTTTTTGACCTCCGGACCATTCGGAAGCGTCAAAACCCCGTCATACTCCCCTTTTTCAGAAATGTAGTTTGCTAAAAATTCCAGTTCTTGAACGCTAATATCATGCCAGAGGTATGTGTACTTGGGATGAAGCGGCACGCCAAATTTTTCTGACAACTCAATTGCCCTTTCGGGCGTAATGTTTCTCAAATCCTCTTGGATAGTTGTTTTTGCCTCTAATTCTTGTATCCACCATTCATAACAGTACGAGGCGGGGACGAGAGGATGAGCGTTCTCAAGGAAATCACCATAACTGATCAAAATCTCACCTATATCAAGCACTTCAACTACACTACGGCGTAGCTCACGCGCCTGTTCCATAGAGTCAACGCGCAGAACGTCTCCATTAATAAGGCGGACGGTTGGCCCTTCTATCGTATCTACAGGCACCGCACCAGCGGCTTTGCCAGGACGCTCGATTTTGAGTTGTGTGCCAGGTGCGATAAAATCGTCCAAGAGCACCATCGTAGCAGGACTTATTCCAGCGGTGGCAAAGCCAGAATTGCGAGCGCGCCCGTACCTAAGGCGGAAACCGCCTCTTGCAGAGGGATGTGAAAAAACAGGCCGCCCTGCTATGATGTCTTCCAAAAACTGTTTTTTTGGTTTCAGCGTCGCGACATCATCTTCGCGCTTTGTATCCACAACGAGACGGTCCAGCCATTCCCACCCACCTATACTCAATAAAGACACGTACTTCTTGATTTTTGGTGCTTTCTGTGCAACGCCTTCTGCAATTACCAGCGCCATCCCGCCCCTAAGGCGGTTGGTTTCAACCCTCTCCAAATTCCTGTAACCCGAAACTTCTTCTACCTCTGTTGGCTCGCCATCTATGCAGATGGGGCAATTCTCAACTATCAGCTTGATTTCATCTGGCGAGGGCATGTATTGAAGGTTTGCAACCCTCCCATAAAGCGATATTTCTTCAACGTAGCGTTCGACTTCTTCCCTTCGCGGCTTGTACCTATCGACGCCGAGCTTTTGTCTCACGTAATCAGCTACCAAAACGGACAATGTTTGTGCTGTCCCGCCTGCACTTCGGATAGGGCCGGCGTAGTATATCTTTAGGTAACTCGTACCATCATCATTTTTTCCGAGACCTACACGAGCAATGCCTTCTATGGGTGCAGCCACAACCCCTTCTGTCAATATAGCGACCGCGGTTCTAATCGCGCCCTCTATCAACTCAATCTTGGGTTTCATTCCGAACCTGCCTTCGGCAAAATCCAAGCCAATGTGTAGCGCCGCCTCCTCCCTAGAGGAATTACTTTCCAATTCGCGGATGCGCTTTGCAACCCCCTCGATACACACTAAATTCTCAACCCTGTCAGCAAGGTCCTTTGCAGGTGGAATCTCGGGATACGTCTCAGGGTCGGCGCCCATACTCCTAGCCCCCTTAGCGACCTGCATGGCTCGTTCCAGCCCTGCCTCTAGCGAATTAAAATATGCAATAATAGAGTTGCTCGCGCCCTGATTCATCTTACATAATATGTACGGCCGATGTAAAATATGTTATGATTGAAATGAAATATGGCATCAATGATGTAAACTGATGGTTGGAATACGATTACCTTGCATAATGCACAAGAGGCGTAGTTTCAAAAATCTCATGTATAAAACTTCAGAACAGAGGCGTCCATCGTGTTCAAGTCTAGCAGGGTGGCGCATCCTGGAACGGGTTCGAGGTTGACGCTCTTCTGAAACTCAGTCTGGCTTTGCCATGTGCCAGAGTTCACAAGCGTAACGCCCCTGTACTTTGATATGCCCACCGTGTGTACGTGCCCACAGTGGAGTACATCTGGAACAGAATCGATGGCGAGGTGGTCTGTGCCTCCAGGAACAATGGTGGTCTTTCCACCATATATAGGGGCAAGATGCCTCCGCTTCAACATCTCGGCCATCACCTTATCTGGTTCCTCGTATGATGCGCCAGGTAGTGCAGCCACTAGATCGTCTAACGAGCGACCATGATAAACAAGGATGCGTGCACCGTTTAGCTTGACTAACGAGGGATTGTTGACGAATGTGACGTTGGGGGGGAATGCAGTGGTTAACTCATTGAAGAGCGGGGGTTGCGGCTCTGCCTGTCTGACCGCATCATGGTTTCCGGGTGAAATGATGATTTTAATGTGAGGTGGCACGCCTTTTAGAAGGTTGGCCGCCGCCTCGTATTGCCCATAGATGTCGGGGGTGGTAAGTTCTTTTTCCTGGTTAGGGTAAATGCCTATGCCATCCACCAGATCGCCCGCAATGACCATGTATCTAACGCGTTTTGCAAGCGCTTTCTGATTATCGTCGCCAACCTCTGCATTCAGCCATTTAACGAATCTGGACCATGCATGTTCCAAGAACGTATTGCTCCCGACGTGCGTGTCGGAGATTAACACAGCATAGCACGCCTCGCTGTTTTGCTTGGGCTCGCCCCGGTTGTTTTTCTTGGGTGGTATATCTGGCCACGTGATTCTGTTTGCAATTAGGAGTCCGTCATTTGTGAGCGAGCCAGTGATGCCTATCACTTCATCCAGAAAAATACGAGTGGACGGGTCAAACACATCCTTGTTGTTTGGAAAAAGAACTGGAATCATGCCAGTTGGATCCTCCAGCTCTACCAGCCTGTGCCCATTTGAGGTGTCCCGTATGGTGGATACCATCCCTATTACGGTAACCTCCTCCCGACTCTTTTTCGTTAGATTAATGCTCTCAATTGGCCTAGCGCCAATTCTTCTCCGGAGGATTTCACTCAGTTTGGCGTATCTGTCATGGAAATATCCAAGGAACTCCTCATAATTGCCAACACATGTCGTGGGGAGAGCGTCTAAGACTTCCACACCGTATGTCGGTTGAGGCAACCTTGACTTGATGTGCTCTGGTTTTACGACCAACACAGATCCATCCAGCGACGCCAATATATCCTGAATGAGCTTATCTGGTGCGCCATGCTCCTTTATCATCGCAACTGCATCTGGGTGTATCTGATATCCCACCTCTGCGAATCGCTGGATGATTTTAGTCTCGCCCATAGAATCATCACTTAATATGTTATGGGCGGGCATAAATTATACGATGGTTGGAAATTATTGTAATGGACCAAGGTGAAAAGGGTGGACAAATCTTTTTGGATTGGGTTGGCCAAAGATGTTGCATTCGTGGTAATTACAGTAGCAGTAATCGCGTCTCTTGCATACCTTTTGGCTGGAACGTGGCCGGTGATGGTTGCGGTTGAGTCCGGCAGCATGATGCCCCACATGTACAGAGGTGATGTTGTGTTCATCCAGGGTGCTGACCGCACCGACATTATAACACACCAACTTGGCAGGGAGATTAACTACACCTCGTTTGGGGATTATGGTGATGTAATCGTGTATAGGCCGGATGGAAATCCCAATGTGATGCCGATCATACACAGGGTTATGTACTGGGTTGATGTTGGAGAGGCGATGCCTAGTGGCGTGGTTGCCCCGCATTCTGGTTACATCACAAAAGGGGACCACAACAGCGGTTATGACCAACCTGGGTTGAGCGGCCCTGTAAAGCCTGAGTGGGTAGTGGGCGTTGCCAGGGCTAGAATACCATACATAGGATATCTCAGACTGGCCTTTGGCTCAGATGTCACGCATATAATTGGGTCTGTGAAACAGGCGTCATACTAAGCGTTTTTAATCGATAGTCCTCAAGTAAAGTCGCCTTTGTCTGTTCTAGGGGGACACTCACTGATATCTCCTTTGTTCGCCCATAGCGGCCCTTGCTTACTACCACAGCGTTGACAATCCCCAGCATATCGAGCTCTGAAATAATGTCCGTGACCCTTCGCTGCGTCAGGATGTCCATATCAATTTGGCGGCAGAGGCGCTTATAAAGGTTGTACACCTCGCCGGTAGTCAGGTCCTTGGCGCCCCTCTTGTAGAGGGAAACCATTGAATATAATATGAGTTTAGATTGTGTGGGCAGTGTTCGTACGACTTCGACAACCCGGTCCGACTCGATTTTATTTTGCGCCGCCCTGACGTGTTCCTCTTTAACTAGGTTGCTTTGCGCCCTCTCTGCCAGTTCACCAGAGACGCGCAACAAGTCCAGCGCCCTTCTTGCATCGCCATGTTCTTGGGCAGCAAATGCCGCGCACAATGGAATGACAGATGGTTCAAGCGCATCTGGCTTGAATGCGGTTCTTGCCCGCTGTTCAAGTATGTCCCCTAGTTGGTTGGCATCATATGGTGGAAAAATGACCTCTTCCTCTCCCAAAGAACTTCTCACCCTTGGGTCAAGGAACTCGGTGAACTTCAAATCATTCGATATACCAACTACACTTACCCTTGTGTTGCGCAGGTCAGCGTTAATTCTGGAGAGGTTATATAACGTATCGTCACCGCCCTTCTTCACGAGCTTGTCAATCTCATCCAGTATAATTACAATGGTTTGCGCTCTGGCATCAATCGCGTTTTTAAACTCCGAGTAAACTTGGTCTGTTGGCCAACCTGTGTGCGGAACCTCTTTGTCAAAGTGCCTGGCCAGATATGCCAGGACCCTGTACTGTGTATCAATCACCTCACAGTTAATGTATAAAACCGAGCAGGATGTTCCTTTTTTCTCGCCCGTTTCCTCGAGCTCCTTTCCAACATACTTCACCACTGCGGTCTTGCCGGTTCCCGTCTTTCCATATATCAAGATGTTAGAGGGCGTTTCGCCCCTGAGAGCGGATACAAGGATCGTTGCAAGGCTATTTATCTGCTCCTTCCTATGGGGTAAATAGTCTGGCGTATAAGATGGGCGCAGGACCTCTCTATTTATGAAGATGGGTTTGCTCTGCAGCAATTCCTCGAAAAGTCCTGATAGCGCTTCATTCGCCAAATGATTTTCCTCCAACAGTTCCAATAGAAGAGTACCTTATAATAACTTATGGTATTGACCCCTTTATTTCCAATGGAGTTGATTGCGCCTGCAGTGCATATCCTTGAATAATCGGCTATATGCTCGATGCTCATTCAACTGTTAAGATATAAAAATAAAAAAGATATGCGATGATGTTCAAAAAATTTACCCTTACTTCTTTTGGAGTTTTTTAGGTATTTATGATATGACCCCCGCCCCTTTATTTCCAATGGAGATACTAAAACATCTTGCTTTGTTTTTTTAGTAATACTAAAACAGATTGTTGTATTTTATCATCTTTTTAGTATATAACTTTTGTTATTTTATTCTATTTACACATTCTATTGTATCATCTAACATCATACAATACCACAAAACACTATATATACTCATATTTACACAAGATCGCTCACCATTTAATCTACCAACTTACACCATTGCATTAAAAGTACGCCAAACCTACCAGTACACAACACACTGCAATATACAATCAATTAAGGACAATCAACTAAACAATCAAACCAAAACAACCACTCCAACTGAAATAAGGGGGGGACCGGCATACTAATGAACCACACCACCAGCACACCCTCCATCCACCAATAGACACTCACATATCAACAGATATCGTCTCTAATTGACTGACAACTCCCCATACTAGGGTCCGCGCATGAAGGGGTATGTTGGGGTCGTTGCTTACTTCATCCAACACCGATGTGGCGGATGCCGCCCGGACGGCGAGTGAAACACTCTCATCAAATAATTTTTTCCTTACATCATCAGCCGCACGCCGTATGTTCCTGGGAACCGAATCATCATCTATAATTTGCTTTAGCGTGTCAGCGCATCGCTTGATTACTTTTTTAGAATCAACAGGCATTAAATCACCACCACATTATAAGATGTGTACTACCTTGTCATAAAATGGCGCATCTATCATAAAAACCTATCACAAAAAAGGGCATATTAGAAAACACCTCCAGTAATGTGTGTGCCCCTTCGCACACTCCAAACTACTCTATGCTTACTGCTCTTCATACTTGGAGCAAACAACCACCCTAATCTTATCAGCAATCTTTGGGCCAACGCCATCAACTTCCACCAACCCGACTTTGGTAGCAGCCATCACATCTTGAACTGAACCAAAATGATGCAACAAGCTCTTGGCGATGACGGGTCCCACGCTTGGTATTGATGACACTATGTATTCCTGCTGCTCCTTGAGCGTCATCGACGACCTCTTTCCATGTAGAGATGGGCGCCGCTCGACATCCTCCTGCTCCCTTTTTGCAACGATATGTAAAAATGCGGCAGTATCCATTGCATCTTCTGTCATAACAATCGGAACGCCCAAATCCACGGCTATAGATGCTAACGCTCCGCGGATCGCATTGGGGTGTATCCTGCGTCTGTTGTAGAGTTCTGAACCTTCTATAACTAATATCGGTCTTTCAAAACCATCCCGCAGGTCGGACAACTGGTTGAAAACATTTCTCTTGCCATCAACAAGTGTTGATAGAAAGTCATCTGCGGTCTTGCGCTCAACTCCAACCCTGTCACTTAGTATATAGTCTCCCACTTCTAAGGTTTTTACATCAACAGTGGTACCGAGCCTCTCTAACTCTCCCACAACACGAGAACGGAGCTCGCGCTGGTCGACGAGCACCCGTATCGTCTTTGTGTTTTTTGTGTTATTCCTAACCCTCTTGGTTTGTATCATCCCACGACCAACCAACTAAAAATCAACCAACTGCTTCTGCTCTTTCTCGCACTCTTTTTTTAATCCTTTTCCTGTCTCCGTCCACGATTCCTTCATCTTTTTCATTTTCTTATACATACTTTTTTCCCTTTTCATGCTTATCCAACGATACGACTCGTCTTTTGTCCCCCTGGTCACGAGAACGACCACCTTACCAACCCTGCCCCTGCCAGTCCGGCCTTTTCGTTGAATGCTCCTGATTTCGGATGGCACGGGCTCGTAGAAGAGCACCAAATCTGTGGAAGGAATGTCCAACCCTTCTTCTGCGACAGACGTTCCGACCAGCACATTATACTCGCCTGATTTAAACTTCTGGAGTATCTCCACCTGCGCCCGCTGCGAAAGCCCGTTATCCTTAAATCTGCTGGCTTGCCCCACAAACCTAACCGGTTTGACACCACTCAAACGCCCAAGCGACCTCGTAACCAACTCGGCCGTATCCCTGAAGTTCGTGAACACGATGATTCTACTATCAGGGTTTTTGCATAGTTGTTCCCCCACTATTTGGCTGACCATTTCCAATTTGGGGTGGCTCTCCTCGCGCCCCTCCACCAGGCGCATCGCCTCTTTGATATTATCTTCTCCCACCAACCGTCTTGCCGCCTTACTCCCCCCTTCTGACTCCGCCTCATTTCGCAGTCTATCGAAATACTTTTGTAATGCAGAGACGCCCTGCGTCTCGATCATGTCCATGGCATGCTTGATTTTAAAGACCTCGGCCAGAAGCGATATGACCCTGAATGACTGTGGATTGGGGTTGCGCTTTAACCGACGCTGAAGATTATTTTGCAGCCATAGCAGTTCCCGCCTTGAAATGTCCTTGCGCTTAGGACCAAGGACGCCCACTCGCTTCAGCTCGTTTATCCTGTCAGTTAACACACCACCGATCAACTCTCTTACCTTGCGAATCTCATCCGGGACATTGACGTATCTCCACTCTATTTCTTTTTCATAGGTGTATGGCACCACGTCAGGGTCGAATTCCGTCTTGATTTCCACACCTTCAATGTGCAAGTTCTGGCAAACCTCTTGGATTCTATTAGTAGACGCGCCGGGTGATGCTGTTATTCCGAGAATCAGTGGTGACTTTGCTTGATGCATGTACGTCTCAGCAATGTAGACATAGGAGTAATCTCCCACCGCTCTGTGAGCTTCGTCGAACGTGATATGGGCAACATCATCCAGGCGCAATCTCCCTGCGACAAGGTCATTCTCAATCACCTGGGGTGTTGAAACGATTATCTTCCCAGTGGACCACAGCTCCCCCCTCTTTGACGGAGAGAGCTCTCCGGTGAACACCAGAATCTCATCCGGATTCATGTTAAGCGATGACCTAAAAAAAGCGGCATGCTGCTCTACAAGGGGTTTAGTCGGTGACAGCACAAGCACCCGCCCCCCACATTGCTCTAGCCTCTCTATACCCACTAGCAATGCGACAATCGTTTTACCCAACCCAGTTGGCAGTACAATCAGCGAGGACCGCTCCAACGCCGCCTTTGCAAGTGACGATTGATACAATCTCTTCTCAATTTTATTTGGCTTTATCAGTAGATGCACTGCGTACTTCATCGCTCCCTCATCGATAAAGGGTGCTGTGAAGATAAATAGATACTCAAAACAGGCTTATGGCCGACATTAAAACGCCCGCGAAAAGGGGAACCGTCAGGTTATCGTCCAGAATTCTCCCCCAAATCTGCCACGGAATCGCGTCCGCAAGCATTGCGCCTATCGCGCCCGCAAACGCGATATGTGGCGGGACGAATAAGGTGCCAATAAGGAAGCAAACCAACAACATTGATAACATCAACTCGGCATCCTTGGCTGCTGCCACCGACGCCTTCATATCTTTAATTATTCCGCCTCTGCCAAATCTCCTGGCTTTAACGTCAACGCGCTCAGTGCGCCGGGACACCAACATAAGAACCCCTAACAGGCCCACCAAGGAATCGCCAATACAGAGCATCAATAATGCAGCAATAGCAACCATTTTTGGGAATAAAAAAACTGTGATTAAGGATGCGACTGCAAAATAAACATATGCAGCCACCCTCCCCCCTTCCTCCTGGCGCGCCAACTCAACGAGCCCAAATCTCTTATTTAATCGCGCCCATTCTATCCCGATTGCGCCAATCACAACTACAGAAAGCCCTGCCAGCATGAGCAGTCTACCAACAAACAGGTATGCAACTGGAACCACGATGCCAGAGGTGTGTATGGTCTTTCTCATCAATTCTTTCTTCAGAATCTCTATGGGTTTTGGCATCAGACCAGCGTCCCAACTCTCTCAAATTGAATCTTTCCATCCAATAATCCACGAATCGTATCCGAGATCCCATCAATGCCGACTCTAATCTGTTTCATGGAATCCCTCTCTCTAATCGTCACCGTGTTGTCTTCGAGCGTCTGGTGGTCGATTGTTATCGCAAACGGCGTCCCGATTTCGTCATGGCGCCTGTATCTTCGCCCTATCGTGCCCGAGTCGTCATATTCTACTAGGGTGGCGTTTTCTCTCAACACTAACGCGACCTCCTTTGCCACTTCAACCAAATTCCCCTTCGTGAGCAAGGGCAGTACTGCAACCTGTATGGGTGCAACTCTGGGAGGCAACCGTAGCACAAGTCTTTTCTCCCCCTCTACTGCCTCCTCTGCCAAAGAGTGCTCCAAGAGTGCATAGACAATCCTATCGATACCATAAGACGGCTCGATGACATGTGGCGCTACTTTCTCTCCATGCACCTCCTCGCTAACCCTCTCACACTCGACCCAGCTGGGGTCAATGCGCATAGTCTTACCATCTACCTCGATACTCTCTTTGCCCAATTCATCCAACCGCTCAGGGCGCAGCCCCATTAATGCATCTGCAACCTTGGCTGCCCCGTCTTTAAACTTGGGACCAAGAACATCCATTTTTGGCTTAATGCGCAATCTTTCCACCACTTTGGGTTTGCCATATCGGACAAAAACGCCCATGTCTACACCGCTCTTCTTGGCATGCGATTTCAGGTCATAATCAGTCCTATCAGCGATGCCCACTAACTCTACCCAGCCCAAATCTAATAAAGTTTCAGCGTCCCAACAATCCGCCGCATAATGCGCCATCTCCTCTTTTTTATGCTGCCTGAACCTGAGGTTTTCGGGCTTAATTCCCACGCCAGTCAGAAAGAGATGAACCAACGCAAGATGATACCCCATAAACTGGTTTAGAATGATGCCCTTCTTGACCGCATCCTTTACACTAATCTCAATCTCATCTTTTCCGCGCAACTGCTCCTTTTCAGGATACAGCCGCAATACAGTGTCCGAGACCTCATCAAATCTGGGGTGGCTTTTGTCTCTCGGGTCCACGAAGATTTCCGCTTCAGCTAATGTGAACTCCCTTAATCGAATCACGCCCTGCCTGGGTGAAATCTCATTCCTGTATGCCTTTCCAATTTGCACTGTGCCAAACGGCAGTTTATCCCTGTAAAATCTGAGCAACCTCGGAAAATCGACGAACATACCCTGCGCCGTCTCCGGGCGAAGATAGCCAACCCGCTCGGAGCTGGGGCCTATTGTTGTCCTGAACATCAGGTTAAAAGTGCGCACCTCACCAAGCTCACCACCACACTCAGGACATCGAATGTTATGCGCTTTAATCAACTTGGCGACGCCATCCCTTGTCGACTCCTTTCCAACATCCTGGGCAAGGTGGTCTGCCCTAAACATCTCGCCGCACTTCTTGCAATCCACGACTAAATCAACAAAGTTATCGATGTGTCCAGATGCGGCGAACATGTCTTCGACGCCAATGGTTGGCGACTCGATTTCAAAAAAACCCTCTCTGATAACATAAAGCTCGCGCCAGAGATTCTCAACTCTCCTTTTCAAGATGGCGCCGAGAGGCCCAAAATCCCAGAACCCGGCAGTAGCGCCGTAAATCTCAAAGGACGGCCAAAGAAACCCTCTTCGCTTTGCTAGTTCGATGACGCGCTCATACTTCATCGCAGTCTCCCAAGGTCATTCGATTAAAATCCTGAGCAAATCCACATCCCTAAGCAACCCGGTTACTTTTCTTTCGCCAGTAATGACCGGGATTTGTTCAATGTTGTTTTTCCATATTTTTTTGGCACAGTCGCTGACCTCTGAATGCCTGGTGGCGGTTATGGCATCTTTAATCATCACTTCCTTGACTGGAATGTCTGGTAGTTTAATCCTGGAAACCCCATAGTACAGGTTCATCGTGTCGCGTATGCTCTCCCATGTCCAGGCATCATCATCAGAGCCAGCGGACATGTTTGATATCTCTACACTGTCCTCGATTTCGCTTACAGCAATCAGGTCGACATCGCTTACGATACCTACCAACTCGCACTTCGTGTTGAGTACGGGCGCCGCACTCGCTTTGCCCAGTTTCAGGACCTCGATGACAATCGGCAACGGCATCTCATCCCAAACCGCGACCAGACAGTCCTTCACGTAGTCGCCGACAGGCGTCTTGATATTCATATTGGCGATTGCCCTGATGATGTCGGCAACTGTTACGATACCGACAAGCATGTGGTCGGTTATGACTGGCAGCCGGCGTACATTGCTATCAAGAAGTAATCTTGCAGCATCAGCAATGGTGGCTTCCGGGGTGACCGTAATCGGATCTCGTGTCATCAGAAGAGCAATTTGCTCCTCTTCAGGGTGCCTAAATATGTCCTTCCTGGTTACGATTCCCACCAACGTCTTGCCCTTGATAACTGGGACGCCTGAGATGTGCTTGTTTTTCAATATCTTTAACACATCATCCCTTGACCCAGGTACGGTTGCACATACCACATCCTTGACCATTACATCTTCAACTTTCGTCTGAGTTTGCACTGGCATATTACCTCCCCTTTACAATCATCACCGTAATTGGTGACATTCTTGCGACCTTTTCTGCTACGCTGCCCAGCAGGAAGCGCTCGATACCTGACTTTCCAAGCGTCCCTAGCACAATTAAATCAATCTCATTGTTCTTTGCGAAATCGACAATCTCCTCAGCGGGATTGCCCTCTAATATCACGGTCTCGGCATCTACGCCTTTCTCACTGGCAGCATCTGCAACGACTTTTGCTGCATCCAAGCCATCTTTCTTGAGCCCCTCATATATATTTTCAGGCCTCATATCAAGCGGAATAGAGGCGAAGGCGATACTATCGACTACATACACTATGTATAATTTTGCGCTCATCAGTCGTGCAAGCCCTATGGCATGCTCCACGGCTTTTTTCGTCTGTGTTGACCCATCAGTCGCGATCAGTATTTTCCTATACGGCTCCACTTTTGCCCTCCAACACAACCTTTATATCATCCGGCCTTGCCCTTCGCACGATGCTCTTAATGACATCCTTCGTGCCACATAAACTATTTGATTTTTCATCGAGAATCATGATGTGTGAAGTCTTTCCCTCTCTTATCGAGCCAATCTTCTCATCGAGATGCAACATTTTTGCACCATTAAGCGTAGCCATCTTAAATACCTGTCTATCGTTTTGCACAAACATCTTCGCTGTGAACTCCATCTCGGCAAACATATCAGTTGAATTAAGCATCACGTTATCTGTTCCAAGCGCGACCGTTATGCCCATCTCAGCCATCTCCTTGATTGGCGGTCTTTCGCCTGAACGTCCAACGCCGGTTACAAAATTCGACCTGGGGCACACAACTATTGGAATATTTTTATCTGCGGCCACTCTGATGCCCCCATCATCAGCACACGTCATGTGCACCAGAAAATCCGGGGACAGTTCCAATGCGCCCTTGATATCTGACCTATCGGCTTCGCCAGCATGAATGGCGAACAACTTGCCACTTTTCCTTGACGCCTCGGCTGCGCCCTTGAGCACGTCCCAAGGGTGGTCGTTAACGCTGCTCATGCCTATGCCATCCGCCACCATTAGCACATCCTTCACATCATCGCCGTCCGGACGCCCCAAAATGAAGGGTTTTAACCCCCCTACACAAGCGCGTTTCAGGGCATGAACGCCAGATACACCTCCTTCTCGGAAGTCCACGAAAGCGCACGTTCCTGTGCGTTTCATATCACAGAGGCACGACGTCATCGATGCGATTAATTTCTGCTCTGAAGCCTCTGATAACGTCTTGTATTTGAGTCCACCAGGCTTTACCAATTCCTTCAATGAATCGAATGATATGTCTTTTACAACAGAGTCGCCCACATGCGTATGTGCGTTGATGAATGCAGGGGCAATTATGCCCTGTATACTGCTATCCACCTCTCCCGTGCTAACCTCGTGAATTATGCCATCTCTGATGACCACGTATCCTTCCATTACCTCAAACTCGTCATCATATATCACGGTGCCGGAGACGACATATTCATAAGTCATAAATGTTAAGTAAACATGCACTCATAGATAATAACCTTGGTGAATGTATGGGTAAGAAAAAGGAGAGCAAAAGCGGACTGACCTCTGCTGCTGGATTGATGAGATATTATGACGCGGACAAGTCAGCGATTGCCATCAATCCAAAGGCAGTTCTCATTGCCAGCCTCGTTGTAGCGGTTATGGTGCTTGCACTGAACGCCTATTATGGTCTATGGCCGTAGGCGTTTTTGAAGACTTTCGATGCAAATATAAACGTATATATGACATTATGACATGCCATAATATGTAGTTGAGAAAAACTGGTAAGAAAAGATTATGGTGTAGGGGCATGTGGAAAAGCCTGTTTTGGATGCATACATTATAGTGAGAAGTGCTTGGGCTGTTTTGCTGAGATGGAGCGCATCCTACGCTTGATTGCGCGTTCTACAATTGCGTTGATAAGAAAAAAGTAACACATTGTCTGCAGTGCCCCGAGTATCCATGCAACCTGCACGAATCCATTAAAGGACTTTGCCCAATATGCCGGAAGAAAATCAAGGAGACCAAATGAGATGGAAGCGATTGCAGAGGCACTGATAGTATCCAGTAGCGGAACCGCTGTGGCCAAGCACAACCCAGGCAAAATGGAAACGACGGCAGAGCGCCTGGAGAAGGTGCTAACTGACCTGAAGCGAACACGGGCGGTGCAATCATCTGCAATAGTGAGCAGGGAGGGGTTGCTCATGGCATCTAACATATCTGGCGGTGTTAGTGCTGAGACGTTTGCCGCAATGTCTGCCGCAATGTTAGGGGCGGCAGAATCCACCACGTCTGAGTTGAAGATGGCCGCTCCAGAAGAGGTCACCATTAAGCTTAAAGAGGCGGAGTTGATAACAATAAGTGCCGGTCCTGAGGCATTGTTAACAGTCGTGACCAATCCGGGGTCCAAATTGGGGTTGCTCCTCGTCGAGATGAAAAAAGCGGCCGGTAAGATAAGGAAGTTGCTGGAGGGAGATTATGATTAATGACATGATAGCTACCAGTTTATATCTGCTCTACTCAGTCATCCATTGGCTGATCGTCATTCTTTTGGTAGCTTCCATATATCTTCTCTATAAAGTCTGTAGAATGGACAGGCCGTTTTTGAGGGCGACCCTGTTCAACAGGCCACAGGCATTCCTCGACTTCATCAACAGGTTTCTAATAGTGATAATCCTGCTACTGGTGGTGAATGTGGCACATCTTTTCCTGTGCACCTGCGATCCTATATGTTTGACAAGGCTCGTCTGCGATCCCATATGGCTGCTCTTAACTATGGTGCTATTCATTCTCTTCTATCGGTTTTGGAATAGAATTAAGGGTTAGCATCTCGCGTATCGCCCACTAAAAATGATATGCCCCCACTCGCTTAGACGAACAAATCACACCAAATCCCTAAGCCAGATTTTGTGCTTCCCGAGTCTCCCGCCATAGTTTCCAGTAGATATCTTGACAACACCCTCTACACCAGCGGCGCCCTGAATCGCTGTCCTCATCGCCTCTTTTACCACATCGATTGTAGTGCCGTTAATCACTATCTCAGGAATGGATGTCACGCCCTCGGGAACTTTTGAATCTGGAATCTTGTCCTTCAGTGTTGGGCAGTAAGGGTGGTTGGTTGTCGGACCTATCTCTGGATACTTGGTCTCGACCTTTGAGCCAGCAGAGCAGGCATCAAAAGGAGTTATGGCGCCGTCAATCCTGCCCACAGCCTCCACTGCTCTGTCTCCTGCCCCCAGCGCAGCATCCTGCGTTTCGCAGAAGAACCAGACAGTGCCGCCCATCACGCCTTTTCCATAGCCCAACTGTCGCTCTATTATGAACTCTCCCATCATGATTGGAATGTTGACCACCTCGCGTCCAAACTCTTCTTCTACACTCTCATATCCATCTCCACAGTGCCCCACCCTGTTCATGATGTCAATTCTATCGTCTGACTCAAGGGCGTTGAAAACCCTCGTGGTTGGCACAACCAAAATCCCCTGGCGGATGCGCTTTGCAAGTTCATACTCCAGTTTGCTTATGCCCCTGCCATAATTCGCCCATATCTGCACAATCGCGCCCTTGCGCCCGTCAGGCGTCTCCCCCTCGCTCAACCATTTCTCGATGCCACCCTCAGACTCGCCGAGCACGGTTGAAGGAAGTGTTGTAGACCCAAAAGTAGCTTTGCGCAGCAGTTTATCATTATCCGCGGTGATCAGGATGCGCGAGAATAGGCCGTCAAATGCCTCGGAATATGTATCCTCAATTTCAATCTGTCCCACCTTGAGCCCAGCCATTCCATTCACCCCAACGTTGTTAAGTCCTTCTCATATGGCAATCCATCTCTTGCCCCATATTTTCCTATGCATGAAGATGCAACAATATTACCAAGCTCGCCGCATCGCTTCATATTCTCGCCCCTTAATAGACCATACAAAAACCCTGCTGCAAAGGCATCTCCTGCGCCAGTTGTATCCACGACCTCTGCCTTGGGCGGCGCCATATAAATACTCTCATTGGCGATGTAGCAGCCCTTTTTGCCAAGCGTCACCACCATCATCTCCGCGCCAGCATCCAGCAAAATCTTGCTGCCCTTTTTGTGGCCAGCGCCGGTTAAGGAGCGAACTTCAGCCTCATTTAGAAATACCACATGACATCTCGCAATGATTGGCTTTAAGGCATCAAACTTGAACCTGAAACACAGCATTCCCGGCGCAAAACTTACCTTTGCTTTTGTCTTATTCATCAGTCTCTTCTGCATCTCCAGTTGTTCTGCGCTCACGAATGAACTCGTATGGATGAACTGTGCATTGCTGGCATAATCCACATCTTCGTCATCAATGGACAGCGCATCATTAACCCCGGGATGAACGTAGAGTGCCCTCTCCCCCTGCTCATCAACCACTGCAAGCGCTATTCCAGTGCTACCTTTCACCCTCCTGACCCTGCTGACATCAACTCCCTCAGCCACGAAGTCATCCACGACCATTTTTCCTTCCACATCATCGCCCACGATGCCGATGAATCCAGTGCTCAGTCCCAGCCTGGCCAAACCGGCGATCGTGTTTGCGGCAGAACCGCCCGGGCACCCCTTCACGTCAATAACGCCAACCTCTTCACCCGGCTTTGCGATTTTTTCAACCGCATACAACCGGTCATAATTTAATGCACCCAAGCCAACGACATCCATTGTCTTACCCCAACTTTGCTACTGCGCCCCTGACGAGCGCCCTGAACCTCTTGTGTATATTTATGACCTCTGACATCTTCTTTTCGTCTGCATCATCTAAATAATTGAAGTATGGCACTTCAACCCTTGATTCAAGCAGGAAACGTCTGAATTCTGGCGTTATGAGGTTCTCTGAGATCAATCCCGGGTCATTCTCAAACTCAGGGCGCTTAACCTCCCAGGACTTTGCCATTTCAAACATCAAATCCTTTCTACTCAATCTCGTTAGTAGGTATAAAAATCGTATGTCCAGCGATGCCAGACCAATGCTTGCATATGGGATTGCATATTCATTCCCATTGAAGACGACTGCAACGCCGCCATTTTCCTTCACATCCTTAAGCATCTTATAATCCGTTATGCTGTCTCCTACAACCACGACATCTGATAGGCCACCATTACTTGCCTCCACTATCTTGTGCACTGCTGCAACCTTTTTTGCACCCCCAATTACCCTCACTCTATCAAGTACATTGCCATATCCCGTCCTTGGCAGTTCCTCAAAGAAGAATTTGTCCAGGCGATGCACTATTTTCTCTGGTGCCTCTATGTGTTCATAAAGCTCCAAGATATTCTTCTCTGCCCTCTCAATTATCGAGAAATCGCCCTTCATTTCATCTCGCAGGGCACTCAGCGGTAGCCTGGTGCACACTATGTTCTCCTTGGGGACGCCGAGCTGTGCACCGATATTGTATGCGTGCTGCTCATAACTGGTCGAGATGATGTATACTCCCCAGCCATCAGATTTTAGTTTGGAAACCAGGTATTTTGCACCGTCAACGATTTTTGCCTGTTTTGAAACCCTTGTTATGTCCTCTTCTGAGATGTTGTGGAGAAGCAGAAACGGTACGATTAGCGCGAGCGTATCTCCCGGTTCGTATCCCTCCCTGTTCTCGAGCGCGAGCATATCATCATACTTGCTGATAACCTCAAATATCCTGTCGCCGTTCTCTACGAGGGACATAACATCGTAGGCATTATCCTGCGGTGATAACGGCCCCTCAAGGTCAAAACAGATTGTGCGCGTCATCAAGTTAAGAATCACATGAAAGATGAAAAACGCTTCGTTTCAATCTTAGCGTTTGTACGTTTTACAGAATAATTCAGCATTCAGTATAGATGCGCCTGCCGCGCCCCTAATCGTGTTATGCCCCATTGCAATGTATTTGACGCCGTCCGCGTATTCCATGATTCTCCCGACTGAAACGCTCATGCCTTTCCCGGCATTTCTGTCCAACCTCGGTTGTGGCCTGTCCTCTGCATCATGCACGATGATTGCCTTTTCTGGGGCGGTTGGTAGCCCCTTTACCTCGTCGCATTTGAACTTGGCGAATGCATCGCGCACTTCACTCAAACTTGGATTATCGCATAATGATGCCCATATTGCCTCAGTATGCCCATCTATAACAGGAACCCTGTTGCAACTTGCGCTTACCGCGAAATCAGCATTTTTCACCTTGGCGCCATCGAACTCGCCCAGTATCTTCTGGGCCTCTATCTCCATCTTCTCCTCTTCCTTTGCGATGTATGGTATCACGTTGTCGAGGATTGCCATTGATGAAACGCCCTCGTAGCCTGCGCCCGATACTGCCTGCATGGTCGCCACATGCACGCCCTTTATGCCAAACTTCATCAGCGGCTTCAATGAGAGCGCCATCGCGATGACCGAGCAGTTCGGGTTGGTGATGATGCAGCCGTCCCAGTGGCGATTTTTCTTTTGTACCTCTACCAATCCCAGGTGGTCTGGATTGACTTCGGGAATCATCAGGGGGACGTCACTTTCCATCCTGTATGCACTGGCATTGCTCGCCACCACAAATCCCGCTTTTGCAAACTCGGGCTCAACATCTTTCGCGATGGAGGCTGGCAGCGCGGAGAACACGATGTCAGCATCTACTTTTTCCGGCGAGGTTGGCAAAACCTTCAGGTCTTTTACCTTGTCAGGCAGCGGCACATCCAACCGCCATTTCGCTATCTCGCCGTATTTCTTGCCGGCGCTCCGCTCTGATGCAGTCAGCGCTGCCAACTCAAACCACGGATGCTCCGCTAACAGCTGGATGAATCTTTGTCCGACTGCGCCGGTTGCACCCAAAACGCCTACTTTCATTCTCATAGTATAATCGCGCCCGTGGGACAGACATCAACACATGCACCGCATTCAGTGCACAGCGAATCGTCAACCGAGGCAACCTCATCATTCAGCAAGATCGCACTCACAGGGCATTCATCCACACATGCTCCACATCCCACACAACTATCCGAATCAACTTTTGCTGCCATAATACTCCCGCATACGAGGATGAACGACTTCAATATAAATTTTTGGTCTCCCTATTGCCATTTTCGTGATTTCCTTGAATTTTGTGATGCATCCATCCTGAGCGGGCTTCTTGGAGATATATAGGAGGTATGGCTAGCATAAAAAACGTTATTAAAGTAACATAGACGCGCAATTCCTGTTTATTTGTTACTTAAGTAATTACCATAATTACCACCACTTAACTGATTCTTTGAACTTCGTCAATCTCTCATCTTTCTCCAGCTTCCTGAAGACATACAGATGCTCGTGCGCAATTAAGAGGAAGTTGTAGTTCTTGCCGAACCACGATTCGCGGGTAGATTTCGTCTTCCATTGGAGTTTGATGATGTTCTCACGGAGGATAAAGCCCACATCGAGAAACGCTTGCAGAACTCTCGGGGTAATAGGTACAAAGTGGGCGTGTTTTCGGGTGTCCCCCATCAAAATAGCGCAGTGCTTGCCGGGCTTTAGGACTCGCATAGATTCCTCGGCGACCTTGCGCATCTCTTCTACGAATTCACCTATATCATGAACAGAGGAGAGGTCGCCTTTCACTCTTTCATTAGAGTACGGGATGATGCCCGCATATGGCGGATGGGTGGCAATGAGGTCCACAGATTCTTCTTTAATTTTGTCCAGATTTCTGGCGTCTCCAACGTAAGTTTTAATTTTTGGCTTTATGTACTCTGCGTCAAGGGGGGCATATGGGAAGTCGAGGCGATTCCTTGCAACCATAACGGCGTCCGGGTTTATGTCCACTCCGATGACATTCCTGCCGAGGAGCTTGCACTCGACGAGGGTCGTGCCGCCCCCTGCCATCTGGTCCAGTACCAGATCCCCGGGCTCCGTGTAACGGAGTATGAGATTGCGCGGTATAAACGGCGACCAGTTGCCCCGGTAATTGCCCTGGTGCGTGGCCCAGTCCCCGCGGTCAGGGAATGACCACGCGGTCGTGGTCTGGCGCTTGAAGTTATCGGGGGCGAGCTTTTTGATTTTGTGAGACTTCGGAAGGGCAACCTTAACGTTCTCGATTTGGACGTGATCGTGGTTGGTGAGGAAGGATTTGTAATCCTCGTGAGTAACTTCGCGCATTGGAGTATATTTTTTTCGCATGACTAAACAACTCAACTTATGTTTGGATTGGATCGATCTCGGAAGTAGTATTAAAAATGATCCATAAAAATCAAACAGACAAGAAAGAATTAGAATTCTAAGGTTTAAGGGCAGAGAGATCGCGCCCCTTAGCATTACTCTTAGTCTATGACATCAAACCACCACCCCCCTCTTCAATCGTCGTCCTTGCACTTAACCACCCCGTCCTTCCTTTTATAGATATAGATTTTGGAGGAGATACTTTCTTGAATTCAGGCGTGCCGGGTCTGCACACGTTTTTAAAAATACACTCGCCATCAAAAACATGCAATATTTTTTTATCACTGATTTTTAATCCACTTTCTCCCCTTGGCATTTCCGAACTATCAACTTGACAAGGTAATAATTTTTTTGTAGGATGGGCATTGCTCTTTTTATCCTGCTCTCTACAAGTTAAACAACTTTTTAGGTTACTTGAAAACCAATAGAAAAGATGGTCGTTATTCGATTCACATTGATAAAGATTCAAAATTTCTTTACAACATTCGCGTCCGATCCTAAAAATCAGAAAGTCAATTAAACAGGGAGATTTTAAAGCATTTTGAGGATCGATCTTCTTCCACTCTTCCCAAACAGATCTCCACGCAAGGGCGCTTTTCTCATCTACCTCTCCATATTGGTAACAAAAAATATCAAGGAAGCTAGAAAGCAACGGGACATCTGTTTCAATTATTCGCATCCTTAAAGCGACCTTCATTGTGTTTACATCACTTGCAACATCGATCTTGTCAAAATTTGATAAATGCGGCCACACCCCCAGAGCAAACATATCTCGAATGAACATATCGGCCTTCTTACGGCCATAACCTATGTTTGGTGTGCTTATAAGCAAATTTCTAATTTTCAATGCATCGTTATTACAAATCTCAGCAAGATCATGGGCATTAACCTCCTTATTTAATAATAATTCCGCAGAATTCTTAGCATAATCCAATCTCTTATCAGTTTGGGAAAAACCTGTAACACCGATATACTTTAAGAAAGCTATTGGATCACCGTGCACGAATTCAGCATCAAATTTGCTAGGGTCGTCTAAGTATTTTTGGTATTGGTTCTTTAACGGCCCTCTAAAATCTTGACTTGAAGTAAAAAAGCGAACTTGCGCGATCGCATTCTTATCTATTCCAAAAGTATCATGAGTTAAAAAGAAAATGTCAGGGTCGTACTTTTTGGTAGCGCTTTTTAAGCATTCAGCAGCTATTTTACACTGTTTTTTATTGATCCTTGTGTTTAAAACTCTTTGATAATTATTTTCCCAGAATTTATGAAACTCAGAAATATACTGGAGCACTTCTCCATCAAAGACCGTAGTCGCCCCCAACTCTGGATAACTCTGATATAAAAATTTGTTAATTCTCGAAATTGATTGCTGAACATCTTCTAATGTGATCTCGCCCTCAGCATATCCTTTCAGATCCTTCAAAAAAGTTTTGAATAGTTCCATGCCAACTCTCTTGTATGATATACTTCCTGAATTAATCCGTTTAAACGTCCCTTTAATCCGATCAGATCCTCTGCGGGCGTATTTAAGCATTTTGATCCGAAAGAGCGCTCTTTTCTTAAAAATCGCCACGCAGATCGCTTTAAAGTGATAAAATCAAAATTATACACAAAATGTTTACGTGTTAGAAACAAAGTACGGCAGAGGACAGGAACACAAAATGCTACCCACACTAATAATCATCTTCGTATTGACGCCCATCATCGAGCTGTTTTTGTTAATCGAACTTGGCAAGATGATTGGGACGTGGAACACAATCTTCATCGTCGTTGTTACGGGTGTCGTGGGCGCCATGCTGGCTAAATCCCAGGGTTTGTCCGTTCTCAGAAAGATACAGGTTGATATTGCAAACGGCATCATGCCTGCAGATCCATTGTTCGATGGCGCACTCGTGCTGGTGGGCGGAGTTCTGCTCGTCACGCCCGGAATAATCACGGATTTGCTGGGCTTCCTTCTGCTCATCCCGCTGACCAGGGCTGGTGTGAAAAAAGTGCTGAAAAAATGGTTTAAACAAAAGCTCAGGTCTGGCGAGGTGCAAATGTACAGATATGAGTGGTAAACCGTTCAAAACTCACAATCCCAGCACATCATTCATCGAAAATATGCCTTTTTCCGCGCTCGCAATCCATCGTATCGCCTTTATCACGCCCGAAGCGAATGCCTGTCTGCTGTGCGCCTGATGTTTTATCTCCATGCGCTCGCCGTCTCCTGCAAACAGGACGAGATGGTCGCCTACGATGTCTCCACTTCTGATCGAGTGGACGCTTACCTCTTTGCCGAGAGAGGTGCGCACAATTTCAGCAGCCCTCTTTGCAGTCCCACTCGGTGCATCCTTTTTGTGCTTGTGGTGTGCCTCGACGATCTCAACGTCGACATCGCCGAGATACTTCGCTGCATCGCCTATGAGTTTCCAGAACACGTTTACGCCGACAGCAAAATTCGGAGAGATAACTGCAGTTACCTTTTTGTCTATCACACTGCGCATCTCCTCGTACTGCTCTGGCGTAAAGCCGGTCGTGCCGATGACTATATTGACACCACGCTCGGCGGCAGCCTTCGCGTTCTCCACCGCCCCGGATGCGACGGTGAAATCAACCAGCACGTCGGGCTTGGTTTCGGCAAGAACATCGTGAATTTGCTTGACATCGGAGATACGTACATCTCCTATGCTCTTGCCGACATCCTTTACATCAAAGGCGGCGACAAGTGTCATATCATCCTCTGACAAAACGTTCTGCGCTATCAACGAACCCATTCGCCCGGCAGCGCCGCATATAGCAACTTTAATCATAGTAACCCAATCGATTCCATGGTGCGTCGTAACCTGGGTGCATTCTCTTGGCCCAATGGAACCAGAGGCAATCTCGGCTCGCCTGCAGCCCGCCCCATCCACTTCATCGCAGCCTTCAAGGGAATCGGATTCGTCTCCACGAACAGGTCGCGCAACAGTGGATACACGGTGTGGTGAATCTCCCTTGCCTTTTCTATGTCACCCTTTAAGAACGCGCCTACAAGGTCGCTCATCTGTCTTGGGATGATGTTGGCAGCAACGGAAATGACGCCCTTGCCCCCAAGAGCCAGAATTGGCAGCGTCAGCGAGTCGTCACCTGAAACGACGACGAAGTTTTTATCCTTGGTCAGACGTACAATCTCGGAGACCTGATTCAAATTCCCGCTGGCCTCCTTGATTCCCACAATGTTGTCCACGTCTGCCAGCTCAGCCGCGACATGTGCGCCCATGTTCCTTCCTGTCCTTGAAGGAACGTTGTAGAGCAGTATCGGAATATCACACGAACTGGCAACGGCTTTATAGTGTGCAATCAGTCCAGCATCAGTCGGCTTGTTGTAGTATGGCGAGATCAGCATCGCAATATCTGCGCCAGCATCGGCGGCATACTCAGTGAGCACTATGGCCTCTTTCGTATTATTTGATCCAGTGCCCGCTATCACCGGGACAGAAGACGCATCCACCGCGATATCGATAACTCTTTTCTGCTCCTCGAGCGAGAGCGTGGCAGCCTCACCTGTGCAACCAGCCGGCACGATACCAGAAACGCCATTCTCAATGGCAAATTCTATGTTTGCCCTCAGCCCCTCTTCATCTACTTCATTATCCTTGGTGAACGGTGTCACCAGCGCTGGAGCCACTCCCTGAAACACCCTCTTTCACCCCCCTTCTCTTAATTTTTCCTTTAATTTTCAATTTTCTGCTGATGTATCCTGCAACTCTATTTCTAATCGCCTTGCTCTCGACGTTCGTGTACTCTGCCACCAACTTTTTATTTTCTTCAAAATCAGGACCGAATGCATCCGGATACTTTTCCATCAATTTGGTTCCAAGGTTTTTGATATACGTCGGTTTAATGCCCATTTTGCCACCTGTGCATCATCGCTTATACCATCTTTTACACTTAATCTTTCCGATACCCTTCATGGGTTGCGGCGTTTTGGCAATGTATATTAGGGAGATTGGGGATAATAGATGGTGATATGTCCCCTCAAAAGGTAGGAATAGCTTTCGTCTTGCTGATGTTGCTAGCAATGCCGATGGTAGTCGGTGCTGTAGAAGAACCAAAAGTCTATTCACGAGAAGAAATCCTCATGTATGAAGAGGATAGTTGGGACTCACATTTTTTTGTAGAATATCCTCTACCCATAATACCCGACACGCATCCACGTAGCTTCATATTTACGCCACAGAAAACAATAATTAACAGCTTCGATCCAGTAGAGTTAGTAGTAGACGAAAATCTATTATTTCAAGGTTGCATAGATGTAGATTTATCCAAAGAAGTTGGTGGAGAGACAAAAGTTTTGTCTGGTTTTGTTTCAGGGGCCCCAGTTGAGATCAATATATACAAGGGTGGTATACGAATTTTTTGGGATAGTGTAATGACAGACGATACTGGGAAATTTGAGCATAATAGCTTTGTCCCTAGAGAACAAGGGTACTACA
Source organism: Methanocellales archaeon (assembly GCA_030610945.1). Taxonomy (GTDB): domain Archaea; phylum Halobacteriota; class UBA148; order UBA148; family JAUWXC01; genus JAUWXC01. Next base: position 245,013 of record JAUWQV010000001.1, on the reverse strand, counting down.
TACTTGTTTACGAGTATTTGGCAGGCACAACCCAATATTACGAAGCACAAAATGGATGGCTATCATCCGATGATATTGTTTTCTATGTATCAAAAGAAATAACTCCAACGCCTACGCTGACACCAACTCCACAGGCACATGGGTTTGGAATAGCGTTTGCCATCGTTGGATTGTTATCAGTCGCATATTTGATCAGACAAAGGAAGTTTGGCGACTAGGTACCACGCCTAATGAATAGTGTTTTTGCAACTGGCTCTCTGTATTCGGCCTCTTCAATAAAACAGACACTATTTTTTACAAATAAAATACCAATACCCAACTCTGGATGTATATTTACGAATAATGTGTATCTTTTGCAAAACTCAAAATTATTTTCACTCGGTAGCATGTCTGATTCTACTTCTATTGCTAAGTACGATTTACCGAAAACTTTTTGGAGAACATAAGCTTGTCCAATCCCAGCCATTAGTTTTCTAAAATCCTTGCTATCCTCGATGGTTTTACATTCTATGCCGATTTGTTGGTTTGTGCGTTTATCAGTAACAACAATATCTACACGAAAGAATTGTTTATTTAATCCAGACCTTGGTAGATTTATCTTATATTGAACTTCCTTTTCAATTTCACAATTAGGAAATTTATACTTGAATTCTTCACAAACTTTATCTATAATCTCTCTATGCTTCATATAAAATCACTCAAGTTTCTTACAAATCTTGATTGCCTTTTTCGCAACCTCGGTTGCAGTTCGCCCGAACATCCTGACCATGGCCTCCTTGCCAATCCCGCCAAGGTCATAGATGGCATCCGGGACAGCGCCAAAACTCTCAATTGCCTGCATGGTGCCCCACTCCATCGTGCTCACTCCCCTTGGCTCATCCTTTCTGTCAAACGATGCGATGGTGAAACCCAATTTTTTACAGGCGGATAGCACCTCTGGTGAATATCGGATGTTTATGGCGCCCCTAATATTCTCGTCGAACTTCATTGCGGCGAGTATCACTCTTGCGACGTGCTTGCTTGCACCAAAGTCTATGTTTCCGACAACTCTTGCACCGTCGATGCGCACGATTCTTCCAACTACGGCGGCGACATCCTCTGTGTCCGTCGCATTAGGAAGCGCCATCCCTATGTTTGTTCCGACCTCTGGAATTAGCGCAGAAAAACCCTCGCATTTTTCCAGCATCAAAACAGCGTCCTGCAAGTTCTTCATGACGCGGTACCGCTCTGCACCCCCTCTTATAGCAGCCACACCATCCACGGGGTTTGTGCCCCTGCCGACATCTGCGCCACCAGCGATAGCAGCAGTCACAAACTCCTTTGCTTTTATCGCAGCATCCTTCAGTGCAAAACCCTTTGCCAGGTATGCAGTGAGCGCGGCAGAATGCGTGCATCCGGCGCCATGCGTGCCCTTATTTATCAATTCACTAGGAATGAATGTAAACTCGCCATCATACAGTATATCGACAGCATCAAGATGTCCGCCCGTGATAAGCACGCCATCCGCACCCAGGTCGTGTATTTTTCTTGCAGCCAGTTTTGCGCTCTCCTTGTCTTTTACTCTCACGCCAGACAGCACCTCTGCCTCGAAGATGTTGGGCGTTATGATTTTCGCAAGCGGAATCAATTCCTCCATGAGCACAGACACCGCATCATCTTTGAGCAGGGACCCGCCCGCCTCTGCCACCATCACAGGGTCAACGACAACAGGAATCTTGTGCTTTTTGATTTCCTGTGCAACGGCTCGAATAATCTCCGATGAGGACAGCATGCCGGTCTTTGCATACGCGACATCAAAATCCGATAATACTGCCTCTATCTGGGCAGTGATGACATCTATTGGCAGGTCGTACGTTCTCTGCACGCCGAGTGTATTCTGCGCTGTAATGGACGTGATGGCACACGTTCCGTGCACGCCCAGCGCTGCAAACGCCTTCAAATCGGCTTGGATACCGGCTCCACCACCCGAGTCAGAACCGGCTATGGTCATTACTACTTTTTTCATATCTAGCCCTCTTAAAAAATAGGCTTACTATTTAAAGAAGTATCTGCATAAGGAAAAGGCTGGGCGTGAGGACATCTTGAATTATAAACTCATCATCTTTGATATGGACGGAACTCTTCTCGCCGGCAGGACAATCTACGCGCTGGCAGGAGCGCTGGGTTTTGAAGAGCGATTGCATGAGATTATAACATCAGATATGCAGAAATACAAGAAAACAAGGGAGATTGCCAGGATTCTCAAAGGATTGTCAGTTGAACGCTTTCTGGAAATATTTGATGGTATTCCACTTCAAACAGGCGCCCAAAAAACGATTGCTGCTGTCAAAAAAGCTGGCATGACAACCGCGATAGCCACCGATTGTTACCAACTGGCAGCAGACCGATTGGCGAAAAGACTCGGCATCAACAGGGTATTTGCAAACGAATTGAATATCAAAGACGGGAAGATTACCGGCGAGATCAAGCTGAACAACCAAAGACTGGAGCCACGCATGCCCGGATGCAAAATTCACTCCATCTGCAAACGAGATATTTTGCGCAACCTTTGCGATGAGTTAGGAGTATCGCTTGCCGAAAGCGTGGTCGTTGGCGACGGTAACGTCGACAGATGCATGATAGAGGACGCAGGCATGGGCATTGCCTTTGAAGCGCCGGCAGAACTAAACGAAGTCGCCGACGTCGTGGTGAAGGGAGATTTAAGTAAAATACTGGAGCACATCTTGGGAGGATAAAACATGCACGATTTCGACTACCTCGACTTCGACATCGATGACCTGCTCAGATATAAAGAGGAGAAAGGCATCAAGATTTCCGTCATCACCCCCTCTTTTCAAGAGGAGAAGACAATCGGAAAGGTGATTGCAGAAACGGCCAGGCTTGCCAATCAAGATCTTGTTGACGAAATCCTGGTAGTGGATGGTTCAACGATAGAGGGACACATCGATTACAGGACGATCAAAGTTGCTACAAAGGCCGCTTTGAAATCATTGGAAAAGTTTGACTCATTCAAGGTCATCCATCAAACCCAGCCTGAGATATGTGCGCTTCTGGAAACAGATGTTACTATTGGGAAGGGAGACGCGCTCTATAAAGGAGTAGCATGCGCTATGGGAGACATCATCATCTTCCTTGATTCTGACATCATAAACATCGATGAGCGCTTCGTCAGGGGGTTGGCAGGTCCCATATTAACCTTTGCTGAGATTAAGTTCTCCAAAGCGTACTATCATCGCCCCCGCTTCAAGATGAGGGGCAAGACTATTTTCGGCGGCAGAGTAACGCGGTTGTACATGCGCCCCATCTTACGGATTCTGGACAGGGAATACGATGTATTGGAGCGATTGGAGGACATCACCTACCCATTAAGTGGCGAGGTGGCACTTACCAGGGAAGTTTTCGAGTCGTTGACGATGCCACACCATTTTGGCGTCGAGATAGCGATGTTGATAGAATTGTATGAAAAAATCGGTTTGAGAGCATTCGCCCAGGTCGACTTACGTGAGCATCTTCACCACCATCGATCAGACAAGGCGCTGGCCGGGATGGTGGAGCAGATCACGCGGACATTGTTCTGGCTCCTGCGCGAGCATTTGGGCGTTGATTTCGAGGAAGAAGATAGACGAAAGACCATCCGCGAGTTATATGGGCGCTATGCCATCGATGGAGTAAAGACCATAGACGATTTCAGGCGCATCGATGCCTATACAAGGAGCCTCACTCGCGGCCTAAGAACATTGCACGATTTCGAGATGCGGTATCACCCCCCGCTCAAGGAACTTCCAGGGTATGAAAAACGCAGGAAAAAACTCCATGAACATGCGGTTAGGCACACACACGATATTGCCAACAGGCTCTAAAAGCAGAGAAAGAGCCGCAGGTCGTTGACATTGGTTCCAGTTTGCCCAGTTAGCAATAAGTCCTTATTTTTCTTAAAGAAATGGTATGCATCATTATCCTCAAGAAACTTCGTCGGAGACAACCCAAGCTCTATGGCGCGCTGGAGCGAGTTACCATCAGCCATTGCTCCAGCCACATCCGTGAACCCATCGATTCCATCTGAATCTATGGCGGCAACGACAATGCGTTTTCCATTAATTCCCTCCACACATGCCAGCACGAACTCTTGATTTGGGCCGCCCTTGCCAGAACCAGTCACTTTGACGGTGGTCTCACCTCCGCTGATCAAACACGAAGGAGTTTTCAGCCTTAGGGCATCTTCTAGTTGTTTTGGTGCCTCTACTCGAGACTCTCCAGTGACATCCTGAACAATATGTGGCGAATAACCGCCCTCCAGAGCCCTTTCAGCAGCAGCTGATAGCATGACATCATTGCTCAGAATTATCCTGTTATACGCCGACTCGAAGATTGTATCATCATCCTTCGGCGTCTCAGGCAAACCCCCTCTTTGCCCAGACTCCAATATCCTGCGGACAGAGGATGGCACGCGCCGCCACAGGCCATATTTTTGCAAGACTTTGACCGCATCTGCGTATGTGGATTTATCCGGCGCAGTAGGCCCAGAGGCAATAACATCCAATCGGTCGCCTACAACATCAGATATGATTAAGCTCACCAGCCTAGCCGGATGTGCCCGAGCGACCAACTGCCCTCCTTTGACCTGGGACAAATGCTTGCGCACAGCATTAATCTCATCGATCGCCGCACCTGACTTGATGAGAACCTCATTAGTCTTTGAGAGGTCTTCGATGGATATGCCCCGTTTTGGAAGTGTTAGCAACGCGGAGCCGCCACCGGAAATCAAACAGATGATGACATCTCCTACATCAGCTTCATCGACCATCTCCAGCAGACGTTCAGTTGCCTTGACATTCTCCATTGTCGAAACAGGATGCTGGCCTGTTATGATTCTGATTTTTCTCGCTTTCTGCGCTGAACCACGCTTTACGATGACAATCCCATCAGATATCCTGTCGTTCAACACCCTCTCGAGTTCGATTGCCATTTGCCCTGATGCTTTTCCAAAACCGATGACAAAAACCCGCTTCACTTCACTTAGATTGATGGGCAATTCACCCAGCCACAGGATATCTCCCTTGACTCTAACGGTACGTTGGATTGCAAACTTGGGCTGTGCCCTCTCTAAGGCGTATTCTAAAATCTCGAGAACATCAGCCCGCACCTCTTTGAAGTCTCCACTTGAGTTCGAGATGAGTTCTTCTTTATTCTGAATCATCATCTCTAGTAAACCTTTTCCAAATATGGTCTTAGTGCCTCGAACGTTTCTGCTTGGCGAATGATGAGCTTTTCAGCCTCCCCGTTGTCTATATCCTGTGTCTCTAATACAAAAGACCCAAACCGCCCCATCCACAAACCACAGAAGGCATCAATAATATTAACCTTCTTTTCATCAGTCTTTGCTCGCTTGTACGCCGCAGCCATGTGGTATGTTACCTTCGCCCATGTCTCCGGGTCGAAAGATGCCTTCTGGCGCTTTTGCGCGCGGATTGTACTCACTTTCTCAAAAATATCTTTGGGTAAAATCGACTTTAATAAATCCTTGTGGTTTTCAAACCCCTCTTGGAAGTGCCCCATCAGCTTTGTCACATCCACTTTAACTGGGAGCGGCTTCTGCCCGTAATACTGCCCGTTCTCTCTTCTTCGAACTTTCACTGTATGTTCTATGTTTCTCCAACAATCTTCGTAGCGTTCTATCAAATCAAACAGCGTGCCAACCACTTGCCGAAACATGGGGGCAAGATGCTCCGAAGGTTCGACGTATTTCATGAGTGATGAGTGAATCTTCAAGCCCAATGGAGTCTCCCTGATATCCATCGACTCTGTTGCAGCGGTGGTCGTTATCGCTATATCTACCCCGAAATGAGGTGGAATTACCGTATCCTCTAGCAATTTCTCCATCAGTTTACGCGAGATACCATATTCTCCCCCTATAGGCTGCCGAATATCTGCCTTAAACACCGAGCGAATAAGTGGATATACAATGTTATTCGTTATCACTCCGTCGTATTTGTCCCTGATGTATTGCGGGACAACGAGATCAGCCCCAAAAAGGACAGGCTCTGCCAGATTCGCGACCCATCTTGGTGAAATGCTGAGCAGGTCGCCATCGACCAATGCCACACACGTGGCACCAGCAGCTCTTGCAATCTCAAGTATTGTGCGGACGCCGCTCCCTTTCCCTCCTCCATTCATATCTTCTGTGACGATTTTTTTAATGGCTGGGGGAAGAGTAAACATTTCTGCCATCTCCTTTGTTCTGTCTTTTGAAAATCCATCGGAGACGACCACCAAACTCTCAACTTGTGAAAAATACTGTTGAATACCCATGCCGACGACGTTCATGGTGTGAATGATGGTTGTTTCAACATCCTTTGCGCAAATGCCGACGACGAGGTCTACGGGTTTTATTTTGTCGACTTCTTTTTGTAAAATAGGCGTTAAACTCATATCGGCCCCCATCCCCCTTTAGATAATACAATCTTCTATATAAATAGTCATCCCAAATTCTCCAGTGGAAACAAAGGGGCGTTATGCCATTACTTCTTCTTGACGTGTGCCCTGCCTTGGTCAAACTCCAACGTCACACCTATTTCACGCAAATACATAGCTGCGGTGCCCTTTCCGTGAATCAAAAGTTCCACAAGGTCTTCAGGCTCATCCATATCAGTGCTGACGAAGAAGGAATCATAGATATAAACGGACATGCCGGCATCCCGGGCAATTCCAAGGTGATTCAAAAAGCTTGCCAGGCGAAAATCAACCCTGAATCTATGCGGCTCTTGCAGGAATAGTGCATTCGTGCCCCCTCCTTTTCCAGGCGCTATGACTACATCTGCATCTGCGCTGACAATCTCGTTTATGTGCCTTGGTTGAATAAGCGGCAAATCTGGCATTATGACAAGCGTTGGCTCTTGAATCCTGCGAATCGCGCCATTTATCGCCTCGTTAAGCGACCCCTCGGTGAGAACCTCGTATTTGTCTACGACTGAATCCTTGAGCGCGCGAATAACATCCTCTAACATGCGCTCCGCAAACATCACCCGCTCGGACTGGCTAAGCAGGGGAGACAGCCGCGACTTTGCATTCTTCTTTTTAAAGGGAATTATCGCCTTCATAATTGGAATAATACTTATCTCTGCTTTGCTATATGTGGGGGTGATGAATCCAGATTACGTCACCTTCTCTAAAAACGTTTTCATCCCAATCACCAACATCTGTAAAAACAAATGTCATTATTGTGGTTTTAGGCGCGACCCTGATAGCGCGGATGCGCATCTCATGACGCCGGATCAGGTCAGTGTCTTGCTGAGTAAGGGCGCATCAAGCCGTTGCACCGAGGCATTGTTCACCTCTGGCGAGCCGGGTGAATTGATTAGTGGCGCGTTAGCCGAGATTAGCTACTCAAACTTCGTCGAGTATGTGGCAGACTTATGCAGGATGGCAATTGCTCATGGGCTGCTGCCTCACACGAACGCGGGAACGCTGAGCTGTGACGAACTGAGGATGCTTAAGCCCCTGAATGCGAGCATGGGGTTGATGCTTGAGACGATTGCCAGCGTGGCGGCGCACGAGGACAGCCCAAGCAAATCGCCAAGTGCAAGGTTAAAAGTAATTGAAGACGCGGGTCGTCTGGGGATTCCATTCACAACCGGCATTCTGGTCGGCATAGGGGAAAACAGGGAGGATAGAATCAAATCGCTGATGGCGATAAGAGAACTGCACCTCAGATATGGACACACCCAGGAAGTCATCATCCAGCCGTTTGTGCCAAAGCCGAACACATCGATGTTTAATCACAAGCCACCGAGCACAGAGGAAATACAGGAGACGATTGTGCTCGCGCGAAGAATCCTCCCGCCCGAGGTTGCGATCCAAGTGCCCCCGAATCTCATGCCACCGAGTCTGTCAGTTCCATATGGGGCATCTGATTTGGGCGGAATCTCAGCAGTGACAATTGACTACATCAATCCTGACAACGAATGGCCGGCGCTGGAGACGCTTAAGGCACGCACGCGCTTGAGGGAACGCCTGCCAGTCTACCCGCGTTTTATTCTGGATGAATGGTATGGCGCCGAAACAGAGGAGTTGATGAGCAAGTATGCAGACGAAGATGGATTTAGAAAGTGCTGACATCGTTGAACGTGCCAGGACGGGTGAAGTCACAAAAGAGGACGCGCTGCACTTGGTGCGTAACACGCCCTTATTGTTCAAAATTGCCGATGAGTTGCGCTCGGAAGCAGTCGGCGACGTCGTCACCTATGTCATAAATCACAATATCAACTTCACGAATACTTGCATAGGTGATTGCACATTCTGCGCATTTAAAAAGGAACGTGGCTACGTCCTCAGCATGGAGCAAATTCTGCAAAAGGTGGAAGAAGCTGTCGCTAGGGGCGCGACTGAAATCTGCATCCAGGGCGGTCTGCCGAAGGGGGCGACGCTTGACTTCTACTGCGAGATGCTGGCGTGCATAAAATCGCATTTTGACGTGCATTTGCATGCATTCTCGCCCATGGAGGTTTTTCATGCAGCTAAGAATTCTAACGTAGATGTACGAGATGCGTTGAAGGCACTAAAGCGCAGCGGCTTGGACTCAATGCCTGGCACGGCTGCGGAAATCCTCGACGATGAGATTCGCAAAAAAATCTGCCCGAGCAAAGTCTCGGCGGCGCAGTGGATCGACACAATCACCACCGCACATCGGATGGAAATTCCTACGACTGCCACGATAATGTACGGCCACATCGAGACGTTGGAGCACTGGGTTAATCACCTCCTGCTCATCAGGGACATCCAGAAAAAGACGAAGGGCTTTACGGAATTCATACCGCTTCCATTCATGCCAAAGAACAATGGGCTTGGCAAAATCGCCAGAGGGCCGACAAAAATGGACAGCCTAAAAATGCACGCTCTTTCCAGGGTCTTGCTGTATCCGTACATCACAAATATTCAAGCCTCTTGGGTGAAACTGGGGCGCAAACTGGCAAGAGAAACGCTCTTCTATGGAGTAAACGATTTCGGTGGAACGCTGATGGAAGAACACATAACCAGGTCTGCTGGCGGGACGGAAGGCGAATACATGTCGCCGGAAGAATTCGAGGAAATTATCGCCAGTGCAGGGCGCATCCCAAGGAGAAGGACTACTTTATATGAACAGATTTAACATCACACGTTTTTAAGATACTTCGTAGCCTGCCCTGGCGCAACTTAACTCCTTAACAATTTTGTCACTACATTATCGTGTATTAGGAGGTTGTATATTTGAACGTTTGAATAGACTTATTAGACTTATATTATTAGACCTGCTTAAATTTAATATTGAGTCAAAGGGTGCAGACATGGTTGTTTTGGCTGGATCTTAGTAAAACCCACAAATTTTGTGCACATATATGTAACACGTTTGTGAATCTAAGCTTTTCGAATACCACACAGATTGTAGCACTCGGTCGAAACTCGCATACCTTAAGAAGAATGAGGATAATTAGGTAATCCGATTATATTGGGGAGTTGTCTGATGAGTAAAATAGATTTCATCGTCTACCAAAAAGAGGGCATTGCAAAAATATACAAAGGTGCGAGGGCAGTGCACATCGGTGAGATCTTAAGAACGAGGAATAGCTGATAAAATGTTTGATTTGCTCACTAATGAGAGAAAAACCAAAGAATTTGGGGTAAATGGTAAAAGGCTGGTTGAAAAGAGGTTTTCTATAGGGCACATAGTCAGCGAGCTTGAAGGGGGTTATCTTAATACATAATATAATCGAGATACCCACCGATTGGTCAACGAGAGAGACGCCAACTCAGGAACTGTACGACCATCCGACGCCCATCACCGAAGAAGGAACACTGGAAAGGTTATTAGTGAGTCTCACGAAGATCGACATCGATGGCACTGAAATTTTGATATTTCCTACACCCCTCCACAAAGAAGTTGAAAAGAGGGTTAACAACATCGTAAAGGGCTATGAAGGAGACTTGGACATCAAAGTGTTCTCCAGCTCTAGCCTAACAAGGATAAGAGAGGATCTTGAGAACTGGGGCTTTCCCCAGGATTTCATCGAACAGTTTAAGATGACAGGGTATGGATGCGTTCGAAACGTGGGGTTGGTAACAGGTGCGATCATGAGCGCTGATAACATCATATTTTTGGATGATGATGAGATCGTCGAAGATAAAGATTACATCAAAAAGGCCACGGAGTTCATAGGAAAAAGACACAACGGTAAGATCATTGGTGGCATCGCAGGTTATTACATCGATGAAAATAACGCCTATATGCTAGAGGAAAAAACGCCTTGGTGGAAACATCTATGGAACAAAGAACGAAAAATGAACGAGGCGTTTAGGATCATAGAATCACGAGAGAGACTAAACGATACGACTTTTGCATTTGGCGGAAACATGGTCGTAAGCAGCTCATTATTCAAAAAGGTCCCTTTCGATCCCTATATTGTTAGGGGCGAGGACATGGACTTCGTGCTGAACGCAAAGCACTTTGGCTACGAGCTCTTGCTGGACAATCAACTGAAAATTAAACATCTTCCTCCAGAGCCCGTTTCGAATGTAGCTAAGATGAGAAATGACATATATCGATTCATGTACCAAAGGGAAAAACTGAAGCTATATGGCATCCCCCCTAGCGAACTGGATCCGTATCCGGGAGCTTTCTTGAAATCCGATCTATGTGCCAGAGCGTTTATCACAAGCACGCTCCTCGGGCTTGATGCTCTTCTCCGGAGAGATCTCAGCGATTTTTTCGCCTATATGGACAACGCTAGGTTATCCTTAGGCGAGGCGAGAAAATATGCAAAACAAAATGCGGACAAATACCTTGAGTTTCAGGAAAACTGGGCAGAACTCATGTCACATTATTGATGTGTTCCTGAGGTTATTGTTGATTTGCCTCTCCATTGATAGCTAACCTCTCAGATTCATGAATGGTCCGTCCCGTAAGCTCGTCTAAACTCTTGCCTAGTTGTTCAAGAGTAGCTTTTGGAAAAGGTAGCTCCACAAGGTTTTTGCTTTTTACACCTTTTTGAGTATGGATATTTCATATAACTCCTTATATGCGAACTTCTCCTAAAAAAAATTCTTACTAAATCTAAAGCCAAACTTATTCATGATGACGATTTATCATTTGGCAACAACCTCTTATTTGGTTAAATTAATCTACTTTCCGAACTACTGATACCAACGATTTTAATGTTATTTGGAAAGATGATGGCCTCACGATACAGGAGGAATTGGGGTGGAAGTAAGGATTACCAAAGAGACAATAGCTGAACTGGGATTGAGTGAAGAAGAGTTTGGGAAGATTAAAGGCCTTATGGGAAGGGAGCCAAATTATACGGAATTGGGGATGTTCTCGGCCATGTGGTCAGAGCATTGTAGTTATAAGAGCTCAAAACCAGTTTTAAAATTATTTCCCACCACCGGCAAACAAGTTCTCCAGGGCCCTGGAGAAAATGCCGGGGTGGTTGATATAGGAGATGGGTTGGCAGTAGCATTCAAGATTGAATCTCATAATCATCCATCAGCCATAGAGCCTTATGAAGCTTCAGCTACCGGGGGAGGGGGGTGCGTTAGAGATATTTTTACCATGGGCGCCAGACCTGTGGCACTCCTCGGCTCCCTCCGATTTGGAACATTGACAGAGTCAAAGGTCCAGTATCTGTTAGCAGAGGTGGCCAGAGGTTTTACTACCTATGCCAATATTTCTGAGATTCCGGTAGTGGGTGGTGAGGTCTATTTTGACGAGTCCTATGAAGGCAATCCCTTGGTCAATGCCATGGCGGTAGGATTCATGCGGCACAAAGATATGGCTAAGGCCAGGGCGACAGGTGTAGGCAATTTGGTGTTGATAGTTGGAGGGGCTACGGGCAGAGACGGCGTTGCCGGGGCTGCCTTTGCATCCAAGGGGTTGGATGAAGAGCAGGGTGAGCAAAGTTCGGCTGTCGCCATTGGCGATCCAAAGATGGGCAAGATAGTTAGAGCGGCATGTCTGGAATTGATTCAGCGAGGCCATGTCGTAGGTATGCAGGATATGGGTGCCGCTGGACTGACCTGTTCGATGTGTGAAACCGCCTACAATGGTGGGACAGGTATAGAGATTGATATGTCCTTGGTTCCGCGCAAAGAGGAAAAAATGACTCCATATGAGGTCATGCTTTCAGAATCTCAAGAGAGGATGTTGGCGATAATCGAAAAGGATAGACTGAATAAAGTTAAGGAGATATTCTCAAAGTGGGGCGTGCCGGCTGCCGTTATAGGCAGGGTTACAGATGACGGAATGGTGAGGGTAAAAGAGGGTGACAAGGTGGTGGCTGAGGTGCCGGCTGCGGCGCTGGTAGAAGCGCCCGTGTACCATCTGGAGGAAAAATCACCAGAATACCTAAAGGTGACAAGGGAGCTCGATATCCGCGACATCCCAGAGCCGGACGATTACACTCAGGTGCTTTTAACGATTCTCTCCTCCCCCACTATAGCCAGCAAAGAGTGGGTCTACCGGAAGGGTGACCCGAAAGTCGCACAAAACGTTAAAGTCGGTCCCGGCTCGGATGCAGCCGTTATTCGTCTTCCCGGGACTGAGAAACACATTGCAGTAACTGTGGATTGTAATGCCCGCTACGTTTATCTCAACCCATATGTAGGTGGAGCAATTGCTGTGGCAGAGGCAGCGAGGAATCTGGTCTGCGCTGGTGCAAAACCTTTAGCCATTACGGATTGCCTGAACTTTGGCAACCCTAGGAATCCTGAGGTATTCTGGCAGTTTAAACAATCTGTGTTAGGCATCAGCGAGGCGTGCAGGGTGCTTGAAACCCCGGTCGTCAGCGGAAATGTGAGTTTTAACAACGAAAGTCCAAAAGGCTCAGTCGATCCAACGCCGGTGATAGGAATGGTGGGTCTGATCGAAGATGACTCAAGGGTAACGACTCAACATTTCAAAAATGCGGGTGATACGGTCTTCATTTTGGGCGAAACTAAAGAAGAATTGGGAGGAAGCGAATATCTAAAGTTGATTCATGGTTTGAAGAAAGGTGACGCTCCATCCATCGACCTGAAAGTTGAAAAGAAGCTTCAGGAGACGCTACTTCAAATGATAAAGAAGGGTTTAATTAATTCTGCCCATGATTGCTCTGAAGGCGGTCTTGCAGTGGCATTGGCGGAGTGTTGTATTTCCCATCCAACCACCAAGTTCGGGGCAGTCATTAATTTAGACAGCCCGCCATCGGTAAGGACTGATGCGCTGTTATTTGGCGAATCTCAATCCCGAATTGTTGTAAGTTGCAACCCGGGAAAGAAAGACGAGTTAAAAAAGATAGCTCAGGCAAACAATGTACCTGCTTGGGAGATGGGTAAGGTAGGCGGCGATAAATTATCCATAGGAAAATGGGTAGACATCGACCTGGAAAAATTGGATAAATCTTGGGGAAAGACGATAGAGGAGTTTTTAGAGAGAAAATAATTGTTCATATAAAGGGCTAATGCCGCTCTTTTATCTTATCCAACTTCTTCATTACCCTGATGGCTTCTTTTTCGTATTTGGATTTCAGGTCTTGATACTCTACCATGTTAATTTTCTTAGCTTTGTAATCCTTATCTAACTCATTTAACACAGTAAGCAAAGCCACCTTCTTCTTTTCCAGTGTCTTGGCATCCTCTTTCTTGAACAACTTAATTTCCCTGCCCTTTAAGAAAGGCACCGCTATGAGCGCGGCTACGATGCAGATCACTCCCACAAATAGGGTAGTTTCCAAGTCAATTGCCCCCTGTTCTGTAAGGGTGAGTGCAATCTTTTGCGGCATCAGATTGGATCCCGTGAAGGACGAAATGTAGGCGTCAAACTCCTCATTATAGGTTCTTGGGCCCATGGTAATCAGTGGTGGTGCAATTACATCTGCCTCTGCAGTGGTGATGACGACAACGGAGAGCACCTGCGTGTAGTATCTCAACTCCTTCTCAATGGCAATCTGTTTTTGCAAAATGCCAGACGGTTGCACGTCTGATTGATATTCCACGTTAATTTGAATTGCCTCGTGAGGGCCTATCTTCGCATCCCAGTAGATATTATTCCCTTTTTGGAAATATGGAATTACGGTCAAATTGTCATCATTCGCTGGCATAGTAACTATGATATTGTACGCTCCAGATGGCAACGCTGCAACCAACTCGCCGACGAATACATCATCACCGACATTGCTAAACATCATGCTTTCACGAAAAGTCGCCCTTTTGCCAATCTGATGCACCATGATGCTGTGCTCACTGACGATTATGTTTTCAGGTTGAGCTGCGACAATCCCTAGCAATAGCAACAGAAGTACAAAGAAGAGGATGAGTTTTTTGGGCATTATGCCTCCTCTCTCAGTCTCCTGAGCTCGTCTTGTAACTTCTCCTCATACTTCCTTTTAACATCCTTGACCTTGGGTTTCATCATATAGTCCGTACAGGTCACGAGGGCAATGCCAGACGCCATTACAATAAGTCCGCCCCATATGAAGTTAATCATCGGAACCACCCTCGCATAAAGGCTGACCGTTGGTGGAGAAACGCCCTTTAAGGCGATGTACAAATCCTCGGTGACGCCTCTCTTGGTATAAACGATGGACTGCCACTGCCCCCAGTTCATATCATAGACCATTTTCGCCTGCCCTTGGTCTATCAGTTTACCATCCTTGTAGACATCAAAGTAGATGATGCGCTCAAATGAAGTCCTCTTCTGGATTTCATCAAGTTCAGTTACCGCGATGGCATAATCCTGAAAATTCCAACTATCCCCCTCCTGAAGTTCCCTTGTCCCATCAACATTGGAGGTCGTGCTGATGGCCACACCGAGCAGGATCAAGATGAGGCCCAGATGAATGAGATGCGGGCTCACTCCCCTTAGGGTGGTCTTGATTGATTTCGGATTGATTGCTCTGTAGATTTTATACACAGCGCCAACAAGACCGAAACCTAGGGCTGGAAGTGATGCATTTAGGTAGAAATCCTTGAACGGATTTGCGATAATACAAATCACTGTAGCAACGATAACGATAGCGATAGCAGCAATCAATCTTTCGCCCTTAAAATACCTCAGCATGAGGCAGAGTCCCAGCAATATGAGGAGCAGCAGCGTTGGTATGGCGGTTCTCGCATTGAAATAAGTAGCATCTAAGCGTACTTCCCCTCCTCCAGTTGCCGATATAAATAGCGGCGTGATGAGGCCTATGAATAGTATTATGGCAATTATGGAGAGCACAACAATCGTAGCCAGCATGACGTTATGGTCATTGAGATAGTCATCGATGCTCATACTCAGGACGCCCCACATTGCTCAGCACAATCCATATATAAAACATGTGCTAATGGTTTTACGTTCTGAATAGGGTGTTGCATATATATGGATATTGGTACTCTTCTAATCCAACTCTCTTTCATCTTAGGGGCGGCCGCAACGGCGTGCTCGATTTTGGCGTACAAAAAAGACGACTCGGGTTTGCGCAGTCTATCTGGGCGCATTGGAGCTGGCTGTTTCATGACCACGACGGCAAGCATGCTCCTGTTGACATACTACTTGTTTACAGTTAATTTGAGATATTCATATGTCGTCCAGCATTCAAGCGTTGAACTGGCATGGTACTATCGGATAGCTGCGCTGTGGGCAGGACAAGAGGGCTCATTCCTCTTATGGACGTGGATGATCCTGCTCGTCTTGGTGCTGATACAGTACACGAACGTTTCCAAAGACGTGAAAGGTACACCGCTTATGGATGTCTCGCAGTCGGTCACGCTGGCTGTTGCGACTTTCTTCCTGCTGATTCTGGTCATCAAAAATCCACTACACTCTATAGATATGCCTGCAGCGTTTGGATATGGCATGAATCCACTGCTCAGAAATCCCTGGATGGCGATTCATCCACCCGTATTATTCGCAGGCTATGCGTTGTTGACAATTCCGTATGCGGCAGCGGTGGGATACCTGCTCACGGATGACGCAAAGTGGACGGACATATCGAGGTTCTGGGGCAGGCTTGCATGGCTTTTCCTGACACTCGGCATCGGCATAGGAGGCTTCTGGGCGTATGAGGTATTGGGCTGGGGCGCGTGGTACTGGAGCTGGGACCCCGTCGAAACGTCTTCGCTCGTGCCATGGGTTACCGCGACCGCTTTTTTGCATTGCCAGAGCCAACTCCGGAGAGGAGAATACAAAATTGCGACGCCTCTATTAGCGGTAGCATCCTTCATACTCGTAATATTTGCCACATTTGTGACGCGCAGCGGATTATGGGCATCTGTTCACAGCTGGCAGGAGTTTGCGTTAGAAGGCCAAGCAGTCGCCATCTTCTTGTGCGTTCTCGTCATTTCCAGCGCGTATCTACTTTTAAAAAAATACACATCAGGTTAGCCGCCAACATATTTTGACGCACACTCTGTCAAGATTTTTCTGGCTACTATTTTTTCGTTGGAGACCAGTGTTCCGATGACCACTACATCCTTTCCGCTGGCGAGGTTTATGGGTTTTTCGCCAACGTATTCGACATTTATGTCTGCGCTCTTGTCCGTAAGCACAAACGATGTGGTCAGATTTACATCTAGCGTACCCTCCTTCACGATGCCCTTCACCTGCACCTCTGTGCCTATGTACTGTGGGTCAGATGCGACCTCTGATACGGTCAGATATCCTGTCGTCTTAACGCCATACAACCCTATGATGCCTATCATGATGACGGCGATAACTCCGATAATCACCTTATTTCTCTTTTTCAATCTCCTCGCCCCTTAGCCTTTCCAGCTTCCTCGCTAATTTCATCCTTCTCCTGAGGAGCAGAAGCATGTAACAGATTAGCACGACCCATGTAATTGCAAATGCGCTTAATATGGACTCCATGATTTCACTATAACCGGCTCTATCCATTAAACTTTTCCGATGCCCTTTTATATCCTTTTGAGTAACTTTGTTACATGATTCTGGAAGACTGCATCAAGCTTTTAGAAGGGCACATGGATGAATCCCCCACAGTCCAGCGTTACTGCGTCGGAGGGCGCTATTCTGGTGTGAAGCTCGATGGAGAGGCAGGAATCGCATATACGCCTGCTGATGTCATGGCATCATCTGAGCTCGATTTGGATATATCCGGGTCTGATGCGATGCGCATTGCCCGATGGGCGCTGAATAATGACATTCTAAAGCGAACTATCGGCATCGCTGCTATCAATGCCCTCTCATGGATGGTTATTCCAGAGTGCTATTGCTCCTATCAAGGCGACCCGTTGGACCAAATCAATATAGAAGACCGGGTCATAGCCATGGTCGGTTATTTCCCGCCCTTGGTCAGCAGATTTTCGCCGCTTGCAAAAGAGGTCAGGATCATCGAGCGAGGGGGCATTGGTGTGCATCAATCCAAAGATGCCAGAGACGTAATGGCCGATGCAGAAATCGTGATAATCACCGGCTCTGCTTTAATCTACGGCGGGATGGAAAAATATCTTGAATGCAGCAAGAACGCAGACGAAGTAATTGTACTTGGGCCTACTGCATCCATGCTTCCAGACCCTTTTTTCAAGAGAGGTGCCACCATCGTAGCAGGGATTCAGATTCTAGATGCAGACATCATCCTTGATATTATCTCTCATTCCGGCGGAGCGCGCGATTTGGGCAACAGTGCGCGCAAGATATATTTCATGAGGACCTTACAAAAATGAATATGCCTTAGCAAGGTACTAAAGCACTAAAGGTAAAGACTATGAACGTCATAGACGCAATTCGGAATAGAAGGAGCATTCGGAAGTTCAGGGATGCTAACATCGAGGACGAGAAGGTAAACATCATACTTGATGCAGGCAGATGGGCGCCATCAGGCATGAATAACCAGCCCTGGCAGTTCATCGTGGTGAGAAGCCGAGAAACGATAGACAAAATTGCGCAGTGCACGATTTACAGCGACATACTAAGGTCTGCAAATCTCTTGATTGCCGTTTTCTTAGATAAAGATGAAATGTACGATCGGACGAAGGACGTCATGGCGATTGGCGCGTGCATCCAGAACATGCTTTTGGCTGCGCACTCATTGGAGTTGGGTGCAGTATGGCTTGGCGAGATACTCAAGGAGAAAGAAAAAGTCAATCAAATATTGGATGCGCCAGAATCGTTGGAATTGATGGCAGTTCTCGCCATAGGATGCCCGGTAGAGAGGCCAACATCGACGAGAAAAGCGCTGGACGAGATTGCGCACAGGGGGCGTTATTCTCGCAAATAATCATCCTAAATACGTCTCCCAAACCTCTGCTCGCACATCTCCCTCTATAGCGTAGTGCTTCGATGATTTATTGCAGGAGAGTGTCCTTCGCTTGACATTGTACTCATTTTCTTTTATGATGCCGCCCAGCGGCATATTGGCCTCACGAATTCGCTCTAAGAATACAGGGGGATTTTCCACAGGGATAAAAACTTTTGAGATGACTAGCAGGTTGTCACCAGAAATGAACCTCGACTCTCTAACTATTGTGTCATCTATCTCGTGCTGCTCGACAATCTCAAATCTAGCGTTCTTGAATCTTTCTTTCATAAATTCGGTCGTGGACCGATTTGAGTTAACTAACTCTGAATACCAGGGCATTTTCACTTCATCATCCTTCAAAAACTATATATGTAGTTTCATGCACGCATAAGATTGTAGACCATGTGTAACGATGACATGGAGGATATGGACGTAGGAGAGAAAGACCCGGAAAAGAACATCATTGGGGTATGTGATAAATGTGGTGCTGATGTGGATGAGGCCGACGAGATGACGTGCCCTGTATGCGGCGCCATATTCCACGAGTGGTGTGTGAGAGACGTCTGTACTATGTGCGGGGCATCTTTCGAGTCAGATGAGTTCATCTAATTCTCGTCTCCGTGACATCTGGGACGCGTTCGAGCACCATTCCCTCAATGATCACTGGCTCTTTTCGCTGTGCTTCCTTGATGGCATTCTCGAGTTTCCACGCCTTTTCTGCATATATCGTAATCAGCGTCTCGCCCTTTTTAACTGCCTCACCCCTCTTTTTATGGATTACTATGCCAGCTCCTTTGTCAGCGGGCGCTCCTGCTGCCCTCGCAATTTCAATCAGGCGCTTGTTGTCAAATTCGATGGCATATCCCCCCCTCGGAGAAAGCCAGTCGGTTTTTTTGTCCCCGATTTTAATTGTATTTGAGGATATCTCTGGATTTCCGCCCTGCGCCTCTATGATTTCTTTCATCTTCCGAAGCGCCTTTCCTGAGCGCAGGATTTCTTCTGCCGCAGCCTTGCCAGTCCCCTGTGCTACGCCGCCCATTTCCAGCAATATTCCAGCCAACGATGTAGATTTTTCAATGAGGCTGTGCGGACCCTTCATGCTTTCCAGGACGCAGAGCGCCTCCTGCACCTCAAGTGCAGGACCAATAGTTCTCCCAATCGGTCCCCCGCCGTACGTCATCACACATTCAACTGATATGCCCATGCGCTCGCCCAGCTCGATGAAATCCCTTGCCATTTTTCTACCATCTTCCACAGTGCGCACCTTCGTGCTGCTGCCAGTTGGTATGTCTATCACTACCGCTTCCGCGCCAACAGCGCACTTTTTAGCCATCACCGAGGCGAGAACCTGGCAATAGGGGTCAATTGAAAGCGGATACTCGACCTCGATAATCTCATCATCTGCAGGGGCAATATTCGTGGCGCCGCCCCAGGCAATCACTCCTCCGACCTTTTCAGTGATGTCCTTGATTTCGCTTGCAGACAAACTCACGGGCGCGAGCACCTCCATCAGGTCAGCGGTTCCGGCTGCGCCGGTAATTGCCCTGGAACTCGTCTTTGGTATCAGCAAACCCGCTGCTGCCACGATTGGAACGACCAGAAGCGAAACTTTGTTGCCCGGCACACCCCCTATGCTGTGCTTGTCCACGACTGGGTGCTTGTCAAACTCGATTCTCTCTCCGGTATCGACCATCGCCCTGGTCATCCATTCTATCTCATCTAAATCCATTCCATGGATGTATGTAGAAGTTACGAAAGCCGTCAGTTCTGCATCGGTCAGATTTCCATCCACGATGTCCTGGATGATGGCGTGAAGGTCGTCTTTGTTCAGTTTGTTGCCATCCATCTTCTTCTTGATTAGCGCTATCGATTCGGGTTGGGCTGCCGGCAGTATTTCAACTTCTTCGCCTTTTTTTATGCGCAGTTTCTTCCAGACTTCATCATAAATCCCAACCACTCCTTGGGGAAGCATCGTATCTGTCGTATCAACTACGGCAGTGATACTCTCCTTGTTTTTTACCTTGGCCCTGTCTCCTGCCACGAGCCCCATCTCATTAACATCGAGAACGTTCATCACGACCTTGTACTCCTTTACCTCGATGTCGAAGTTCTTCACCTTGAATTTCATGATGTCTACTTCTTCTGCGCATGAATCTAAAACCTTTTTGCTGACGATGGGTTTAAATAAAAGCGAGATGATTAAAATACTGGTGATAGAGTGAAGCAGTTAGTGGGAGTGGTAGTCATCATGATGATGCTCACTACACTTATGATGCCAGTGATGGCGCAGGATGAGGACGTGAGCGTGACAATCCCGCCAGGCCATGCACTGTATAATCTAAAGTTGGGATGGGAGAAATGGGACGAAGACCATGATTTTCTCGTAATTCCAGCGAGCAACGAATCGCGTGTTAGGGCACGAATCATGCATGCTGAGCGCAGGATGAATGAGTTAAGATGGTGCCATGAACACAATAGAACGGAGTGCATCGATACTGTTGCTGAGGATTATGCGTATCGGATAAGGGAGTGCAACAGACTGGTGAATGCATCCATAGACATCAGCCCAGAGCTTCTGCAGCATCTGGAAGAAGTACATCAGATACACATAACGAAATTGGAAACGGTCAAGGAAAGAATCGCTGCTAACCCACACATCCAAGAAGAGAAAAAGGAAATGATAATGGCGCACATCGACCATGCCATCAATGAAAGCCAGAAGTCAAGATGGTACATGTGCCAGTATAGGGAATGGAGGCAAGAGGCAACGCAATACGGCAATCTAACCCCTCCAACATATCCGCCTATGTCAATATGCCCAAGACATCCTGAGGCGCCGATGCCCGTGGAGAGTTGCCCATCATGTCACGACACCAACATGACCTACAACAGGTGGACAGAGGAAATGGAGGGGTGCGGCATGGAGAACATCCCAGAGAACGTATCACGAATGGTATACATGTCCATTCGCCTCAGGGGACGATAGCCTCACAATCTAGCGAGGTACAAAAGCGTACTTAGCACATGGGACATCAAGCCCGGGATGTGCCTTGGTTTGATCCCCCCTTCTTTTATGAAATCGTGGAAAATCTTAAGATTGTTTTTCAGAACGGCATGCCTAAGATAGAACTCCTTGTATGCCCTCTTGTTCAGTTCTCTGAGCACATCCAGCGAAAGCTGCTCGGTTTCTATAATCGGATTTGTCGTGTCATATTTGTTCCAGTCCAGTTCCCTGATCATGCCCATCTTTTCAGCAGTTTCATAGAACTTCGTCCCGGGATAGGGGGCGGGAAGGAAAAATAGCGCATATTCTGGGTCCAGCGCCTTCGTCAGTTCTATGCTCTCTTCCACATCCTTCTCGTTCTCTCCTGGCAGTCCGAGAATGATGTTAGCGATTCGTATCATGCCCATCTCCTTGGACATCTGGAACACATCCCTCACCTGTTGCATATCTACCTTCTTCTTCATCACGTCGATGGACCTGCGCGAGGAAGTCTCGATGGAATACGTTATAATTCGGCATCCTGCGTCTCGCAATTTTTTCAACATCTCTTCATCTCTAATCACGCTCGCACTCTGGTAGCCCCATAAAATATCCAGGTCCCTTTCCATTATTTCATCACATAGTGCCATAACCCGTTTTTTATCCAGGTCGAAGTTATCATCCATAAACATGAGCGCGTCGATATCGTAATTTTTCTGTAA
Organism: Methanocellales archaeon; assembly: GCA_030610945.1. GTDB lineage: Archaea > Halobacteriota > UBA148 > UBA148 > JAUWXC01 > JAUWXC01. The sequence goes on along the minus strand of JAUWQV010000001.1, from coordinate 223,066 downwards.
ATATTCCATTTCATCCACGATGCGCTTCGCGCTTCTGGGTCTCCATTTCTTACCATATATCGCGGCAACGCTACAATACTGGCATCCAAATGTGCACCCTCTGCTGGAAACCATGGTGCCCAGCTTGAATGCACCAAAGAGCCTGTATTTATCCATTGGCAGCAAGTGTCGTGCTGGGTAGGGGAGTGAATCAACGTCTGCGAGCTCTCGCGGGGCACTCCTATTAATTTGCCCATTCTCTCGAAAAACAATCCCCTTGACATTGGCAAGGTCGCTGCCAGACTCCCATGTGCGAACTAATTTAGGAGTAGTAATCTCCCCCTCGCCGCAGACCACTGCATCAAGGTTTTTATTCTCCATGCAGTCTTCTGCTAACAGCGAGGCATGAGGCCCGCCCATCAGCGTTTTTATGTCGGCATCCACCTCTTTAGCGGTGTTGATAACCACATTTGCGTGATTTACGCGATACGTCACGCAGTAGACGCCCACCACATCTGGATGAAATCTTTCAATCTCTTTTTTTACATCACCTATATCTTCTCCCTCTGCGGGCATGTCTATAATCTTAACTTCATTCCCATCATTTTCGAGCGCCGCCGCTACATACGCCAATCCAATTGGTGGTGCGACCAATCCAAGAAAGCGCTGATATATCTCTTTCTCACAGGGGGGATGAATCAATAGGATTCTCATATTACTTGGCATCCCACTTTCTCCCTTAAGTAATTTCAGGAAAAGATTCATATGTTGTTAATTAGTAAATTATAGATTGCGCCCCGGGCGCAAGTCATTGCCCTCGATTAGTCTCGTCATCAATCTTGTTATCTCTTATGGGCTCTGGGCGCTCATCTCCTCTTAAATATCTTCTCCATATGCAAACTTAACCCAAAAATACACATAGCCTCACGAAGTCTATAAAGATTAAGGATCCATTTAACGAAGGCATTATCATGGAATTGGTACCAAGATTAATCGCATGGGAACTTACCGGTGCATGCAACCTTAACTGTGTGCATTGTCGTGCCGCAGCTACAAAGGCGCCGAGTTCAAACGAATTATCCACAGACGAGGCGAAACGTTTTATCGATGACATCGCAGGTTTTGCAAAGCCTATCATAATCCTCAGCGGCGGCGAGCCGCTTATGAGAGACGACGTATACGAGATTGCGCGATATGGCACAGACAAGGGACTCAGGATGGTTCTGGGGACCAATGGCACATTGATTACCCGCGAAGTGGCGAAGAAATTGAAAGATGCTGGCATTAAGCGCATCAGCATCAGCATCGATGGCGCCAGTGCGAAAACGCACGATGGGTTCAGGGGCATGCCGGGTGCATTTGACGGCGCGCTAAGAGGCATAAACGTTCTCAAAGAGGCGGAGCTAAGCCTTCAGGTCAATACGACCATCACGAAACGCAATCTAAAGGAAGTGCCAGAAATCCTGAATTTGGCGCTGGAATTAGGTGCCGACGCGCTGCACATATTCATGCTTGTTCCTACCGGCAGGGGCGAGGTGCTTGCAGGCGAGGAAGTTTCGCCAGAGGAATATGAAGGGGTGCTGAACTGGCTTTACGATGCCCAGAAAAAGGTTAAGATACAGCTCAAGGCGACATGTGCACCGCATTATTTTCGTATAGTGTATCAAAGAGCCAAACAGGAGGGTGCCCCTGTTGAATTGAGAAAAGAGGGATTCAGTGCCATGACGAAGGGATGCCTTGCTGGCACAGGATTCTGCTTCATCTCGAGGACAGGCGAGGTATACCCGTGCGGGTATCTCCCTGTCTTGGCTGGTGACATTCGCAAACAACCCTTCTGGGAGATATGGCGCAACTCAAATGTATTTATCAAGCTGCGAGATAGTAGCAGGCTGGAGGGAAAATGCGGCAGGTGTGAGTTCAAACGTGTTTGTGGGGGGTGTAGAGCCAGGGCGTATGCCGCTACTGGCGATTATTTAGCTGAAGAACCATACTGCATCTACCAGCCAGGGGGCGCCAAACATGGATCGGATTGACAGGGCGATTCTGAATTCAATACAGGGCGAATTCCCACTCGCGTCCAGGCCATTTGCCGAACTGGGTGCGAAACTGGGGCTTGACGAGGATGAGGTGACATCCAGGCTACAAATACTGAAAGACGAAGGCATCATCAGGCGCATAGCCCCTATTATCAATGTGAAAAAGCTCGGCGGCGCCAGTACCTTGGTAGCGATGAGCGTGCCACTAGATAAGGTAGACGAGGTGGCAGATATTATCAACGCATATCCTGAAGTATCACATAATTATTTGCGCCAGGATAAATATAACATCTGGTTTACGGTATCAGCGCCCAGCAAATCGCGCCTGGACCAGATACTCGAGGAGGTAGGGGAAAAAACGGGCTGCCCGTGCCTCAATCTACCAACGGTCAAAACCTTTAAACTCGGCGTGAAATTTGAGGTGTAGTGATGGATGAGACTGACAGGAAATTGCTGAAGGCGACGCAGGATGGCATTCCATTGGTTAAAAAGCCATTTGCAGAGGTAGCGAATTCACTCGGCATATCTGAGGATGAAGTACTGCGAAGAACTCGTGGGTTGTTAGATGAAGGAGTGATCAGGCGCTTTGGTGCATCCGTTGCACACAGGAAAATTGGCATTACTGCCAATGCGATGTGCGTCTGGAATGTGCCAGATGAAAGGGTGGATGAGGTTGGAAACACTATCGCAGGCTTTGATGATGTGACGCATTGTTACGCACGTCTACGAACAAAGGACTGGAAGCATAATATGTTCGCGATGGTGCACGGTAGGACAAAGCAGGAGTGCGAGGAGGTAGCAGATAGGATTACCAAAGCGATCGGCATACATGACCGTAAAATCCTCTTCAGCGACCGAGAATTTAAAAAGACAGGTGTTAGAATTGAGTAAGATGTTGCCACTTATTGTTGACGTCGAGAATAAAAAAATTGTCATTTTTGGGGGCGGTGAAGTGGGAGAGCGGAAGGCGACACTGTTCAAGGATGCGGATGTGCTGGTTGCAAGCAAGGAGTTTACTTCAGGGCTGCGCAGGTTGGCTGACGAAGGCTCCGTTAAATTGCTCACATGCGATTTAAACAAGACAGACATCGAACTCCTCATCGATGGTGCATTCTTGGTCATACCTGCCACCGATGACCCAAAGCTAAATGCTAAAATCGTTGAAATAGCGAAGAAGCACAATGTCCTAACAAATCCCGTAGACGGCACTGGAGACATCGTCATCCCTTCTGTGATTAAGCAGGGGGACATCGTGATTGGCATCTCCACCTTGGGGAAGAGCCCTGCAATGTCTAAATTCCTGCGCAAGAAACTGGAGCAGGTGGTATCCAAGAAATATGCGGATATGGTCAAGCTTCAAGACGAAATCAGGGAAGTCCTGAAGACACGCATTTCTGACCAAAAAACCAGAGAAAAGATACTGTGGGAAATACTGAATGACGAATCCATCTGGGGGTGCTTGGATACTTCCTATGATAAAGCATATGAGTTATCAATGGCTCACGTGCCCCCCTTACGATAATGCAAAACCCAACATTGCATTTATCGCTATCAATATCACAACGAACATCGACACGTAGAAAATATCTTTTTCTTTTTCCTTTAATGCCGCGGTGTTTACTATATTCATGGCCAATGCAAACAGGCCTGCAACCATATGCCCCATTTTGTCGGCTTCGAGAAGCATCGCAGCATAGATTGCAGCCATACCTAATACTGCAAGAGCAGATGTTGCTATATACTTGCGCTCATAATTCCTGCCCAATGCACACAAAACTATTCCAATTACAACGGCAAGAATAAACCCAGTCAGGTTGTTGTGTATGGTCACAAGTTCCATTATCCCACCACTTTATCCTTTCTGCCATGAGTATATATTTGTTTCTTATATGAATTACGTAAAAGCACGGACAAGGTATATGCTCTATATCTTATTTATTATGCTTTACCATTATACTATACAAACCTGCTACCAAAAGCGATTTAAGTTGGAACTTTGAAGGAGCACAAACATATGGCTGAAATAGCAAGCATGCAAATTACTCACGAATGGGCGACCATAGACGACCTTGAAAAAGTGAGATACGACGATGTGGAGGCTGCACTCAAAGAGCTGTATTCCTTTGGTGGCGTAGATGAGTGTGTTGTACTCCAGACATGCAACAGGGTAGAGGCATATATTACCTCCTCTGGCGACGGTGAGCAGATGTTGAGGGGTTACGTCGATTACAAAAATATCCCCCTCCATATTGTGAAATATCTCGGCCATGAGGAATCACTTCAGCATCTTTTCAGGCTTGCATCTGGTCTTGAATCCATGATTATCGGCGAAGATCAGATCCTTGGACAGGTTAAGGAGGCGTTCAATAGTGCAAAGTCACTTGGTACCACTGGCAAAATCCTTGGCATGACTTTTAGGAAAGCAATCAATGTCGGTAAGAGGGTCAGAACTGAGACCGGTGTCAACAAAGGCTCGGTATCGATAGGTTCTGCGGCCGTGGATCTGGCGGAGCAGATACTTGGTACACTAAAGGATAAGAACGTCTTGATTATCGGCGCAGGCGAAATGGCAACACTGGTGGCAAAGGCTCTCTCGGAGAGAGATATCAGTGCGATTGTTGTGTCGAGCAGGACGCATGAGCATGCACTCGAATTGGCAAGGGAATTGAGTGGCAAGGCGATACACTTTGAGAACTTTGTTGATTACATCCCTGTGTCAGACGTTATTATCAGCGCTACCTCGGCGCCACACTTCGTTATTACGAAAGAGATGATGGAGAAAGTTGCGGACAAGTTGGATAAAAAAATAGTTATCATAGACATAGCCAGCCCAAGGGATGTGGAGGACTCAGTGGCAAAAACTCCAAATGTTGAGTTGCACAACATCGATTCTCTAAAAAGCATCAGAGATGCGAACCTGGAGAAGCGGAAAACTGAAGCTTTAAAGGCAAAAAAGATAATCGAAGAAGAGCTTAAGTTATTCAAAAAACAATATAAACAGAAAAGAGCAGACAAGGTAATTTCATCCTTATACTCTCATATCGAGAGTATTCGAGTCCAAGAACGGCAAAAGGCACTCAACAGGCTGAAAGCTGCCGGGGGATTGAATGAACAGCAAGCCAAAATCATTGATGACCTGACCAACTCGCTCGTCAACAAGATGCTTGCCCAGCCAACAAAATCCCTTCGTGAAGGTAGTGAGGAGGAAGACGATGACTTCTTGCACTCGATCATGAAATTGTTTAAGATAGGCGGTGATTGAATACCATGTTCCCTACATCAAGAATGCGAAGACTAAGGCAACCCAAGATACGGGATTTAGTTCGGGAAACTGAGCTTACGCATAACGATTTAATCTATCCCATGTTTGTCGGCGAGGGCGATGCAAAGCCTATTGAAATCAAGTTCATGCCAGGGCAGTTCAGGTATCCCTTGAGCATGATAGCGGATGAGGCAAAGGCAGTAGCAGAACTGGGAATTCCTGCCATTATTTTGTTCGGCATTCCATCCCGCAAGGACGAGGTCGGGAGTTCTGCCTATGATTCAAATGGAGTCATCCAGAAAGCGATTATGGCAATCAAGGACGAGTTAGGCGATGAGCTGCTTGTAATCACGGACGTCTGTCTGTGTGAGTACATGACGCACGGTCATTGCGGCATCGTTGAGAATAAAAAAATCTTGAATGACCCAACGCTGGAGCTTCTTGCCAAAACTGCAGTCAGTCATGCCCAGGCTGGCGCAGATATTGTTGCCCCTTCAGGAATGATGGATGGTATGGTGGATGCGATACGCACGGCTCTGGAGGACGGGGGATTTCAGGATACGCTCATAATGTCCTATGCGGTGAAGTATGCCTCCTCCTTCTATGGTCCTTTCAGGGAGGCAGCAGAATCCGGCTACGCTTTTGGGGATAGAAGTACGTACCAGATGGACCCTGCCAATTCCGATGAGGCGCTGCGAGAAGTAGAACTTGACATAGCAGAAGGTGCAGATATCGTGATGGTAAAACCGGCATTGCCGTATCTGGATATACTTTACAGGGTCAAATCTGAATTCGGAGTGCCGACAGCCGCATACAGCGTCAGTGGCGAGTATGCCATGCTCAAGGCAGCGTCGCAAAAGGGCTGGCTGGATGAGAAAGCAGCAGTCATGGAATCATTGCTGGCAATCAAAAGAGCAGGCGCAGACATGATTCTCACCTATTTTGCCAAAGACGCTGCGGAGTGGCTCAAATGAGCTCGGAGCGGCTGTTCAGCGAGGCGCAAAGACTTTTGCCCGGAGGCGTTAGCTCACCAGTCAGGGCGATTAAGCCCTATCCTTTCTATGTCAAATCCGCGCAAGGCTCTAAAATTAAGGACGTCGACGGAAACGAATACATCGATTACTGTATGGGATACGGCCCTCTCATACTGGGGCATGCGCACCCCGCCATCAAGATGGCGGTTATAAATCAATTGGACAAGGGCTGGCTTTATGGAACGCCAATCGAGCAGGAGGTAGCGCTGGCGAAAGAGATAACCCGTTATTACAAAGGCATTGAGATGGTGCGCTTCCTAACATCTGGCACGGATGCGACGATGAGCGCGATACGAATTGCGCGGGGCTTTACTGGGAGAAATAAAATAATAAAGATAGAAGGCGGTTTTCATGGTGCACACGAAGCTGTGCTTGTGAAGGCAGGTTCAGGTGTTGCCACGATGGGCATGCCGAGTTCATTGGGCATTCCCCCCGAATTCACGAAACACACGCTGCAGGTGCCATTTAACGATATAGGGGCAATGTCTCAGGTTATCGATGAGTTCAAGGAAGACACAGCAGCCATCATAATGGAGCCCGTAATGGGCAATGTTGGACCTATTTTACCAGAGGGGAAGTATCTTCAAGAGGTGCGCGCTTTGACGAAGGAGCACGATATACTGCTAATCTTCGACGAGGTCATCACCGGTTTTCGACTGGCAATGGGCGGGGCCCAGGAATATTATAATGTGACATCTGACATCACAACGCTCGGCAAGATTCTTGGAGGCGGTTTTTCAATAGGCGCTGTTGGGGGCAGGCGAGAGATAATGGAGTATGTTTCGCCGGCAGGCAAGGTCTATCAGGCAGGAACGTTCAACGGCAATCCCGTGTCCTTAACCGCTGGCTTGGCGACGATAGAAGTGCTGCGCAGCGAGAAAGTTCATGAAAAGCTCAATGGCGTGGGCAACTCACTTAGGACTCAGCTGGAAGATATCATAACCGGTAAAAGTCTCGATTATACGGTTGCTGGCATTGGGTCTATGTTCAAGGTGTTTTTCGGCGGCGAGGTGCATAATTATCAGGGTGCGCTCAGGTGCGATAAAGAAAAATATGGGCAATTCTTCCATAGGATGCACAAAGACGGCATATTTCTCCCACCATCTCAGTTTGAGACCAACTTTTTGTCTTATGCCCATACACAAGAGGACATCAAAAGGACGATAGATGCGTACGAGGTAAACCTATCATGATCATAGGCTCAAGGGGCAGCGCACTTGCGTTGGCGCAGACGGAACACGCCAGGTCGTTGCTGCAGGAAAAGGGCATACAAACTACACTTAAGATCGTCAAGACCAGTGGTGACGCATTCACAGACCGCCCCTTGTATGAAATTGGTGCCGGCGTCTTCGTCAGGGAAATAGACGAATTGATGCTAAGAGGTGAAATCGATATAGCGGTGCATAGCATGAAGGATGTGCCAACAGAGCGCCCCCCCGAAATCATCCTCAGTGCTGTGTTGCGTAGGAACTCGCCCTATGATGTTCTGGTCAGCGACTACAAATTTGGGGACTTGCCAGAAGGAGCAGTTATAGGTACTTCAAGCATGAGACGAAGAGCGCAATTGCTGAGACTCAGGCCGGATTTAGAGATAAAAGGCATACGTGGCAATGTGGATACAAGGCTTCGTAAGTTGCGCAAGGGAGATTATGACGGAATCGTGTTGGCGGAGGCAGGATTAAAACGGATGCAGATTGATGTAGGCACAGAGCGCCTGCCAACTATTCCATCTGCTGGCCAGGGCGCTATTGCAGTTGTCACGAGGAAGGGTGTAGACGACAGAATCAGGCAGTTAAATCATGAACCATCCAGGATTGAGACAGAGGTAGAGAGGACTATACTGGGCGTTCTGGGAGGGGGATGCATCGTTCCAATAGGTGCGCTTGCACGCCTGCATGACGGCACTATCACGGCCAAGGCAGAGATTCTCTCGCTAGACGGACGGAGATGTATATCGATGGAACGCTCCTTTACTATCAGTAATTATAAATTTGCTGCCGATGAGATGGGAACCGAGCTGAAGAACAAAGGCGGGGCTGAACTGGTTGAAGAAGCAATCAAGAATATCAAAGGCTAAGGTGTACCTGGTTGGCGCAGGTCCAGGGGACTCAGAATTGCTCACAAAGAAAGCGGAGCGCATCATCAAAGGGGCGGATGTTATTCTATACGATCAACTGGTGGGAGATGAGATTATCAAGTCATTTCCGGCTAATGCAACACTGATAGATGTGGGCAAACATGCCGGCCATCACAAATACGAGCAGGATAAGATCAATCAAATGCTGATTAAATACGTCAAAGAGGGCAAGGTGGTTGTAAGGGTCAAAGGAGGCGACCCCTATTTGTTTGGCAGGGGGGGCGAAGAAGCTGAAGCACTGGCAGCATCCGGGATAAAAATTGATGTGACTCCTGGCGTCACATCTGCGATAGCTGCGCCAGCGTACGCTGGTATTCCAGTGACACACAGGGATTACGCATCGATGGTTACGTTTGTCACAGGGCATGAGGCGGCGAAGGATATGCCCGCGCTCGACTGGAGTTTGCTTGCGAAGATGGAGGGAACACTGGTCATTTTGATGGGCGTTAAACAGCTTGAGCATAACATAAATGCACTGATGATGCATGGCAAAGACCCTGAGACGCCGGTTGCAATTATCGAGAGAGGCACCACAAAGGAGCAAAGGGTTACAATCGGAACGCTGCGTAACATACTTGACGTTGCAAAAAAGGCCAACGTAAAACCGCCCGCAATCGTGGTTGTTGGCGATGTGGTCAGGTTGCACAAAACGCTTGGGAGATGCGAATGAAAACGATTGCGATAATGCGCCCCCAGCGATATTTGCCGGATTCGATTAAACTGGCAGAATCCTATGGGTATAATGTCATCGCTGCGCCCATGATTGAGTTGAGGGAAAAAGACGACCCGGAGTTTGACGTTTTTGTCCAGCGTGTTTTGAATCATGAAGTTGATTATGTGATTTTCACCAGCGCAAACGGTGTCATGTTTGCCTTGAAAAAAGTTGGTGATGATAAATTTATGGACGCGCTGAACACGTGCAACATAGTCGCAATCGGTCCCAACACGCAGAGGGAAATGGAAAAACACAGCATACATGTTGACATGATGCCAGCAACGTATTCCTCGGATGGAATTGTGGGCGCGCTGGCACCGTCCGTCAGCGAAAAAAAGGTTGAAGTGGTGCGGAGTTCCCATGGAAGTCCTGCGTTGATAGAGGGGCTTAAAAAACATGGTGCGCGTGTGCATGAGGTTCAGGTGTATGAAATTGTACGCCCTACCGGCAAAGCCCAGGAAGAGATTATCAAGGCTGCGCTGGACGATAAAATTGACATCTTTGTATTTACAAGCGCGATGACGGTTGCCAATTTTCTCAAAACGGCGGAAGATTTAGGTAAGAAGAATGAGGTGATAGAAGCCATGACCAGGAAGACAGTTGCCGCGATAGGAACGCCGACAGCAGAGGCGTTGGCGAGCAACGGCGTTCATGTAGATGTGCTGCCGGAAAGGTTCACCTTCGAGGATTTGCTAGATGCACTGGAGGTGGCGAAGTGATAATATTCTCCAAGATTTTAGCGGACAAGGCAACGGTGTGGGCCGCCCTCAGGGCAAAGGAAATGGCTGCGGCGGAAGCGCCGGACGATTTAATCAGGTTCTCCTCAGAGAGGAAACCGGTTGTGATGTGGAACATCACACGAGAGTGCAACCTCAGGTGCGAGCACTGCTATGCCCGTGCAGTGCCAGGACCACATCCCGATGAACTGACGCTGGAGGAAGGCACTCGATTTATTGACGAGCTTGCTGAATTGGGCATTCCAATGCTTATTTTTACAGGCGGCGAGCCACTTGCAAGTAAGAATTTCTTCTTACTTGCTGAGCATGCAAAAGACGTTGGGCTGCGCACCGTCATTTCGACGAATGGCACGCTGATTACGCCGAAAATCGCTCAGAGGTTGAAGGATGTGGATATGCGCTATGTCGGCGTCAGCATAGATGCAGTAGTGCCTGAGATTCACGACAGGTTTAGGGGCGTCAAGGGTGCCTGGAAGATGGCAATGGGCGGGATAAAGAATTCAATGGACGCTGGACTGAGGACGGGCATCAGGATCACCATCACCAAGGATAACTGGAATCAGGTGCCCGCGTTGCTGGATTTGGCAGTGGAGATGGGAGTGCCGCGATTCTGCCTGTATCATCTTGTGCCAACCGGCAGAGGAGAAAACATCGCAGCCTATGATGTCACGAAGGCGCAGAGGGTGGAAGTGCTCAAGTGCCTCTATGACAAAGCCATCGAGCTGAGGGACAAAGATATTGAAATTCTGACCACGGACTCTCCGATGGACGGCGTTTACATTCTGGAGAGGTTAAAAAAAGAGGACCCAGAGCGCGCAGGCGTTGTAAGGGAGTTGCTGAAGATGTCAGGGGGATGCTCTATAGGAAACAAGGTTGCAAACGTCGATTATCTGGGCAACGTCAACCCGTGTCATTTCGCTCCGCACAAGACTGTTGGAAACCTTCGGAAGCAGACGTTCAATGAAATATGGAATGAAAATCCGTGCAACTTGCTGTGCGAGTTGCGCAGAAAGGAAGAACTGCTGAAGGGCAAGTGTGGCATCTGTGATTACAAGGACGTATGTGGCGGATGCAGACAGAAGGCATGGTTCTTTAAAGGCGACTTCTTTGAGGAAGACCCCACGTGCATCTACAATCCAGTTACGAAGAGGATTGAGGTGTAACATCCGACCATGGCGGATTGAAATAACTAAGCTCCTACACTATCTATGTACTGCTTCAGCGCTCTACGCGATGCATGCCAGATGCCATTGATCTTGATTGCGTCTAACTTGTCCTGTCGTGCTAGCAGACTTAGATATTCCTGGGAATATGGCGATTCTTTTGCGAGCACTCCGAGCGGTAGCAGCTCATCATCGCCACCCACTGCTGAGAGGTAGAAGGTCAGCGATTCATCCACCGCCTTCGCAATGAAGTTGATGAACGGATCGGGATCATTCTGATCAGCTTTTTTCAGCGCTCCATAATACTTCTTCCTATTCTCCTTTCTCAGCACTATGGGCGGATAACCGTGCTGCATCAGATATAAGTTTGTGATGAGCCTTGCCACGCGACCGTTGCCATCGATGAACGGATGAATGGCTACGACGCCGTAATGCAGTGATGCAGCCGTGCTGATGGGACCATATTTCGATTTTTTCAACGTTTCAAAAAGTTCATCCATCAAATTCACTACTTTGGTGTAATCTGGTGGCGTTTTGATCGCACCGACGATCCTGACGTTGGTAACGCGATACTTCCCCGGTTCGGTGAGAATGCTCCTAGTTACTATTGCATGTATCTCTTGGATAGTCTCATGGGCGACGTGCCTCTTACCTTTCACGAGATCTTCGATGAACTCGTAGGCTTCGGCAGTATTCGTTGCTTCCAAATGCTCGTGTAGGCTTTTTCCACCAATGGTTATGCCCTGCTCTAAGATCAATTTAGTTTCCTGTAGCGTCAGCGTATTCCCCTCTATTGCATTGGAGTGATATGTGTGAAGTAGTCGCAGCTCTTCCCTCAACCTTTTCACCACATCCTTCGGTAGAGGTCGCATCTGGGCTAAACGCCTTTTCTTTTCCAAAATCCTTTGTAGGAGCTCCTTTTTTATCACGGTAACCACACATCGGCTAAATTCTCACATAACCGATATGACCGCGAGGTATAAAATAGTATCGGTATCGGGATAAAAATAGAGAAACCGATAAAAAGAAAAAAAATAAGGGGTACAGCTAGTACCCCATTCCTCCTGGAGGACCGCCAGCACCCATTCCTTCTTTTAGCTTGCCACCAGCGATCACATCGTCTATTCGCAGGATCATTATTGCTGCCTCAGCTGCAGAGCCAATGGCCTGTGTTTTTATTCGTGCAGGTTCTATGACGCCTATTTTCTGCATATCGGCCACTTTGCCCGTATGCACGTTTAGCCCTGCGTATTTGTTTCCCTTTTCGTGCTCTGCGCGCAGCTCTACCAGTGTATCTATCTGGTCGAGACCAGCACTCTCTGCTAGCGTCTTGGAAATGACTTCCAGTGCATCTGTAAATGCCTCTATGGCAAGTTGCTCTCTACCACCCACCGTCGCGGCATACTTTCTCAGTTTTGACGCCAGCTCCATCTCGGCAGCGCCACCGCCAACTACGAAAGTTCCATCCTCTACGGCTACGCCCACGACGCATAACGCATCGTGTATGGCTCTCTCAACCTCGTCGACGACATGCTCTGTCCCGCCTCTGAGTATGATGGAAACTGCCTTGGGATTTTTGCACTTTTCTACAAAGGTCATTTCATCATCGCCAATCGTTCGTTCCTCGACAAGTCCCGCATATCCCAAGTCATCCTTGCCGATCTCCTGGACGTTGGAGACTATTTTTGCACCTGTCGCCTTGGCGAGTTTCTTCATGTCAGATTCCTTGACCCTTCTCGTGGCAAAAATGCCTGCCTTGGCGAGATAATGCTGCGCCAGGTCATCAATGCCCTTCTGGCAGAAGACGACGTTTGCGCCGCTGCCCTTGATGGCATCCACCATGCTCTTCAGCATGCGCTCCTCTTCAGCAAGGAATGCCTGCATCTGTTCAGGAGACGTAATCTCTATTTTCGCATCCACTTCGGTCTTTTCGATCTCGAGTGCAGAATCGATCAGAGTGATCTTCGCATTCTCCACCTTCTTCGGCATATCAGAGCGCACCCTTTCTTTGTCAATTATCATGCCTTGAATCAGCTCCGAGTCGCCGATGTTGCCGCCAACCTTCTTCTCGACTTTTATATCGTCAACATCAACCGAACCGTCCTCTTGCACAACTGCCTTGACTGCTTTTACACAGAGTTCAGCCAGTTTGTCTCCTACTGCCTCTGCGCCCTTTCCAATCATGGCTGTCATTGCCATCTTCTTCAACAATTCCTCATCTTCCGGGGCAACCTTGCCTACCATTTCACTCAGGATTTCCCTTGCCTTGGTCGAGGCGTGCCTGTACCCAGATGCAATGACTGTTGGATGGATGTCTTGGTCCAATAGCCCCTCTGCCTTTTTAAGCAACTCTCCGGCTAGGACCACCGCAGTTGTAGTGCCATCGCCAACCTCGTCATCCTGGGTCTTCGCAATCTCAACCATCATCTTCGCTGCAGGATGTTCGATGTCCATCTCCTTCAGAATCGTCGCTCCATCATTTGTAATCACGACGTCGCCCATGGAGTCCACGAGCATCTTGTCCATGCCCTTTGGCCCCAATGTCGTCCTAACTGCCTCTGCAACGGCTTTTGCCGCCATGATGTTCATGCTCTGGGCTTCTCTGCCCCTTGTTCTCTGACTGCCCTCTCTTAGAATTAATATGGGCTGTCCACCCAATTGTCCTGCTTGTTGTCCTACCATTCTAAATCACCTCAAAATCTTTTGCGGGCAAAAATAGACTAGTGCTTCTATATAAATATAACGCTCCAAATTATGAGAGCGTTTATCACTATTTTAAGGTAATGTTTATCTCTATTTTTCCGTCACTATTTTAAAAGAGGAACGTATTGTATGGTAGAGGCGTTATCTTGAGAAGTGATGCAATAAAAAAAGGTCTTGAAAGGGCGCCACATAGGGCACTTCTTCATGCGTGTGGCATAGAAGATGAGGATTTTGACAAACCATTTGTCGCCGTCATCAATAGCTATAATGAAATCGTTCCCGGTCACATCCATCTCAGAAAACTCGCGGAGGACGTTAAGAGGGGCGTTAGGGCAGGGGGCGGAGTTCCATTTGAAATGGACACGATTGCGATTTGCGATGGGCTAGCGATGGGTCATGAGGGGATGTGTTATTCATTACCCAGCAGGGAAGTCATCGCTGATTCCATTGAGTTATGGGCTATGGCGCATCAATTCGATGGCATGGTGCTTATCCCCACCTGCGACAAAATCGTGCCTGGTCATTTAATGGCGGCGGCGCGGATGAATTTGCCCACTATTGCGGTAACCGGCGGACCTATGAAGCCTGGCAAGTACAAGGGAAAGAATGTTGACCTGATTACGGTTTTTGAAGCAGTTGGAGGCATCAAAACGGGCTCTGTGAGTGAGGAGGAGTTAACATCACTTGAGCATGTTGCCTGTCCAGGTGCTGGTAGCTGTGCTGGGATGTTCACCGCCAATACCATGGCATGCGTTACGGAAGCGCTTGGCATGTCGCTTTCTGGATGTGCGACAGCGCATGCACTTGACGAGAAAAAGAGAGAACTTGCCTTTGAAACGGGCAAACAGATTGTTTCGCTCATCAAGCAGAATATCTCCGCACTCGACATCATGACGGAAGCCGCATTTAAAAACGCGATTATAGTTGACATGGCGCTGGGAGGCTCGACCAATACGGTATTGCACCTCCTCGCAATCGCGCATGAAGCTGGTATTGCCCTAGACCTCGACATCTTCGATGAATTAAGTAGAAAAACCCCGCATCTGTGCAACATGCGCCCTGGTGGGCCACATATGCTTGAAGACCTTGATAAGGCAGGAGGCATCCCCGCACTCATGAAGCGCTTGGAAGAGAAACTGCACATGGATGTGTTGACGGTTTCGGGCAAAACATTGGGTGAGAATCTGAGGGGCGCGATGGTGGTAAACGAGGAGGTCATCAGACTGCTTGACAATCCCAATCATCCAGAGGGAGGAGTGGCAGTTCTCAGGGGCAATCTTGCGCCAGATGGTTCAGTCATTAAACAAACTGCTGTGGATGAGAATATGCTGATTCACAAAGGGCCAGCACGTGTCTTCGATGGCGAGGAGCATGCGGTCAAGGCAATTCTTGGTGGAGAAATTAAGGAAGGCGACGTTATCGTTATCAGATATGAAGGTCCGAAGGGCGGGCCTGGCATGAGGGAGATGCTGGGTCCAACGTCGGCAATTGCCGGCATGGGTCTGTCTAATTCAGTTGCACTGATCACCGATGGGCGCTTTTCTGGTGGCACACGCGGGCTCTGCATTGGTCACGTCTCGCCGGAGGCGTTTGAGGGCGGTCTTATCGCGTTGTTGAGGGATGGCGATATGATTTCGATCAACATTCCTGAGAGAGCGCTGAACGTCGAACTGAGCGAAGAAGAGATTGAGGCCCGCAGAAAGGAGTGGAAACCACCAAGGCGCGAATTAAAGGGATACTTAGCCAGGTACGTGAAACTGGCGAGTTCGGCAGACAAGGGCGGAATCTTGAATTCCATGGGAATTACAAGAGTCGCAGACTTTTAATCTGCGACATTCTTAAGTGAATGAAATACGTTACAGGGAATGCGGCAAATCCAGGGCGGCTTTGATAAACTTATGGTTGATTTATCAAAGATTTTTTACATGATGCTATTTCAGAATATCTACCAGTGCCACCCTTTCCAGCACAAGTTTGGGGGTTTTGTCCTCGCCGACAGCCTCTATTTCAGCATCTGTGATGCCGAAGGTTTTCAGGATGGCATCTTTCTTTGATTCATTATAATCCAATACGGGAGCCTCTTGAATTAGGTTTTTTATCTCCTTCGCTGCACGCTCTGCGTTGCTACCAACTATGACAATCGCGACGTTGCTTTTGCCGGGCGAAACCCCTAACTGAAGGGCTTTGCTAATCTGGCGCCTTCCGGAGGCATACAGGAGAATTTCCATGCCCAAGTCCTTGGAGATATTCGTTTGCGAGGACATCGACCTCATCGCCTTCTCGACTGCAAAGCGAAGATGCTCTACGCCAGCAATCTTGTTTGCATCCAGTGCCTGAACGGTTACATTGTATTTCCTTGCGACATCGCCCAGCGTTTTGATAAATTCTGCCGTGTCTTTGATGTCGGCTACCCCTCCAATGATTTTAATGTTCATACCTCATTCACCCTAACTGCTCCATCACCTTGGCACCAACCCCGGCTCCTACTAATTTTGCAATCTTTTTTGGCTCTGCCTTTTTGAGTTTGCTTAAATCAATATATCCAGCGTCATATAATCTGCGCGCCCTTGCTCTTCCAATCCCATGCAGCGTGATTAATTCCAATAACTCGGGTTTGATGCCATACTTAATCCTCTGCACTAAGCGCCTAACCTCTCTTGTATGCGAAACTCTCAAGAAGGCAGATAACTCTGCGGTGCTGTGCATGAGCCATTCTGATATCTCTGCTAACGCGCGGACATCCCCCGGACCAATGCCGAATTTCTTTGTTATCTCGTTTTCATGCCGCTCGTCAATCCAATCAAGGAGCATCATTGCCGTCTTAACCTCGCCGAGATACCATTCATAGTTATTTGTTGGGGGTGGCATTAACTCTCTGTGATGCTCCGTGGCAAAAGCCTCAACCCAGGCGTAATCCCCGCTTCGCAGATAGAGTTTTCTCATATCGGGCGTGCAGCATATCAGGTGAATGAGGGCGAGCTGGGCAGTATTTCCTGTAGTTTGCAACCCTTTGACGATGGTCGAGGCTGACAAAGGGTCTATATACAATCTCGAGACCAACCTACCAAGCGGCGTGGCGTACAATCTATCATCATGCTGGTCTATCATGTTTTCACCTTCCAAGAACTCCAGCACGTTATCTATTATATGCTCCAGCCTCCATTTTTCCTGTTGGAATGCGTAGAACGTATTGTCCATGAAATCCAACAGTTGCGCTCGCGAGGAAGCAAAGCCGGTTGCGACTGTCGATAGTATGTGGGTGCGTAGCGCGTTCTCCGTTCCCAATTTTGACCATATGTCTTCTGGGTCTGCGAGCACGTAATTCTCCAGTAGTGCGTTCCTCTCATCAAAATTTTTTGCGATGAGGACCGACTCGCCATATGGGTCCAAGCCTGGGCGGCCTGCCCTTCCGCACATCTGTTTGTATTCTAAAATTGGTATTGGGGTCAACCCAAAACTGACATCATACCGTCTATAACTCTGGATGATGACACGTCTTGCTGGCAGATTTAAACCAGCCGCCAGCGTGGGCGTACATGCTATCACCTTTATCACATTGGACCTGAATCCATTCTCTATAATGCGCCTGTGCTCGCTCCTCAAGCCGGCATGATGAAATGCCACTCCGCACTCCACACAAAACGCAAGTTTCTCGCACAGGTCGGTTTCCCCGATCTCTTTAATCTCCTTTGCTATCTTTGTCCGGTGTTCATCTGCACCAACTATATCCTTAATCGCCCTGCCAACTCTCTTGGCCGTCTCCTCTGCTCTCTTGCGCGTGTTGGTGAAAATGAGACACTGCCCTCCATCTTGTATGGTATCAAGCGAGAGGGCAATCGCATCGTCCTTATTATCAACTGCAACCTCTTTTTTCGTATTGATGAAGTCGATAGTTTTTCCAAACAGGATGCCTTCTCGCAGCTCCACAGGGCGCCAGTCGCTTCGAATCAATTCCGCATTAAGCCATTTTGCCAGCTCGCCAGCATTTCCTATAGTCGCGCTCAATGCAAGGATCTGCGCTCTTGGATTTAGCATTGTCAACTTTGCCAGTGTCATCTCCAGCGTTGGTCCCCTATTGGGAGAATTGATGAGATGAATCTCATCTGCAACGATGACGGTGAGGTCATTCATCCAGCTCGCCTCATTCCTGAGCAGCGAATCCGCCTTTTCAGACGTTGTGATGATGATATCGCATCTGCCCAGCCACTCATCCTTCGAGTCAAAATCACCGGTGGAGATTCCCACCTTGACGCCAAGTTGTGAAAACTGAGAAAATCTGTCATATTTCTCAGAGGCGAGTGCCCTCAGCGGTACGATGTAAATCGCCTTGCCACCGCTTAGCACGGATTTTAGCATGACAAGTTCTGCGAGCAGCGTTTTGCCGGATGCGGTTGGAATCGCAGCCACAACATTTTTTCCATCAAGTATGCCGCGCTTAATTGCATCTGCCTGTGGGGGATATAGTTCATCAAATCCGGCATCTACATAAAACTGGATTACTTTCTCAGGCAATTTGCCAGATAGCTCGCTGATTTTCATTGCCTTTAATCAATAGTAGCAAGTGAGAAAAGTATTTCTCTCCTCCGTATGATGTTAAAGGGAAAATGTACGCTGATAGGATAAACGCGCTGCCGCCGTACTTGTTTGCCACCATTGATGAGCTCAAGGCTGCGAAGCGCGAGCAAAACATCAACATCATCGACTTCAGCATAGGCGACCCTGACCAGCCGACGCCAGAACATATCGTTGAAGCGATGCATGATGCTGTGCTAGACCCATCTACACATCAATATCCGTCTTATAAAGGCATGCCCTCTTTTCGAGAAGCAGTAGCCAAGTGGTATAAGAAGCGATTTGGCGTTAAGTTATACTCAGAGGATGAGGTGCTAACCCTCATCGGCTCCAAGGAGGGAATTGTACATCTGCCTTTGGCGTTCATAAATCCAGGCGACATCGCGCTGGTGCCAGACCCAGCATATCCAGTATACAGGATAGGGACGATGCTTGCAGACGGAACTCCACACACCATGCCGCTATTGGCAAAGAATGGCTTTAAGCCAGATTTGAATTCAATCGACGCGAAAATAGCGAAGAAGGCAAAACTCATGTTTCTCAACTATCCGAACAACCCTACTGCAGCCATCGCTGATGAGAACTTTTTCAAGGAAGTTGTTGATTTTGCATCAGACAACGACATCATCGTATGTCATGACAACGCATACTCAGAGGTGGCATATGATGGATATAAGGCGCCATCTCTTCTGCAGATAAAAGGGGCAATGGACATTGGCATCGAATTTCACTCGCTTTCGAAGACCTATAACATGACAGGGTGGCGGCTCGGCTTTGCAGTTGGTAACGCCGAAGTTCTTGCCGGGCTGGGCAAGGTGAAGACCAACGTAGATTCGGGCGTGTTCAATGCAGTGCAGATGGCTGGCATTGCCGCACTAAAAGGTCCGCAAGGCTGCGTGAATAAGATGAGGGCGATTTACAGGGAACGGAGAGATGTTTTGGTTAGAGGGTTGAATACGCTTGGCATGTCAGTGGAGGTGCCAAAGGCAACGTTCTATGTCTGGGCACCCGTACCGCGTGGATACGATTCGCTTGACTTTTCTAGGTTGTTGCTGGACAAAGCAGGTGTGGTAGCAACTCCGGGCATCGGATTTGGCGATTACGGCGAGGGATATTTGCGCTTTGCGTTGACAGAACCGGTAGAACGAATCAAGGAGGCTGTTGGGAGAATAAGAGAGCTGGAGATATGACATGTTTCAACATAGGAGCCATCTGGGAATTGAAAACGGGCATCTCACCATTGGCGGCGTTGATACAGTTGCCCTGGCTGAGAAATTCGGCACGCCGCTTTACGTGACGGACGAATCCAGGATTAGGGCTAATTACCAGCGTTTTCAACGTGCTTTCCCAAATGCAGACATATATTATGCAGCGAAGGCGAACTACAATCTTTCGATTCTAAGGATACTGGCGCAGGAAGGCGCTGGTGCTGATGTCTTTTCGGATGGCGAGTTGTTTTGCGCTCTCAAGGCGGGATTTTCTCCTGGCAAGATACTGTTCAATGGGAATTCCAAGACAGATGCAGAACTGAACATGGCGGTGCAGGAGGGCGTAAGGCTATCTGTTGACTCATTGGATGAATTGAGGACGCTATCGAAGATTGCTGAGGCACAAGGCAAGGAGGCCGAGATCGCTTTTAGGGTAAATCCAGACGTCTCGCCGAAGACACACCCCAAGATTGCAACAGGTCTGAAGACCTCTAAGTTTGGGATTCCACATGCAGAGGTTGTATCGGCATACAAAGAAGCGCTTGCGTTGAAGAACGTCAAGCCAGTGGGCATTCATTGTCATATAGGTTCACAGATACTTGATGTCGCGCCTTTTGCGGATGCTGCGCGCAGGATGATGGAGTTGGTCGAGCAGGTGAACAAAATCGGCGTTGAACTTAAGTTCGTCGACCTCGGCGGAGGTCTTGGAATTCCTTATAAACCAGGAGAAAAGGTACCATCTCCCTCTGAACTTGCGGATGCGGTTTTGCCCATATTTGAGGAGCGTACAAAGTCCATGGGCATTACTCCAAAACTGATACTCGAGCCAGGGCGGCACATCGTTGCTGACTCAACAATTCTTCTAACAAGGGTGAACACGATTAAGAAGGCGCACAAGAACTTCGTCGGCGTAGATGCTGGATTTAATCTGCTTCTTAGGCCGGTGATGTATGACGCGTATCACGAGGTTGTGGTTGCCAATAAAGCAGACCAGAGTCCAAGCGATACTTATACCGTTGTGGGGCCGATTTGCGAGTCTGGCGATATCCTTGCAAGTGATAGGAATCTACCAAAAGTCGAGAAGGGCGATTTGATAGCAATTCTTGATGTCGGAGCATACGGCTTCTCAATGAGTTCGCAGTACAATGGCAGGCCAAGATGTGCAGAAGTGCTCGTATGTGATAGAAGCGCCGAAGCCATCAGGGAGCGCGAGTCGTATGATGATTTGCTGAGATGCCAGGTTATCCCATCAAGGCTCAGGATATAGCATGATAATCTTCACCAAACTGCATGGAAATGCCAACGACTTCATCCTGGTAGATGAGTATGACCAGGAAATCATACCAGAGAGCAGGAAGAGTACTTTTACCGAGCGTTTCTGTGCCAGACGTTTTGGCGTAGGCGCGGACGGCGTTCTTTTTCTCTCCAGGTCAAAACATGCAAATCTCAGGATGAGAATTTTTAATCCCGATGGCTCAGAGCCGGAGATGTGTGGGAATGGCATTCGGTGCGTTGTGAAATATGCGATTGATGCCGGCTACGTGAGGTTGGGCAAAGTCATTGTTGAGACAATCGCCGGCGACATAGGGATAGAGGCCAGAAAGGATACATCAAATCGCGTATGGATCAAGGCGGACATGGGCGCGCCAAGATTTGAGTTCTTTGAGAAGAAGTTAGAGGGGCGCAAGGTATCTGCGGTCAACACCGGCGTGCCGCACGCGGTCATCTTCGTCGACGATTTAGGTGCTCCAATAGCACAGGTCGCGCCAAAGATAAGGCACCACTCAATATTTCCAGAAGGTGCAAATGTGAATTTCGTGAAGGTGGGAAAAAACGCACTTGAGATACGGACATATGAAAGGGGTGTGGAGGCAGAGACGCTGAGCTGTGGAACCGGAGCGGCTGCATCCGCTGCTGTTGCAAACAAACTCGGAAAGGTAGGTGACATCGTGAACGTCAAAACCAAGGGCGGGATGCTACACGCATCACTGAAGAATGACCATGTATTCTTAGAAGGCACGGCAGAGGCCGTCTATGAAGGGATAATCAGATCGTTTTGACATTTTTCACGCATCTCGCACACCCTCTTGAGTGAGCATAAACTCACATGCTATTCCCTCTGGCCTGGAGCGATGCTTTCGCAGGGTGGCTTTTCTCCTTCCCATGCCAATCTTTTCCAGCTGAATGATGGTCTTTGACAGGTGCTCGATCAGGTTTCCGCCCAGAGGTCGGTATTGGTTCTTTTCTATATCCGTATAGACCTGATTTGTAAACACAACTGCAACACCATATTTTCTCGCCAGCCCGAGTAGATGTGCTATTTGATTTGCCAACTCTCTTATTAGGGTGATATCTCGTTCATCATCAAGCTCAAATCTATAGAACGTTGCAGCTGAATCAAGGATGATAACCCCTACTTTGTCAATCACCTTCTCGACATCCTTGATGGCGACGTATTGCTGTTCGAAGTTCATCGGCTCGTATACGATTATTTCTTTGGCTATCTTTCCCACACCGTTTCCAGCTATCTGTTCGAATCTTTCTGGGGAGAAACCCTCGCTGTCGATATATATGACCTTTCTCCCATTCTTGACAGTCTCTATGGTAAGTTGGAGGCATATGTTGGTTTTGCCGCTACCTGCCTCTCCAAATAGCTGCGTTATCGTTCCTACTTCAAACCCGCCACCTAATAGCTCATCGAGTTTTTTGCATCCACTGGTGTACTTTTCAATTTTCATTTGATTAAGTAGATTATGTCTCTGCTTAAGATAAAATTTGGGCAGAGTCAACATTTAAGTATGTCTAAATCTAATTTACGTTAGGGAGGGGGTTTCGAGGCGCAAAAAGATCGCATTGATTACTGACGATTTTTTCGTCTATCAACAAGTTGTAGCAGAGATGAGAGCTAGGCGTTTGAATTTTATAACACTCTCACCAGAGGAGACGGTACCCATCAACGTGGGTGCAATAATCACGACGGAATCCGAATGTGATAAAATTGATTTTGATGCAAATAGAATTATAGTCGCCAGAAAACCCTCGGCAGCAGTTGATCGGGCGCAGCGGTTGCTAAATGGCGTTCGCAAGTATGACAAAGTCATCATCGGCATCGACCCTGGCAACTATCCCGGAATTGCAGTCATTGGGGACGGCATGGTAATCTCCGTGCACCAAGTCTCGATTAGTGCCGTCGTTAAAATTGTGCGAGATGTTTTAGAGAACCATCCTGCCAGGCACATCGTAGTTAGGGTCGGGCACGGTGCCAGACTAGTCAGAGCGAGGATTGTAAACACGTTGCTTGAGTTGGATGTTAGGGTTGAGTTAGTGGATGAGAGTTTTACTACACCACATCTTGGAAAGGGAGTAAGGGGCCAGACGATATCCGACATAGTAGCTGCCATCAACATCGCCAGCCTTGAAGGTATCCCGGTCAGAAAACAGCAAATTATGCCGACAAAAGGTGAAGTCAGAGTGATACAAGAGCAGAGCCGGGAAAAGTCAAATGGCAGGTACACAATTACAAGAAAACTGGCACAACAGGTCGCACAGGGCGAGCTCACTCTGGATGATGCAATTCTGTGTTATAATGGTGCTTCCGGCGCTAAATCTTAGGCTTTTATTGCAGTGATTATCTCGTGTGCTCTACCTTGGAATGTGTGCGGTATTGTAACATAAAAGACATATTCCCTTTCCACCCAGAAATAGTGAAAATCGCCATTCGGCGTAGCTCTGTACACATTTTTGCCGCCGATGGACACTTCTTCCAGGTTCTCTTTCCAATTCCCACCGAATCTAACCATCGCATCCGCCATTTTCTCGTTCTCGCTGGCAGCGACGGCGTCGTTGGAATACGGCGTTACCCACAATACGATTTGGTGATATGCTGGACCATACTGGACTATTGCAACATCCTCCACGTTTTCGACTGCCCCAATGTGCTTCTGTCTCACATCCTCAATGGCATCTTGGCCCTCTAAGACCACGACTCCCTCCATTCCGAGCAATTCGTCCGGAGCAATATCTGCAGCGCGTTGAGCAGGTGTCTGGACAGTTACAGATGCTGTCGTGGTAGCACCATCTGCATCTGATACATCGCTGCCAAAGTTGTCATCTGTGGCAGTTGGCTCATTGGCTGCTGTATCTATAACAAGGCTTCCGGTTGTTGCAGTACCTGAAACAATAATAGAGTGGGTCAGGGTTGCTGATGCACCGCCTGCTATGGTGACCCCGGCAGGTGCTGTGACCGTGTATTCTGCACCAACATCGGTAGGTCCTATGAAGAAAGTAAGATCAGCAGCTGAAGGAGCTACAGTCATGCTCACTCCGCCAGTGTTGCTCACGGTCACGTCCACGCTGAACGTCTGACCTTGGGATATGCTCGTGGGAGCACTTACTGTATCAACAACTGCCTTTGGTAACATGAGGTGCGAGGCTGCAAGCGTGATTGCGATGATCGCTATGACAATTCCTATCTTCCTTCTCGTGGAACTCATGAAAATTGATTCCAGGCGATTTCTTCTGCCCTTCTAATTATTTCTCTTACTGGGACGCAAAACTCCCTCGCCACTTTTTTACAATCCTCAAATTCAGCCGAGATATTCAGGATGTTTCCATGGGTATCTGTTGCAATCTTGACTCCTACCTTTCTGTCCTTTCCAGCGATGCCGATCGTGACCGAATCCATGGTCCTCTCAGCAATCAACCTGTGCTTTATCGGCATTATGCGTATGCCGAGCGAGCCCGTCTCTTGAACGATTTTCCTCGCCAACGCTCCAACGTCTTCTGCTTTTGCAATCACCCGTATTATGTGTCCAGGGCGCCCCTTTTTCATCATGGCAGGAATAATCGCGACATCTCTTGCGCCCAACTCCATCAACTCATCGACCAGACTGCCCAAGACCTCGCCGCTTACATCATCCACGTTTGTCTCAAGCATCTCTATCTGGTCAAAAACCAGTGCATTCTCGACCTCGCCTACGACAACTTGCAAAACATTTGGCATGGCAAGGTCTTTTGATCCGGCGCCATATCCAACTTTTTCAGCGCACATTTGTGGAAAAATTTCATCGCACTTCTGGACGAAGTGCGCGAGTATCGCAGCCCCTGTTGGAGTTAACAACTCCTCCTGAACAGGTCCGCCCCTATGTATCAGTCCCGAACTGCGTAATATCTCCAATGTTGCAGGCGCAGGTACTGGCAGTTTTCCATGCGCGGTGTCAACAAACCCTCCTCCCACCGAGATAGGCATGCTGTAAATTTTGCAATCACCAAAACCGAGGTCATGGAATGCGGCACATGCACCAAGGACATCTGCGATAACATCTATCGCACCCACTTCATGAAAATGCAACTGGTCTTTTGGCACGTTGTGTACTTTTGCCTCCGCATCCGCCAATATGCCAAATATCTCCAGGGCATCGCTTATTACTGCATTTGACAATCTGCAAGCCTTTATTATATCTACAATCTCGGTGTACTTTCTCTCGCTTGCATCGGCAGTTATTACGTCTACCTTGGTGGCGCTAAGTCCACACTTGTTCGTTCTGGTGATATCAATCTCAACATCCCCTACTACAGAGGTCATTGCATCCATCACCACATCATGACTTGCGCCTAAGTCTAGCAAACTTGCAACGACCATATCGCCAGAAGCGCCAGAAAAAGGATTGAATACGACCGCCTTCATTACCGCACCCATTAATTTTTTATGCCTCTCGCCCATTAAACATATCTAGAAATAATATCCATGGCTTACTATTAAAATATCTGGGGGGAATTTGTGGAGGAACTTCATCTAAGGGTTGCAAAGGCATATCCCAGCGACTCTGGCAGGGGTATAGCACGTCTTGACCCTGATACACTATTGGAATTGAAACTATCACCGGGCGATATTATCGAGATAAAGGGCAAGTCAACTACCGTTGCCAAAGTCTGGCGTGCAGATAAGCAGGATTGGGGGCAGGGCATTGTTAGAATTGATGGATTTGTCCGGCAGAATGCTGACGTTGGGATTGGAGAAAAGGTCATAATCAGAAAGGCAGACGTCAAGGAAGCGGAAAAGGTTGTTTTAGCGCCGCTGGAGGGGATGGCGATGCAGTTCGGCAGTGATGCCGAAGAGATGGTCAAGCGGCAGGTACAAAAGCACCCCGTCGTGCAGGGGGACATCGTGCCAGTTATGAGTTCAATGGGCTCTCCTCTTATGAGTAGGAACATCACCAGTCAGCCAATACCCTTGATTGCTATCAGCACAACCCCTTCTGGCATCGTGCTCATCACCGAGACCACATTGCTCGAATTGAGAGAAAAACCCGCTGCCGGTTATGAATCTGTCAGGGCAACTGGCATAATGTACGAGGACATCGGCGGATTAAGGGACGAAGTTCAACGCGTCAGAGAAATGATCGAACTGCCGATGAAGCACCCAGAGGTATTTCAGAGGCTTGGTGTAGAGCCACCAAAGGGCGTTTTACTACATGGTCCACCTGGAACTGGTAAAACCCTTATCGCAAAGGCCGTTGCCAACGAATCCGGTGCATATTTCATAGCCATAGCCGGACCTGAAATAATGTCCAAATACTATGGTGAAAGTGAACAACAATTGCGAGAAAAATTCGAAGAAGCAAACCAAAACGCTCCAGCCATCATCTTCATCGATGAACTTGACTCGATTGCACCCAAGAGAGAGGAGGTTACCGGAGAAGTCGAGCGCAGGGTGGTTGCGCAGTTGCTATCTTTGATGGACGGGCTACAGGAAAGGGGGCAGGTTGTAGTCATCGGTGCTACGAACAGGGTAGATTCCATTGACCCTGCACTTCGCCGTCCAGGCAGATTTGACAGGGAGATTGAGATTGGCGTGCCTGACAAAAGTGACAGAATCGAAGTTTTGCAGATTCACACGAGAGGGATGCCGCTATCAGATGACGTGGACATGAATTATCTGGCAGAGCATACGCATGGATTTGTTGGCGCCGACATATCCGCGCTCGCAAAAGAAGCTGCGATGAGGGCACTGCGTCGGCATCTGCCAGGGATCGATCTTAACGAAGAGAGGATACCCCCTGAGGTCTTGGAGAAGATGCACGTTACTAACGAGGATATCACCTGTGCCTTAAGGGAAATCGAACCATCTGCATTGAGGGAAGCCTTCCTTGAAATCTCAAAAGTCTCCTGGGATGAGGTTGGCGGATTGGAAGACATCAAGCAGGAAATCATTGAGGCAGTGGAATGGCCGCTTAAGTGTCCAGAACGGTTCGCAAGAATGGGCATATCACCACCGAGGGGCATCTTATTGTACGGTCCACCCGGAACTGGAAAAACGATGCTTGCGAAAGCGGTCGCGTACGAATCGAATGCGAACTTCATCAGCATTAGGGGGCCGCAGTTATTGTCCAAATGGGTTGGCGAGTCCGAGAAAGCAGTTAGGCAGGTATTCAAAAAAGCGCGGCAATGTGCACCGGCGATAATATTCTTCGATGAACTGGATGCCCTTGCCCCGGCGAGAAGTGCTGAAGATGTATCCAAGGTATCCGAACGCGTGGTTAATCAACTGCTCACAGAGTTGGATGGGTTGGAGAAATTAGAGGACGTTGTCATTATGGCTGCGACCAACAGGCCAGATCTAATCGACCCTGCGCTGCTTAGGCCAGGCAGATTTGACAGGCTTGTGTTCGTGGGCGCACCAGATAGGTCCAGTAGAGCAAAGATATTTGAAATTCATATGAAAAGTATGCCTCTGGCAGAGGATGTCAACATCGACGAGCTTGCAGACATAACAGAAGGCTATGTCGGTTCGGATATTGCAGCGCTCTGCAGGGAGGCGGCCATGCTTGCCCTGCGGGAGAAGGGGGATTCTGAGCAGGTGGAGATGCACCACTTCAGGGGGGTATTGAAGAAGGTCAAGCCAACCATTGATGAAACTATCACGGATTACTATGAGCGTGTCAGGGAGAAGTTCAAAGGTGGCACGCCTTTGGAAGCGAGGTCTTATATAGGATATAGGTAAAAATTAAGGCGGGATTTGAATGGCTAGAATATTTACCAGGGATATATTTGATAAACACGTCATGGGCGCAGACGGAACGGAAATTGGAACTCTGTATAACATAGTAGTTGACATTAGGACCGGGGATTTGATTGACCTTGTAATCAAACCTAACATAGCGCTGGACACAACGAATTTTAGGATAGAAGACAACTTTGTGTTGATTCCCTTTGAGTCAGTGCGTGCGGTTAAAGATTATATTGTAGTCGAGAAAATGTCGATGCTTTAACAGAGAGGGATTAAGAGTGAACAAGTATCTGGAGCTTCTGCTGGGACTCGTTTTGGTTGGATTGGGCCTGTATGGAATTTATATGTATCTGCCTGAGGTGGAAATCTTTATAAAAGGCGTCATCGGCATCGTCGTACTGTTTGTGGGCGTCATCGCTCTGGCAATAGGTCTGCTCGAGCTAAAGGAATGAACCCTCTATTGTTTCTATAGCTTCTGCCACGCCAGCGCCGTATTTGCCTTTAGTTACGAGGCTCGCCATCTGTTTAAGTCTTGGATCCGCGTTGCCGACAGCGACCTTAAATCCTGCCACGTTGAACATTTCTATGTCGTTCTCAGAGTCGCCTATTGCCACGGCATCCTGGGTGGACAAGCCTAACAACTCTGCGACCTTTTTCAGTCCGATGCCTTTGTTAATGTGTTTGTTCTTGATATGGACGGCAAACCCGCTGTCCACCAAATCCACATTTAAGCCACTCTTGCTCAACATCTCCCTTGCCCTGGACAAATCGAAATTTCTGCGTAGTGCAACATCGGTCTTCCTATATTCTGCATCGAGTTTTTCAAGGTCGAAATGTTTGCTTAAAAGCTCAAATGCCTTCTCGCATTCTGTGCCATCACATAGCACGCACTCCTTGGCATCGTAACCCGCCTTCACAACTCCGCCATTTTCAGCGATTACTATACCGTCAGTGCCTATGAGCTTCGCCGTAGTTAATGCAAAACAAACCGTATTGCCCGTCGCAAGGATGACCGGTATTTTCAAACCGCGGATAGCCTCTATTGCTCTACAATTTATCCTGCGCTTATCATCAGTGATTGTCCCATCGATGTCTATAGCAAGCGCCTTCAATCCCTGACTCCCTCTACAGTTACTGAGAATATTGCCTCTCCCTCTGGTAGAGAAGGCGAATCAACAAGCCTTGCAATTCTCTTCTCGCCTTTAGATTTGCGCAGGTATATTCTAAATGTAGCGGTATGCCCGAGAATGTGGCCGCCTATCGGCCTGGTAGGGTCTCCGAAGAACGCATCAGGCTTTGACATGACCTGATTGGTCACCATCACCGCGGCGTTGTATAAATCTCCGAAGCGCATGATGTCATGCAAATACCTGTTGAGCTTTTGCTGTCTATCTGCGAGCGTTCCTCTGCCCACGTATTCTGCCCTAAAGTGTGCGGTCAGCGAATCTATGACAATCAGTCGTACTGGCTTGTCAGAGTTTTTTAATTTCTCAGCAAGCTCGAATGCCCTATCGACCAACAGCATTTGATGATTCGAGTTGTATGCCCTGGCAACGTATATGTTTTTGAGAATTTCTTCATGATTTAGTTTAAGCGCTTCTGCCATCTGTTTTATTCTCTCGGGTCTGAAGGTGTTTTCAGTATCGACCATGATCGTCGATCCTTCTAATCCACCATTCTTTTTTGGCAATTGCACGTTCACGGCCAATTGATGTGCGGCTTGCGTTTTCCCTGAGCCAAATGCACCGTAGAACTCCGTAATCGCTTGCGTCTCAACACCGCCGCCTAATAATTCATTCAACGTAGCGCTCCCGGTCGTGAGTTTTCCCACCTGCTTTCTTCGTTCGAGTACGACATCGCCCGTTTCGAAGTCACCTACCTCAGCAGCCTGCCTCGCAGCGCTTATTATTTTTGTGGCAGTCGACTCTCCTATCTCTGCAGCGCTTGCCAAGTCAGCCGGCGATGCTACAGCTATCGCCTCTATCGAACTAAAACCAGCTTCTGTAAGTTTTTCAGCCGTTGTAGACCCTACGCCGGGTAAATCTTCCAGGGAGATATTTTTGTCCATATTATCGCTCTCCATTTTTCACTCAATGTGTTGCAATACATAAATCCTTGATGCATGCAGTGTGAAAGTAATGTTAACCGTGATAAAAGGTCGGCTCCTCTCCTTTTTTCTGCTGCTTCTGGAATGTTATCTTCGGGACGGGTACAGCTGGCGGCAGGTCGAGGCTCTTCGATATGCTCATCGCCAGTGGCGCCATGCTTACAACCATGGTGTTGGCAACCTCATTTAACACCTCAATGGGTACGTTCCCTTTATCCCAGTCTTTCTTAATCTGCTTCAGGTTTTTCTCCTCATCGTAGTAATCTGCCGTGCCTTCAAATCTGATGTAACCTACGTTTGGGCTGAGATAGTTTATGGCATACGAGCACTCGGCTCTGAGCACGGTTCTCTCTCCAAAAGGCGTTCTCCTTTTTACCAGGGAAGTATTCTTGATGTTGATGTCATTGTTGACGTTTTTGCAGCCCCTGATATCTTCTACCGGAACGTGTCTGTGTGACTCAATCTTGTTGATCTCCAGGTTTAGTATCATTTTTTTCCTCCATGACGATTGTACTGCGCTGACTGGTATTCAATTCCACTTCTCCGCCCCAGCCTGCTTTGGCATAGCCGTCCGTGACCTTGAGTTTGGTCCCGATACGCATATTATCAACTAAATCGGCATGCTCTCCCCATAGCACCACTCTGATGCCGCCCGTCTCATCCGCGATTCTTATGTTCGCCACCTTACCAGGGCTGCCGTCACTCCTGGTGAACTCCCTCTTATCCTCAATCTCGGTTACGACTCCCTTTACGTCGCAGGCCTCATTTATCCCTATGTCGCCAATCTTCATGATTTTCTCCGAGTATTCCACTTTCTTATCACTCTTTTTTATGGAACTTCTGGCTCCAATATGAATTTCAACGCTCCCATAGCCCTCCTTGGAATATCCATTTTTTATCTCTATGACATCCTCAGGGGTAAATTTCACATCCTTTGCATCATCGCCCCATAGCACGGTCCTGGTCTTGCCCGTCTCATCTCCGATGGTGAGACTGCAGACGCATCCTTCCGTTCCATCATCTCGCGCGAACGTGCGCATCTCGCCAACGTCAAGCACCTTCCCAACGACGTTGATGCCGTTCATGCCCGCCTTAATCTCGTTGATTTTATGCGTTTTGATGGTAACATCACCGCCCTCAACAAACTCCAGACTACCGCCTCTTCCTATGTTGATCTCGATGCCAGTGTAACCTTCCTTCACATATCCGTTGATCTTGACCACCTGTCCTACTTTGAGTTCATCGACCTTGACCAGATCAGCCAGGTCATCCCACAGGGCAACCCTGATTGACCCGGTTTCATCTGATACGAGGATGTTTGCCACCCTTCCGAGCGATCCATCCTCTCTGGCGAACTCGCGCGGCTCATATGCGTCTACGACCTTGCCGACAAAACTCACATTTTTTGCGTCCAGTGATATCTCGCCAATCTTCACGGCAGGGGCCTTTGGGGCTACATCCATCCCAAGGTCGTGTGCAACGAGCATGGCAGCCGTCTTCTCGTCACACAGCTCTCCCATCGATTTAATCTTCTCTTGCACCTTTTCCTTGAACTCCTCTAAGGTGATGCCCTCCAATCGCTCGTATATCTGCAGAAGATCGCTCATGATTATTCCTTAGGTCTCGTTCTTTGATTAATGTTTTGGAAGGGTCAAAAACAGCCTGAACCTTTAAATTAAACACACAACTTACACTGGCTTTAATATCTCTCTGGAAAACACATATGCCGCACATATCCAGAGCGTTGCAGTTCCGACTAGCAGAGAGTCTCCAAGCGGATCGAAAATAGGGGCTATACCACTCCACTCTAACACATTGGTTATACATATGATTGCGTGGAGCAGCATTGCAAACGATATGAAAAACCACAACGTAGATGCCTCTTTGGTTTTTCTGTAGTTTGACACGCTAAATGCCAGCGCGACCAAAAATCCAATTGTTCCGACCACCTCGGCAATCGTAACGATCATATTCGTCATCGCTTTTCACCCACCATACCCTGGATTTGTTTGTATGATTGATAGCAAGCTAATGCAAATATAACCCCGGCCAATCCATAACATAAATGCTCTAACGTGTTAAAGAAAATCGGTGCGTAGAAACCCTCGGCCACTGTGGATATGCTACTAACAAGGATAATACAAAGCCCAAAAAACAATTGGAGCCACCAATTTCTTCGGGGTCGCACCTTTTGCAAAGTTACCGTTTTTAGCATGAGCACGCATGCTATAACCATCAAGATGGGTGCTGCTATTTCTCCCATTTCAATCGGCATATTTGGGGGCATATTCCTCTCTTTTTATCGAACAATTAATTATGCTTACTTTACGTTTATATATTTGCTTATCATTATATCATCGGTCATCATGTCAGGTCAAACCATCTCGGAAAAAATATTCTCCAGGGCGGCGCGAAAGCCGGTACTGGCAGGAGAGTTTGTGCTCGCTGACATAGATTGCGCCATGACTCATGACATCACAGGGCCACTTGCAGTAAAGGGATTCTATAAAATCCTGGAAGGGCGAAAAGAGAAGCGCGTGTGGGACCCTGACAAAATCGTGATACTGTTTGACCACCAGGTTCCTGCCGATTCGCTGGATGCAGCCAGCAATCACATGATGCTCAGGAGCTTTGCTGAGGAACAGGGCATCCTGAATTATGATATATATGAAGGCGTGTGCCACCAAGTAATGCCCGAAAAAGGCCATGTGCTACCAGGGGACCTGATCATCGGCTCGGATTCGCATACCTGTACCTATGGCGCACTTGGTGCATTCTCCACGGGTGTGGGCTCCACTGACATGGCATCTGCGTTTGCAACCGGAAAGTTGTGGTTCAAGGTTCCGCAGTCCATCAAATTCGAGATTTCTGGAAAGTTGCCTGATAGGGTGTATGCAAAGGATGTGATACTGCACATCATTGGTGATGTGGGCGCGGACGGGGCGACATACGCTGCATGTGAGTATTGTGGGCCAACGGTAAAAGACATGAACATCTCCGAAAGAATGACGATGTGCAACATGGCGATTGAGATGGGCGGAAAGGCGGGCATTGTTGAGCCTGACGAAAAGACTGAGACGTATCTTAAGGTGCGCATCCCAGGCTTCAAGTTTGACTCTCGCTGGCGCAGTGATGAGGATGCCGATTATGTACGGCGCCATGAATACGATATATCTGCCCTTGAGCCCCAGGTCGCATGTCCGCACAACGTGGACAACGTTAAAGGCGTGAGCGAGGTTGAGGGCACGAAAATCGACCAGATATTCATCGGCTCGTGCACGAACGGCAGGTTTGAGGATTTGAAAGTCGTTGCGGAAGTCCTCGGCGACAATAAAATCGCAGAAGGCGTTAGGGTGATCATCATACCGGCATCCCGGGACGAATATATGAAGGTGCTGAAGGCAGGATTCATAGAACAGTTTGTAGAAGCAGGAGTACTCGTGGAAGCGCCGTGCTGCGGTCCCTGCATGGGCGGTTCATTTGGGCTTCTTGGCGACGGAGAGATTGGATTGGCCACTTCCAACAGGAACTTCAGGGGGAGGCAGGGCAGCGCCAAAGCATTCGTATATCTGTGTTCGCCTGCCACTGCGGCAGCGTCTGCGCTTAAGGGAAGAATTACGGACCCGAGGGCGGTGTGATATGGACAAGGGAAACGTCTGGAAATTTGGAGACAACATCGATACCGATGCCATCATTCCCGGCAGGTATCTGACGATAAACGACCCGAAGGAGCTGGCAAAGCACGTCTTTGAAGGCGCCCGTCCTGAGTTTGCGCAGAACGTAGCGAAAGGCGACATCATCGCTGCTGGCAGGAACTTTGGGTGCGGCTCATCAAGGGAGCATGCGCCCTTGGCGTTGAAGGGCGCCGGCATCTATTGCATCATTGCAAAATCCTTCGCGCGCATATTCTTCAGAAACGCCATCAACATCGGATTGCCCGTACTGGAGTGCAAGGAAGCGGAGCGCATCAGCGAGGGAGATGCGCTCAAGGTTGATTTCAAGAAGGGCATCATCGAGAACGAGACAAAAAAGGAGAAGTACCAAGTTGTCTCCATGCCAGAGTTCATTCTTAAAATCATGGAATCTGGCGGGTTGATCGAGTATACGAAAGCGAGACTGTAATAAGAGCGATATGGGAGCAATCTATAAGTACTACTAAACATAAAATGTAGTACTGGTGAAAAAATGGAATCCACCATTACTAGGAAAGGCCAAGTTACGATACCCAAAAGCATTAGAGAATCGCTGGATATATCCCAGGGCGATAGGGTTTTGTTCATCCAACTGGGCGATAAGGCATTAATGGTGCCCGCTCCCGAATCCAAGGATCCGATGAGGGCGTTAGAAGGCATATTTGATGAGCTAAGATCGGTGCAAGAATTGAAGAAGGTAGCCCTAAAAAAAGCCAAGACCTTTGCGAGGTATGCCTCTGAGTAAAAGAGTTTTTATCGAATCAGACATCCTGATCGCGTATTTGAAGAAGAGCGACTGGCTGAAGCCGATTGCCAAGCAGATTCTAACGATGGCGCAAAACAAAGACATAACTCTCGTTACCTCGTCCGCTACCTTATTAGAGATATACCTCGTATTCTATAGGGACCAAGACATAGACTTAATTTTTGAAGCCATCACAAATCTTCGAGACCTACCGATTGATTTTGTTCAAATGGATGATCTCGTTGTTCACGAGGGGTGCGCTATTTCGACTGAAGTCGGCGCAACGCCATTTGACTCGATCTACATGGCTACTGCTCAAAAGTGTGATGTGTCAGCCATTTTAAGTACAGACAATAAATACAAAATTTTTGGTGACAAGTGTGTCGATTTAAAAACGAGAAACTGGAAACAAAAACTAAAAGGGTTATTATGAACTAGTGCTTATGAGCGAAGTCATTCAAAGAGGAGAATATTATGGTACAATATAAGATTCCTGTTATAGCCGGAGATGGCATAGGGCCAGAGGTAATAGCCGAAGGCAAAAAGGTTCTGGACGCAGCATCAGAAAAACATGGCTTTGAGCTGGAGTGGATTGACTATCCGCATGGAGCAGACCATTACCTGGCAACTGGCGAGTTGATGCCAGAGGATACATTGCGCGAACTGGAAAAATATAAGACAATTTATCTGGGTGCAGTGGGTGATGATAGAATCGAGCCAGGCATACTGGAAAAGGGTATTCTACTGGCGATGCGATTTTACTTCGACCAGTACATCAATCTCAGACCCATCAAGTTGTTAGAGGGCATCTGGACGCCTTTGAAGGACAAGGGACCTGATGACATTGACTTCGTCGTCGTGAGGGAGAATACTGAAGATTTCTATATTGGAATTGGCGGTGGGGCAAAAGAGGGCAGGACCCATCAAGAATTGGAAGTTGTGCGGAAATTATACAAGGTCAAGTTTGACATCGATATCGATTCGGATGCTGATGAAATCGCATATCAGATTGGGCTGATTAGCAGGAAAGGCACAGAACGCGTCATTCGATATGCGTTCGAACTCTCCAGGGAGAGGAAAAAACATCTTTCCAGCGTTGACAAGGCGAATGTGCTGCCAGACATATACGGCTTCTGGCGCGAGATTTTCAGGAAGGTTGCGACTGGCTATCCTGATGTTAAGACCGACTTTAACTATGTGGATGCGATTACAATGTGGTTCGTGAAGAATCCAGAGTGGTTCGATGTGGTGGTTACGCCTAACATGTTTGGTGACATCATCACCGATTTGGGCGCGATGATTCAGGGCGGTATGGGGCTCGCGCCGGGTGGAAACATCAATCCTGAGGGAACGAGCATGTTTGAGCCAATTCATGGTTCTGCGCCAAAGTACAAGGGCATGCAGAAGGCAAATCCAATTGCTACAATCTGGGCCGGTGCGATGCTGTTAGAACACCTGGGCGAGAAAGAGGCAACAGGCTCTGTGCTGAGGGCGATAGGGCAAAACATCAAAGAGGGCAAAGTCAGGACGCCTGATATGGGCGGCGCATCCAAAACATCGGACGTGGGGGACGACATCGCTAGAATTGTGAGAACGCTGGACAAATGACCGCGACAGGTTTATGAATGTTACAATGTGATAGTATAATGCGCCCTAGTAGGGTAGTGGACTATCCTTTAGGCCTGCGGCACAAACTTTTTACTAAAAAGTTTGATCAAAAGTCTGTGCAGACAGTCTAAGACCCGGGTTCAAATCCCGGCTGGGGCATTTCTGGTTCTAAAAGTTTGCCAACATTTATTAAATATAAATAATATGAGATATATCAGGAGATGACATGATAAAAGAAGTGAATTTTGTCGTTTATCGGAAAGAGGATATCAAGAAGATTCCTAAGGATGCCACTGCAGTCCACATCGGCTACAAGATGAGTTTGCAGGATATCGGCGAGATAATACGAACGAGGAAAAACGTGAAGGCGATACAGTTCCCGCCCAGTATCGTTGACAGTCTACACCCATTCGTGCACACCATGCTGGGTATGCACGGTATTAAAAGACTGGTGGGATATGCAGACCGTTATGACTGGAACCTTGTTAAGGATGCGAGGAAGTTAAGGGAACAAAAGAGATGGGGATACGAAAAAATAGCCAAACACATCTCGGATAAGGTTAAGAGAAATATTTCTGCGCAGACAATCTGGTACTGGGTGAACAAGAGGCAGGAAGACGTTTAGGGTTTAGCATTACGATTATAAAATATGCTTTAAAACAAACCCCTTATTGCCTATCTTTACCCGCCCTGAGAGCCCTCTTAATCAAATCCTCGGCATCCGGCCTGTGAATTTTGCGAACCCCCTCCTCGCTCTCCTGCCACTCAACTCCCCTAATTATCACTACCGGAGTTGCATCTTTTCCTTCCCCCATCATCAGGTTTGCAAAGCCCGCCAGTTCGTCGATGACCGCCTCATTAGTTGCCTCTAACGTCCTACCGAACAGATCTTTTTCTCCTCTCCAGTCCTTTGTTGGTGAAATGCCAGCGCATCCGATTGCGATGCCGGTCTGCCCTATCCTGAATGGCCTGCCACAGGTATCGGCGATAATCACGCAGACATGCTTGTTAGTCTCCCTCTCAATCGCATCCCTAATCCTCTTCGCGCTTCCATCAGGGTCTTTTGGTAATAATAAAACAAATCCACCCTCTACATTGGACCTATCCACGCCAGCATTCGCGCAGATATGCCCTGTATGAGTCTGAGTCAACATGAACGGGCTCTCGATTAGTACCTCTTCGCTCTCATTCAAGACCACCTGGACAAATCTCACATCTTCATCATTCGCATGTGCAATTCGCTTGGCTTCAGCGCCCGGCGTAACATCCTCTAGCCGAAGCACCCCCCCTTCTGACTTTGCGACAATCGAGGATGCAATGACGATTATATCTCTATCTTTTAATTGCGCGGAGTTGGATATAATCGTGCCAACATCATCCCCCTCCCTAATCAAGGGAATTCTCTGGATGGTAAATGCCTCTATATGCAAAACCACACCTCAATGAAGAGTTAACGTCAACTCCTTTGCGTCTACGGTTACGCCGTCCACGCTCAGTGTTGCCATTATGTTGTAATCACCTGCCAGACTTACTTTTGTCCCGCTCACCTCTACCTCTGCTGGCGTGTTAAAAGCAGCCGCTAACGTTCCTGTTTGTCCCGGCTCTATCAGTTCTGAAAATTCCATGGGGTAGGTTTCTGTCCTCTCTTCCTCGCTTTTGAAATTGAGGGCAAAGTTTGCAATGGGGTCATCTAATCTCGTGCATGTAGCCCTGATATCGACTCTTTCAGAGGTGATGCTCGCATCTCCTGTATTCTCCACTTCCAGCATTGCGACCACCGTATCACCAGCATAATACGTATCTTTGTCGAATGATATCGTTTTTATTCTCGCGTTTGGTATTGACGGATGCCCCTCTGGCAGGGTTGGCGTAGGAGTCGGTGTCGGCGCAGGACCGCTCGCGTCATGCCCAGCATATAAGAGTGCAGATGCCACTACTATTGCTGCTATAAATAAGATAAGTGCGATTTTAGATGCTTTTTTCATACAACCTCACCCTTTAATGAAAAGTTCCATCAGCTCTCCCCCTTCGATCGCTCCCAAAGAGCCCCTTCTGGCAGAACGCTCATCAAATGCTTTTACATCATCTGCAGCATCACTTGGCGAGAAGATGGCGAATGGGACTTCGTCGCAGGTATGCGTTCTAATTGAAATCGGCGTTGGGTGGTCTGGCAATACCATAACCTTGTATTTATCGTATCTCTTCAGCCCCCTTAGCACTCTCCCAACAACCTTTTCATCAAAGTTCTCTATGGCTTTTATCTTTGCTTCCATGTCTCCGCTGTGTCCAGCCTCATCCGGGGCCTCCACGTGCACGAAGCAAAAGTCCTCATCAACAAGAGACCTGAGCGCATAATCTGCCTTTCCCTTATAATTAGTGTCCAAATATCCGGTGGCGCCTGGCACGTCGATGACTTTAAGCCCAATGCATTTACCGATGCCCTTTATCAGGTCAACCGCCGCAATTACAGAGCCCCCGACGCCAAATTTTTCCTCAAAGGATGGCATGTTTGGTGATTTTCCAGGACCCCAGGGCCATATCATGTTGGCAGGATTTTTGCCCTCTCTTCCTCGTTTCACGTTGACCTCGTGGTCTTCTAAAAGATGGACGGAGTTATGCATCAGTTTCCTCAAAATTTCCGCATCCCTGCCCATGGGCGAATATTCTTCGATGGAGCGTCCAACGATGTCATGCGGAGGCGTACATGCTGCATCCTCACCCCCTTTGAGCACCAATATGTGCCTGTAACTAATCCCTGGATAAAAACGGGCATTGCCATCCAATTTTTCATCGAGGTATTCGATTAAGGTTCGCGCCTCTTCGCTTGAAATATGTCCCGCGCTGTAATCGATGAGCACGCCATTTTTCACGGTTACGAGATTGCACCTGAATGCCACTTCATCCCTGTCAAGAGAAATGCCCATACTTGCAGCCTCGAGAGGTCCCCTGCCCGGATAATATTTCCTTGGGTCATAGCCCATGATGGATAAATTCGCGATGTCACTACCGGGCACCATGCCCTCTGGCACGGTCCTTACGACACCATTCCTTCCATTGCCTGCGATGAAATCCATGTTTGGCGTATAGGCAGCCTGCAGGGGCGTCTTGCCGTTTAACTCCTCTAAGGGGTAATCGGCCATTCCATCTCCGACGAGTGCCATGTATTTCATACTAACAACTATTATATACATCACCTAGTAATTTATGTTACCGATGGAGAATGTGCTATGAGTAAGGTTGCCTTTAACGAACGGATAAACACCCTGGCCGAAAAATACCGGTCTCTTAAGAAGGACATCGATGCCGAAGAAATGGATAACAAGAAGAAGGAGTTAGCAGAGATTGAAAAGTTACTCGAAAAAGGCATCACCGGCAAATTAAGGTTGGACTTGGAGAAGAAGGCACGTGAACTGAAAGTGATTACGAGCGAAACAGAGGGTGCTTATGCGAACATCTCTGAAGTCATATCTGAACTCCTCGAGTTGACATCCGATTTTGCTCCCAGTCTGGACCAAAGAAGGGGCGATACATTCCCCTATGATAGTGAGCATGAACCGATTTCCAAGGACTATTTCATGGCAATAACGGACATATTCTTTGACAAACCCCAATCCAAGCTCGGGTTTAAAAATGCGGACATATCTGCCAAGGGCATACACCTCAAAGCCCAGGAGGTCAGTGACCTTGCAGCACTCAGCTCTCTCAATTATGTGACTACAATCCTCCAGGAATCAGCGAAAAAGGTGCTGGGCGTCCCAAATCAGGTGGATATAAACTGGCAGCGCCTTAAGGAAAAGGACTACGCTTTTATCGCTTTTAGTATCTTAGTCGACTCAAAATCTGCACTGACTTTAAAGAAACTTCAGGAAATCTGTGACATTGAGGATGAGGAATACAAGGATCTCGTAACCGATATGTATAATAAGAGGCTTGAAGAGGGGCTAGAGTACCTGGTGCAGGATGAATGGGAATGTCCCCTGGTCGAGAAGCATGGCGATAAGTACGAAGTAACGGATTTTGGAAGGTGGGCATGGAAGCTCTGCAGTATGGAGGCTCCCGCTCCAGTTGAAGAAGATAAACCAAAAATACAGCAGATTATCAAGTTCATAAGGAAATACCATGTCGATAAAACTAAGCGCAGATAAGGCCTTTAACTATCTGCAATCGCGACTGTTTCCCTGGAATTTTCTACTCGAGCCAGTGGACGAGAGGCCCCTAGAACATTACATCAAATTTGCAATCCCGAGAGCTGTTGGTGCGTTAAAGAAGGAGTCAGACGTGGAGGTCGTCTTTGCGTCCAAGGTCAAGGAGATAGCAGACGACTTTCTCCGCAATCCCGAGGATAAAAGGGCCAGAAAAATTCATGGCAAATTTGCAAAGGACTATCCGTTTGCATATGCACAGTGCCTGGCGTATGCAATGCTGTACAGCTTTAAAGAGGAATTTACCCGCCTCGGCGACGTCGTGGACCTTGGGGGGCCCGCAAAACTCCTGGGGATAAACATAGACCTGCTTGATAAAAGGGACCGGTTGGTTGAATCCCTGCTGCATCAATATAAAGATGCACCACCCGGGACATCTGCGAAGACTTTGTTAGGGCAGAGCGTCATATACAACGACGGCACTCTTGTGGGAACAGTACGCGACATCATTTTTGATAATACAACTTTGAGCTTATTGGGCATAATCGTAAAACTGGAAAAAGGCGTTGACGCATCCAAGTTGCCCATGATTGATGACAAGCATGCGTTGATGCCGGTTGATGCTGTTAGGCTAACGAACGCTTACAATGAGTATCTTATCCTTCGCCATGGCAAGTCTAATTAAAAATACATTTATATAGGGTGGTATATCCTATCTATATCCATAATTAGCAGTTAAAAAGAGATGGTAGACTTACAATTAGTGAGAGGATATAAATGAAACTGTTCGTAATCGGTTATGGACAAGCAGGCGGAAGGATAGCAGACCTTTTTGTGGAGTATGATAAGCGAACGGGTCAGCATAGCATTGAAAGGGCGATGTGTATCAACACGGCTAAGGCAGACCTCATGGGTTTAAAGAATATACCTATGGAAGATAGGGTATTAATAGGACAATCTATTGTGAAAGGCCATGGCGTAGGGGCAGACAACGAACTTGGTGCAAAAATAGCCACTGATGAAATCTATACTATGCAGAGTGCCATTGATAAGAGGGGAACACATAAAATTGATGCATTTCTAATTGTTGCCGGGCTGGGTGGCGGTACCGGCTCTGGTG
Source organism: Methanocellales archaeon (assembly GCA_030610945.1). Lineage (GTDB taxonomy): Archaea > Halobacteriota > UBA148 > UBA148 > JAUWXC01 > JAUWXC01. The sequence goes on along the minus strand of JAUWQV010000001.1, from coordinate 182,098 downwards.
GCGCACCCGTCCTGGCGCGCAGATTAAAAACACTGTATAGCGAACCCGTCTATGCCCTTGGGCTTTTACCGGCAAAGGAGGAGGGTGGGCTCTACACCCTGAACGCAGCCAGGAGTTTCATGACACTGGCGAAAGAAGTCGACAATCTCTTCTTGTTCGATAATGAGTTGTGGAAGAAGGGAGGCGAGACGCTTGAGGACGCTTATGCATCTATGAATGACGAGGTCGTGAGGCGATTCGGTATCCTCATTGGTGCGGGCGAAAGGCTTGAGAGAAGCGGCGTGGGCCAGTTGGTTGTTGACACCTCCGAAATAATCAACACATTAAAAGGCGGAGGCATCTCGGTGATTGGTTATGCAAGGGAGGAGTTGCCCCTCAAAAGCGGTACCTTCTCTAATATAATCTCTAGTTTATTCAAACGGAAAAAGGTATCTATAGAGACGCTTGACGCTACCACACGAATAACATCCTTGGTGCGAAGAGCGGTTATGGGTCGATTAACGCTGCAGTGCGACGTCGGGTCTGCTGAAAGGGCCCTGGTGTTACTGGCAGGCCCTCCAGGCGAGTTGAACAGGAAGGGGATAGACCGGGCAAAGGTGTGGATCGAGGATATGATAGACGGCACAGAGGTCAGGGGCGGCGATTATCCCATTCCTAACAGCAGGTACGTGGCTGCCGTGGTCCTTTTGTCTGGCGTGTCTGAGATTCCAAGGGTTAAGGAATTGCAGAAACTTGCGGTTGATGCGCAGGATAGCATTAAAGAGGTTGCCAGCAAGAGTGGCAAGAAGTACGATAAATTGATGGATACGGACGAATCGCTTAGGCCGTTGTTCTAACTGGTGAGGTATATGATGAGAGGCGCTAGATTGGGTGCATTCGCATTAGCGGTCCTGATTTTACTCTCCCTCGCGACACCCGTTCTCGCGGAGACCAATTTCGAGTTTAAGTCCGAGACTGTCACGCCGAGCGGTGATTTGATTGTCGACGGAGATGTGTTCACACAACTCGTTCTGAAGGAAACGACCCCGAGTCTAGAAGGGGCAACGAGGCTTGAGCTGCGAACGGAGTTGGTAAACCCCGTCTGGAACATCATCATGGATGATGAGGCGCCCGAGACGTATACCGGGAGCAAATTTAGTTTCGTGTTCGACCATCATGACTACAATACCGTAACGATCAAGTTAAGCGGCAACGCTCCCTCGGTTGGTGTTAAGGTGGCAATCGTTTTGATAGAGGCAACGCAGACAGATCCTCCTCCTAAAGCCACCATACATACGATTACGAGATATGTGACGAGCGGGCTCATTGACGAGGCGCGGAGTGCAAAAGATAGGGCATGGAGCAAGATTGTAGAGGTCGAGGGTGTTATTGTAGATGCTAAAGATGCGGGAGCAGACGTTGCTGAAGCGGAAGAACATCTTCAAAGGGCAAAAACTGACTACAACACGAGCGAGAGCTTTTATGCCCTAGGACAGATGAACGAGTCGATTGCAGCCGCTAATAACGCCTACGATAATGCGGTGAGGGCGTATGATAGCGCAAGAGGTGCCTCCGGGCACCAGGTCTTGACAAGCCGCCTGATTTATGCAGGGATTATAATTGCAATCCTCATCATAGCAGTCGTGGTGTATCAGAAGAGACGATGGGAAAGGCTGTAGGTCGACTGTCTTTTACAATCTCATGCAATCTTAAGTCATTGGTTATTAACGCACTTTCAGTTAGGAAAAAATCAGGGCTAATCCCTACGACTTCAGTCGTGGGATACAGCCCGTAAAGTATATGGCATATGGTAACCATATGTGTCTTGATGGCAAAACAAGAACACTGGGTAAGTGCAAGGGGTTGTGTGTATAATATCAACTATCATATGGTGTGGTCGACAAAGTACCGAAGGAAGGTATTGACGGGAGAGGTGAAGGAGTATTTGATGCAATTACACGAACAAATCGCCGAGGATAAAGGCATCTTACTGAGGGAGCAAGAGGTAATGCCAGACCATGTCCACTTGTTCATAACAGCACATCCAAAGTTTTCACCATCTCAAATAGTGAAGATATTTAAAGGCATTACTGCGAAGTTCACGTTTGAGAGATTTCCTGTTGTGAAAAACCAAATGTGGAGAGGGCATCTCTGGAATCCGAGCTACTACTGCGGGACGATGGGCGACGTGACAAAAGACGTGATTCAGAGATATATCGAATCTCAAAAGGTACGAACATGAAGCTATGTGTAAAATACCGACTGAATTCAACGCTAGAGCAGGAAGAGTGTCTCAAGAAGCTTGCCTTCTATGCGACCAAGCTCTACAATACTGACAACTGGATGAGAAGGGAGCAGTGGGATAAAACGGGCAAGATACCGAGCTGGTACGACCAAAAGAAGACCTTGAAAGACAATCACTGGTACAAGTTATTGCCATCCCAGACAGCACAAGCGGTCGTAAAAAACCTACAGGATAACTACGTTTCGTGGTTCAAATTGCGAAAGGCCGACGAGGATGCGAGACCTCCGATGTTTCGCAAGAAGGATAGGTTAAGCCCGCTGACGTTTTATCAGCAGTTCTCAATATCTGATGGTGAAATCGCCCTCTCAATGTCAAGGAAATTCAAAAAAGAGAATGGCATTGATAAGCTTACCTTTGAAATCAAGATGTGGAGGGACATCAAAGGCATGCCCAAGATGTGCAATGTGCTATATCAAAACGGCAAGTGGATGGCTCATATTGTTTACGAAATCCCAGAGAGGAGATTGAAAGAATATCCCGACATAATGGCTGTTGATGTTGGAATAATCAATTTGATGGCAACAGTTGATACAAACGGTCAATCAAAGATTTACTCGGGCGGACAAGCACTGGCGGTTCAGCATTACTTCAACAAAGAGACGGCCAAAGTCCAGAGCAAGACGATGGAGCAGCATGACAAAAAGGGATGTAAGAGCGTAACCAGAATGCATCGGAGGAAAAAGACGCAAATCAGCCAAATAATCCATACGGCCACAAAAAAGGTGATAGAACAAGCAGAGAGAAACAAGATAGGAACGATAGTCGTGGGTGATATAAAGAACATACGAAAGGATAAAAATTGGGGAAAAAGAGGTAACCAGAAGCTACATTCGTGGGGATTTGCCAAGCTCCTGATCCAGATAGAGTACAAAGCCAAGCTATCTGGCATACGATTCGTTAAAGTCAGCGAGCGAGATACGAGCAAGACCTGTTCTGTGTGCGGTTTGGTCAGGAAATCAAACAGGAAGCACAGGGGTCTTTATCGGTGCAAATGCGGTAACGAGATGAACGCAGACGTGAACGGAGCGTTGAACATCCTGAAAAGGTATCTCCGAGAGAACAACATCTCAAGGAGTATTGGGTCTGTGGCAGGCCCGTTGATATGGAGGAGCACCAATGTCGTTCCTTCATAAATCAAGAACCGATGCCCATGATTTCAATCATGGGAGGATGTCACCTCAGCACACGCAAGTATTTTCGATAAGAGTGTTTACGAGTTTTGTTCACTACCATATAACACGCCAAAACTCTTAAGTATTACCAAATAGTAATACCATATCATGGAGTGTAGCAAAATCACCAAAAAAGGACAGGTTACCATCCCTCAACGGCTGAGAAGACTGCTGGATATCAAGACAGGGGAAAAAGTGGTATTCGAAATTGAAGACGAGAAGATCGTGTTGAAGAAAGCTCCAAAGAATCCAATAGCAGACCTTGTTGGACTGGGGAAGGGTATATTTGGAAAGAGTCTGGAGTACCAGATGCAAATGAGGGATGAATGGGAGCACAGAACAGGCAAAGAACGAGAGAAGTAATCGCATGAGGCTATTTATAGACACCAACATCTTCCTGAGCATTCTGAACGAAGAAGAAAATTATCAACTAGCGAAGAGACTATTCGAAAACATTCATGGGGGAAAACATGTTGGATTCACCTCTGTGATCTGCGTAGCAGAGATTCTGAGCGGCTTCCACTCCAGAGGGGAAATCAAAAAAGGAGAAAGATTTCTCGTAGACATAAGGGCTATTAACAACTTCACGATCATCGATGTAGACCTGTACATCGCGAAAGAAGCAGCAATAATCAGAGCCAAATATAAGGCGAGACTTCCAGATGCGATGATCGCCTCTACATGCAAAGTTCACAGATGTGTCTTGGTTACGAGGGATGAAATGTTTAGAAAAATAGCAGAAATCGAGGTAAAGTTACCAGGGGAAATATCCTAACTCCACATCACACCTGTGAAGAGTTGCACTCGACAACAAAGCATCTAGACATCTATACTGGAAGTTTCATATAGCAATCTCATATACACCTGCATACCTTTTTGTTTTAGTGCTAGTTTTTCTTCATCAGGCTCTAAGTAAAGGGATATCGCTTCTTTGATATTCTCTAGTGCCTCCTCTCGTGAATCTCCCTCAGAAATACAACCAGGAAGTGAAGGTACGTATACAGTGTATCCTCCCTCTTCTGCAGGTTCTAAGACGACCTTTAATTTCATCTTACCACTATCGGTAATATTATGACACGATATATAAACGTGGACTACCTATAAAAATCGACGATTTTTAGAAAATCAGAGGAACAGGGTAATAACCACAAAAGATTTAAAAGGGCGTTATTCCATAAGATGTCTAACCAAGGGGAAGTAAAATACGATGCAAGTCTACAAAAACTACAACATCCAGATAAAAGGCAGGGTTCAAGATATAGGATTCAGGAATCTGGTTGAAAATATTGCTAAAAGCCTTAACATCAGAGGTATGGTTTATAACGATATTGACGGCACCGTAAAGATTGTCTGCGGTGGGGCAGCCCCTTCAGTTAAAAATCTAATAAAGGAACTTAGGGATAAATGTGCGAATGTTGGAGCCGCAATAGATGAAGTAAATCAGGAAGAAATATCCTACAAAGTGGACTTGCCCTCAGTATTTTTCAAGGCACCTACAGACGAATTGAGCGATATTGGAAGAAAACTCGATGTTGGGGTTAAATCGATTCAGGGGATCGAGAGGAACACAGAAGCCCTATCAGAAGGCCAAGATAAAATGATACAAAGTCTGGATTCGTTGACGGAGGGTCAAGATGTGTTGGTCAAGGGCCAAGATAAAATGATACAAAGTCTGGATTCATTAACAGAAGGGCAAGATAAAATAATAGAAGGTCAAGATTCACTGGTCAAGGGCCAAGATAAAATGATACAAAGTCTGGATTCATTAACAGAGGGTCAGACGTCATTAATAGAAGGGCAGAATTCACTGGTAAAAGGTCAAGATAAAATGATAGTGGGCCAGGATTCACTGGTGAAGGGCCAAAATCGAGCGGTTGAACTTCTTGAAAAGATAGCGGAGAAATTGTAATTTGTGGTCATGAGGGGTTGCACTTCGCCATTATGTCCCTTTCGTTCACCTCAAACGGCAAAACTACTCCTCAACCACCAAAATCGACGATTTTTAGAAAATCAGAGAAACATAGCGAATAACCACAAAAGAACCACAAAAGTTTTAAATATGAATATTTCTATAGTGGGAAATATGGATGAATTTGTGGGAACCGTGGACGATAAGGGCAGGATACTAATTCCTGCTGAGGTACGGGATGAACAGAACATAGGGCCAAAAGATGAGATAGCCTGCGAGATAAAACTGGTCAGACATAAGAAAAACTTCGTTGAGGTATGTGAAGGGTGTTTAGAGGGCTTTGCAGACGATCCTGTGAAGCTCATGCACGAGGCTTTTGCTCATACCGCGGAGCGCGAGGAAGAATGAGATATCTCGATGCTTCTATTCCGCTTGGTGTTATGCTCAGGGCGCCAAAGGCGAAGCTCGACGATATGCGAGAAATAATGCTGAGGATATCGGATGGAAGGGAGAAAGCCGTCACGACGATATTTACACTGGCAGAGATCGCACACGTCCTTGAGAGAGCCAAAAAGCCCAAAAACGAGATAAGGGAGTACCTCTCAGCATTTTTAGGTTGCAGTGGCTTGAAATTGATCGGGGCGGAAAATCACGCTATGTCAGATAAGATCCTGGAACTTTACGATAAATACGATATTGACTTCATAGATGCACATCACATTTTAACCATGCGGAAGATGAGGATAAAGGAGATTTACTCGCTTGATACTCACTATGATAAATTCGATGACATCGTCAGGCTTGAGAAGTAGCTCGCCGTGACATCTTCACATCGTTAACCACACGCCCAGCGGGTTCTCAACTGGGGCAATCTCTTGAAAGGCTTTGTGCCTGAAATGCTCATCCATTGTATAAATCCTATCTAATTGTTCGCACGGAAGAACCACTAGAAAGTCCCATATATGTATTTTCGTTTCCCTGCTGAGCTCAATAGCCCTGGTAACATCGCTTTTTGTAATTCCCACTTGAATCACGGTGCTTGTGTCAAGTAGGGCTTTGATGATATCATACGCCACATCCCCTGATATCCCTCTCCCTCGCATGGTTAAAACATGCCATATCTCTGCGATCTCTTGATGCGACATGAATATAACATCATTCATGAGCTTATCCTTCACAAACTCCCCTGCACGTTCATGCAAAGATATCTGCTTCTCATACTCCTTTTCACTCTCGAACCAGTCCTTCTTTGGCTTCTTGTACGCATACGCCCATATTTCAGTATCAATCAATATCCTCATATGAGTACTCCTTATCCTCTGCCAATCCATATGGCGGATTTTTTAGTAACTCTAACAATCTCTTAGCTCCTTTATCCACCCCTACGCTTGGTCTGATGACTATATGATCGTTCTCTAATTCAACCTCAATCTCAGAGTTGGGTTGGATGTTCAATGCCTTGAGAAATCTCTTCGGTATGTACAATTTTCCGGAATGCATCTTCGCTTCCATACTAATCACAATTCCCATTTGGGAATTCACAATATAAAAATCTTTCGTGCAAACGTTTTAAGGTTTTGGAACCTTGACTAGTATGTCTCAACTTCCAAGCCGGTTAGGTCTTTTATCCACCCAAAATGCTTCTTGTTTCTCGTGACAACCGCCTCGCAGCCGTTGTTTATTGCGATCGCAGCCGTGATGGCATCTGCACCGACTCTTTTTTTCTTTTTAAGCAATGCTCCGCCTATCTCGGCTGCCTTCAATGCATCCACATAACGGAATTCCAGGACTTCCAGCCTGCTGGCGGCTTTGCTTATCTTCTCTCGTATCTTCTCGCCCTTTTCATCATCCACCGCATAACTTCCAAACAGTGCCTCATAGACGTTAAAAACGGTCGTGGCGCACCTATCCTCCTCATCCAATCTCATCGTTATGTCCCTGATGGCGGACGGTTTTCTGATTAAATCGACAAAGTACGTCGTGTCAAGGCACTTCATAGTCCCATGTCCTTCAGCTTGGCGTCTATCTTCTTTCTTAACTCCTTGGCTGATTTCTCGTACTCTTTATCCATTATCTCCGGGTAGAGGTCAAGAACCTCGCTCAACTTCCCTCTTCCGGCTAGCTTCTTGATGGTGTCCGAGAAGCTCTCCTTTCCTGTTTTCATCCTCTTCAGTATATCATACGCCTCATCGGACAGCGAAATGGTCTTGGTCATCTTTAATCTGTGCACACATATGTGCACACAGATATAAAACCTTTTGTTTGCATCGACAATTTTTAGAAAATCAGAAAAACGTGGCAATAATCCAAAAGAACCACAAAAGCTTTAAAAGGGAATAGGTCTAATGTTATTTCATAACCCAAAATGACGGGATTAGGAGGGTGAGGACCGTTTCGACAATTGTCTAAAAGTTTAGGCGATTTAGAAACGACAATGATGTCTTTGCGATTGTCCCATTTCCGAATGGGAATGGGCAAGCAAAAGTCTATATAAGAGATAGCACATCACTCTTCAAGAAAAGGTCCCATGTGGGGCCAAGAAATAAACTAAAGGAGGTTAAATAAATAATGAAGAACAAAATTACAGCTACATTTCTAGCGACACTAATGATTCTGACATTCTTTGGAGCGTTTGTGACGCCAGTGAGTGCGGCAGCAGGCGGAGACAAAAACGACATAACCGTTGGCGGCACCAACAATGTGCTAATTGGCCAGCAATTAAACTTTGACAACAATGAATCTGCGACTACAATCATAGGGTTAACTCCAGACTCGATAAAGGGGTTAACTTTCAGTCTAACCAGCGCTGATTACGACTCCAGCATACTTTCGGCAGGTACATACAACTGCAGTGGTAATGCTACTGGAGCTGCGGATATGTCCGTAAGTGCTCCGATTCTAACCATTGATCTAAAGTACGGCACCACCTCGGTATCCAGCACGACAGCGGGCACGAATCTCACACTTGATGTAAGTACGAACATACCTAACGGCGACGCAGCCAACATAGAGGTCAAGGACCCAGATGGCAACATACTGGGGACTGATGGAGACACTCAGGCTCTGAAGAATGTAACGATGTCACTCATCAAGACCTTCTGTTTAAACACAACCGGGTTCAAGGCAGGCACGTACACGGTGCAGGTAAAGACCAACACCAGTGCAGCAGAGGGATTGGACATGAAGTCCAACACCTTATCGCTGGCGATAGAGAGTGCAGACATAGCGATAAGTGCAAGCAAGACCTCAGTGGTCAAGGGTGAGAAAACGACGCTCACAATCACTGCACCTGCAGGTGACACCGTTTATGTAACCACGACACCTGTGGACAAGAACACCATCGTACTCAGCTTTAACGACATTGGCACAGCACTATCGGCAGGCGATAACAACAACGCGACCATCACGATAAAATCTGACAGCACGTTCAAGTTGACGATGACATTCAACGACACAGGCACGTACACCGTGAAGGTAAGGGACACTACAACTACAAAAACCGCAACAGTTGATGTTTCCGTATCCGATGCTGTGGTATCTGTAGACGCACCGACAATAGCCACAATCGGCACAAAGGTGACAATCACCGGTACCGTGACGGGCTATGAGGGTGCAACCGTCACAATCAAAGACAGTGCTGATGCCTACAAGATCTGGGCATACGACGCCAAGGACAGTTCCGACGTGTACGAGTACAAGTGGGACACGGCAACCATGCTGCCAGGCACCTACAGAGTTGACATATATGCACACAATGGTAACCTGACGTCTAATACAGGTGTATCAGCAGATGCAGCCACATCGATACTGCTGATAGAAGGCGACGTAGCCGTGACCGCACCTGACGTTATGGCCAAGACCGACACCACGACCATGGAGGTTACAGGTGTCGCGAATGGTGCCACAACTATCTACATGCTGGCATTCAGGAACGACAATGGTGCTTGTTCGTGGAATGGCTCGGTCTCTGTCAACTCAGATGACTGGACGTTCACGAAGAAACCATTCTCAACTATGTTGACCAAGGGCACATACACCGTGTTCGTCATACATCCAGGCAGAAATGCAGCTCTTGCAGATGTTAAAGCATCTTACTCCGGCACCTACTCGGGCCTGACACTGTCACAAATCAAGGACACGTTCAACTACTACACGACTGAGATGCCCGGTAGCGACGACATGACCGCGACCACGGAGTTCAAGGTCGAGGACGACAAGGTGACAATATCACCCACCGCTGATGTAGGAGCAGGTGCTACGCTGATAATCGAAGCCACGACGAACAGGAAGGACGGCAAACTCGCAACTGTCACGCTGACAGGGCCAGATGCCTCGCTTGCTATCGTGACCACGAAGGTCGCAGATGGTGCAGTGACAGCCGAGTTCGACACGACTGACTACACCCTGGGCAAATGGGATGTTGAGGTCAACGCCGACGGTACGAAGGAGACAGCAACCTTCAACGTCCTTGCATCGGCACCAATACCAACACCAACAGTAACACCAACAGTAACACCAACGGTAACACCAACGGTAACACCAACGGTAACACCACCGACGCCGGGCTTTGAGGCTGTGTTCGCAATCGCAGGATTGCTTGCAGTCGCATATCTGGTACTCAGACGCGAAGAGTGAAAGGAACGTAAACAACTAAAATAAGGAAGGGATGAAAATCCCTTCTTTCTATATTTTTTATTATCTTTGAGGAAGAGAGGATTCTCTCGACTCTCCTGTTCCTGATTTTTGTTGATGTTGTGGGCGTTTTTCCGAATAGTATTTGTATGATTGCAACTGAAATACTCAGCAGGACAAAAATTATGAAACCCCTTAGGGGGGGGGTCAGATGAAGATAGGTAATACAAATAGGAAGCCTCCTACCATAGTATTGACGGCAGTGCTGGTGCTTTTAGTTTTTGCTGTGTTCGTGATGCCTGTGAATGCCGTTGACATCACAGTGACCAACACCACGACGGGCAGCGATCTTGACGTGAAAGGCGGGGTATCTGAAACGTTCAACATCACGGTGTTAAACGGTGGCAGTGCTGCGGAATACATAACTGAGGTAAACATCAGCTATAATATATCGGGATTTACGTTCGACAGTGGAACGGACTGGTGTAATATCACTACGGACTTCAGTAACGATACGACCAATCTTTCATGGACTTTTAGCCCAGAAGTTTTTAACCCCACAGACATAGTAGCTTTTGGATTTAATGCGACAGCCAAAACGCATACCATCAACACCACTTACACCTGGACCGTGTACGCGACTGATAACACGACTGCAATCTCCCCTAAATCATTTAATGTGCTCGTAATCGAAAACACAGCACCGGTGGTAAGTCTCGTGACCATAAACGACTCGATAGTTCAAGGTGGAGCTCCAATTCATATAATTGTGAACGTTACAGATGCAAACGGCACAGCGTCAGTGGACGTGAACGGAACTGCTCTGGAAATGACCAGCGGAACAGCCACCGACGGAGGCTGGGAAGGAGATTACACAGTTCCCAGTGTAGCAGGAACATATGCTCTTGGGGTAAATGCAACGGATAATGCAGGGAATACAGGGACTAACTACACAGTTACCGTTACTGTGGACAACACAGCACCAACAGTAACCGTCTCGAGTTCAGAAGGCACACGCACATATCATAGCACAACGACGATCTCTGGAACTGTGACTGAAACCAACCTTTCCACACTTACATTTAATGGGGTATCAATAACACCAGCAACACCCTATAGTCAAGTCGTGTCATTATCATTTGGAAACAATGTCTTCACGGTCGTGGCAACCGATGAAGCGGGGCATTCGACAACAGCATCGATAACAGTGGACCGATTATATGCACGAGCAACGCCGACTCCGACATCAACACCAACAGCAACACCAACCGTGACGCCCACGGTAACGCCGACCGTGACACCAACAGTAACACCAACGGTAACACCAACGGTAACACCACCGACGCCGGGCTTTGAGGCTGTGTTCGCAATCGCAGGATTGCTTGCAGTCGCATATCTGGTACTCAGACGCGAAGAGTGAAAATAAGCTGAAAATATGGCTAAGAAGGGGCTAATCCCCTTCTTCTCTATTTTTTATCCTTTTTGGCTTTTTTATGTTACAAGTAAAAAAGACTGACAAGGAATCAGCACTAGGCATATATCGTGCGTTGTTAATACCCAAGATTACTAATATGTGGGTCGAAATGATTATATGGGCACGAATCTAAATGAAAGAATATGACTGGTTTAGTTACAATTGAAGACGTATACCAAGGGCTAAAGAGGATGGAAGAGAAGATGGTTACGCGAGAAGACATCGAAGCACTCATTGACTCAGTTGAAATTCTTAGCAATCCAAAAACGATGGAAGCACTCCGTAAAAGCGACCGGGATGTTAAAGCAGGTCGGGTTAGGGAAGTTACTTCTGTTAAAGATTTGCTTGACGAGCTGTGAACATGACTTGGACAGTCAAGCGAACAGATACTTTTCTTGAGTCCCTCAAAATCATCAGAAAGAATAAGAAAGCCCTTGAGGAACTTGACAAGAAAATCAAACGGTTTACAGAAAGACCCATTGCATGTAAAGGTGGCTGGCTTTCCGGTGAGTTACTGCGTTATGCACTGACCACAGCTCGGTAGACCAATTCTCGATGTGGCTTGATCTTCTTTGCAACCACCTTATCAACAACCGTTTCGATGTACTCATCGACATCTGCTGAAAGATATTCTGCACCACACTGGATGCAAATATCAGCTGGCAGATTTTCTATTGCTATCAAAACTTCATCAGATTCTGTTATGAATTTTGTCCTCCCCTTCTGCATTTTCCCCCCGCAATCTGGACAAATTTTCAGTCTGGGCATTTTCATCTCCTCCTCTTATAACCAATCCATTTTTCGGACTCTGGTTCATATACTGTTATTATTGCGATTACGTCTTCATCGACACCGACCACAACATGAATCGGCCGGTCCTTTAGCGTTTTCCCATATATCAGATAACTTGGCAACGGCTTGTCGTCAAGATATTCTTCTATTATCTCGCCGTTTGCTATAGCCTCTTTAACTTCACCTATCTTAATCTTTCTTTCTATCATCCGTTTTCTTGTATGTAATTTAACTACGTAGTCCCTACGTTTGATCAAATTTCTGATGTAGTCAAGCATGTGTTGATCCTCATTAGTATTAAATCCGACCTGTCAGAAGCTTGCTTGCATAAATGTCTAACTGATTTATAACTTTTTGGTTTGGACCAACGCCGCCAGGAACTTATTATGCAAATCGAAATGCTTATTATGGACATGAATCTGATGAAAGAACATGACCGTTACAATTGAAGATATATATCATATATTATATCAAGAGCTAAAGAGGATGGAAGAGAAGATGGCTACGCGAGAAGACATCGAAGCACTCATTGATTCAGTTGAAATTATCACTAATCCGAAAACGATGGAAGCACTCCGTAAAAGCGACCGGGATATTAAAGTAGGTCGGGTTAGGGAAATTACTTCTGTTGAAGATTTGCTTGGCGAGCTGTGAATATATTACTGTTTTTCATCCATAAGTCTTAAGAATAAGTAAAACATATTTTACATGGTGATACCATGGAAGTCAAAACGACTAAAATCTCTCCAAAAGGTCAAGTGGTGATTCCGGGCGCTATCAGACGCGAGCTCGGGATCCGAAGCGGGGATCAGTTCTTTGTTTTCGGCAAAGACAACACTGTGATTTTTAAAAAGATAGAAAGAACGGTAATAGAAAGGACTTTCGATGAAATTGTAAAACCGATAAGAAAGAGGGCCAAGGAACTGGGGATATCAAGGGACGATGTAGATACAATGATCCACGAAGTCAGAAAAAAGAGGTAGAGGGATGAAGACCATCCTCGATACTAATGTTCTGATTTCTGCGACTTTTTGGGATGGTAATGAATCTGAAATAATAAGAAGAGCAGAAGCTGGTGCTATCGAAGCAGATGCCGATTATATCATCTCCGGTGATAGGCATCTCCTCGATCTGGAAGAATTTGAACATATAAAAATAATACGAGCGTGGCAATTGTTAGAATTACTTGATAAAAAAATTTAAAGTCTACATTTTATGAACGATTGTATATACTTCGTTTAAGCGATAACCTACAAAAGTTAACGATATGAATTTGCGACTAAATCGTCTCAATTCTGGGCATCTCTTTAACCATATCAAAATCCTTGTCAAAGCTGGCTATGCCGTCTAGACCGTTAACGATTGCTTGAGTAATTATCTGACTATCGCCGTATGATAGTCCGTATTTTTCCATTTGTTCAACCGAGACAATGAAAATGCCTTCATCGGTAGCGAGAAATTTTAGTGGAGAAGAGAAGATGAACTCTATCTTTTCACGGATAAACTTGGCATCATAATCTGACTTTTTTAACACCCATATCAACTCGTTTATGGTCATGCTGCAGAAAAAGCCTTCGTGTTTCTCAAGGACATCTTTGAAGAGCTTGACCGACTTAGCAGTATGTACATCCCTGGCAAATATAGACATGAAAATTGATGTGTCTATCAAGACCTTCACTTTACCGCCTCTTGTGCCATTTCTTCATTGAACTCTCTTCTCAGAACCTTGAACCCCTTCTTCAGTTTAACCGTTCCAACATGCTTTTTCAGCAGTTCATCAAACTTTTCCAGTTTAACCCCACTATCCTCTATCTTAAAGAGCAAAATGTCCTCTTTTTCTATGCCCATCATGTCTCTAACCTTTTTTGGCACGACTATCTGATATTTAGTGCTCACCTTTGCTGTCTCCATTATTCCTCCCACTTTTTTAAATAGTACTACGTATTTAAATACTTTACGATTATAAAAGTAAAACAAAAGGGGGGACGAAGTATTTAAGTAATTTGTAAACAATAATGTTTACAGGTGAGGACAATGGTCCAGGTCCAATTAAGAGTTCCGGATGAAACCGTTAAGGAAATAGATCGGTGGGTTGCCGAAGGCAAATTTAAAAGCAGAAGTGACGCCATCAAAACCATAATAACCCTCTATGAGGAGAGAGAAAGGACCCGCCAGTTTTACAAGATGCTTGTAGAAAGAAGTGAAGAAGCAAGAGAAAAACCGGAAATTCTCGCTCCATTAGAGGAACTTTAAATGAAGTTCGGGGTCCTCCTTCATATCCCAGATGGAACATCTGGGAGAGTTGTAACGCCTTTGGCGTTTCAACATCCAAAAGCAAAAGAATTTTTAGAAAAACTGGACAAGCAAACAAGAGAGAGGATAAAAAACAAAATTAAGGAACTCGAAGAGTTTCCAGGCGAAAAGGGCAAACATTTAAAATACTCTAACTTTTGTGTCCTGAGGATAGGCGATTACAGGGCAATTTATGAAGTAGATAAGGAAAATCAGCGAGTAGTCATCCTGTTTGTTGGATATAGAAAAAATGTTTACAACGATTTTTCGAAATTGTTTTAGAAGTGGATCACAGTTTTGGCGATAGCTTTAAATTATATGACAACAATGTTTTCATGTGATTTGAATGGCGAAAACCGAGTATGTCGGCTTTAGGGTCCACAAAAACTTTGTGGTAGAGCTTGATGAGCTGGGGAAATTGGAGAGAAAGGGCAAATCAATGGTTATCAGAGAAATCTTCGAGATGGGAATCGAGGAGAAAAGAAAAGAACTGGCATTGGAGTTGTATAACAAAGGAGACGTATCTATCCAGAAAGCAGCAGAGCTCGCAAAGTTACCGCTACTGGATTTCATCGATTTTCTCGAAAGCAAAAAAGTATCCAGAAAAATAGATGTCGGAAACATAAAGAAGTTACTTCTTGAGGAGTTTGACGTCGAGGTTTAGGAATGAAAGCCTCCGCCGACGCATCTATGATCATCGATTTGCCTAAAGACGAACGTCTGATATCGCTCGCAAAGAAGAGATACTCGAAAATTTATGTTCCGACCGAGGTTTTTGACGAACATAAAAAGCCGAAAAGACACGTTCAGCGAATACATCTTTTGGAACAAGAGGAGTTTATCGAGAGAAAAGAGCTGAACGACATCGGAATGAGGTACTTTAGATCATTTCTTAGAAGGGAACGGTTGGGGAGGGGGGAGTGTGCAGCCATTGCGCTGGCACTTCAGTTGGATTTACCAGAGGTTTTATTGGACGATAAACTCGCAATTAGCACAGCATCAAAGGTCGGGCTTAGGTGTGTTTCTGTTTGTTATCTCCCATTATGGGGGTTAAAGAAACATCTTGTAACCAGTGATGAGGCAGAGGACATGTTAAAAAAGCTGTTCAAGTCTGGCGATCCTAATTTCTTGGTCCTACTTGGCATCCTACATGAACTTGGACGGTAGTATTGACTACTCTAAAACCTCAACTTCTAATCTATGTTTGTCTGTTGGAAACAATCTAACCGTGCTTTTATGGTGAATTCCCAAAAATTTTACGATCTCTGGGAGGAGTCTCAGAACGAGCGAGAATCTTGGGAATAAAAATATGTTTTGCAGAATTTTTCCAAATCTCTCTTATCAAAAGTCTTAAATAAGATGTTTACATTTAATTAAAATGCAGACGTGATAAAAATGGCGACCAAGGCTATAACCGTATCCACGCGCCTCTTCCCTGAGGACGTGAAAGAAATAGAAGAGTTCACAAAAAAAGAGCACCTAGACAAGGCAACCTTTATCAGAAAACTCATTCACAAAGCCTTGCAGGAATACAAGGTTGATCATGCATTGGACCTATACAAAGAAGGCAAAGTCTCCCTGTGGAAAGCAGCAGAGATAGCAGAACGTAACCTGTGGGAAATGATTGAAATTTTATCCTCAAAGGGGATGACCATAAACTACGACCTGCAAGAACTTGAAAAAGATCTGAAGAGGATTAAAAAGTGCTAGTAGTATCTAATGCCTCTCCATTAATTTTTCTTTCGAAGATAAAAAGGCTTGACCTGCTTAAATTACTTTATGGAGAAATTCACATACCAAGGGCAGCTTTTAAAGAGATCGTAGCAAAGAAAGCAGATTTTCCTGAAGAGGTCACCGATTTTCTCAAGAGAGGATTTATAAAAACCGAAGAGGTTCACATACATAACAAAAATTTAAGCGATTTGAACATCCATAAAGGGGAAGAACATGCACTGCTTTTGGCTATTTCCCAGACGGATGTCTGGGAGAGTTGTAACCTGCAGGGTTTCAACATGGAGAAAAAAGCCGATTTGATTATTCTAGATGACAAGAGAGCAAGAATTGCCGCTGAATTTCTCGGACTTACTTTTACTGGAACGTTAGGAGTTCTTTTGGAGGCTTTAAAGAAGGGGATAGTCGATCTTAGTGAATTTAAAGTTTTGCTTAAAAAATTGATTGACTCTGGCTTTAGAATTGACATAACGGTTTACGGTAGGGTTTTAGAGGAAGCAGAGCAAATGAGCAGAGATCGCTAATCTTTAAGCCACTCATACGTCCTTCTAATACCATCCTCTATGCTGACCTTTGGGCGCCATCCCAGACTTTTAAACCTGGAAATATCAGCCAGGGCAGACTCGACATCCCCCTCCCAGGATTGACCGGTATACGTGATCTCTGGGTTCAATTGCAAAATATCAAGGATATTTTTCACAATTTCGTTTACGGTCACGGAGACGCCGCTGCCGACGTTATACGCCTCGCCAGATGCTCCTTTTTCATAGGTGATTAGAAATGCATCGATTACATCATCGATATAGACGTAATCCTTCCTCTGCAGTCCGGTTCCGATAACCTCTAAGTGCGAGGAATCACGCTCCAGCTTCTTGAACAAGTCATACATCACGCCCTTGCCGTTGCCCGGACCATATACATTGTACAATCTGAGTATGACCGTATCCGCCTCAAAGGTATGGTGAAATGCAAAGCAGTACAGGTCGCCTGCCGCCTTGGATGCGCCATAGAACGAGATTGGCTTTAGCGGGTGCGATTCGTTGGTTGGCGTGTCTGCAAGCCCGTACACCGTGGAGGTGGACGTATAGATGACTTTAGCGCCTAATTCTTTTGCTGCAAGAAGCACGTTGAAGGTGCCCTCTGCATTTGTCTTGAAGTCGTGGTATGGGTCCGAAGTTGATTCTGGGACGGTGGTCTGGGCTGCGAGGTGAAACACGCTTTCGCACCCATCCATGCTTTCGCGTAGTTTTTCCATATCAAGTATGTCGCCCTGGATAAATTCAAAATTGGGGTCAGTGATCGACGATTTCTTTAGGTCGTATCCTCTCACCCGAAAGCCTTCATTCAACAATCGCCTGACCAGATGGGTGCCGATAAACCCGTTGCACCCCGTAACCATCGTCTTCATGTATGCTCAGCCCGTTTGACAAGTTCAATCCCTTCCTGCAGCAACTCCTTCGCCATCTTCTGTGATTTCGACTCCGCGAATATCCTGATGATGGGCTCAGTTCCCGAGGCGCGAACCAGCACCCAGCCATCATCATGCCAAATCTTTACGCCATCGGTCGTGTCCACCTTGCCCCTGGCGGTATCCTTGACCTTCTCCATCACCTCGTTTTTGTTCTTAACCTTCAATTTCTCCTTTATGTGATAGTATCTGGGAATCTCGTCAGCAAGCTGTGACAGAGTTTTTCCAGTGCATAGCATTTCAAGCATTTTTGCTGTTGCTGCGACGCCATCCCTACAATACTGGTGTTCCGGGAAAATCAGGCCACCGTTCCCCTCGCCGCCGAAAACCGCCCTCGTCTCAATCATCTTTCTCGCGACGTATATGCTCCCCACAGGTGTCCAAACGATCTCCCCGCCACAATGTTCAACAACCTCAGCAACGCATGACGACGAGCTCACGGGCGTTACGACAACTCCCTTTTTCCTTTCCAGCGCGCTCTTCGCAAATATCGCAAGCAACACGTCCTCGCTGACGAATTCACCACGTTCATCTACAAAGACTGCCCTGTCGGCATCGCCATCATAGGCAACGCCGAAGTCTGCCCCGCTCTTTTTAACCATCGCCATTAAATCTCCCAGTACATCAGCGGTCGGCTCAGGAGACCTTCCTGGAAACGTTCCATCTGGCTCTGCGTTTATCTCAATTACCTCACATCCAAGTTCGCGCAAAATAGAAGATGCCACTCCACATGCTGCGCTATTCCCCGGGTCCACTACAACCTTGAACTTTCTGCCCTTGATATTTTCAACATCGACCAGTTTCTTGATACCCTCTTTGTAATCCGGAATTGCATTGGCTGTGGTTAACTCCCCAGTTTCGCTCCACTTAACCATCTTGAATTCGCCTTTATTATAGGCCTTTTCAACCTCTTTCTCATGCTCCCTGCTGAACTCCATGCCCGCCCCGTCTATAAACTTCAGGCCATTGTATTCCTTGGGATTGTGCGACGCCGTTACGATGACGCCAGCATCCGCGTTATGCTTTCCATAATACTGAATCGCAGGACTGGGTGCAATGCCAAGGTTGATGACCTTGTTTCCCGTCGCCAGTAAGCCAGACATTGCAGCGCTCTTAATCATCTCCCCTGAGACTCGCGTATCTCTCCCTATCGCAATATCTCCGCTGCACAGCGTTCCCAGACTCAGGCACAGTCTCAGCGCAATCTCAGGCGTCAACTCTTCATTTACAATGCCCCGAATGCCATTTGTCCCAAAAGTCGGTCTCCAGCTCATGCAAGTAATTAATACCTGAACCCTTATAGATAATTTTGCCGATATGAAAGCCGATAATATAGCGGAAAAAATGGATAAAATCAGGGCAGCGCTGGCACAGAAGCGCGACGTTTTAGTTGCATTTTCAGGAGGAGTTGACAGTTCTGTCGTGGCCTCCCTGGCGTATGATGCCCTGGCTGAAAGAGTGTCAGCCATCACGATAGACTTGGGATTATTGTCTCCAGGGGAGCTGGAAGGCGCGAAGCGGGTCGCCACTAAGATTGGAATGCCACATAAGATTATGAAGTTGGATATGCTCGCTCACCCAAAATTCGTGCAAAACCCTCCCGATAGGTGCTATCACTGCAAGAAGCGCATGCTGTCAGAGTTGAGGAAGATTGCAGGCGCGAGTACAATCGTGGATGGGACCAACGCATCCGACCTTGATGAAAACCGGCCTGGCTACAGAGCGCTGAAAGAATTTAGCGTTTTCACACCCCTGCTCGATTTTGGCGTTACAAAATCCGAGGCTAAGGAGATGGCAGCTCGCCTGAATCTGCCCAATGCGGACAAGCCATCCGAATCCTGCCTGGCCACGCGCATACCCTGCGGGCAGAGAATCACGAAGGAGAAACTGCGCCAGATAAGAGATGCAGAAGAGTTCCTGCGAAGCAAGGGGCTCACCGACATCAGAGTCAGGCATAACAGCAACTCGGCATGCATGGAGTTGTCTAAGGACGATATGCAGGTCATCATAACAAATGCAGATGGAATTCTAAAAAAGTTCAGAGAAATTGGCTTTGAACGAATCTCACACAAATTACGAGTATGAAGACAACTCGCAACATATTTCTAATCTCAAGATATATTCTTACGTCTCATGTATGACGTCGTGCAACTCAGGAAGGATTTCCCGGTTCTTGACCGCGTGATATATCTCGACAGTGCCGCCACATCACAGACACCAAGGCCAGTCGTAGAGGCGATGAACGAGTATTTCTTCGAATACGCTTCCAATTATGGGCGCGGAGCATACAAACTCGCGAGGACGACGACCGAGCGATATGATGGGGCGCGAAGGAAAGTTGCGAAATTCATAGGCGCAAAGGAATGCCAGACGATTTTTACCAAAAATACAACTGAAGCCATCAACATGGTCGCCCTGGGGATGAAATGGTCAAAAGGCGACCACATCATCACGAGCATTCTCGAGCATCACTCCAATCTACTTCCATGGCTCAGGCTCCGCCCAAAAGGCGTTGAAGTAAGTGTCATTGAGTCTGACCGGCAGGGCATTTTAAGCCCGGGGTCAATCGAAGATGCAATGACAGAGCGCACGAAATTAATCGCAATTACGCACATCTCAAATGTATTCGGCTCGATTTTGAACATCCAAGAAATTGCAAAACTCGCACATGAGAACGGTGCAGCACTCCTGGTAGATGGAGCGCAATCCTTGGGGCACATGCCCGTGGACGTTGAAAAACTGGATTGCGACTTTCTGGCATTTCCAGGTCACAAAGGATTGTTGGGCCCTCCTGGCACTGGCGTGTTGTATGTTAAGCATCCAGACCAACTCGAGCCCGTGTATTCAGGGGGAGGAGGCACCAAATCAGTCACCAGGAACTCCTTTGAACTGGATGAGTCCCCAGCATGCTTCGAACCCGGCACTCCTAACATACCTGGCGTGATTGGGCTGGGCGCCGCCGTAGAGTATGTGGAAAACGTTGGCGTAACCGACATAGAGCATCATGTGACATCGCTGGCGCGGGATGCAGCATCCCGTTTAGCAGAACTGCCGAATGTCGAGGTATACGGCCCATTAAAACGAGCGGGAGTGGTCTCATTCAACGTCGCATCGATGGATTCTCATGACGTGTCGATGGTGCTCGATGAGCACGGAATTTGCGCGAGGAGCGGCCATCACTGTGCCATGCCAGCCCACCAGTTTTTAGGCATTCCCGGCTCTGTCCGCGCATCTTTTGCGCTATACAATACTCAGGAAGAAGTGGACGCATTGGTGGACGTAATCAAAGATATCACCAGAACCTTAACATAGATGGCAAAACGTAATATTTCTACTTCACATCTTTAGGGGGACTAAAAATGGAAACAGATCAAATAAGGATGTGCCCCACTCATGGATATTTCAGGGGCGAGAAATGTCAATGCGATCAGGCCGGACGACCCATCCTGGATGGGGGAAGGACGATACAGCTCGGAAAGATGGTGTCAGGTGCGCTGCGGCATTTCCCGGAAAAGTTGCGTCTTGAGATGGACAAACGAGGATGGGTGGATATGGAGTCTTTAATTACCGCACTGGAAGATAGGTACAGGTGGTTTTACAGGGAACATCTTTTCGCGTTGATCGAATCCGACGTAAAGGGGAGGTATGAAATAAAAGAGGACAAGATCAGGGCAAGGTACGCGCACTCAGTTGACGTCGATCTGGATTTCCCCCTTAATGAGCGGCCAGAGCTGTACTACGGCACAACAGAGGAGGAGGCGGATAGAATACTTGAGGTTGGGCTGAAGACAGTCAATCAGAGGTATCTCCATCTAAGCACTAGTTTTGACGAAGCGATCAGGGTTGCAAAATATAGGACCGATCAGCCCATTGTGATAATCATAAATGCCAGGCAGGCGCAGGAAAGTGGAATCAAGATAATGAACGTCAGCGAGCAAATCTGCCTCTCAGAGATCATTCCACCCACATTCTTAGAAATCATCTCTTAGCGATCTTGACAAGTTCATTTTCGTGCGCGTCAAACTCTACGTCTAAAAACTGCTCCACCACCCAGATATTCGTTTTCGTGTGCACTGTAAACTCTCTTGCCGTAATGCCAGATTCGCCTTTGGCGAGTGCCATGTAGGGTATGAGTTGGTCCGCGAGATGTACATCAACGCTTGCACCTGAGTTTAGTTCTCCCAAGAGGAATTCTGCTGCCTCTCTGCCAACCTCCTCGGCAGGCTTGCCCCTTTCGCCTATCGCACATCCACCGATGTTATCGCACCAGAGCGTGATGCCGCTGCCGGTGGATTCATAGTTATTGGTCTCGATGGATATGGAGGCATCGTATCCCGCATCGCTTAAAATCTGTTTTGCAGACGCTGCCTGCCTGAGCGCAACATGTTCTGGCAGACGCGAGCTATGGGAAATGCCCTTTATCGTAATTTCTTCCGGAGGTGTAAACTCAACACCCTTCAGCCCCGAAGGATGGATGACTGCTCTGACAAGACCCCCGCCGCGCGGGTAATAACCCCTCCGGACAACCTCGATCTCAGCGTTGTAACCCATCTTGGCTATTGCTGGCAGGAAAACATACCTTACATAGTCGATTGACGGCGCCCATCTGACATCTGTTCCCCCTCTTATGTTCAAGGAAAGAACATCCTCCGCACGTGTGGCTGCAGGCATGATGCACTCCAAAAGAAGGGGGATGCTGCCTGCCGTGCCTATGTCAATCTCATGTTCGCCTCCCTTAATTCCCCTGGGGGCAAATGTGATTTCCGTCGACCTCAGCGCCAATCCACTAACTTCTGCATCCGTCAGCGATGACATACAGCGCACCGCTTCCAGGTGCTGTGGAGCAAGTCCAGGTTTTGATCTACTTGCTCTTATGTTTTTAATTTTGACACTTTTCCCGGTCAAGGTAGCGAGCGCAACTGCGGTTCTGAGAATCTGCCCCCCACCCTCTCCATGCGAGCCATCTATCTCCAGCATTGTGCCTCGCCCCATAGCGCATCACTTCAGCGCTTCGGCAATTATCGGCGCAACGCTGACAACGCTTACGCCCTTTTCAATAGTGTCTGTTGCGATGATATCCTTTGCACCTGCCTGAAATAGTCTGCTAACCGCATCCCTCACGAGTACTGGGTGTACGCAGGCTGTATAGATGTCGTTCGGCTTTTGCCTTCTGAGCAATTCAATCGTCTCTGCCATCGTTCCGCCGGTTGAGATTATGTCATCTATTATGACGACATCCCTGTCCGTAACGTCAAGGTGCTTTGCCCTTATCTCTACTTCATCGCCACTCAGCCGCTTCTTTTCCAAAACATCAAAATCGATGCCGAGGTTTGAGGCAGCGGATTCAGCCAGTGCCCTTGCTCCATTATCAGGCGCGATTATGATGGGCTTGTTAAGTTTAAGGGAACTGACATATCTCCCGATGGAGGGCGCCGCATCCAAGTCGCGTGCCTTTCCGCTAAAATACTTCAGGATGGACGGATTGTGGATGTTTATCGTGAAAATTTCATCTGCGTGAACGGTTTTTGCCAAAGCCCTTGCACTTATTGCCTCCCCCGGGTGCGACTGGCTGTCTTGGCGTGCGTATCCAACATACGGTATCACCACTCTGATATGCTTCGCACCCTCGCATGCATCGATCAACTGCAGCAGGCAAATCCAATCACTATCTACGACTGTACTCTGGATTATTAAAACCTCATCGATGTCGTCCTGCACGCGCACGTACGATTCGCCATCAGGGAACCGTTTGTACTCAACCCTAATAAGTTCGCAGCCCAATCTGGACGCAACCCTGCTTGCGAGCAACTGCGATGCTGACCCTCCAATGATTTTCACATTAACCCCTACGCATAATCGTCTTTATTATTATAAACTTTAGGCTTTTTAATGCAACAATATTATAAACAAGGTGTTTAATAAGTTGATGTCATGCCAGAACTTGTGATTATTGGCAGCGGGCTCGCCGGGGCGTCAGTTGCTTCGTACGTTCGCGAAAAAGACCCTAATATAGGAATCACCCTTTTTACCAAGGATCAATACGTGGCATATTCCCCGCGTGACATCTCCTTTGTTTTGTCTGGCGACATAACCTCTTTTGAAGACCTTATGATGCATGATTTCGCCTATTACAAGGACAAGAGCATTGATCTGCGCACCAACACAGAGGTCACTGCCATCGACATTGAGAATAACTCCATCATCGTTGAAGGCGAGAAACGTGCTTATGGTCACCTCGTGATAGCGACCGGTGTTGCCCACGACATTCCGCAGATACCCGGCATCGACAAAAACGGCGTTTTTTTCATTAAAAGCATTGAGGATGGTAAAAAAATCAAGGAAGCCATGAAAAATGCGACAAATGCTGTAGTGGCAGGTGCGGACCCTACAACCCTTGAAATAACATCGGCGTTAATCACCTCTGGAATCAACACCACGATGGTGGCACCGTCACCGTATCTACTCCCTGGGTATCTCGACCCGGATATGACGACCATCGTTCAAAATAAGTTGGAAAGTTTGGGTGCGAAGGTCATCACAGGCTCTCCACTTGGCTCGATTAACGGCCCCGAACATGTGGAATTTGTTACCGTTGGCAAAGAGATAATCCCGGCAGATTTGGTAATCATATCCCATGGCACAAAGCCAAACGTCGGCCTTGCTAAACAGGCGGGCATTAAAATTGGCGAGACAGGAGGCATACAAGTTGCCCCTTCCATGCGCATGGCCAAGAGCGCAAGCGTCTATGCCGCAGGGGGCTGTGTAGAAGTTGCCCATCATATAACCGCTCGCCCCACACTCAGTATGCTGGGGGGAACAGCTGTCCAGCAGGCCAGGGTTGTGGCAGAGAATGTCTGTGGAGGGGATGCAATATTTGCTCCTGCCGTAAACCCGGTCGTATCAGTTATTGCAGGTCTTCAGGTTGGATCTGTTGGATTAACCTCGTATGCTGCCAAGCAGGCGGGATTGGTGCCAACTGAAGGAAAGGCGCATGGATTGACCAGAGCGCATTGTTATCCTGGTGGGAAAAAGATTTGTGCCAAGCTGCTATTCGCAGAGGAACGATTAATTGGTGCACAGCTCATCTCTGAGGAGGGCGTGAAAGAGAGGATTGATGCGCTATCATTTATGATTAAAAGCGGAGCGACATGTGGGCAACTGCGACACATCGAGACCTGTTATGCGCCCCCTGTGTCATCGGTGGTTGATATACTAACGCTTGCCCTTGACGCCCTTGAGAGGTAAGCACATCAGCCAGAAAGATATTATATTGTAGATTCCAATTATGTTGAGGACAACGATGGATGATGTTTTGGGCGGATTGGAAATAACTGCGACCAGCGACATCAAGGTGCCCGAGATTTTGGTCGACCAGGTCATAGGTCAGGAGCACGCGGTCGAAGTGGTAAAAAAGGCGGCCAAGCAGCGCCGCCATGTGATGCTAATCGGTACGCCGGGAACCGGCAAATCGATGTTAGCTAAGGCTATGGCTAAACTTCTCCCAAAAGAAGAGATGCAGGATGTTTTGGTCTATTATAATCCCGATGATAACAACAATCCAAGGGTTAGGGTCGTTCCTGCTGGGAAAGGAAAACAAATCGTCGAATCTCACAGGGCAGAGGCACAGAAAAAAACCCAGATGCGCAGTCTGATGTACATGCTATTCGTCATGGCAATCATCATATACTCCATTATTACACATCAACTGCTTTTTGGAATCATTGCCGCAGTCCTCATCTTTGTTGCGCTCAGGTATGTTACGCCAAGAGAAGAAGCGCTTGTTCCTAAGTTGTTAGTATCAGGCGAAGGCAAGGATACTGCTCCGTACATCGATGCTACCGGCTCGCATTCAGGTGCCCTGTTAGGGGATGTAAGGCACGACCCCTTCCAGTCAGGAGGGCTCGAGACACCCGCTCACGATAGGGTAGAGGCAGGAGCCATTCATAAGGCGCATAAAGGTGTTCTCTTCATCGATGAAATCAACCTCCTGCGACCCGAGTCACAGTATAGCCTGCTTACCGCTTTGCAGGAAGGCGAATATTCGATTACCGGACAGTCTGAGCGCAGCTCAGGAGCGATGGTTAAAACAGAGCCGGTGCCGTGTGACTTTATCATGGTGGCTGCCGGCAATCTTGAATCAATAAAAGAGATGCATCCCGCGTTGCGCTCAAGAATAAAGGGATATGGCTATGAAGTCTACGTGCGGGATACCATGGATGACACGCCAGAGAATCGGCGCAAATTGGTCAGATTTGTCGCGCAGGAAGTGAAGAAAGACAAAAAAATTCCTCACTTTACTGTAGATGCAGTTAAGGAAATCATCCTAGAGGCGCGACGGCGCTCCGGTCGAAAAGGTCGGTTAACCCTAAAGCTGAGAGACCTCGGTGGGTTGGTCAGGGTTGCCGGCGATATTGCCAGCGCCGAAGGCGCCGAACTCACAACAGCCGAGCACGTCAGGAATGCCAAGAAGATGTCCCGCTCCATAGAGCAGCAGGCAGCAGATAGATATCTCGAGCAAAGAACGGATTACAAAATGTTCAGAAGCACGGGTGCAGAGATTGGCAGGGTGAATGGACTTGCTATTGTTGGCGGTGACTCAGGGGTAGTTCTCCCCATCGTCGCTGAGGTGACGCCTGCCCAGTCAAAGGAAGAGGGAAAAGTCATCGCCACCGGGCAGCTCCAGGATATAGCCAGGGAGTCGGTGCAAAACGTCTCGGCGTTCTTTAAGAAGTTCACCGGCCATGATATCTCGAACAAGGACATTCACATCCAGTTCATTGGAACCTATGAAGGCGTGGAAGGTGATAGTGCATCCATCTCCGTCGCTACAGCCGTCCTATCTGCACTTGAAGGTGTCCCTATCGACCAGAGCGTTGCGATGACAGGCTCTTTGTCTGTTAGGGGCGAGGTATTGCCAGTTGGAGGTGTGACATATAAAATTGAGGCAGCCGCCAAATCTGGCATTAAAACGGTATTAATTCCCAAGGCGAATGAGAACGACGTGCTGATCGAGGACAAGTACAAGGATGCGATTAAAATCATTCCTGTAGCGTCAATCAATGACGTTCTTGAGCACAGTCTTATGGGCAGGAGAAAAGGTGGGTTACTCAAACGCCTCAAAAAGTTCGCCTCTGACGCCAGGATTGGGATTACGCTACCAGACAAAGCGGTACCACATTAAGCTATGTCGCAGGTACAAAGAATTGGGCGGTATTTTGACATTTTGAGCGGGAAGTGTTTAGCGAAATATCTGCTTGCAAAGCGAACCTCGTCATTAAGCGCGAAAATAGAAAAGGCAAATGAAATACTGCGGCACTGCCATTTCTGTGAGCGGCGCTGTGGTGTGAACCGGCTAGAGCACGAAGTCGGATACTGCGGCGTTGAGGCGGTCTCGTACTATGCCTCGGAGTTTCTCCATTATGGCGAGGAGCCAGAATTGGTGCCATCGCACACGATTTTCTTCACGGGCTGCACCTTTTCATGCGTCTACTGCCAGAACTGGGATATATCGACTGCTCCAACGTCTGGAACGCCGGTTTTGCCAGCGAGGATGGCAGAGATTATTGCAATGAGAAACTATCAGGGTGCGAAAAATGTAAACTTCGTTGGCGGCGACCCAACACCGCACCTGCACACCATATTACAAATCATGGACAAATGCAACGTAAACACGCCCGTGATATGGAATTCTAATATGTACTGCTCCAAAGAGGCGATGGAGTTGTTGAGCGGCGTGATAGATGTGTATTTAGCGGATTTCAGGTATGGAAATGACGAGTGCGCGAAGAAATACTCAAATGTAAACAATTACTGGGACATTACTACGCGAAACTTTCTGTTAGCGCACGAGGATGCGGATGTTATTATACGACATCTTGTATTGCCCAATCATCTCGAATGCTGTACGAAGCCACTTGTTGCATGGGTTGCGAAGCACATGCCGGGGGTGCGGTTCAACCTCATGTTTCAGTACATGCCTTATCACCGGGCGAATCAATATCCTGAGATCAACAGGCGCTTGAGCTCCGGGGAGCGCATAAGAGCATTGGAAATAGTAGAGAAAGCTGGATTGAGGAATTTGGTGTGACTGCGGCATTTTTCAGTAATCAATTACTCTATCTCGATGACCAGCCGCTTTTTACCTTCAGGCTTGATGAGAACCCCCTCTCCTTTTTTCAGCTTCATGAATTCGGCCACTTTTTTTGGGATTCTCACGATGAGAGAATTTCCAGAATATCCAATCCTCCCTTTTTTCTCAAGCCCCCAGAGTCCCAATTCCTTTGCCTTCCTATCTATGGCATCAGACGACTTCTCTGTAAAGAATATTTCACTACAAGACGAGCAAACATCTGCCTCAAAGATGCCGAGTTTGACACTTCCTACAGTATATGGGACCTTTTTTCTTTCCATACCTTCTTCACATATAGGGCACTTCATCAATTCATCTCCAGTAAGTCGTTATGATATAATAATGGCAAGGCCTCTTCTGAAAGACAACCTCCAATTTTCCGAAGATGCCAATGATTTTTTTTTCCTGCAACCTTTTCGCTCCTTTCAAGATACAATTCAAAACCTCCCTTTTTGAAATGCCCCTAAGGACCATCTGATCCTTGGCATGTTTTGAGGGTTGAAATTCGCATTGCATATTATATCACTTACATTAACTCACATAAAAGTTATTGTATATACTATTTATTCTTTTCGGCAGTGAATACAAAATCACATAGATGGGCACCATGGAGTCTATGCATATCATCCTAACCTCGTCGCAAGTTCCTCTTCGTATGCCTCATGCGGATGCATTTTTCTGGTGAACATAGGGCGGGACTTTGCAATCATTTCGAAAGTCTTGATCACATCCTTTCTTGGTTTTTTGATAATGAGTATGTTGTCCTCTAACTTGAAAATCACCTCAGATTTTGGGGCTATTTTTAGTGCCTTCCTGAACACTTGTGGGATAACTACCTGTCCTTTTGGTCCGACTCTCACTCTTATCTCTAACATTCTTACTTCTAGTTACACACTTTTGAACTTTAAAATCGATGGTTTAAGGAGATGCTTAATATACGTGTCGATAATGAGATAAACGAAAGTAGTGTAACTATGCCTATAATCACCTTGCTCACGGACTTTGGAGATTTATATCCAGCGCTGATGAAGGCCGCTATTCTTAAAATTAATCCTGATGCCACGATTATTGACATCTCGCACAACGTTCCGCCCCAGAATATTAGGGCGGGTGCATTCGCGTTGATGTATGCTGCCAGGGAATTTCCAGACAAAACGATTCACGTAGCGGTCATCGACCCCGGCGTTGGCACGAAGAGACGCGCGCTGGTAATTAAGGCAGGCGAGCAATATCTGGTTGGACCCGATAACGGTCTTCTGATTCCGGCAGCGAGGAGTTTAGGCAATTTCACGGTATATCTTATCGAGCATGAACCACCAAAGTCAGCCACATTTCATGGCAGGGATGTTTTCGCTCCTGTGGCGGCAGAATTGTCCAAGGACTATGGCATTTCGAGATTCAAACCGATAGACGATTTCATAAACCTTGACTTTGGCAAGGTGGAAGCATCCAATGAAGCGCTGAGCGGCGAAGTCATTTACATTGACGGGTTTGGGAACCTCATAACCAACATTCCGGGCTCGCTTGCCCTGCAGCACCTGCGCTATGGCGACGAGGCGGAAGTATGCGGCCAGCGGATGCCATTCGTCAGAGCATATGCGGAGGCATCTGGGCTATTGCTCACGGTCGGGAGTCATGGTTTTCTTGAAATTTCCCTGAGAGGGGGCAGTGCAACAAAAGCGCTTAACTTGCGCGTTTCCGGTCAGGTGCACATTAGATTGAAACGGTAGCCTTTTTAATTCAAGAACTATCTTAATATGGTGGTTTAGTGCTTGGTATTGAATTTGTTCCAAATATTCCGCTGAGCGAACTGGTTTCGCATGCCATTCTTGCTGAAGAATGCGGATTTGACGCAGTTTGGGTTACGGACCACTACAACAACAGAAACGCCTATGTGGCATTATCCTTGTTGGCAGAGAAGACCGAAAAAGTTAAACTTGGCCCAGGTGCCACGAATCCGTATCACATCCATCCTGCACTGACCGCATCTGCAGTAGCTTCCCTTGATGAAGTCTCTGGCGGGCGAGCCATGCTCGGTGTTGGCGCTGGCGATGAAACCACACTGGCGTCAATAGGTATTCATCGCGAGAAACCTGTAGCAAGGTTGAAGGAAGCAGTAAAAATCATCAGGTGCCTGTTGACAGGCGAGCGCGTTACGTTTAATGGCGAATTTTTCAAGCTGAATGGTGCGCAGTTGACTTGCCCTGCCTCGAAGATACCTATCTATATAGGTGCTCAAGGTCCCAGGATGCTCGAAACAGCAAGCCTCATCGGAGATGGCGTTTTAATCAACGCCTCACATCCTCTGGATTTTAAGTATGCAATTTCAAGGCTAAAGCACATAAAGAAGGGCTTTGACATAGCCGCGTACACGAGCTTTTCTGTTGACCTGGACGAAAAAAAGGCAAAGGAAGCCGTTTTACCCATCGTCGCATACATCGTTGCGGGCACGCCGAAATTCATATTGGGGCGGCATGGAATAAGTCTTGAAACGGCACTGAATATTAGAACTGCCCTTGCAAGGGGCGATTATCACACAGCGTTTGCGTCTGTCACAGACAAAATGGTCAATGCATTTTCCATCTACGGCTCACCGGAGCACTGCCTTCAAAGGATTCATGAACTGTACGAGCTAGGCGTTACGCAGGTCGTAATCGGCTCGCCAATCGGTCCAGATAAATCTGCTGCCATTAAACTAATGGGCAGGGAAATCATACCATCGCTTAAGAAAAAGTAATTAAGGCATGAATATATCAGTAGGGGTTGAGATGAACAGGAACAGGGCATTCTATATCGGTCGGTTTCAGCCCTATCATTTGGGGCACCATGCCGTCATTCAGAAAATTGCAAAAGAGGTGGACGAAATCGTCATTGGCATTGGCAGCGCGCAGAAAAGCCACACTCTTGAGGACCCATTTACGGCAGGCGAGAGGGTTATGATGGTCTCCCGCTCGCTCGAGGAACTGGACATTACCTATTATGTTATCCCAATCATGGATGTGCACAGGCACGCAATCTGGGTTTCGCACGTCAGGTCGCTAACACCTCCTTTTAACGTGGCGTATTCAAATAATCCGCTTGTAATCGATCTATTCAGCGAGGCAGGCATCAAGGTCAAGAAATCTCCCCTATTCCAGAGGGATGTTTATTCTGGCACTGAGATCAGGAGAAGAATGCTAAATGATAAAAAGTGGCAGGATCTGGTTCCAAAAGCGGTGGTCAAAGTCATCAAGGAGATCGACGGCGTGCAGAGGTTGAAGAAACTCTCCAAGATAGACTCTCAAGGCTAAGCAATCTCTCTTTTACTTTAGGGCCAAATGAAAATCCGCCAGGACCATTTTTCGCCACGATTCGGTGGCATGGGATGATAGGCGGTGCAGGGTTTTTGGCCAGGGCATTGCCCACCGCTCTTGCTGCGCCAGGATGGCCGACTCTTTCTGCCAACTGGGAGTATGTAATCGTCTCCCCATACGGGATCTTTCTGGTTTCATTCAACACAGCTTGCTGAAAAGGTGTTAGGTGTTGTAAATCCACGCGATATTTCGAAAAGTCAACCCTTCTCCCAGAAAGATATCTCATTAAATCGTCGTTAATTTTTGATTTACTCTTTATACAGGGTGCCCCTTCAAGTGACATAGAACCCACTCCCTTATCCTGGAATAGAATACCATAAGAAGTATGGCAGCGACGATTACCATGGATACAACTGTTGGCGGTATGACGGTCACCAAGACCTGATACACTGTTATCCAGAAAACTGCTGCCAGGACGAGTCCAAGTAGTATCGCCTTCTTTGCATCTTGTATATCCGCCTTAATCAAATCGACTATGAACACCGTTGTCAGACCTATGCCAAATGTGAACAGCACTACAGAAAGAAAAACGCCCTTCTCCCCAGCAAATCTCATAAATGGCTCCAAGAAGCCAGAAAAACGCCCTCTAATCCTGTTCACGATTATCGCAACCTTTGGCTCTTTTTCTATGAAGTACAGGAAATTTATTGCTGCTGCGGCAACGACGAAATTGGCAGCAACTGCTATCAATGCACAGGTAACTGGGTGCATCCCCATCAGCGTTCCAAGGGAGATTGCGCCAGGGATTCCACCGACCAAGGTAACCATCAGCAGTTTGGCGATATCCGATTGCAGTATGCCGCCACATATGATGCCGGCCAAGAATGCCAGAGCTAGAGTGGATTTAGTGTGTTCTCTGATATACTTTGATATGGGTTGCGTATATGTCTTGTATTGTTCGCCGCAACCCTCATAAGCTTCCCATAATATATCGCATAGTTCGCTCATATGGCCAGTCACAAGATATTTAATCCTTCCAAATCCTTTGCAATTTTTTCCACTGCCGCCTCAACGTCCTCTATCCTCTTGCCGCCAGTGATTACCAACTTGCCGGACCCAAATACTAATATCACTACCTTTGGCTCTGATAACCTGTATACCAGCCCTGGAAACTGCTCAGGCTCGTATTCGACATTCTCCAAGCCCAAGCCGATGGCTATCGCATTCAGGTTTAACTCCTTCTCAAGGTCAGCGGACGCGACGATATTTTGAATCGTTATCGGGCTTTCTTTGACATCGATGCCGATCTCCCTCATTTTTTTGAAGACTTTTTTCAGCCCTCCGGCAACATCCCCTACGCTCTTCGCACCCGTGCACACGACCTTTCCGGACCTGAATACCAGTGCGGCAGTTTTAGGGTTTTTGGTTCTGTACACCAGGCCCGGGAACCGTTTTGGCACATATTCAGCGTCTTCAAGTCTATGTGCAATCGACTTGAGGTCTATCTCTTGCCCTATTGCCGTGGACGCAACGACATTCTCAATTTTAATGCTTTTTTTCACGTGCATGGGGGAGAGCATGTATAACACCTAACACACAAGGTCTTTACTTTTTCCGCCTTATATAAACTTAAGGGGTCAGTGTGCAATATATTGCCACCATGAAGGTCGCATTTGAGCTGTCAGGCGAGCATGAAACACTACCCAAGGCAGAAGTTTTAGGCTGCTTAGAGGCATTTGACACGTGCTTTAAAGAAGTCGCTGATTTGGATATGCTCTTCATCATCGAAATCGAGGAGATGCCGTCCATTGCATCACGCCTTGCCATGACTCACAACATCTTAGAGGTGCTCGGGGTTTGTCCTGCCGACACTGATTCAATCGCCGATTTAGTTGGCACTGTGGATTTAAACCTCAAAAAGGACGAAACCTTTTGCGTGAGGGCTAAGCAGGTCAAGGAACACATGCTTGATATTTCTGGCTTGGAGAAGCAGGCAGGTGCCATTATTTACAAGCGAGGCTATAGGGTTGATCTCAAAAATCCTGACGTGGTGTTCCGCCTCGTTCTTACTCAAGGCAAATGCGCATTCGGCAAATTGATGTATTCTGTGGACAGGACCCAGTACGAATCCAGGCGCCCCCATCGCAGACTATTTTTCCACCCAGGGGCATTATTGCCGCGGGTAGCAAGGGCCTTGGTGAATATTTCCTCTATCTGCGGAGGAGGAACATTACTGGATCCCTTCTGCGGGACTGGAGGCATACTAATCGAGGCAGGGCTGACCGGCGCCAGATGCGTCGGCGCAGATGTACAGCGCAAGATGGTACTTGGCGCCAACACAAATCTACGGCACTATGGCATAAGTGGTGAGTTGATGATCGGCGATGCCCGCAATCTAGGATTGGCTGACAACTCAGTGGATGCGGTTGTGACGGATCCGCCGTATGGCAGGTCAGCCTTGTTTAGGGCTAGGTCACTGGAAGATTTATATGATTGCTCATTAAAGGAAATACATCGCACCCTCCTGCCGGGTAACAAAGCCGTAGTGGTGTCACAAATTCCCATAGAAAAAATTGCAGGGGATGCAGGTTTCACGACCATCGGGCACCATCGGCAGCGGGTTCATAAAAGTTTGACCCGCCGGATAATCGTCTTGAGAAAATGAGGTGATGTTACGCTCAAAGTGATATTCCTTGGCACAGGGGGCTCCCTTCCAACACCTAATAGAAATCCCTCAGCCGTCATGGTCAATCGAAAGGGAGAACTCCTTTTGTTCGACTGTGGCGAGGGGACGCAGCAGCAGATGATGAGGGCAAAAACAGGAATGATGAATCTCACATCTATCTTCATCACGCATTATCATGGGGACCACTTTCTTGGCGTCCCTGGGCTGATACAAACCATGAGCTTCCAGGGGAGAACCGAACCACTGCACATCTACGGACCCAGATGGATTCGCGAACTTGTTAAGGTACTTATCGGATTGGGCTACTACAAACTGAGTTTCAAGATTGAAGACCACGAGCTCAAACCAGGCGACGTCGTTGAACACCCCGAATATACGGTTAGGGCGATAAAAACCGACCACGGCGTTCCAAGTCTCGGATATGTGCTGGAGGAAAAGCCATTGCTGGGTAGATTCGATAGAGAAAAAGCCATCGAATTGGGCGTTCCACCAGGCCCATTGTTCTCGAAATTACATTCAGGCAAATCCGTGTTCGTTGCTGGCAAGGAAATCAAGCCAGAGCAGGTTGTAGGTCCTTCGAGACTTGGGAGAAAAATCGTTTACACCGGTGACACAAGGCCCTGTAGCGTCGTGATAGAAGCAGCGAAGGATGCAAACTTACTCATACATGACGGCACTTTAAGCGACGATCTACAAGACTGGGCAATTGAATCCGGGCATTCTACGGCAAAAGAAGCTGCAACGGTTGCATCCAAAGCGGGCGTAAAAGAGCTCGTGTTGGTCCACATCAGCTCGCGCTATTCTGAAGACGCAACACCATTATTGAAGGAAGCAAAGACAGTCTTCAAGAACACATCCATTGCGAAGGAATTCATAGAAATTGTAATTCCGTATCCGAAATAGAGGGCCAAACTCGGAATCTATAAATATGCACAATCCTAATTTATTTTTACATGGATGAATTTCAGGTAGAACTCGGCCGGGTTGGACATCTAATCCCTCTCGACTCGTTGCGAATCCAGGAAACGCTCCAAAGCGGGAGCTGCACATTCATCTCAGATAAATTTTACAATAAAGGCATCTACAGGGTGAGAAACAAGCAGAGCGGGGCGCTTGAAAATTTTGCAATACGCATCTACAGGATAGAAGCGGCTACATATCAAGGTCTTGTTGATGAATTGGGGGCGGAATGCATTGATACGTCTCTGTGGCGAAACGTTCCAGAAGGGGCACCCGTCTTTTTTTATGCTTTTAAATTAGAGAACAGGTTCGTCAAGAATGCGCCAAAGAAAGAGAATGAAGCACTTTGTGTAAAGGCGTAGTTTATCATGCCGCGATACGAACTTATCGCATTTGATATGGACGGGACTCTTGTCAAGGGGAGAAATTCATGGGGAACGTTGCACAGGCATTTTGGCACCATAGAGCCGGCAATGGGAAACCTGAAAGAGTATGTCAAGGGGAGGATAGATTATGCCGAGTTTATGCGGAGGGACGCTGCCCTATGGCACCCTTTTAGGCCCACGATGCAGCAAATCACAGACGTACTGTCCAACTACGAGTTAATGCCCTATGCGGCGCAAGTCGTAAAAGATCTCAAGAGCAGGGGCGTGAAAACTGCCATTATCACCGGTGGACTTAATGCCATGGCACGAAGTGTTGCAGGTAGATTGGGAATTGAGCATGTAGTGGCGAACGATTTAGTATGCGATGCAGAAGACCGCCTGACCGGTGAAGAAATACTCAATGTGGACGTTGTCAAGAAGGATGAAGCTTTTTGCAACCTAACGCAGAAATTGCATATACCAAATGCAAAATGCGTTGCTGTGGGTGATAGCAGGTATGACATCACATTCCTAAGATGTGCCGGATTGGGCATCGCCTTCAATCCTGATTCAGAGCTGCTTAAACACGCATCTGTAGTGGTGCATGACCTCAGGGGCATCTTAAAATATGTGTAGGATGTTGTGCAAAATCCTTATATTCTTTAACAGCACAATTTTTATCAATTTACAAAAGTAAGAGGGGGAAGATGAAAATTTCATCCATACTGCGGTTCGCACTGGAACTCGACAGGGCCGTAAGTAGCGCATATGAGAGGGTGGCAGCGGCATTTCTCTGGTTTGCTCGAGGGCCCGTCACAAAACTGGATGAGAAGATGTATAATGGGTATGGAAAAACGATTGAGCGCTTTTTTCGTACAGGTAATGCTTTCTTTCACTTGCTGAGGCGACCCAACTGATTTATCTGAGAAAGACTTTTTAGGTATCATGAGACTTGAGCCCATCAAAGAGTTAAAAGAGATGCTGGAATCCTGGAAGAAGCCCAAGACAATCAAAAAGAAGGAAAAAGAAGAAGAGAAAGAAGAAAAACCAGGATGATGCCCGAGTTTTATTGAGCCACTAAAAGGCGCCCCTTTTTCAAATCACTTAAATAAGAAATGGGCGATACAAACTATAGATGCTGGATAAAGAGCAAGGGGCCAAATATCTAAAAGACTATGTCAGCGTGCGTTTTATCATCAAACAGTCCTCTCTGCCACTCTTGGTATGCATCATATCTGGTCTGTTCGCTGGTGTCGTTCTCGCAAGTATGGAGGATGCGCTGAGTACTCTTCCAGGCCTGCTCGTGTTAATCCCGCCGTTGTTGGGAATGCGGGGCAGCATAGCCGGTGCATTCGGCTCTAGGCTTGGGTCTGCTTTACATCAAGGCATCATCAAGCCGGACTTGAGGGGCGATGAGAACCTTGTACACAGCGTTATAGCGTCGCTGGGAGAAGGGGCGACAATGGCAGTTGTGATCGCGTTTCTCGCTTATGCCATGACGCTGGCGCTTGGTAGAGAGTGCATTGGCATAGTTTCTCTGGCAGCAGTATCTCTGACGGTTTGGGCGCTATCAGCATTCATACTAATCGGTTTGGTTATAATATTTGCATTCACGATATTCAAACATGGAATCGATCCCGATAATGTCATGGGGCCAATGGTGACCTCTGCTGGGGACGTGCTTACGGTGCTCGCGTTCTTTATAGCAGTGAGAATTATCACGGGGGTGGTGTAGGTTGGCACTCTTAGTGAAAAGGTACAATGCCATAATAATCATGAAAACCGCGCTCCCCCTGCTCACATTTTGTGCTGTCCTTGGAATTTTATCTGGACTGGCTCTCGACACCTTTAAGAACATCCTGTTCACGTTCCCTGGATTGTTCGTGTTAATCCCGGTCACGATTGGCATGGGCGGAAATCTGGGCGCCATACTCAGCTCTCGGATTACATCTGCGCTCCACCTTGGTGTTATCAGCCTCACGCCAACCGACCCTGTGTTGAGAAGCAACGTGCTTGGCGTTTCCATCGTTGGTGTACTTTCATTCTTTGCAATCGGGATTTTAGGGCACCTATTCTGCGTTTTAATGGGCTTTGAGAGCGTTGGTTTGATTAAAATGGTCCTGATATCTTCCATATCAGGCGTTTTACTCATCTTAATTGTCATCATCACAACAGTCTTGGCTGCGTTTCTTTCGTACAAAAAGGGCATAGACCCCGATGATACGACGATTCCCATAGTTACCAGTGTTTGTGATGTGTTTGGCATCCTGATACTGTTTGTCGTCATCATGGCGGTGTTATGAATTGGAGAAAAGCATTTATTAACCACAGTGAATGATTGGGATTGGTATGACTGAAGAAATCGAATATGAACCACAGGGCATGAAAAACCTTCTGAAACACATGAAGGACATCTCCGAATTGATGGTGGACCTGGCGTATTCCGCTGTTCTGTATGACAGCAAGGACATCGCCGAAGAAGTGCTTCGGCTGGAGGAGGAGATGGACGTTATGAGCTATCATGCACGCATAACAGCGATGCTGGGTGCCAGGCGCATAGAGGAGGCAGAGGAGCTTTCTGGCGTGCT
This sequence comes from Methanocellales archaeon, assembly GCA_030610945.1. Lineage (GTDB taxonomy): Archaea > Halobacteriota > UBA148 > UBA148 > JAUWXC01 > JAUWXC01. The sequence goes on along the minus strand of JAUWQV010000001.1, from coordinate 144,323 downwards.
GCAGATAGCCTCTGCTGCTGAAAAAATATCCAACGCAGCGGGAGATATTGCCAACATCGTACTCAGGGAATTGGGCCTCCCTCCTGAGTTGAAAATTGCAATTCCAAGTGCAGAAGAAACCGTCACATGCGTCAGGATTAGCGAAAAATCCTCCCTCGCTGGAAAAACTCTGGGTGAGTTCAAACTAGAAACGAAGACGGGCATGGTGGTCATAGCGCTCAGACGTAACGCGGAGTGGGTATATGACCCCAATAAAAAGACGGCCATGGAGGCGGGCGACGTTTTATTCGCCAAGGGGCCGGATGAAGGGGTGGCGATGTTATGTAAATTGGCCACAGGGGATAAATGTGAGTTCAAGCTCCCCAAGAAAGGGAGATTGTTGAATGATCTTACTAAAGCCGTAGATATCATCATCGAGATGAAAAATCTATCAGAACTGGCGGTCGGGCTTGCTTATTCCGCCCTACTTTTTTACAGCGAGGAGATCGCGCACGAGGTGGAGATATTAGAAGCACAGATAGACGAGATGAAATATGAGTTAGAGCACTGGGTATTAGCAGCGTCAAAGCATGTCGATGATGTGAACAGCCTGAGAGGATTGCTACATCTTGCAACATCCTCAGAGGTCATCTCAGATGCAGCTGACGAAATCGCGGATGTTGTTTTGAGGGACATCAAACTCCATCCTGTATTCATGCTCGCAATCAAGGAGTCGGATGAAATTATCGCCAAAATAGAGGTAAAAGACGCCTCTAAAGTTGATGGAAATACATTGAAGGCGTTGAGGCTGGAAACAGAAACCGGCATGTTCATTCTGGCTATTAGAAGAGCAGATACGTGGGTATATCGCCCAGGTGGAAAAACCATCACTAAGGCGGGAGATTTAATCATTGCCAGAGGGTCACGCAGCGGCGAGAAGCGATTGATTGAGCTATGCACATCAAAGCCGTCTTAGGTATTTCAGGCTTTCTTCTCCTTCCTCCAGGGTTCTAGCCTCGATGACAAACCTGCCCTTGTGGTCTTTTAATTTTTTCATCACCATCTTCCAATCTATCATGCCGCGCCCAAGCGGAAGATGGTCATCTCTCTTGCCAAGATTGTCATGTATGTGGACGTGTTTTGCCTTCAAATTTAAAAACTCATCCAATTTGCCCACAAGATTGGCATGCCCTATGTCAAGGGCGATGCCAACATTCTCCCTGCCCACATTTTCTACCATACCTACTAACTCTTCTGGGAACTTGCCGAACAGAAATCCGATGTCTGGCATGTTCTCCACGCATATTGTGACGTTATAATCCTCCGCAACGTCGCATAGTTTTTGTATACCGACAATGTTCTGCTTCCACGCCTTGTCAGGCAATTCCGCTCCCAAGGGCGAAAGGTGCCCGGGATGCACGACCATCAGGTCCGTGAAATCTCCTACCGAGCGTATGGCGCCGTTCATCTGCCTCATAGTCTCATCCCATATCCCCTGATTCAGACTAGCGAGATTCAGGTCAGAGAAAGGCAGGTGTACCGTGAATTCCAGATTTGTAGCCTCCTGCACTTCCTTGATTTTTTTGCCCATCTCCTCTGTGAGCTTCTGCCTGCCCTCACCAACAATTTCCCAGCCGCTAAACCCCATCTCCTCTAACTTATACACCCACTCAAACGGGTTATTGGTCGTAGCCAGGGATGAAAAACTAATCCTCATGTTTCACCTCACTTGAAGATGCAAGCCACCCTATCAATTCCTCCGGGTCATCAGTTTCGACGCTCACATGAATGCTTCCCAGCGGACCCTTTTCAAGATTCACTTTGCCCACAAACGCAACCTGTTTGTTGAGGTCGAACTCGATTTTATCCCCTCTTTTGCTGTTGAGAAGCACTGTCCTGGCAGAGTTGCGTATCTTCTGTTTCCTGAGCAACTCCTGTAATTTATCCAGGGAAGCATCTCCGATTAGTTTATTCTCCTCAAAGTTGAGCCGGGCATCCGGGAAAATATTTGTGATTGCCTTTTCCACACTCTCCACGCTCTCCGTCGCATATACGGGTGCCCAGACCTTAGTTCTTAATCCCTTCCAGGGCTGCTCTGACATTCTCTCTAAACTCCTCCAGGGTGCCGTTATTGTCTATCAACACATTTACCATCCTTATGGCTTCTTTCAGCCCCCAGTGCAACTCCCTATCATCTTTCTGTTTGAATCCTTCCCAGTCAACTACATCATCGCTCCTTTTTCGTGCAAGTGCGCGCGCGAATCTGTTTTTCCGGGAAGCAAGTATCGCAATCAACGTAAATTGGGCGTCAAATACCTTCTTGTATGCCTCTGCTTCTGCGCCTCCACGCAAGCCATCGACTACGACTATATCCTCATCCATTGCCTTGATAAGCGGAATGCAGCGCACAGCTACCGCGCCCATGCCTTCTTTGGCCCTAATATCATTCGCCACCTTTCCAACGTTCTCCTCGGTGATGTCCAGCCCTCTTCTTTTTACCTCTTCGCGCACGACATCCCCCATCCTAATGATTGGGATGCCAAGTTCCTGTGCCACCTTGGCTGCCTCTGTCTTTCCCGACGCTGGCAGGCCCACAAATCCGATAACCTTCAAACTGATTCCTCACCAAACTCTTTTGTCCTGACCTTCACATTTTTAAGATATTGTTTAGCAATCTTCCCTAACGCCAAAAGCTCTTCTCTGCTTGGCGGATTATGCTGCTTCAATTCCTCGCTCCATCCCTGCTCAGGTCTGCCCTGCTGGAGGACGTATGGGATATTCCCATAAGACGATATCCCTTCTGCGATTGCTTTAATGTCTTCTTCATTAAAGATGAGGCCCTTGAAAATCGTCGTCCTGACTTCCAGGTCAAAGTTCTTGCTGACTTCGAGAGAGCGTTTCACCAAGGCGACGACGTTTCCATTGCTGACGCCTGCTACCCTCTCATATTTTTCCGGGGATAGCGGCGCCTTGACATCTAGGAAGACCCTGTCGATCAGTCTTGCGTCTATCAATTCCTTGAGTTGCTCTGGATAGTATCCGTTGGTTTCCACGCCAACGAGAAGTCCCAGTTTTTTCGCAAACCCTGCCAGACGCTTTATTTGCTCAGGCTGCGCTAATGGCTCTCCGCCAGAGAAGACGACAGCACTTACGAATTTTTTCGCCTTTTTAATTTCTGCCTCAATCGTCTCCGCATCAACGAAGTTCTCCTCCTTCAGGAGAGCATAGTTCTGGCAGTAAGGGCATCTAAATGGGCAGCCTCTGAAAAATATGACCATGGCAACCTTGCCGTACCAGTCTACGGTTGATATGTGAACAATGCCGCCGAAGTTCACCTTCATAAAATCACGCTCATTTTGACTTTTTATCGCGCCATTGTGCGCTATGAGTTGTTAACACCACAGGGTTTAAAATTATCTAATATGGTTTTGTTTGGGGAAACTCAAATCTCATACTTCACCCTATCCTTCAACTCCTGCTTCTTGGCAGCGTTCCATCCTGATACCGCCTGGATATAGCCAGTTACACGTGATAGGTGCTCAACGTTGCTCGACCCGCAGTTGCTGCACGTCTCCTGTAAACCGGCTTCGACGTGGAAATCATCCATGCAGAGGGTCATGTCCCTTGTAAACGCAAAATAGCCAGCCTGCGTGTTCTTTGCGATGTTCATGGCGAGCTCCTTCAGCCCTTTTGGATCCGGAGTCGACTCACCCATGAATATATGCAGGATATCCCCTCCATCCACGATGGGGAAGAACGCGTGTTCGATGTTGATCCTGTCGATAAGCGATATGTTTGCACCTGGGAATGTATGCGTGCCATTGGTGTAATAGATTGGCAGATCTCTCGTCTCTTTTGTGAGGGATTTTGCCTTTTCTACATCGCCTTTGATGACTTTTTCGGCAAAGGTTGCAAAATCGCTATGTAAAAGGTCTGATACCGCAAATCGCTGTGCCGTCGTTTCAGCCGGCGTTCTGGCTAACGCGATTGTCATGTTGTGTTTTTCACTCAGTTCTTTAGTATAGAACTCCATCTCGGTCATCGCTCTTATCGCGAGTTTGAACGCTTCCTGGGATTCATGCAGCTGTGCACCTATGTGATGTTGAACCATCTCGTTTATTCCGACGACGCCAATCGTGTAAACGAGGTCCTGTGTATAAACTGCCACATCCCCCTTCTTGCCTGTGAGGGAATCCTTTGGGCGCTGTACGACGAATGGCATCCTGTTGTTCTTGATTACGATGTCCATCCACTTTTTCTTGACCTTGAACAATTCGATGGCGACATCCATCAATCGCTTCAGCTCGCTGAACAATCTCTCATCATCATATTCTGCCCTATACGCCGCCCTGGGACAGTTGACCGAGACGACCTGCCATGCGCCCATTGAGAAATGTTTGCCATTCCTGAAATACAGTTTGTCTTCAAACTCGTCATCATCTTCAGCCGTAGAGGAAAAGTGGTAGGCGCAACATTGATAGCACGAAATGCCCTTTCCGGCACCCCTGTACTCAGGCAGCTGATTGTCAAAGTACGGCGACCCATATTTCGCTGCCAGCTCAAACGCAAGGTCATACAATTCACCATAGGTCGGCAACTCTGGATGGGCTCTGTTAAACTCTTCATTCTCGGTCATGAAATCGGGCTCGATGGAGATTTCGGGTTTGGGGAAGTTGAACGGCTTGCCCCAGTAATCGCCCTTCAGCATGACGTTCATCAGCGCTTTGAATGCCAGCCGTACTTCGCGCTCAAACTCGCCATACGTTTTAAGCGGCGCCTGCTCGCCGTTCCATACTTTTCCCTTATACACCGCGGGCTTGTCCTTCCATATTTTGGGAACTCCTGGGGTGAGCTGCACCGAACTGAAGACGATTTGCCCCCCTCTGGCCACCATCATCTGCGTCATTTCGTAGACGAACATCTGCATCAATTGCTCTATTTCATCATATGAAAACCCCTCAAAATAGGGGGCGAGAAACGTCAGGAAATTGTAGAAGCCCTGTCCGCCCGCAAAATTCGTCTGCGCGCTACCTAACGCCTTTACAGCATGCAGTATTGCAACCTCCGCCCTCTTTGCCGGACCCGCAACGCTAGCCTTCGTACCAGAGCCATCCGGCATCAATCCATAATATAAGAAGTACCGCAGGTCCCAATCTTGGCAAAAACCGCGTGTACCAAGGTATTCCAGGTCATGTATGTGAATGTCCCCGTTCAGGTGTGCATCGGATAGGTGGGGAGGCAGCAATAACAAATATTGCTCCTTTGAAATCTTATCTGCCTTCTTCTTGTGCGAGGTTTCAGCATTGTCCTGCAGGTTCGCGTTCTCATTAGCCTCAAAGCCGTTGCCTATGTCTATCATATGGGCATCGTACACTGGCGTGCCAACCCTTGTGGAAATGTTCCGCCATTCCTGGTGATAATCTTCCAATAGAATTACATTTACAATCTCTCTTACCAGCGGCCCAGAGAGGTATTTCACTCCTATCGACCTAATACGCTTTTCCGCCTTCTTTGCCACCTCTCTAGCTGTCTCTTCATCGATAGAGGGGATGCCGTAAAACTCCTCGCTGAGTTTTGTTTCCTTCAGCAACTGTCTGACGATAGCCTCTCTGTCCCAATCCAAGATGTGTCCATCGGATGTTCTAATCTTGGGCATTGTGGGCGCTTCTGCACCCTCAAGTGTTTTCTGGATTACGTTAATATCTGTGCTCAATCCGACTCCTCTCCTTCAAATAAGTCCTTGGATGTAAAGAATCGCTCTCCAACCTTCAGCACTGGCGCAGATGTGGTGAACACACCATTTGCTCTCAGTTCAGCGAGTGCTGCAGGGGCGGACATATCTACTTCTTTATATGGCACTTCATCCGACTCTAACGAACGCTTTAACTGTTCGCACCTCGGACATCTTTCTGTGGTGTAGACTACCACCTCTTCATCATCCTTATTAATTGTTTTGAGCATGGTGGAGTTAAGCATAATGTCCCTTCAGAGTTATATTGGCGGCAGTTTAAAACGATTTTTAACATCAGGTTTGGTAATAAAAAATAGAAAGTTTTATCAAATCTGGTAACAAGTTGACTACATCTGTTATCAGTTAACGTTCTGGTGGAAATATGGAGCAGAAATTCTATGATACTCTGGCCAAGATACTGGGGGCAAAGAAGCTCTCGATTAGTGGCATAACCCGTCAGATCAAGAAACAAGGTTACGATCAGCACAGGTTAATCCTGACAGGATACTTGAGAGCCCTAAGAGATCTGGGGCACCTAGTAGAAGAGGATATCCCTCCCTCCAAGGTATATTCATACGTCGGTGGCAAGGGCAAGGACATATATGCCCTTGTAGGCGAACGCTTGCCAGATATAGAGCCAAACGAGCGCTTTGCCGTTGGAGTTTATGTGCTATCCACCCTCTTCAGAAGGCCCTGCTTTGAACAGGAGTTACGATCGATCGGACTATCGCCTATGGCTACTGAATGGACCAGAAAATCCAGAGACCCGCATCTAAAGGAATACAGGGCAATGGTGAAGAAAATCAACATCCCATTAGATGACCCCGCCTATGATTTCGTCAACAAGGGGAACAATCCCATCATAGAAACCGGGGCAGAAATCCTTGCTGGTGTCATAAGGGAAGTAGTGGACCTTAGCGGGCTATACCCGCGGTATCAGCAGCTGAGATTGGGAGTAGAATGATCAGAACTTTTATTGCAGTGGATTTTCCAGCAGCTCTAACGGAAAAGGTGGCAGACCTCCAGCAGCACTTTTCAAACTACGGTGTGAAAGTGGTAACGCCTGAACAGGTGCACATCACGCTAAAATTCCTGGGCGATACAGAAGAGGCGCAAATCAAGCCGATAAGCGATGCGCTGCAGAATGTGCATGTATCTCCTTTTGAAGCCGAGGTAAGGGGTGTTGGCGTTTTTCCCAGTTTAAGACACATAAACGTCATCTGGGTTGGTGCAGAGGGCGATTTTGACCACCTGCATACTGCTGTGGAAGAAGTGCTCCAGCCGCTGGGATTTAAGAGAGATAACCGCTTTGCGGCGCACGCAACCATAGCCAGGGTTAAACATCTTCCCATGGATCAGAAAGGGCAGTTGGTTAGCACTATTAAAGATTTATCTGATGTCGAGGTAGGGACGATGAAAGTCGACCACATCATACTTAAAAAGAGCACGTTGACGCCAAAAGGGCCAATCTACGAAGCCCTGCACGAGGTGAGATTGTGATTGACAAGGTGCGCTCTCAGGTGCTGCGAAAGGTCACGCCTGGTAAAAGTGAAGAGGAAGTATTGCAGAGACTGACCAATCAAATCATCGCCGAAGTCAACGCAACCGCAAAAGAACTCGGCATCGATGCGCACGCCTTGTTGGTCGGTTCGGCAGCGAGAAACACGTGGATTTCCGGCGACAGGGACCTTGATATATTTATCATGTTCCCGGAATCTGCGACAGACGAAACGCTCGAGTCGCTGGGGCTTGAGATAGCCAAAAAGGTCGCACCAAAATACGAGGAGAGGTATGCAGAACATCCATACATTCGGGCGTTTTTTGGCGAATACCAAGTGGATATAGTCCCCTGCTTTGAGGTGCGGGATGCCTCTGCTATCCGGTCTGCTGTGGACCGGACACCGTTTCATAATGAGTACGTTAAGAAGAAAATCAAGGGGTTGGAGGATGAGGCGCGCCTGCTCAAACAATTCATGAAGGGCATAGGCGTCTACGGCTCAGAGTTAAAGACGATGGGGTTCTCTGGTTACCTCTGCGAACTTCTCATCATCAAATACAAATCCTTCCTTGACGTGGTGCAGAATGCGAGTAAATGGCGCAGGGACATCGTCATTGATATAGAAAATCACAGAACTCTCGAGCATGATGCCCCGCTGGCCATCATTGACCCCGTTGACCCATCTAGGAACGTTGCAGCGGCCGTATCACTGGACAACTTTTGCACGTTTGTTGACGCGTCGAGGGAATTTCTAAAGAGTCCCAGCATTCATTTCTTTTTCCCTCCACAGGTAAAACCGCTCACCGATAAGGGGCTAGCCCAGGAGTTGAAGCGCAGGGGAACAGAGTTGCTTGCTGTCGTGTTTGATACGCCGAACGTCGTGGATGATATACTCTATCCTCAATTGTACAAGGCAGCCAGGTCCATAGAAGACTTACTTCATAGGAATGATTTCAGGGCGTCCAGAAGCGGCGTCTGGTCTGGCGCAAAGTCAATTATCCTGCTGGAGATGGAGGTTGCTTCTCTACCGAGCATCAAAAAGCATGTTGGTCCACCTGTTGGATCGGCGGCGCATGCCGAGAAATTTAAAACGAAGCACGCTAACCTTCATCCTTACATTGAAGATGGGACGTATGTTGTGGAGATTCCCAGGGCGCATACCAAGGCAAAAGATTTGCTTAAATCCCAACTGGAAACCTGCGGGCTGGGTAAGCACGTGTCGGAGGCGATTGGAAGGGGTTATAGGGTGCTGAAGGGCGCGCAAATCGCCAAGATAAGCGGGATGGATAAGACGGACGATAAAGACTTCAGAATTTTTCTGAAGAAGTATTTTAGGAAATAGACCAGTACCCTCCAGACCGTAAACTATTTAAAAAACGTAATACTATTTTAAAATGGGTGTAAGAAATGCAATCGTCAAAAGTATCGACGAAGTATCAGGTCACCATCCCCAGGGAAATCAGGCAGAAAATTGGGATATCAGCTGGCGATATCGTCGTCTTTGAAGCACAAAAGGACAAAATTCAGATTGAAAAACTCGAGGAGTTTTACGAGAAATATGCCGGGTCCATAAAGGTGAAGGAGCCCGTGAAGGCCGTTAAGGAAGCAAGAGAAAGGCTGTGGGAGTGATGCAAGATATATACATAGATACAAATGTATTTCTCGTTTTTCTTAAAAAAGAGGAGAACTTTAATCACGCAAAGGCAATGCTCCAGAAAGTCGCTACTGGAAACGGCAAAGGTTTTGTCTCCCCCATCACACTTCACGAACTTCTGTGGGTACTGGAGAAAGAAAAGATGCCTTATACTAAAACAAAATCGGCTCTGGACTTCATAACACATCATCCCAACATCTCGCTTCTGACGCCTTCTGTAAAGACGTTCTACTCTGCCCTGGACATAAAACGCGAGAGAAATCTCAAAATAGCCGACTCTTTGCATGTAGCGATAATGTTGGAAAATGACGTGAAGAAGATAGCGAGCTTTGACCCAGATTTTGACAGGATAAAGGGTATTGACAGGGTGAGCGGGGTTTAATTGCCTTCACAAAACACCCCAACACTCCTTCTGCGCCTCCTTAACTTCTTTTACCTTTTCCCTGACCTGGCTGGATACTTCGTCTTTCAGCGCGGGCGGCGCGGTCATCGGCTCTTTTATGTCCATGCCCAAATCCCCAAACGAGTTGAGGATGGATAAAACCGAATATGGTAGCGCGGTCAGGTCGTATCCTCCCTCCAGCGCTGCAACTATTCTCCCTTCACATGTCGAGTTCGCGATCGATTTGACTATGCTGGCGAGATGTCCGAATCCCTTTGCAGTTACGTTCATCCCTCCTATGGGGTCGGCGAAATGTGCATCCTGCCCGGCTGAGATTAGAATAAGTTCAGGATGAAATTCGAGGGCGATTGGGATTAGAATTTCATTGAAAACATATGTGTATCCCGCATCTCCTATCCCTCCCGGTAGCGGTACATTTACCGTAAAACCCTTTCCATCGCCAGTGCCGATTTCATCCGTCTTTCCAGTTCCTGGATAGAGGGGACTCTGATGAATGGAAAAATACAGAACTGAGGCATCGTCATAAAAGATGTGCTGCGTGCCGTTGCCGTGATGCACGTCCCAGTCCACGATGAGAATTCTTTTCAGTTTGTGTTGTTTTTGGGCATGGCGCGCCGCTATCGCAACGTTATTGAATATGCAGAACCCCATTCCCTGCGAAGCCTCCGCGTGATGACCTGGCGGGCGGATGAGCGCAAAGACGCTTTTCAAGTCATTCATGACAGCATCAACAGCGCCAATAACCCCTCCGCTTGCCAAAAGCGCAACCTCATAAGAATCTTGGGATAATATAGTATCAGAATCTAACATCCCTCTGCCGCTCTGGCAGCGCATTCGTACCTCTTCTACGTAGGAGGCATCATGCACATACTCTATTTGCTCAGGAGTTGCCTTTTTCGGAGCGATGCACGTTAGTTTCGTCAGCGCACCCGTTTCCTTGAGCAGCTCCATTGTAGCAATCAGGCGCTCCTTCCGCTCTGGATGCTCTCCAGTCTCGTGCTTCAAGTAGTCTTCATGATATACGACGCCTGTTCTGGACATGGGCATATGATTAAAAGGCCGGGCGTTGATAAATATGTTTATTGAGGTATCGGCATGGAGATTCAAACCGTTAAAATAGATATGCCATCTGGCGCCAATCTAATTCTGGGCCAGTCGCACTTCATCAAGACCGTGGAAGACCTGTATGAGGCGATTGTGAATACAGTTCCGGGCGCGAAGTTCGGCATCGCCTTCTGCGAGGCATCTGGCCCCTGTCTGGTAAGGTGTGAGGGCAATGACCCAGAGCTGAAGAAGGCTGCAGCAGAAAACGCCTTAAGGATATGTGCAGGACACAGCTTTCTGGTATTCTTGAAGGAAGCGTATCCCATCAACGTGCTGAATGCCATAAAAAGCACACCAGAGGTCTGCGGCATCTACTGCGCCACTTCCAATCCGGTTGAAGTGCTGGTGGCAAAAACCGAAATGGGAAAGGCAATTATCGGCGTTGTCGATGGCGCCAGTGCAAAGGGCATTGAAAGACAAAAAGACGTAGAAGAGCGAAAGGCATTCCTGCGAAAAATCGGATATAAGCTCTAAATCCTTCCGAAGTCGTACCACTCGTATATCAGCCCTAGAAGCGCAGTCAAGAAGACGAGTTTCATTATCTCGCAGAGGTACGGAGGATGGCAGGCAATCATAGACGAACTGAGGATTTCATGAACGGCGAATGATACCCCTATGACTGCGCCATATGCCCACGTTTTGCTCAGGATGTCATCATTTAAGAAAATCCTCGCCTTTAGTATCTTCTTGCCAGTCCTCCGAAAGTTCACAGAACTATATAACGTGAAAAACAGGACGATAATTGCAACTCCAACATAGTATAAGTCCAATGCGTCGAGATAATTCACTCCCCCACCCCACAGATTAACTTATCGACGTCGTATTTAAAGGTTTTTGGTACCCTATAACTTAGATAGCGCCAGTTTTGCGGCCTTTTCACCTGAAAGCATCATGCCACCAAATATGGGCCCCATTCTCGGACCTCCTGTGACGGCATTCGCTGCCATTCCTGTTACAATCAGTCCTGGATACACTTCCTTCGTCGCATCTAGGAGAAACCTCTCCCCTACCTCTGCCCACATGGGCTTTTCGCCAACAACCTTCAGCGCGCCAGGGATTTTCCGTTCAACAGTCCTGCATACGTCTGCATCGTGCCCGGTTCCATCGATAACCACTTTGGACCTAATGCTCAGGGGGTCCACGTGCAACTTAGCCAGCTCGACAGCGCTCCAGTTTATGACCACGCCCGTTATCCTATCATCCCTGATCACAACGTCTTCCACACTCATCAGGTTGAATATTTCAGCGCCGGCAGCAATGGTCTTGCTTACGAGTTTTCCGACCACCTCTATGGAATTTGCAAGAAAATATCCGTCTTTGTGCTTCCAGTAATTAATCTCAAAATCATCCAAGATGTGTTTTGCCTCGTCTTGTATCACAATACGGGGGAACATCATGCCCCCGCCCCACATTCCACCACCAACGCTGAGTTTCCGCTCGAAAACGACTACCTTTGCACCCCCCTCGGCAAGGTATTTGGCAGCTACCATGCCGGACGGTCCTGCGCCGACTATGGCAACATCTACGTCTGTGTACTCCACAAACGTTTTCATAAAATCTTCGACGATTGCCCTGGTAATCATTACTTCATCTAACATGTTAACCTACAGCACAGATGCATGTCATGTCTTTTTTACCTTTCGATAATCCTTGCCGGTTTCCACAAGATTAAACTATGCTCAGGAAGGATAGGAGTGGTGTGGATACAATGCTCAACTACGATGCAATCCTGGTCAGGTATGGCGAAATCGGGCTGAAAAGCGATAGGGTGCGCAGTCGCTACGAAAGGGCATTAGTTGACAATATTAAGGCAATGCTTCAACTTCACGAGAATGAATACTCCAACGTCAGGAGGGACTGGGGCAGAATCTTCATCCACTCCTCTGACGAGCACATTGCAGATGTCGTAGCGAACGTGTTTGGCGTGGTCTCAACCAGTCCTGTGATTTCTACAGAGCCAGAACTTAATGCGATAGCACAACTAACGGCAGACGTTGGGGAGGTGCTCATCGGCAAGGGTGAATCCTTTGCCATACGCCCCCACAAGGCGGGCATTCATCATTTTTCCAGCGAGGACATCGGAAGGGTGTGCGGTGCTGCCGTTGAAGAGCGCTTGACGGAGTGCAACGTCAGCGTGAATCTAACCTCGCCAGATCATGAGATATTCGTCGAGGTCAGGCAGGATAGGGCATACGTGTATCATAACATCGTCAAAGGCGTTGGTGGCCTGCCGCTTGGTACGCAGGGCAAGATGGTCGCATTGATATCAGGAGGCATCGACTCGCCTGTGGCGGCGTGGCTGATGATGAGGCGAGGCTGTGAAATAATCCCTGTGTTTTATGACATCACTCCATTCTCGGATGATGCGATGAGAATTAAAGCGACGAAATGCATTAACATCTTGCAGAGATGGGCGCCAAACCATCTCATGACTGTTTACGAGATACCACATGGGCATATCTTGCAGTCCATCAAAGAACACTGCCCCCCAAAACTAACATGCGTGCTGTGCAAGCGAATGATGTACTTGATTGCCGTTGAGATTGCAAAGAAGGAAAAGGCGTATGGGATCGTAACCGGCTCATCCCTGGGGCAGGTCGCATCCCAGACGTCTGCGAATTTGCTCGCTGAATCCGTTGGCATCGATTTTCCAATATACGCCCCGTTGATAGGGTATGATAAATCCGAGATTGTAACACTTGCGAAAAAAATTGGAACATTTGATATCTCGACATCCTCTAGAGGAGAGTGCAAGGCGGTTCCCAGGCGCCCGGCAACGTCTGCGAAAGTTGAGGATGTGGCCAGAGTGGAAGCCATGCTGGATGTGCCTACGCTCATCACAAGGTCATTACACGAAGCCAAGATTAGCGATAGGTGAGCGACACGGCATCATTTCTCAGCATGTTCTTCTTTATGGTGTACATCAAACGGCTCCACATGAACCAAGGCAGATGATATCTCTGGGATTTCAACTATTTTCCTCTGTACCTGGTGTGCTATCTTGTGGGCTTCACTCAACAGCAATGACTCATCTACGCATACATGGAGGTCGACTGTTGCATATGCTCCAAAATAATGGATGCGGATATTGTGGGCCATTTTAACCCCTTTGACGCTCAGAGCCAGGCGCTCAATTCTCTCCTTTACCTCTGGCGAGGGCACCGTTCCCATCAGCTGTTGTATGTTCTCTCTGCCTACATCAAAACCCATTTTTATGACGATTAGCGATACGACAATCCCCGCGAGTGGGTCCAGAATCGGATAGAACAATATCGACCCACTCACTCCAATCAAAACAGCTATGGATGAATATACATCGCTTCTGTGATGCTGGGCATCCGCCTTCAAGGCCGGACTTTTAATCTTATCAGCAACGCTTAGAACATACCTTGCCATGCCCTCTTTATATATAATTACGAACACGGTTGCATATGCCGCCAGCGGTGTGGGCGCCACAACTCCCGTAAAAATCTCGTTTATCGCATGTCTGGCAAACTCAAATCCAACCAATACAAGGGCGATGGAGATTAGCAGCCCCACAATTGGCTCAACATCGCCATGCCCGTAGGGATGCTCTTCGTCCGGTGGTTTATCTGACATCCTGATTCCAACCCAGACCATGAGCGAAGTAGCGACGTCAGAGAGTGAATGCATGGAATCAGCCATGACTGCAGTGCTGTTGGATACTATTCCAACAATTAGCTTGAAAGTGGACAGTATTATGTTGCCAAAGACCCCGACCTTGGCGCCCCTCTCTCCGAGTTTTATCCTGTCCTCCATCACGCTCACCCTCTCATAGGGTAACGATATCTATAGATACTATATACATTTATTCACACGAGGACGTAAATGTGCATATCTTATATCGTAGAATGGTTTCAGGCACTCCCTTCAAGCGTCATTGTTGTCTTGATCGCAATGGCCCCTATAGCTGAGCTCAGGGCTGCAATACCCATTGCCATAGGAGTATACGGCATCGACCCTGCCACAGCGTACTTCCTGTCGGTCGTCGGGAACATGCTCCCCATCATACCTCTATTGCTTTTCCTGGATTCTGTATCTGCAAAACTAAGGCGAGCCAGAACCTTTGACCATTTCTTCGACTGGCTGTTTGCCCGGACACACAGGAGGTACAACAATTCGGTTCAAAAATACGGCGCATTGGCCCTGGCGCTATTCGTTGCCATTCCTCTGCCGGTCACGGGTGCATGGACGGGTTGCGCCGCCGCTCTTGTGTTTGGAATTAAGGCCAGATACGCGTTTCCAGCCATTCTCAGCGGCGTGCTAATCGCCGGTATCATCGTAACAATGACGAGCATCGGCGTCATTACATGGCTTTAAAGCCTTTGTACTGCTAATTTAATGTCCTCTGCCTTCAACGTCTTTCTGCCAGCGTGTTTTGCCAGACGCACAGCCTCTGCTGATACTTTGAGCCCATAATCTTCCAATATGTTAGCTAACGCCACCTTTGCATCGTCACTTACTCTGTCCGCGCCAGCCTTTCTTGCAATCCTATCCACTGGTGCAATTGGTAATTCAGTCGTATTCCCACCTCCTTAGTAAATCATCGAATAACGGCACTATTGATTTAAGGGGCGCTCTATATAGTTTTCGCTTTTTTGACCCCTCTATGAAGAGTTTTGGGCATAGGATTAGATTTATGGTTTGTTCGTGCACATCAAACAAATGATGGCCCTACTTATAGTGGATTCCTCGGTCTTTGTGTGCGGGTACCGAATAGGAAGCGCAGAGGCACTCACGGTGCCTGGTGTGATGAGAGAGTTGAAGGACGTAAGGTCCATTACACTCTTTGAGCAGGCAAGAAGCACTGGCCTGAAAGTGGAGCCGGCAGAACAGCGTTACATCGACGAGGTTGTGAAGACTGCTAGAAGAACCGGGGACGTGGGCGTACTGTCTGAAACCGACATACATTTATTAGCAAAAGCACTCCAATATATCGGTAAAGGCGCATGTATCATCACGGATGACTATGCAATCCAAAATGTGGCATCTCGGCTTGGGATCCAGATTAAGCCAATCATGCAGCATAAAATCAGGGATGTTTTAATATGGAAGAAACGGTGTATTGGATGTGGCAGGTATTTCGCCCAGGGCGATGTGTGCCCGGTTTGCGGGTCTAAATTAAAAAGAACCAGGAGGAAGGAGTAGAATGAGAGGTATTGATGACCTTATCGGGAAAGCGATGGAACTGAAGAAAAAAGGACTCCGTTCAGGTGAAATCGCTGACGAACTTAACGTATCGCGCGAAACTGCTACTTGGCTGCTGTCAAGGGCTGAAAAGAAGAAAGCCCCGGCGCCAAAGGACATATTTGTCAACTGGAATCAAATAGGCAGGAGTTCGCAGAGGATGAGTCTCATCTCGTCTGCACTTGCTGATATGGCTCTGGAATCACTGCCTGAGGCAAACATAGAGGTCGTAGTGGGCATTGTTTTAAGTGGCATCCCATTTGCAACGCTGGTTGCGGAAGAATTGGGTGCTGATCTGTCAGTCCTTCATCCCAAAAAACAGCGGTGGGAGCCGGAGAAGCAAAACGTAAAGGGTACCATTAGCCATAATTTCGCTTCTATTGAGGGCAAAAAATGTATCATTGTCGATGACGTGGTCACAACGGGATCTACTGCCCACGAAGCGGTGGAGTTGCTAGGGGAGCTTGGTGCAGAGCCACTTGCCATTGCTGTTGTGATTGACAAGAAGGGCTTGGATTCTATAGTGGGGGTTCCACTACTTTCGCTGATTAAGATTGGCAGGGTGGAGTAACTCTTCTATTTTATTGGCTCTAAAAATGGAGGTAACTCCTTGAATTCAGACCGAATTGACAGGCGACTGATCGAGAGGAAGTGGCAGAATAAATGGGAAGAGGCACGGATTTTCGAGTCAGGTGTGGATGAGGCCAAAGAGAAATTTTTCGTAAATTTCCCCTATCCCTACATGAATGGTTTTCTCCACCTGGGGCACGGGTTTTCCCTGATGAGGGTGGAGGTATTTGCACGATACAAGCGGATGATGGGTTATAATGTGCTATTCCCTTTTGGGTTCCACTGTACTGGCACGCCGATTATTGCCGCAGCGCAACGAATAGCGAAGCATGAGCCCAGCCAGATAAAGATACTACTGGATATGGGCATTCCGCAGGAAGAGGTTCCAAAATTCGCAGACCCCCTACACTGGGTTTCGTTTTTTCCAAGGGAGACGATGTTGGACCTAAAAGACATGGGCGTCGGCGTGGACTGGCGCAGAAAGTTCATCACTACATCCCTAAATCCGTACTACAATGCGTTCATCAAATGGCAGTTCCGCAAGTTAAAAGATAGCGGATACATCACAAAGGGCGAGCACCCTGTAGTCTGGTGCCCCAGGTGCAACTCGCCAGTGGGAGACCATGCAAGATTAGAAGGAGAAGGCGTAACGCCAGAGGAAGTATTTTTAATAAAGTTCGAGTTAGATGGCGTGGTATTGCCAACCGCAACCTACAGGCCTGAAACTTCCTTCGGCGTTACAAACCTGTGGATTAGGCCTGACGCAGATTATGTGGAGATAAACGTCGACGATGAGCGCTGGATTGTATCCAAGGAAACCGTCGAGAAACTGGAGGCGCAGAAACACAGTGTGCAGGTGTTGCGCCACTTGAAGAAAAACGAACTCGTGGGCAAGTATTGCACGAACAAGGTTAGCGGAACAAAAGTGCCGATTCTCCCTGCGCCGTTCGTCGAACCAGAGACAGGAACTGGGGTGGTAATGTCAGTACCTTCACATGCACCCTATGACTACGTTGCTTTGAGAGCTGTTCAGAAGGACCCGCAGAAGTATGGGATATCTCCTGACTTGGTCAAAGACATAACACCAATCTCCCTGATTAAGATGCATGGCTTTGGTGAACATCCTGCCATTGAGGTTGTTGAAAAAATGGGGATATCGAGCCAGACAGATCCAAAGTTGGAGGAGGCGACAAAGGAGACTTACAAAAAGGAATTCCATACCGGCGTACTGAAAGAAAATACAGGGAAATACGCAGGTCTAACTGTCTCAAGGGTCAAGGAGACTCTTGCCAGGGATTTAGTCAAAGAGAACAAAGCTACAACATTCTATGATTTATCCGCCGACGTTGTCTGTCGCTGCTTGGCCAGATGTATTGTTAAGGTCGTGTCTGACCAATGGTTTTTGAACTACTCTAACCCGGATTGGAAGGCAAAAGTGCACGAAGCTCTGCGCAATGTAACGCTGTATCCGGACAAGGTTAGAAGCCAGTTCGAATATGTCATTGACTGGTTGAGAGAGTGGGCATGCACCAGGGAGTTTGGCCTTGGGACCCCCCTTCCATGGGATGAAAAATGGGTAATAGAATCCCTCTCTGATTCCACGATTTACATGGCGTATTATACCATCGCACATTGTCTGGAAGACAAAAAGCATGGCATTAACGCCAAAAATCTGGGTGATGCAGTCTTTGACTACATACTCCTTGGCAAGGGAGATGCAGAAACCGTTGCCAAGGAAAGCCGCGTTTCGTTAGCCCTACTTGAGAAAATGAGGTCCGAATTTACGTACTGGTATCCATTCGACTTCAGAAATTCGGGCAAGGACCTTGTGCAAAATCACCTTACTTTCTGCCTCTTCAACCATGTTGCCATATTCCCAGAGAAATACTGGCCGCGTGGAATTGGCGTCAATGGCTTCATTCAAGTTGACGGTGTCAAAATGAGCAAGTCCAAGGGCAATTTCTATACCCTGCGGCAGATTCATGAGAAATATGGTGCAGACGCTACAAGACTGACGCTGATGTACGGGGGAGAAGGTCTTGATGACCCCAACTGGGATACTGAGTTTGCCAGGTCCATAGGCTCCAAGCTGGCGCAGTGGTACGAATTTGCCACTGAAAACTATGGGAAAGGCAGAAGTGACACCAAATATATCGATAGATGGTTCAAATCGGTTGTGAACAGAACGATCAAGGCAACTACGGAAGCGATGGAGGATACGGAGTTCAGGACCGCCATCCATAAGGGATATTTCGACCTGCAGACCCACCTGAAATGGTATGCTAAAAGGACTTCTGGTTTCAACAAAGAATTGATAAATTGGCTCATCGAGGCGCAGACCAAGCTTTTAACACCGTTCGTGCCGCATATATGCGAGGAAATATGGGAAAAACTGGGTAAAGAAGAAGGCTTCATTTCTGTAGCAGAGTGGCCTCAACACGATGAATCTGCAATCGACGAGGACATTGAAAGTGCTGAAGAATACATCAAGCGCGTGATTTCTGATATCAAAGAAATCATGGAAGTCGCCAGAATAAAGGGCACGAGGACTGCATATATCTACACCGCAGAGGACTGGAAATGGAAGGTCCTTGATATCGCAGCCGGCAGGGAGGCCAGGGATGCAATGCAGGACGTTATGAAGGACCCGGAGTTGAGGAAACGGGGCAAGGAAGTTTCAGCGCTCGTTCAGAAGATATCTTCAGAGCGGATGGAGTCTATGAGAATAAACGAGGGCGACATACTTGCAGAGGCTAGGGACTTTATCGCGCGCGAAGTCGGAGTCAAAGTAGAGGTCAACGCTGATTACGACCCGCAGAACAAGAGGAGACTTGCGATTCCAGGCAGGCCGGCGATTTATATCGAGTGATTCAAAATAATTCAGCATTATCTTTTGGTGCCCAACCTAATGGGTTTGAATAATCGTGAACCCTGTACGTATTGTTAGACACCCCATAAATGATGATAAAGCCATTAGGTATGCTTTCTGCGTCTATACAAGTTTTAACTAATCCCACACAATCTCTGTGGCTTAACCACACTTTCTTGAATCCCTCCTCCTCAACATCAACCGTATCTTCTGGATTCACACCCCCAAATCTGATACAAACAACTTCCAAACCATGTTGACTATAATATTTCCCTAAAGCTTCCATGTCGACTTTACTTGCACCATAGGGGCTATTTGGCACAGCTGTTCTGTCAGGTGTTAACAGTCCTAGACCTTTCCAATCATAAAAATTATCAGCATGAACAGAGCTTGCCATTATAACTCTTGGAACATTCGCTTCGATTGCAGCTCTATAGACATTAGAAAACATCACTACATTGTCCGACCTATTGGTCTGCCAGGCCAAATGAATTATAATATCGTGTCTAGGAAAAATTTTTAGGTGTCTTCCATAATCCCGTACATCTACTTCTGGTAAATCTATCGGGGTTATTTCATATTCACTTAATCCTTTCCTGAGCACAGTTCCTATTGTACCGTTCGCGCCTGTAATTACAATTCTTTTCATTGTTATCCTAAACAAGACAAATATTTTGAACCTTTTGCGAGTAGACCACTAACGATTTGTATGGGCATATTACATCAATATAATATAGGTTTATAAGTGTTAATAAAGGTGATTTACCGTGATTACAATAAACAGAGAAGGCATTATTTTAGAGCCCACCGAACTGGAATTTGAAAATAAGGGAGTTTTTAATCCGGCTTGTATTAGAGAAGGGCAGTATGTTCATATGTTCTATCGTGCATGGGACAAACACAACCGCTCAACGATAGGTTATTCTAAACTGGATGGTCCTTTGAAAGTTGTGAGAAGGGCAGAGAAACCCATACTATTCTCGGAATTTGAGTATGAAAAATGTCTCGAGGATCCCAGAATTGTCCTTCTTGATGGAACATACTATCTTACATACGTTGCCTATGACGGTAAGAATACACGCTTGGCTTATGCCACAAGCAAGGATCTTAAAAACTTTGAAAAAATGGGACCTATCTTGCCTGACATAACATATGATGAAGCAGAAGATATACTTCGCACATGCCCGGCAATAAAGGAGAGATACTTCCTTTTTGAATCGTATTTTAAGGATATAGTTGCAAAAGATGTGCTGTTGTGGAATAAAAATACGTTTTTATTTCCAAAGAAGATCAATGGAAAGTTCGCGTTAATCCACAGGATTCTTCCAGACATTCAAGTCATTTACTTTGATGACTTCAAAGATCTGACGCCGGATTTCTGGAGGGATTATTTAAAAATCTTACCTAGTTTTGTGGTTCTTGAGTCAAGGTACTGGTATGAGGTGAGAAATGTCGGAGGGGGATGTCCACCGATCGAAACTGATAAAGGATGGCTTTTGATTTATCATGGCGTAGATGACCTGAATGTAGGAAGAATCTATAGAGCAGGAGTAGCATTACTGGATAAAAACGATCCCACAAAAGTAATCAGCCACCCCAAAGAACCGCTTTTTTCTCCAGAAACAGAATGGGAGAAAAAGGGCAATGTAAACAATGTTGTATTTCCTTCTGGGACCGTTATTTTTGGTAAAAGACTTTATATTTACTATGGCGCAGCTGATATGAGAATTGGAGTAATCTCCCTCGATATAAATGAATTGCTTGACGAGTTAACGAAAAAGTAGTGATCTCATTTGAAAAATATTACCTCTTCAAGGCATAATCTCGCAAGCAAATATGCAAGTGTAGACTCGGCTCCTTGATTAAGATTTATGCCATGTGGGGTTATGCCATCAAAGCATCCGCCGGTTATCTTATCATATGCCCATTGGTTCAAGGAGTTTTTCCCTAAAAACCACTCGAAAGCAAGGATGGCATTTTCATAATATCTATCTTCTTTTGTAATCTCATACGCTACCAAGTAAGTTTGTACCATTGCACCAGCATCAATGGGCTGTTGATCATAAAACGCTCTTTTACCATCTTTATTGTACCATCCTTTATTGCCAATTGGCATTAATTTTCCATCAACTATTACCACTTCTGACAAGAAATCTAAACTCTCTTGTGCGATCTTTAGGTATGATTCGTTTTTTGTTATGGAGTATGCTAAAAACAAGGATTCGGGCAAGCTACTGTTTGAATAAGTCAAATAAGGCTCAAACCATCTCCAATCTTGTGACGCGTTTGTTTTATACGACTCGACCAGAGAATCAGCTAATATCTCTATTTTATCTATGATGTCTTCGTGTTTGTATTTTTTAAAATAATGGCAAAGCCCGATTATCGCGAATGCTTTTGCTCTAGGGGAATTTAGATGAGTCACCCACTTTGATGCATTATCAAAAATGTACTTAGCCGCTGCCTTAATATTTTCCTGAATTTCACTGGAGATGACATAGCCACAAGACTCTAAGGCTCGTCCGAAGGAATCCTCACTCCCTTCTTCATCTAAAAATTTTTTATGGTAACTCATAAAATTATGAAACTTTCCATCCTCTCTTTGGGCAAAATACAGGAAACTCAAAAACTTACTAATTAGTTTCAGGCTTATTTTAGGCCTAAAAAGCTCATAATGTTTTGTTGTTACAATCAGTGCCCTTGCGTTATCATCTGTTGTATACCCCTCTTTTCTGGCTGCTATTGAATATTTTGCGTGCTGCATAATGCCCGCATCATCTGTAAGGAGTGTTAAGTAATCTAATTTGATAGGAGGATATTGTGGTGTTAAATTTGCTACCTCGTTGAATATCTTCAAATAACTTGAGGCAACATTGGACCAGACCATTCTACTTCCATATTCATAGGCATTTTTTTCCAGTGTTTCCTTTAACTGCCCATCAGATAGAACACCGATCAGTGCTTTAGCAATTGAATCTGGATTTTTAAACTCAACTAGTATCCCTCTTTTCTGAGATAGTACCTCTTTGGCGTAAATTGTTGGTGTAGCTATAATCGCTTTTCCGCAACCCATGGCATATGATAGTGTTCCGCTTACTATTTGTTTTTCATTAAGTACCGGGGCAATGTACGCATCAGTGGCGCGCAAATACTCGATAACTTCGTTTGATGCCAGGTATTTGTTATAGAATATGACATGTTTTTCTAATCCCAACTCCTTGACCATCTCTTCTAATTCATTCCTGTAGGATTCTCCTTCTTTTTTTCTGACTATGGGATGAGTTTCTCCTATTATGATGTACACGATATCGGGGAATTTTTCAACAACAGAAGGTAAAGCCTTTAATACATATTCCACCCCCTTGTCCCGGTTGAGTAAACCAAATGTAGATATGATTCTTCTATCTTTCAAACCGATTTTTTCTTTTAAATATTTGGAATTGGAATTGAACGGAACCGATGGAACTCCATGGGGGATGAAAAATATTTTCGCATTCTTAATCTCATAGTCCTCTTGGAGGATGCGGACGCCCTCTTTTGCCATCACGACAACTGCGCTGCAGCAACTAGCAATGGACTGGACAAGCCCCTTTTTGTGTTCATCGGGATTTGCCTCGACAGTATGCAAAGTAATTACAACTGGTTTCTCAATCGTATCTAAAAAATGTAGTATATGGCTGCCATTCTCTCCACCAAAAATGCCAAATTCGTGTTGAATATTAATTATTTTAATTGCATTTGAGTTATTTATTTCCCTGGCAAGCTGTATGTATGCATCTATATCTGTTTCATCTAACTGAAACTTGACTTTGTCATTGTAGTTGTAACATGCTTCATTATCATTTATGGCTAAAACCTCGGACTTTAGCAATGGTCTAAATTTTTCATCCATGGTATCTGTTAAATCTTTTGTGAATGTAGCTATCCCACACGCTCTAGGAGGGAAGGTTCCAACATATAAGATCGATACCATGTCATCCTTCTCCATTTTCTCATTGCAAAAATCCTCTAATCATCCCTTGTATTGTGAGGAGCACCACGCTATTGTATCTAATAGCCTATAACACGTTGTACTATATACCGCATAAGACGCAGCTAACAACACATCATTTTTGCACTTCCTTTTTCGCCATGCTAAGCCTTTGCTTTGCGGTATACCCTGTCGCTTTTTCTAAAAAACACGAAAACGCCTGTTGGTATCTATAATAACATCATCGCTTGCGCTTAAATCCGGCTTGGTATCGACGTGCAGTTTTCCGTTAACAAACACGATCATCTCTTTTATCGCGCCATAACTCAATCTGAGTTTGTCTTCATCTTCCTTAATTTCACATGGAAAGCACTCTTTCAGAACTGCCAATATGCGCTCCTTTTCAGTGCTGTGACCTTTTTTAAATCTATACTCCTGCATGTTAATCCCCTCTTTGAATTACATCCCGCTTAATAAATCTTCATTAAATCGATGAACTTATGTTCTTATACTTCGTTTAAACGGGTGGTGGTACGATGGACGAATCCGAGAAGGTAAATTTCATCGTAAAAAATATCAAATCGAAAAACCCTGTCCTGCTGGTTGGGTTTCCTAGTACTGGGCTGGTTGGCAATATTGTAAGCCAGTATCTCATAGACCAGTTAAAGTTGAGGCACATAGGGTCGGTCGACTCTAAACTTTTTCCACCAATAGCTGTCTTATTTGCCGGACTCGTAAATGTGCCCACCAGAATTTATGAAGGTGACGAATTAATCGTCGTAGTCTCTGATGTGCCAATTTCTCCGGTGATTTCGTATGATGTTAGTAAGGCGCTTGTTAATTGGGCGCATCAGATTAATGCGCGAGAGATTGTGTCGATTACGGGCGTCGCTACCATGTCTGATACTTCTATGTATGGTGTTGCATCGGATGAGGACATAGCAAAAATTGTCCGAGAACGGACCAAGCAAAAGCACAGGGTATTTGGTGTTGCAACGACGCCCTCTGCCCTAAAAAAACTCAAGAACAAGGCACCTATCTTTGGCATGGGTACTGTAGCCGGGATAGCCGGAAGCATTATGACAGAGTGCAGTTTGCGCAATTTTCCGGCAATCGGCTTATTAAGTGAGGCCTACGGTGCAGCCCCAGATCCTAGGGCTGCTATTGAAGTTATCAAGGTGTTAAACTCGTTGTATGGCATGAACGTCGACACCGAAAAATTATTCAAGCAAGTAGAACACATCGAGTTGGGATTTAGAAAATTGGCAGAACAGGTCGGAAAGGCAGAGAAGCGAGAAGTTGGGGAACGGGGGATGCCCTTGTATGGGTAGGTGGAGTTAAAAAGATTTATTATTTAAGAGAAACTATCTCTCATGGGCCCGTGGCTTAGCCCGGATAGAGCGTCGGCCTTCTAACCAAACTTTTAATAAAAGTTTGATCAAAAACCTCTTTTGATGCGGGAGGAGAGCCGAATGTCGGGTGTTCAAATCCCCCCGTGTCCGCTCTAATTTTGAACATCGACATCTATGCGCGTGACTACGAGCAGACCGGCAGCCAAAAACCCCATTGCTGCGCCATAAAGGAACGTTGTGCTGGGGCTGACATACTGCCACAGCGCTCCTGCAATCACACTTGCCGGCAGGGTTGCCAGGCCAATGGCAGTGTGAAATGTCCCTAAAGCGGTGCCCCTTAGTCTCTCGGCTACGAAATCCGATGCAAATGCCCGCTGCGTCGCATCTACCAGTGCATTGACCAATCCATACAGCGCGAACATAAGGACGAACAAATACATTGAGGAGAAAACGGCGAATCCGACGCAGGTCAGGCCAAAGAGCGAATAGCCCAAAACTAAGACGTTACTTCTTCCAATCCTATCTGAAAGCACACCGCTTGGCACCGAGAATATCGTATAGACAATGTTGAACCATATGTATAATATGAGAACCAGGGCAATCGACTTTGCCGGCTCTATCGCTATGCACTCTTGGGCGCGGAGTATAAAGAACATGTATGTGAAGTTTCCAAATGCAAAAACCGTGGCTATGATTACGTATAAATGGAACGATTTAGGCAAAGCCCTTAATCCAATCTTTAGGGATTGCACATGACCTTCTCTCTTTTTTTCCTTTACAAATCTCAGCGGGACAATGGCGGTAAACGCAACAATCCCGGCGATGATGAAGATGTTTCTCATGGCATCGAGCGGTATGTTAGTTTGGCTAAAGAGCAGGAAGAGGACCAAAGCAAGCACGGAACCGAGGATCGCTCCACCTGTGTCCATGGCTCTATGAATGCCGAACGCCTTGCCCCTTTTAGCGCCAGAGTCTGCTATAATTGCATCTCTTGGCGCTGTCCTCAGCCCCTTGCCAACTCGCTCTAATGGTTTGAGTACAAGCACATGCTGCCATGTGGCGGAAAGCGCAAGAAGTGTTTTTGATACTGCTGACACCACGTAACCGACAGAGATGAATGGAAGCCGCTTCCCAACCTTGTCGGACCAGTATCCTGAAAACACCTTGAGGATGCTGGCCACACTGTCGCTTAAGCCGCCTATTATGCCAATTATAAGTCCCGTGCCTCCGAGGGCGGCTATGAACATCGGGAGAAGGGGTAATATCATCTCGCTGCTCGCATCGGTGAGAAAGCTAACCATGCCCAGCAGAATGACGTTGGTGCTTATTCCATTCAGAATCTTATCCCTCATCCTGCCCTCACGATGTCATCGCAAACGCTAGGATGGCAAGCACAAGAGCTACGGTCACTATCGCAATTGCGAGAGCACCGCTCATCGCCATGATTGCATTGACTGTGCTCGCGAGTTGCGCTGTTCTGTGCGAGCCAAAGATTATGACGTCCTCGGCAAATTCACTGTTCATCCCAACCTGCACAGGTTCCAAGTCTGCAATTGCCTCTTCGGTCATTTCTTTAATCGTATTGATTAATTCACCATGGTCTATTTTCATCCCAACATAGTTCTTTCCGGATGCCGTATTCACTACATGCGTGTCAGTGGTCATGACCTCTGCCATGTCGACGGGAAGCGCGCTTATAATCTTCTCTCTCAGACCTGCCACCATATTATTTCCATCAATCAACACATAGGCGGTCCTTTGCTCTAACACTTCGATTACAGCAACCCTAACACCAAGACTGCCCATGCCCTCTTCTATGGAATACATTGCATCCCGTTTGGATACTCCAATTTTAACTTCACCATCTGGCATAGCCAGTAACTGCTCTGTTGCATCTGATGCAGCTCTTATAATGTCGTATGAGGTCCTGCTTCCAGGCGTTACTATCTTGCTCTTTCCGGTGGCGCAGTTATGCGCATCTATAAGTGCGGCGTGCTTGGCTCCCTTGACCCTCGCCTCCGATATGGCCGCCAGCCCCACCGCGAATTCTATATCCTCTGTGGACAGAGGGGACTGCGTTGCTACAAGTGTCACAGAATCGCCAAACCGCTGGCCCAAGACCGTAACATCTCCCTTTTTAACCCTGATAGGTCTGGTTCCTTTGCCTGTATGCCTAATCCCTGCTAGCGCCTTCTTTGCGGCCGAAATAACCTTTTGAATTTCAGTTGCTGAAACCAGATTAAAGTCATGATACGCTGTGCTGTGCGGAACAAAGACTGTCCCATCTAAACTGTTCGCAATCCTTGCCGGCAAATTTCCTCCGCCAATCTCCCCCATCGGTCCTGGATGGAGCATGGTCGTTACGAACATCGCTTTGCTTTTGCCATTCGTTGCGAAATTCAGGACGGTAACCGGGACATCCACTGGCTCCCCCATCTTCCTAAAGAAGTCCTCCATCTCAGAACGTCCGTCAGCGGTCTGGGCGACGAAACTCTTGATGAAATCGAGTCCGCTCACGCCAAATGACTTTTTCATAGGTGCATCGACGTACCTTATGAACAAGTAGCATGCGAGAGTGAATATGGCGCACTCTATCACCAGGTTTACATAGTAGACTACGTTGTGAGTGTAGAACAGAAAAAAGATTCCGCTAAACAGCGTCTGGAGTGATGCTGGAGGCGCCGTTCTCCAAATGCTCTTGTTTGATGTGCCGAGCAACACCAACATTCTCATCGCGAAGACGACGCTCAGTGCCATTATATACGCGTCAATTATATACGCGTCAAACGTCAGCGAAGCGCCAAGCAATATTGAAAAAAATGCACTGGCACCGCAAAACACCCCTATGATAACCGTGCACGCTAATGCAAGCAGTGATGACCTGTTGAGCGTTGTGGTGCCGCCGAATTTTGAGGCAACTGGGGCCGTTAGCAGTGCTGAAATGACCGACGGCACACCAATCAGTATCAACCCGGCTTTGGCACCCCACAGCCAGCCATGGCCGAACTTGAGCGCGCCAATCCCTATTACAATCGAGAATATTAGCAAAAATGGAAGAGAATATGACCACTTCGGCGCCGTAAAGATATATTTGGTCAACTCTACAGTGCGCTCTTCTATTTCTCCCATATTCACTTCTCCGCCAGCGCCGCCTCCAGAACATTCAGCGTGCCACAGTCGCCGTGCCAAACTCTTTTGGTTTTAATCAGTTCAATCCTCTTTGTGAAGAATGGCGCATCCACCACCAGGGACTCGTACTCCCCTCCCTCGCCTGCAATATGTATCCCATATCGTTCTTTTAGTGCCTTTAACTCTTCTATCGTTCGCTTGTCTATCTTGCGCCCCAACCAATCTTCCTCAAGGCCAAAGGCTGACACGTGAACGATTCTTACATCTAAAATCTCTATCATCTCTCTAAGAAGCGCCTCCGGGTCTTGATGCCAGAGCGGAGCATACATCTCTAATTCAAGGGACTCACAAACTTGCCTTATACGTGATGCCTGGTACTCTGACTCTATTGCTCCCATCACGACGCCATCCACTTCTATCTGTTGCAGCACCATCTTTAAATCGTCCACTTCTCGCTCTTTTTCGCCAGATGAGAGCTTGGAGATGAGGGGAATCCCTGTTGCCTCTGCGAATAATTCGGTTAAATGGATGTTTGGCGTGTGGTACATGTATGAATCTGGATTTTGGGACTTAATCACAATCAAATTGGTTATCTCATGGCCTGCCTGAAGTGCCTTGTACATGGCAAATGAAGAATCCTTTCCGCCTGAAATGAGCGCCGCCAGTTTCATAATTCTCCGAACACTCTCTCATATCGTTCTTTCATCTGTTTCCAATCTGGCAGTTTTGTCTGGCAGCCCTTTTGCTCAACGATGAAAGACGCTACTGTGGTGCCAATCTTCCCGCACATTTCCATGTCGTAATTCTTTGTCAGTCCCACTAAAAATCCCGCCCTGTATCCGTCACCAGCGCCAGTTGGGTCGATAGAGTGCACTTTTAGGGATGGTATCTCGATTACATCGCCTGCGTAAATCTTGCTCCCCTCTGCATCATAGGTAATCACCACCGTCTCCACCTCTTCCTTGAGATCGGGAAACGATTTACCGATTATCTTGCATATACGCTGGATTTCGTGCCTATTCGCGAATAGTATGTTTGTTTTGCTGAGTATTGATAGCAAATCTTTTTTCGAGTACATTGCCAGGTCCTGTCCAGGGTCGAAGGAGATGAAGTCTGCTGATTGCGCCATCCTGACGTTGAATTTCGGGCTGGCAGTGACGAGATGCGCCATTTCCACCTTAGGTGTTTTTAATTCTGGAAAATGTCTGGACGCGCCCCAAAAGAAATATGTGACTTGATTATGCTTCTCATCGGTGAAGATGTATGCTTTAGCAGTCTCTTCACCATTCAAGCGTATGAGCTTGTTCAGTTTCACGCCTAATTTCAGGAGATGGGATTCATACTCTGAATTGGCGAAATCTGCCCCCACGGGGGATATGAGCTCGCAGTTTCCTCCCAGGCGTGCGATGGCAGCAGCAGTATTTGCTGCCCCTCCCCCATAAAATCGTTCGCACTCCTTGATGTGAATCGATGTGTTGGCTTCCGGCAGCTTGGGAACGCGGAAGATGTTGTCAAAGGCGACATGTCCGACAACTGAGATGGTTTTCATATTCACTCACGCTTTTTAATCCCTATAATCTCTACTACTTTCAGCGGCACGTTTTTCAGCACCTTTCCAATTACGGATTTTGTAATTCTGGATGCATGCTCCTCGTTCTCGGCATTGAACACCTTCATCTCCAGCTTCAATCCCACCAGCGCTGTGTTAGCTGCCATGAACACACTTTTTAACGCCTCCTCACATGCAGGGCACATTGTTGTTCCAACCTCAATATCGACATAGCTCAGTTTTGGGTTCAATTTTTTCCCCGCCTCTGCAATGGCAATGCTCATCGCATCATCCACAGTTTTTACATCTTTGACGGGCCATGCCGCCTCTAATACTACTTTGTAATCCATTTCTATCCCTCAAATTGCAAATAGCGTTTTATCTTTAACATCGAACACACCAAGCCTCGCTCCAGCATCCAACCATGCATGCCCATAACTAAAGCAAGCCAGTGCATTGACCATATCTCCTTTTTCTTGAAAGTGAACACCGTCTTGGTAATAGGACTTGGCCATTATCAAGTAATCATTGGCAACGTCCTGCAGTGGATGTGGTGCTACAATCTTCACATCTTTAATCGCCCTTTCAAGAAACTCTCTGTAGCGACTCGTCTTCTCCTCGAGCACGTGTATAGGCACCCTCAACTACCTCTGCCGACGATTCTGATTGACCGTCCTCCATGTAAACTTTTTCTAATTCGTACGTCAACGAGAACGGGATGTTCTATGTCGTTGCTGACCAGTAACGCAACCCCTGGCGGAAGCCTCTTTATATCTCCCTCAAGTTCTGAGCTAAATCCTTCTATGCTCTTGCCAATCGCCTGTATATCATTGGGATTCGTCACCTTCATGATGATCTGAGTGTTGCACTGGGACAGGACGTTCTTATCGATGCGTGCAGGTCGCTGGGATATTATCATGAGCCCCAGTCCAAATTTCCGCCCTTCTGATGCGATTGTTCTTAGTATGTCGCTTGATGCTGCCTTGCCATATCCCCTTTCAGGGCAGAAGTTATGCCCTTCTTCTACTACGAGCATTGCTGGTGGAATCTTCCCTGTCTTCCTGGCAGCGAATAAATTCTCACACAGTCGTGCAACGATGACGCTTTGTAGGTCAGGGGGCATCCCCTTCATATCGATGATCGATGCCGCTCCCGGTTGCACCAGCTCATCTATCGTTGTCGGAGTACTGGACAATATGCCTGTTTCTTTAAGCATCTCAAGTGAATTGATTACGCTCCATTTTGCCCTGCTCCTGCTTTCGCCTACTACAAGGATAATATCATCGATTGTGTAGAGTCCCTTTTCCTCTTCTACCATCTTTGTGGCATGATACAGGATGCCCATCTGGGTGTCACTGAGATCGGTTGGTAGCATCAAGGCTATGTTTCTGGCGCTTAGATTGATGCCATCTAAGCGAAAGACCTTATCTGCTTCGGGATTGAGCGTTAAATTAGCGGGCGTATACACGACTACCTGTGATGCATATCCTTTCGCCTCTATGCCAAATTTCTTCATTAGGTTTTGCTGTGCTGTATCGTTATTCTCATGCTTCAAGGAGATGTATTCGCCGTGCGGGTCTATGACCAAGAGCGGCACCTCTTGTTCTAGGAGCTCTTCAATCAAAACGCCTGCAGTGTATGACTTTCCGCTCCCGCTCCTAGCTAAAATGCTGCAGTGTTTTTGTACCAACTTGTTTACGTCAAGATAGACAGGCACGTCCTGCCCCTCCAATAGGCCCAGGTATACATCCCCCCCACCGAGACCGAGCACTGTTCTGATCAATTCTCTATCGGCCTCATACACGTTATCTCCAGGGTTAAAAGGCGTTTTTGGGGGACGCAGCAGCCCCTGCTCATCTCTCGAACCTATAATGCCTACCTTTGCTACCACTTTCCCCCCGGATTCAGCAATTTTTGCCCCACTTGCAACGCTGAGCGCAGCATTCAACGAGTAGGCATCGCTCGATTTGGTCATGGAAACGACGTGCCCCAGCACCCAGCCATTTGACTCATGCCATACCTTCACATAGCCCCCCTTTTTGGTAGCTCTGCTATCTGCAACAGCAAATTTGAACTCCAGTGGGGTAGTCTCCCCAAATATCACGCCGATTGATTTTCTGGCCATTTTTACCTCTTAAATTATTTCACTTTCTATCTCCGGGGGCGCGCCAGCAAGCTTGATGAGCGCTTCCGCCTCCAGGAAATGCAGGCGCCCCGGGATTACCAGGACATGAAGCGGTGCTCCAAAGTCATACTCTCGCAGCCCATCTACATAATCCGCCCTCACTACTGGATTTTCTGAGCCAGCACGTGCGATTCCAACTCCTATCCCCTTGACTACATCCTCTTTTCTATTCTTTTCGATTCTTAAGAGGATGTCGATAGCCTCGTTTATTGTCATACATTTTTCTGCGATATCAAGGAACAATAACGTATGCAGATTATGCTCTTTGTTGGTCTTAATCGTATCGTATGGCATCTCTGACACCCGCCCTTTATATGGAAATGCAATGGATGCAGATTTACCAAATCTATAGTTTTGCAGCCCCGTCAATCCACATACTGCGGATTGTACTGACAATCCGTGAATTATTCTCGTTTTGATGCCCATGTCCATTGCCCTGAGCCTGAGATCAACATGGGTTGTGGAAACCATGACATCGCCGCCTGTCAGAAAAACGACATTTTCGTCTTTTGCCAGAGTGAGCACCTTCTCTGGGCTCTGTTCGACGTCTTCTCGTGCCAATAGGTGAATCTTTTTCCCATACAACTGCTCCATTTTGTCCAGCGTTGTTCCCATTAACTTAGAGGTGTAGAACTCTGCAAAAACATGGTCCGCATCCTTAATGGCATTCAAACCCTTTAGCGTTATATCGCTCTCATCATATAATCCAGCGCCAACAAATGTAAGCATTTCACCAATTCACCAAGTCTGTGGATGGGCATGCTATGTCTTAATTTTTATGCTGTTAACAGGCTTATTGTCGCTTAAACTCTGTGAAAAAGAGTGTTAAGGGCAAAATAGGCAACCCCTTCATTTCCTGTGGAAAAAGAAGATAAGAGCGTAGAGAAATTTTTATGACAATTCACAGCTTGTGACAGCGTGAAACACAAAATACGCCATTATAGCGTCTTTTAATGCCTAAAACGTGCAGTATACTGCCAGAATCAGTCATCTACAACTCTGCACCCTTATTTCGACTGAAAAGTATATATATGGGGTGTTTACTACTATTCACATGTCGTTCACAAGAACGTTTCACATTCACACCGTAATAGAGTGTGAATATATGAAACTTGAATGCACCATTCTGGAGGGGATGGGACGCCAAACAGGGAGCGAGCGTGATGAAGATAAATATGGAGATCGTCTACGACGACGGCACGAAAACTACCGTGTCGTTTGAGGGCGCTCTCACTAAGAAAAGAGTCCTTCAGATGATTGAAGCTCTGGATTTCCAGCCTACACCCGCTGAAACTTCATCACGTCTCACCTCCCAGGACTTTGTGCAGGACATAGCACAACTAAGCGATGAAACGCTGACGGTTAAGGAGCGGTTGAAGCTATTATTGAGGTATGAATCTTCAGGCGTTTGGTTCACATCAAAAGAAGCTAAGGCGCACTACGAGCGCACTTTTAAACGCATACCACTGAGCACTGTTTCTACTTACCTGGGCAGGATGTACAGGGCCGGCATCTTAGAGCGGCGGGGTAGCAGGGTGCAACGAGAATACAGGTACGTTTCCAAGGTGCCCGAGGAACAAAAGGCGGTACAAGGCATACCTCTTCACCTATAAACAAGAAGTTAATTATAGGGGGCCATCTTTTCTTGAGGCTTTATTGTGAAATCCCTGTATGTGAAGGTCCCAATAACAAAAGGCGAATCAACACGTAAAAAGCTGGCTGAATCAGGCATCTTGAATAAATCCTTCAAGATTCGGTCAGATAACCAGTTTTTGTACGTGCCAATATCAACCAGAAAAAATATCCCGCCAGACATGGAAATTGCGACTGGCGAATTCGAAGAGGCGAAGAAACACGAGACAATTGAGGACCTCCTGGGTTTTATCCCGTCTTACGAAATTATCGGCGACATTGCAATCCTCTCCGAGGAAGATGTGAACGTAGCCAGGGCAATTCTCAAGATACACAAGAATGTGAGGACGGTGTTATACCCTGTCTCTCCCACAACCGGCGAATTTAGGGTTCGCGACTTCAAGGTAGTTGCAGGCGAGCCCAGGACGGAAACTACCCACAAAGAGCACGGTTGCCGATATATAGTGGACATTCAGCGCGCCTATTTTAATCCTCATCTCTCCACAGAGAGGGCACGCGTATCTGCGCAGGTCAAGCCAGGTGAAACTGTTATCGACATGTTTGCTGGCGTGGGCCCCTTCTCGATTTTAATTGCCAAGCGCGCAAAACACGTAATAGCGATTGACAAGAATTCGGATGCAATCCTGTTTCTGCGCAAGAACGTGGAGTTGAACTCTATAACCAACATCGAGATAATCCAGGGAGACGTTCGCGGGGTGGCTGCCCGCTTTAAAGGGCGCGCCGATAGGATTATCATGAATCTTCCGCATAAGGCGAGCGAGTTCTTGGATGAAGCGATTGAGATGCTAAGGCCAGATGGAATCATGCATTACTACGACATCAGGCACGAAGACGATTTTGAAGGCGCAGCCGTCAACCTCTGTGGGATTGCAGCACGCCGTGGCGTTAGCATCAAAGTTTTCAATACCAGGAAAGTGCATTCATACGCACCTCACAAATACATCGTCTGCGTTGATTGTCAGGTCACATCATAACTCTTAAGTCATTACGAGACCGATATTTTATGCCGTCGTGGCTCAGTGGTAGAGCGGTCGCCTCGTAAGCGACAGGTCGAGGGTTCAACTCCCTCCGACGGCTCTGGTGGCATTATGGCTGAAGAAAGACTGATAGGCCCCGATGAATGGAAGAGCGAAAAATTGTGCCCAAACTGTGGCGCAAGACTGAGAGTAGACCCCAAAAAGATAGACCCAGATACGGGCAATCCATACAGATATTGCCCCAAGTGCGAGTATGAGGACTACAAACACTACTGATGCGTGATGGGTATGAACATCGAGGTTAAGACATCTCAGGAAACCGAACTGGTCGACATCACGGGGTCAGTAAAAGAAGTCGTGAGTGGTGCAGGGGTAGAGGACGGCCTCTGCGTTATTTGCACACATCACACGACGACGGGCATAATCGTTAATGAAAACGAGGCAAGATTAAAAGAAGACATATTATCCATGCTGGATAAAATCGTCCCCAAAGGGGCGGGCTATCAGCACGACCAAATCGACCATAATGCGCATTCACATCTCAAGGCAATCCTCTTGGGGTCCAGCGCAACAATACCAATCAAAAGTGGCTCTCTTGCGCTTGGAACATGGCAAAGTGTATTTCTCGTGGAGCTGGATGGCCCCAGAAATAGGACCGTTCACGTGAGTGTACGTTAAACCAATCCTGAGCGTGACCAACAAATACATTTAAGACCAAGGTCAACTTTTAAAAGGTTGCGGGGGTAGCCAAGTCCGGTCAATAACCCTTTTCCTCGCTGCGCCACTTACTGCGTAAGTGGTCAGGTGCCTGCGAAGCAGGCACTCTACTCGCAAAAGCGTTAACGGAAAAAGGTTGACCAAAGGCGGTAGACTCAAGATCTACTCTCGCAGGAGTTCGTCGGTTCGAATCCGGCCCCCCGCATTTAACCCGAGGATCTGGGATGTGTGTCTCCAAAGAGAAATTGGCAAAGATGATTGACCATACCCTGCTAAAGCCAGATGCAACACTTGAAGACATCAGGAAACTCTGTGACGAGGCGAAAACCCATGGTTTTTACGCGGTATGCGTCTTCCCGACCTATGTCCAATTTGCATCGAAATACCTTGCCGATACTGATATCAAGGTATGCACAGTTGTGGGTTTTCCTTTTGGGGCTAATACATCCGAGGTTAAGGTATTTGAAGCAAAGAATGCCATTTGCAACAGCGTGCATGAAATAGACATGGTGATGAATATAGGCGCCTTTAAGTCAGGCGATTATGGTGTAGTAAAACGAGATATACAAGCAGTGGTTGATGCCGCTGGTGGCAAGGTTGTAAAAGTCATCATAGAAACTGGACTTTTGACAGATAAAGAAAAGGTAAAAGCATGCCATCTTGCCAAGGAAGCCGGCGTGGATTTCGTGAAAACCTCCACTGGTCTTTGTGGCAAGGCAACTGTTCATGATGTTACATTGATGCGAAAGGCGTTTGGCAAAGGCGTCAAGGCATCTGGCGGCATTCGCACGTGGAGGGACGCAGTCGCTCTTATTAAGGCTGGAGCCACCCGAATTGGAACAAGCGCAGGGGTGCAGATAATTGAGGGCTCTGGTTGAGGAATCTTATTATGGAACATTATATGGGGCGCAAGTTCAGGACCATTTTCGTCAAAGATAATATAGCTCACGAGCGCGAGATGCGCGAGATGATTGAAACGGGCAAAAAACTCAAGTTGCTGGGTATGACGCCTAACTTTTTTGGCAATCTGAGCATAAGGGTTGACGATGGAATTTTGATAACGGCAGGCGGAGCCCGGCTAGGCGGTTTGAAAGAGGAAGACGTAGTTCTACTCAAGGAATACGACCAAGAACAAAACATCGTCAAGGTCGTTGGCTCTAAAGAGCCCAGTTCTGAAACGCCTTTACACTGCTTGATTTATACAAAACTTGGTTGCAAGGCAGTTATACATGTGCATGACGATTTGCTATTAGCACATTATAATGAACTGAACATTCCCATGGCTAAATACGCGCCCTACGGCACCCTGGAACTGGCACAGAACGTGCTGACCGCGCTTGAACGAGGAAGTCTTGTGGCAATGGAAAGGCACGGCATCCTCTCAATTGGAGAAAACATAGGAGAAGCGTTGAACAGGATAATTCAGGCGAGAACTATGTTATGACCGTCAGGACGGTGACGAGGAAGAAGAACACGACTGTGGCTATTATGAATAGAACGAACAGCAATGGCTTCTGGAGGGATAAAACCTCTACCCAGGATGTGGTCCTGAGGTCTACCCACTCCTCTTCGTACCATTTCCTCGGTCTTCTGATAAAGCAGTCGGGCGGGCGAACTGCTGTGATAGTTCGTGGGATTCTCTCCGGGTCTTTTGGACACGCTTCAGCAGGGGCTATGCATACCACTTTATATGGACATTCCAATGGGTGATACTTGGCAAAATGGCTGACCATGTCTTTAAATCTCTGCTTTGCTCTGTTCTTTTCTGCCATTTTGCATCCAATAGGCAACTTATGTTTAATAGATATAGATTTATCCATTGAGTTAACTTATAAACTATAAAGATAATATCTACGATAAAGGGGGGGAAATAGATTAGGGAAATTAAGCCCAACTATTTTGTCGAGGCGCTGGCAATTTCCATCGCTATGGCGCTGGTAATGCTTGGAATTGCATTTGGGGTGCTGTATCTATTCGAATCTGGGCTTCCAATTCATCCTGCATTAATATTGATGATAGGCGCTCTCTCCTTCATAATCGGCTCTGTGTTCTTTGATGCAAAAGGCGCATCTCAACTTCGGTCGTTGATTGGCGGGGCGGTCCTTGCAGTTTCATCAGCATTCGTCATCACAGCGATTATAGGTAGCATCAAGTACTGCATAGGGGGCAAATTGCCTGGGTGGGAGATAATGGTCTCTTCGCTTGCAGTTTGCATGGTTGCAAGCGCCGTCATCATACAATTAATGATACACGAGCTGCCCATTCGCTCCAGACCTCGCAGTTAGCGTGACCTTTATTCGCGCATCCCTGTGTTGAATCCTTTTTACAAATTCTTGGTTGAGGTGAAACGCTGCCTTATCCGCGTGAATCATCAACGTTCTGGGGCATGTATGTGAACTTGTTCGTCCGACCAGGTCAGTGAGATGCTCAAACTTTAGACTAGGGTGACCGCGTCCAATTATTTGTTCATGTGCTCCACCTGCCCAGAGGTCCACTATAATTATGGCATCCGGTCGACTCGCTACTTTTTTGAACTGCCGGGAGAGGTCGTTTGCTCCTTTATCAGCCGATACAGCGATGATGCAGTCTGCTCTCTTCATAATTTCGGAGTCCTTGGTGATCTCAAACGTGGTTCTGTGCTTGGCTGTGATGTTCTCGTGTCCAAATGCATGAATGACCTCTATGACCATGGTTATCTTTTTGTATGGTGCTGCCTTTATTTATTGTTGTTCTGTGCATGCCATTAATTAGGTTTAAGTAACGAGATAGTATATTTGATGTCACAGGGCCCGTAGCTTAGTCTGGTTAGAGCGCTCGGCTCATAACTAACCCTTTTCCTCGCTGCGCCACTTACTGCGTAAGTGGTCAGGTGCCTGCGAAGCAGGCACTCTACTCGCAAAAGCGTTAACGGAAAAAAAGTGGGACACCGAGCGGTCATGCGTTCAAATCGCATCGGGCCCATTGCTCCGGTAGTGTAGTCCGGCCAATCATTCCGGCCTTTCAACAACCTTCAACCTTTTTAAAAAAGGTGGGAAGAAAGCCGAAGACCCGGGTTCGAATCCCGGCCGGAGCATGACGAACAAAGTGAGGAATGTGGTGCTCGGCTAGGAAAATCTTTGATTTTCGACCGGCCGGAGCATTTTCATTTAGCCAAAACTCATCCGTTTAAAGTTCCAGCCTTTCAAGTTGTTCGATTCGTTTCTCGACCGGAGGGTGCGTGGAGAACAGGTTCATAATCGAACCTCTCGAGAGGGCGGGAATGATGAAAAACGCGTTCATGCCTTCTGCTTTCCTGAGTTCCTGTGGCGGAACCCGCTTAATTGAACCACTAATCTTTAACAGGGCGGAAGCGAGGTTTGACGGGTTGCCTGTGATGAGCGCTGCTCCCTTGTCTGCCGCAAATTCCCTGTATCTTGATAGCGCCCTTATCAATATGAAACTGATCAACCAAACTGCCACGGAAGCCGCCCAGATCAGCATGAGGTTGCCCCTCCTTCTATCCCCGAAGAAAATCAGGTATCTCATCAGGAAGAATGCGATTGTGGAGAAGAAACCGGCAAGAGTCATCACGAACATGTCTCTATGCTTGATATGGCTCAGCTCATGCGCCAACACCGCCTCCAATTCTGGTTGAGTCAGCGTGTTCATTAACGAACTCGTTACCGCTACCACGGCATT
Source organism: Methanocellales archaeon (assembly GCA_030610945.1). GTDB lineage: Archaea > Halobacteriota > UBA148 > UBA148 > JAUWXC01 > JAUWXC01. The sequence continues at coordinate 106,097 of JAUWQV010000001.1, read as the reverse complement.
CTTCTTATTCCGGCCTGTTGCGAATGCGTTTGGGACCGGGCTGTTTACAATTGCTATTTTCGGCTTGGGCAGATTTGCTGCCGCACATAGACGCTCAACTGCATCGTGTAATCTTGGCGCCTCTGTCACATCCACAATCTTGGCACCCGTGCTCCACAGCACGAGTTTGTCCGAGAAGTAAAACTGTATGCCGAGCATAAATCCCGCGAAGATGAGGATGGGCACAATGCCATATCCTGCATACGAAAGTATGGTAATAAATGCAAGATATACTACTCCCAACAGAAACATTGTCAGGAACATCCTGGCTGAGAGCCCTAAATCTCGACTCATATATCCTCTTAATTACATGATCCTCTCTTAACACTTTCGTCATGAAAAACTTTAAAGACGCTCAATCACATTAGTTCACAGAGAACATGCCACGCCACAAGGACCATTTTTACAGAAAAGCGAAGGAAGAGGGCTATCGCTCCAGGGCATCCTATAAACTTTTACAGATTGACCAGAGGCACCATGTAATCAAAAGGGGAGATACAGTTGTTGACCTTGGCGCTGCACCCGGGGGCTGGCTCCAGGTCGCGAAAGAACTCTCGGGTGGTTTTGTTTTGGGCGTTGATATCCAGCGTATCGCTCCGTTAGAAGATGTAGAAACGCTTAGGGGGGATATAACTGACTCCTCTGCCATCGAATCCATCAAGGGCATGATTGAAAAGACGGGGGGCGCTGACGTGGTTATCTGCGATGCATCCTCCAATCTTTCTGGCAACTGGAACTTGGACCATGCGAGGTCAATCGGTTTGTGCACGTCTGCGTTAGGCATCGCCACGAAGATATTGAAACCAGGTGGAAATTTCGTGGTGAAGGTGTTTCAGGGCGATATGTTTTCTGACTTTCTTAACGAGGCGAAAAAACATTTCAGGTTGGTCAAGGTGTACGGTCCCCGGGCGTCCAGAAAAGAGAGTGCAGAGATATACGTCATCGGCAAAGGGCTTCTTTGATATCATTTAATGGCGCATCCGTCTTGAATGACGTGCCAGAGAAATGGGTTCTGGATGACTTGAAGCCAGCCTTGCGTACTATCTTTATGACAGCCTCCATCGGCGGTGGCGCGATTTTCAACTCCTTGCAGATTTCGTGCAGGTCGTAGTACGTGGGATTGTCCAATTCTTCAGTGCACAGGTGCACGAGTTTTATCGCTCTCTCTCGTGTGCCCAATTTTCTGGACTCAAGTTCGTGCAAAACCAGGTTGCAAAATTCCTTGTCGTGCAATCTTCCCAGCCAGAGGGGGCCTGCTAATGATATAGTGCCAGCGCAAGAAGGGCACTTTTCCGGCATATGCGCGGCCAGACCATATTTCCAAATTCTAAAGCCACAGCCAAAACAGTGGCATATGAAACCAATTTGCTCCATCATCTTGTTTGACTTTGCGGCGCCTTTTTCTACTGCCAAGTGGACCCTGAAATAGTGCTCCCTGGAATAAGATAGTAGAGGCGACACCGACTTGTCATATCGCGCGAGACTCCTGACGATTGCGCCAAGAAGGATGCGCACGCCCATCTCGGGATGGTATTCTGTTTTTAGGGGGATGGCGCCATATTTCCTGATGCCAGATGCCTTGTGTGCACCGCATAATGGCGCTGTATCCGTGGCAGTTATACAGAGCATCCTGTTTACGGACTTGCATGCCGCATCCAAGAACGGCGCAGGCGAACCAAATGGATCTATATCTACAATGTCAAAGTGCGACTCGGAAAGCAGTACATTCGCATTTTTCCTCATGGCCTTGGCATTTAATTGATTCAATTCTATGTTTTTCTCGATCAATTCATGCGCTTTTTGATTCCAGTCATTGATGGTGACATCCAGCCCCACTTCATTTGCTATTCTTACGCCGCGTATGCCGGTTGCACCGAGTACATCCACATAGGAGAGTTCACGCTTGCCTGCAAATGCTGCTACACATGCAACGCCAATATCTCTACACAGCTCCATCCTTGGATTGTAGAATACCGGTGCGCTGGATGGAGGGTAATTTGCCCCTTTTTCCAATATGGGCACAATAATTTTTGTGCTGCCTTCCTGGATTATCTCGGTTTGCATATCTCCTCTATTATTTTGTTGGTGATAGTATCCCTGTTCTCCCTGGTTATCTCGATGACTTCAAATCCAGACCTAATGCGTTCAGCCAATGAATGTCTTGACCGCTGATGCAGGGTGACCAACATGGGCTTATCCGAGTTCAGTGCCATCTCTACAGCCTTAATAAATCTCCCTGACTTCAGTTCCATCGGTCCTATCTCATCGATGACGATTAGCTCTGCGTCTAAGGCGCGCTCGATGGCCTTTGCGCCGATGTTGTCTAAGTTTGTCAAATTGACGTGATATTTCCCAATCATTGGACCGGAGGCGTGAACATGGGCCAGTGTGCCGGTTGCGCCGGTCATCAAATCCGTGATCTGAAATCCGATTCTATCGCCGTCTCTGATCTCTGATGTGCTCATTCCTCCGACTCTGCAGCCCAGAGACTCTATAACTTTCCTACATATCGTGGTCTTTCCAATTCTCGGTGGTCCTGTTATGGCAATTCTACACATCGCTTATTATTTCGTCGTTCAAAAGAGATAAATCTTATAGCAATGACGTACGATGCCTAGAACCTAAAGAATTGTCTTACCCTACCCCACAATTCAACCTTGTATTCTTTTCCGACCAGGTGGGCAGCCAGTTTCTTGAATTCAATTGCAGCAGGAGAATTAGGAGCGTTCAACACAACCGGATTCATGTCAGATATGCTTCTTATGACTTCGACATCATCTGGGATACTAGCTATCACTGGAGCATTACAAACAGCATCGATTTCACTTATCGAAGGCTCATACCCTCTCCCTCTTACCTTGTTCAATATGACTCCTTTAACTGGAACTCCAATCGTCTCGGCTGTTTTAATCATCTTAAGCGTGTTATTAATTGCCGGCAACTCGGGATTTGTTACGACCAAAACCTCGTCGCAAACCTTTAAAATGGAGATGGTATCTTTTCCTATTCCTGGTGCGGAATCTACCAAAATCCATTCATACTTCTTCAGACCTTGTAAGACCTTTTTTAAATTTACAGTGCTGGGCGGTCTTTTTGGTTTATCCGTTGATAATGAAGTTGACATCACATTGATTCCAGAGTTATTGGAATAAATTGCTTCAGCAGCAGGAATCTTTTTTCTTAGTACGTCTTCCAGTGTATTGGAAAAAGAGTATATTCCAAGATGCAGTCCAAGGTCTGGCGTGCTAAAGTTGCCATCTACTAAAAGAACTCTTCTGTTAAGTTCGGAAAATAATGCCGCACCCAGGTTTGCTACGGTCGTCGTCTTTCCGACGCCGCCTTTCCCAGACACGACTCCAATGATCTTCATATCAAAATTCTCCGAACACCACTACCTAGTTATACTTTTACCTCTTCCTATAAATATAACTTTTTAAAAATTCCGTTAAATATGCTAAAAATGGGCACAATATCAATAAAAAATTTTAAAATAAGAGATATTGACTATTTCTCTTCCATCTCTTGCTTGAGTCTCAGCAGACTGACGCCCCCTTTTCTCTGACCTGCCCTAGCAGGTCTCCACTTCATTAAAACGATGCCAATTATGACGACAGCCGGTACCAATAATAAAAACGAGTATGCCTGTAAAAATCTATATATTGAGGGCCCCAAGACAACTACTGTGTTATCTCTCACCAGTTCCTGAGTATCATAAGGCGCTCTAAGTGTGATAGTATAGGTCCCGGATGCGGTGTATACAGGAGGCATTACGAAGAAGATTAAAGTGTTAGATTCCATTGGGGGAAGGGTTGTAACTATCTTATCGGGAGTTATCCCCCAGTTGGCTGGCAATTCGAGTTTTGCGGCAATATCTACTGGCTTTGTATCTTGATTCGTCAGAGTAACTGAAACTTCTCCAGTTTTACCAGCGGCTAGATAGGGGGTACTCATCCCCAAGATTTTGATTAATTCAGGCGGCTTCTTATAGATGACGTTCATCTGGCTAACAGGCCAGTATACATAGGGAGAATATTCGCCCAAGACTACGGGGACCTCATAGGAAATGGTCCTGGTCTCATACGGGTCCAAGTCATCGAGAACCCATTTTATAACCGGGTCAGATGTCAGGATTTTGGCAGGAGAAGTGCCAAATTTGATTTGATCTGCACTCCAGACAATCGATTTGGGGACATCTTCTATTACCTCCAATCTATCCACAACATTTCCGCTGTTCTTTACTCTTATCGAAACCAGGGTGTTGCCCTTATCCTTGTCGATGTTGACCGTTCTCACTATGCTGGGCTTGTCATAACCAGGAGAATATGGTTTAACCCTCAGGATAAAGAGGTTCTCACCTTTGATGCCCTCACCACTGACGGTATATGTCACCATGTAGTCCCCGGGCTCTACATACGAAGGAACTGTTATTATCATGCTCCAACTTTTGGATTTCTGGAGATACGGAAGAAAAGGTGTGGGTATTACGTCTATCCAGTGTTGGGGAATTCCCGAGACCTCCATTTTAACGTCCTTAGAGGAAGGTATCTCGACGCGAACGCTCGTTACCACGGTCTCCCCGGGTCTAACTTCTTGAAGCACCGGGAGTCTGGTGAATCTCATCCAGGCTTCTCTCGGCGGAGTTATTGGGGGGGTTGACGGGGCTGGTGGAGTTGGACGTGAAATGATGAAAAAGGTTCGCAACTCCTCAGAAGTGGATTTATCCTCATAATGCACGACGGCCCTTGCTGTGTAGGTTCCAGAAAACAAATCTCCGGTATTCCAGCTTGCTATGAAATCCTGCCTTTCTCCTTCGATGATATACGTATCCGGGGACTCGAGGTTCAGGGTGGCCATGGTAGTGTTATAAGGATCAAATATATCAATCTGGACTCTGGGTAGAATCAAAGTATTTCCTCTGTTTGCTACGGTCACGATAAAATCCACATCCTGATACTGGCAGGCAGAAGTGGGATTTATCGAGAATTCGACGATTTCAGCAGAGGCGTGTGGAACAGCCATGACTTCAGCACTGGCATTATATGCAATCATATGCGGGGGGAATATCAACAGAAGGATGCATACAAAACCGAGAAAAAGAATGACATCTCTCTTATACATCTACACCCCCCTCTTTAAAGTCATTTTATCTGTTATTACTATCTATCATCATTATAATAATGTCATCGTTTATATAAGGGGATTATCCTGTAATATAAATGATGTAAATTCATTCCTATTTATCTCTTTTTCATCTCCTGCTTGAGCTTCAGCAGGCTGACGCCGCCCCTTCTACGCCCCCTCTCCATAAATTTCCCCCTCAGGATGAGGATGATAAAGACAACGACCACAATTATCGTCAATGCCAATACGAGTTCCAGCAGGTATGTTAAAAACCGGTGAATCCATGAGGGGTGTTTGACGATTGCCGTGGAGTCTACAGTGAATTCCCGGCCGTCATAGGATATCCTGAGTGTCATGGTATGCGTTCCTGCCGCTGCCTGAGATGGAGGTGTTACCAGGAAAGACAGGGTGCTGGAATCTCTTGGCGGAATGGTCGTAACTATCTTATCAGGAGTTATCCCCCAGTTGGCTGGTAATTCAAGTTTTGCGGTCAGATTCACGGGTTTGGTGTCCAGATTTCTCAGGCCAATCGAAATCTCTTCGGTTGTACCTGGAAATAGCTCTGGAGTGCTTATCCTTGAGACTTCGATCAGTTCAGGCGGTTTCTCGTAGATGATGCTTGTTTGCTTGACTGGCCAGTATACATAAGCGGAGTATTCATCTAGGATTACGGGAACCCTGTACGAAATTGTCCTGGTCTCATAGGGCTGCAGGTCCTCGATGACCCATTTTACAACAGGGTCAGCTTCCAGGATTTCGGTGGGAGGAATGCTAAATTCGATCTGATCCGCTGTTTGAGCGAGCTCCTTGGGAATTTCCTCTATTATCTCGACTTCTTCTACAAAATTTCCGGCATTCTTCACCTCCAGCGAAATCAGAGTATTGCCTCTCGATTTATCGATATTGACTATCCTTGTTACACTGGGCTTATCATATCCGGGAGGATGCGGATTGACCCTCAAAATGAAGAAGTTCTCGGCCTCGATACGTTTGTTGGAGATGTCGATTCCCACTTTGTAGTCTCCAGCTCGTGCATCTGCGGGAATGGTCAGTATTATGTCCAGGACCTTGGATTCCTTGGAACCCAGAGAGAGGATTTCTGGAAGTATGGTTACCCAGTCTTCTGGGACGCCTGCAATTGAAATCCGTGCTATGAGTTCGCCGAAATCGTCGGCGGTGGGATTATGGATAAATATCTTCGTCCTAACTGTTTCCCCTGGTCTGACCTCCTGGAGCACAGGGAGCTGGATAAATTTCAATAGGACTTCTAGGGGCGGGATTATCGGTGGTGAAATTCCCCCTCCTACTGCCGGAGGCGGCGGTGGAGAAACGATGGAAAAAGTATCTGTAGAAGAAACGGACTTTCCATCATAATACATCGTTACATTTGCCGTATAGGTTCCTATGGCGTTGCTGCCGGTATTCCAGCCTGCAGTGGTTGTGTAATCACTGCCTGGCTGAATGGCTGTACCTGGGGGATCAAGCTCCAGCGTGGCTATTATGGTGTTTGAGGAATCCGATATGTTAACCCAGCCCGAAGGCGAGATAGAAAAGTCTCCTGTGTTGTTTACGGTGACGCTGAACTCTATATTCTCATATTGGTAGAGAGACGTTGTACTTATCGAGAATTTGATCTCAGCATCAAGAGTGCCTATCATGAATGACCAATCATATGCCATGCTATTAGTGGCGTTATCCAATGCTTCGATGGCGACGTTGACCACCTGTCCTTCTGCAAATGGTGTTGTTGGCGTATATTCTACATGATATCCGCCTGTGATCGGTGTTATGTCCGTCTCGGCAGTTACGTTTATTTCCTCCACGACCATCTTAATGGTGTTTTCATTAACGCCAGAGAGAGCATCGGTAATGTCAACGCTGATCGTCGGCGTGGTATTGTCTGTGTACGTGTTAGCTGCAGGCGTTTCATTTACTACACTTGGTGATGTTGCATCATAGACGATGATGGTAGTGCTCGTATTAGTGTTGGTTGCGTTATCGATCGCCGTGGCCGTGATGTTGTAAGTGCCATCCTCCACAAAAACAACCAGTGCATCGTATGTTTCTGCGATTTTATTCAGCGTTGCCTCTGTTTCAGTAACACTAGCATCTTGAAAAACCAATTTAACCACTATTTTGTCGATATTGGTTTCTGTGAAGTTGCCAGCGATCGTCTGGGTGCTCACGTTTGTCGGCGTCGTCACAGGGTCTATCGTTACTATTGGGTCAATTGTGTCGATGGTGAACGACCAATTAAACGTCATCTTATTGGGCTCAGGAGCATTATCATATGCCTCTACCGTTACGTTGACTACTTGTTCCTTTGGAAACGGTGTCGTCGTCGTGTTTTCTACATGATACCCATCTATGATTGCTGTTGTGTTGATGGTTACAACCGTTCCGTTCACCGTCATATTAATGGTGTCCACATTAACGCCAGTGAGAGCATCGGTAATATTAATGCTGATTATTGGCGTGGCATAGTTTATGTATGTGAGATTCGCAGGCGTTTCGTTGGACGCTTCTGGTGAAACTGTATCGACCGCAACAGTAACGTTGACAACGTCTGCAGCATTAACAGGAGTACCCGTATAAAATTGCGGGATTAGTGGAAGAATAAACAAAAGAACGATAAAAGCGAGTATCTTCTTCCACATTAAATCTCTCCTTTACTTCTTTCCAATCGTTAAGGTAAACTTCTTTCTGAAGACGTATATGCCTGCGATGATGCACGCGGTTATGATTCCTATCAAAGCTAACATCGCCGCCTCGTCTTGGATAAACATTATCATGCGGTCGAAAATCGTTGGAGGCTCTCCTGCAGTTGATATTAATAACCGCACAGCCACTGCAACCCCAACCCCTCCACTACCCTCTACGTTTATCCAGGTCTCCCAATTTTGGGCATGATATTGTTTCTCGTTCGGTATCTCTAAAAATACCTTTACTTCTCCTGGCTCATTAGGGCCCAGGGTTATGCTGGTTTTGTCGAACGTAACCCAGCCTTGATTATAGCCTTCATCAGGCAAAGGGTCGTAGCCTTCCCTATAGGTTACAGGATGGTCAATCGATATTGCGTAGGTATGGGTGCCTTCGCCCACGTTTACAATCGCCAAAGTGGCTACTTGGTGATTTTCACCAAGACTGACATCACGCAGGGTTATCACGGGAGGGGCTACCCTGAGTCCTACCTGCGCCTGAGCCACGCTGATTAAACATAGAATTGCGATTGAAAACAAAACTACCCAAATACCCGCTCTTTTAGTTCGCATGCGTGTAGTAATGTAGGAAATAGAGTATATAAACTTTGAGCCCCCCTCTATTGCATTATGTCCCTGTGCCAGCTCAACCTTTATGCCGCAACTATTTGCAGTGTGACATTTGTTGTTTGTGCTGTTGTTGCAACCGTATCACCTGACACCCCTATCTTCAGGTCAAAGAGTGCGCTATCGTCTACTGCAACGCTGGTGGCAAGAACACTACTAGTCAGATTTATCGGCGTCCATATTCCATAATTTCCTGTTTCATTTTCATTCAAGAAGAACTGTTCTCCATCGAGATCTCCAGTGGCATTCGCGTAAGTAAGAGTCCAATCAGTCGTATTAAATGCCCATATATTGAAGTTCGCGGTTAGAGTGCCGATGTTTGTCACGTTGATTGCATCTCCTGTGGTTTGGTTGGTCTCTCCCAGACCTACAGTACCAAAAGCAATGTCGCCAGGAGAAACTGTGAGGGCAAGATATCCTGGTGTGCAGGTTATGTTAACGGTGCCTTCCGACCCCGCACTCGCTGGCCCTGGAGCCAGTACTACTACTATAATCGTCAAGATTGTCGCGATTGTCAGGATTATTTCTTTTATTTCCATTTTTATCTGCCCACCCTTTTGCCGAATATCTTTTGTTGCTTTATGTAGTGTTCTTTTGCTCTTGATATTTATATTTATCTTCCATTATGTGGTTATACCGCAACTATCCTTATCGTGACATTTGTTGTTTGTTCTGTGGTAATGGTCGTATCTGGCGACACTCCTATCCTCAGGTCGAAGGTTCTGCTGTCTCCTGCTAGAACGCCGGAAGCAAGGGAACTATAGGTCAAGTTTATCGGCTCCCACCATCCTGTCTCGTTGTGGTTCAAGAAGAACTGTTCTCCACTGAGACCTCCCGTGGCATTCGCATATGTAAGAGTCCAATCAGTCGTATTGAATGCCTTTATCTGCATATCTCCTGTTGCTGTGCCAGTGTTTGTCGCGTTAATAGCATCTCCTGTGGTTTGATTTGTGCTTCCCAGATTTACGATACCAAAATCAACGTCGGCTGGAGAAACTGTGATGGCAACGTAGGCAGCTTCGGTCACATTAAATTTCAACTCAACCGAGGTCGAGTTCCAGTTATTCGCAGTATCATTGGCATGGGCAAAGGTCCAGTTATAGGTTCCGAGGGGCTGTCCGGTAGTATCAAACGTGTAGTTCCAGTATCCTGATTGAGTCGTTCCATTCTTCAAAGAGGCCGTAAAATTATAAGACGTTCCATTCGGATACATGACCGTGAAGTTGCTTGCGGCAACCTCTGTGTCATCTGTGATGTTGATCCAGAGCTCGACCGGGTCTCCCTGGGGTATTTCAGTACCGCTCAGTCCCGGGCTGTGGAATGATGGGGGAGTGGTGTCTGGAGCAGTATAAGTGACATTCACATAAACGTAATCAGTAGATATGAGGGTTGGTTTGTTGCCTATATCTACAGCACAGAGTTCAAGATATCCACTGGCGTTAATGTAGTCTTGTTGGATTTTGGTTGTATCTGTTATGGAACCAGATACTATTCCATCTGTTGTAGTTTCAGCATGGGTGCCGAGCGACTCCCAATCAGATGCAGTAAAATTCCAAATGTAGAGAGTACTACTACTTATATCTCCATATCCTTCCCAATAATAACCTATCTCGGTAATGGTAGCAGGGTCTTCAGAAATGTCAAATTCAAAGCGGTGGAAGGGGTTGTTGGTAGCACTACCTCCAGTGGTCGTATACCTAACATCGTTTGATGAGTCTATTTCAGTATAACTGGTGAATTCCGTTCCACTGGTGATGTCGGGCGGTGGATTATCGTTTACACCTATACTTTCGTATGCCCACTTGTTAGTTCCTGCTCCAGTGGTGTAGTTATACTCACTCACCGCTGCCTGTGCCACAAGAACTCCATGGGGAGAGAATAGAAGTAGAATTAAGAGAAATGTCACCAATCCGACAATCAACTTAATCCGTCCAATCGCTCTTTCGCTCATCATCTTACTGTAACATTGTCGTTTTAAGGCATTAAACGTTTTCTGATGCCCTGTTGTTCTTAACACCCAAAGATTTATAAGACTACAATAGAATATTTTGTATTGTGATTGGAATGGGAGTTACCACCGTGAGATTGGATGATAGCCTTATAGACGAATTAGACTCGTTTGCAAAAAAGGAACACGTCGATAGGAGTACTGTTCTCAAAAAGGCACTGGAGATGGGGCTAAGGGAAATAAAACTTGAGGATGCTCTAAAGGCGTACCAAAAAGGAAAGATAAGTGCTTGGAAGGCTGCCGAATTGGCTGGCATATCTCTCTGGGAATTTTTAGATATTCTCAAGAGAAGAGACATAGGTTTCAGAACAGCAGAACCTGAGTTAGAGGAAATGCTCGGTGAAATATGAATGAAAGCGGTAATCAACGCTTCTCCCTTAATTTTTCTGGCTAAACGGGGGAGGCTACAACTCCTCTCAAAGTTATTTGAAGATGTTTATGTTCCCGAACAAGTTTTAAACGAGGTTTTGAGGGGCTTGGAAGGGGGATTTAAAGATGCCTTACAAATAAAAGATCAGATTGAGAAAGGCAGAATCAAAAAGGTAGAAGTTCGGACGCAAAATGAGAAGTTCAAAACCTTGGGTCTTCACCTTGGAGAATTGGCAGTTTTGTCATATGCAAAAGAAAAAGACATACCAAACGTCATCGTGGATGATTATTCAGCGATAAAAGCCGCGAAATATTTTGGACTACATCCGATCAGCACCCCCTTCATTTTATTGAGGGCGCTTAAAGGGAAGGACATTTCTTATGCCGATCTCAAGGGCTCTCTCGATGAATTGATGGATCAGAAGTACAGGATCTCCCCGAAACTTTACATGAAGATTTTAGAAAAAGCGAGGGATATATCTCAAAAGCCCCATTGAATATCCTTTTCTACAAGCCCTGAGCTCTCAATCTTTTTAGCTATTTCTATGGCCTTGATATAGACTTCCTCCCTTAATCTGAATCCTTCTACAAGCAAATCATCCATAATTTTTAAAAAATCGTCAAAGTTGATCTTTTTCATTTGTAATGCCCTGAGCAACACGAATATCGTGCCCTTGGGGCGAAGTTCAAGTAATCTTGCAGCAGTCCGGGCAGGAGCATCATCTATCAACACTTCTCTCACTCCGAGATTCACCGCCAAACTGATCGTGGCCTCTTCCCCTTTCTCGAGTTTGATCGGCACCTCGATCAGCTTTGCATCCAGAACTTTTATCCACCCCTCTTTTATCGCCTTCTCCACAATATATGCGTCATTCTCTCCCAGTTCCTTGCCCTTGTCTACAACTTCCTCTTTTACTTCTTTTGGGATGATGACATCGCCCAGAAGCCTCAATAATTCCAGCCTTCTAATTTTAGCCAGGTATATCAAGGGAGTTGCATTGCAGACAACTCTACTCACTCAACGCCTCCACATCTTCCTTGAGATCATCCAGTGTGTAGGGCACATGCACCCTCCTCTTTTTCACTTCTTCTATCATCTCCCAGAGAGACATTCCACACCTCTTTGCAGCTTGCCAGAGGGTTATTTTTCCATCTTCGTAATCCCGCATTGCCATTTCTATCTGCCACTCTTTTGTACCCTTCGCCAACAGCCTTCTTATGACTGTAGACCTATCCGTCAGTTCCTTCTTTGCTATCTCGTCTATATCCTTCGCCAGAGGCTCTTCAACCCTGGTTGTTATTGTAACAGGCACTTCTCTCACCTTGTATTAAACTTATTCATTTTAATATATAAACTATTCTACTTATGATATTCTTCCACAAACATCATCGGGTAATCGCGCTTTTCATCATATTTTATCATATCAACGATTCGACGTTGTCAGGGATGCTTGAAAGCTTTCATTCTTCGTATGAACTTCTCTGCCATCTCTAGGATGTCTTTCGCAATCTCCGAGGAGTATTCATATCTATAGTCTGCTCCCTCTCTGGACTCCATGGCAGAATTAAAATAATTTACGTATATCTCTTCCAGTTTTCCCTGTCTGACCAAATCCTCTAGCACGACTCCTATAGCAAAATGTCTTTTCTCCTTGAGCCCAAGAGCAAACAGGGTCGACCTTGCAGCATGAAACATGGAGTAGTATGCCATTATGATCGACCATTTGTAATTCTTCTCATCGAAGGCATCTTTGGCCTTCCTCAGGTCGAACTCGGCCTCTCTAAATTCTTTTTCAAGCAACTTTGGATCGGGTCTGATCTTCCTTAAAAATCCCTTCTCTAAACACTCTTTTACATCCATCAAACCAGCTCGATCTTATCTTTTTCCACTCTCTCATAAAACGCTGGATCGCTCTCATGCATTTTAGACCATTCCCTCTGACTGAAGATATTGAGTTTTAATCTCACGTCATATTTCCTTTTTATTTTCAAAATTTCCTTCTGAAGTTCTACTCTAGGTTTTCCGAGTATTAAGATATCCACATCACTGTTTTCATCATCTTCTCCTCTTGCGACGGAACCATACAAAAACATTTTAACGTCGAATCTATCTCCAACTTTTTGAAGATCTGAGACGAACGGTTTAGAAAGAGTATAAGATATTTTTAAAAACTTCGTCACGTTTGTCCTGTTCAGCCTGTAAAAATTCATCTTGCCCTTTTGTTCTCTTAGCAGATATCCCTCTTCTGCTAAAATCTTCAAATATTTATTTGTGGCACCAAGACTTATTTTTGTTTTTTCACTGACCTCTTTCTCATATAACTCCTTGGTTGGATTCTCTATAAAAAATAACAACAGCCTCAATGCGGTATTATTTTTCCATATCACACTTTTAGATGAAATTGTTTTCACATAAATGAATTTGTTTTCATTTTACTTAAAGTTTTCACATATTCTTTCTCGTATAGATTTTCACTCTGTCGCAGTTCGGAGAACTGCGAGAGTTGTAATTCCTATGGAATTTCAACATTCCACAGACATCATCGGGTAATCGCGCTCTTCGTCGTATTTTATCCTCCCCACTGCCTTTGCAGATTTATATTGCACCTCGACCCTGACATCCAGCATTTTTCCCTCTAATTCGCAGTAGCCAAACTCGTTGAGGCGTTTCTGCACCATCTCCCGGTCTATCGACACCTTTACAGAGCGCACATACGGCTGCAGCGAAACGCTTTTTTCAATCACATGCTCCAACTCGTCTAACGTATCGGGATTTATGGGCATTCCTATATGTTGATGGTATAATGCGCCCAATTTAATTCCAACCTCAAATAGCGCCTGCTCTTTATCTGATGCCATGTTTCCTCCTCAACACCAATGGACTGAGGATGTAGCACCCCATCGCTATGAGTCCCATGGCAATGCACCAGTACAGCTCCCTAATCACCACGTAGGATGCTACAGCCGTGATGAATACGACTCCAGCCGGAATTACAATCCTTCTGTCTCCAGTCTTGCTGTATCTGATGTCGCTGACCATCAGTATCGGCAAAATTACAAATGACGCCATCAGAATCCATGCATCGGCCCTGGCCATGACCAATAGTGCAACCCATATGCCGCATGCTGTAATCGGGAGCCCGATGAACACGTCCGTTTTTGCCAAAACGTTGAACCTGGCCAACCTCAAGGTGCCGCAGACCAGATATGCGGCTGAAAGGGCGGATGCCACATAAGGGCACACATCCTTCATCAATAGATACCCCATCATGGCAGGCGCCACCCCAAACGAAATCAAATCTGCCAGTGAATCCAGGTTTATTCCGAAGGCGCTGTGCTCGACTTTTCTCGCCAGAACGCCATCAACACCATCCGCCATGGCTGCGAGCACAATCAACGCTGCAGCGCTTGATAAATCTCCATAGGCTATCATCAGTATAGCCGTGAAGCCCAGAAGCACATTTACAACCGTCACCAAATCCGGCAGTTTAATCTTCCTAAGTATATTTTCGCTCATTCTAACCTCGCGATTATCGATTCTCCTGCCCTAACCCTGTCGCCTTTTTTAACAGCAACCCTGAGCGCATCCGGAATCGTCACCTCTACCCTTGAGCCAAATCTAATCATGCCGATTCGTTGACCCCTCTCTACGACGTCCCCCTCCTCTACGTAACAAACGATTCTCCTTGCCAGGATGCCGGCAATCTGGGTCACGATTACATCTCCATATTCTGTTTCTATTGTAATCTTATTTCGCTCGTTTTTGCTTGAGCCCTTTGAAAATGCAGGCGTATGTCTCCCTTTTCTGTACTCGATTTTCTTCACAACTCCTGGCAGGGGTGCCCTGTTGACATGAACATCCCTACACCTCATAAATATGCTCACTTTTTTGTCAGTATCAAGCACCACACCGTCAGCGGGTGAGACCATATCGGCTACTGGCGTATCCCTCTCAGGATCCCTGAAGAAGATTGTGAAAAACGCTGCCATGATGACTCCGACGACTGCAATCGGGTATAATTTCAGGAGCCCTGCGCCAAGTGCTACGATCAGCGGTGTTAAAATCCAATTAATCGAGCCTTTTGCTAACATCAGCCCCTCCAAGGTTTTTGAACATTCGCGCAACATCTGCAATCACATCCACCAGTTCAGGCAGGATTCGTAACACGGCATATGCTATAATAAACAGCGCTATAGTCGACCCAATCTTTGCGATGATGTGATGTGCTATGTAGAAGCTTCTATCCACAGGGCCGAACCAGTGATATCCAGCAGCTATCACGACGAACACGTTTCTGATTAGGTTCAGCACATATATTACAGGTACTGAGGCCATGAATGCTTTGACTCTACGCCTAATAGGTGCTTCAACCGCCCCCACCACTCCTGCGAACAGTGCCATGCTCTCGATGCCCGTACATGCGAGGATTATCTCAATGTCGCAGTGGTTGACGAAGATGTGCTCACCCGAAAACGTCGCCGGGATGCCTAACACATTCAAAATCCAGACAGTTTGGCTGGTCACAGCGCCTATCAGAGCTACGTTCAACATGAAAATCTCGGCGAATGAAAAGTAAAATATCCCGCCGATTGCGGCTGCGCATGTAATAGTGTACAAGGTCTCCGACTCTTTCTTTGACATCTTTGAGCGATATGCATTGGCATTGAAGAACGCGATGAATATGCAGAATATGCCGGTCAAAAAGGTCAGAATAGCGTTGTAAAAATCACCGATTCCAATATAGTACGTCGGTTCTATGGCCCAGTATACCGTAAAAAATGCCCATCCGAGGGCGCCTACCAGAAATGAAGGCTTCTTGTTTCTGGGTACGAGCGATGCGATTACGAATAATCCAAGTGCCGTCCAGAGGAAACTTTCGAGCATTGCAACACCATTATAGGCTATAAGTTTATTAAGGCTATTGAGTTATGGTTGTAGGTTTATTGAAGGTGTCATCATGGTCCTAATTGATGGAATGTTAACAGTCGACGCGATAATTTTGCTTGATGGCAAGATTGTATTGGTCAAGCGAAAGAACCCGCCGTTTGAGAACTGCTATGCGCTTCCCGGCGGTTTTGTCGAGAAAGGTGAAACTGTGGAGCAGGCGCTGGCCAGAGAGGTAAAAGAGGAGACCGGATTGGACATTGACATCATAAAGCTGGTGGGCGTATACTCTGAGCCAGAGAGGGATCCAAGAGGAAGGGTAATATCGCTGTGTTATCTGGCAAGGGCAAGGGGTGAACCTGTTCCAGGTGCGGATGCAAAAGAGGTTGCAGTCTTTGGTCCATCTGAACTGCCAGAACTGGCATTTGACCACGAGCAGATGATTCATGATGCCAAGGAGAATATCGATGAAATTCTGTCAAAAATGCGGTAGTATGCTGTTGCCGTCAGGTGACGAGTTAAAGTGTCGCAGGTGCGGGCATACCGAAAAAAGAGACGATACAACATTCATCTCCAAAGAGTCTATGCACGAAAAAGAGATGCCTGTCATCGAGGAAAAGGAGCGGGCAGGATTGCCAACTATAAAGGCACGCTGTCCCGAATGCGGAAACAATAAGGCATATTGGTGGCTCCGCCAGCTGCGCTCCGCAGATGAGGGCGAGGTGCGATTCTTCAGGTGCACGAAGTGCGACAAAACCTGGCGAGAATACTCGTAGAATATTTAAGACGAACTCTTTGTTTGTTATCAAAATGATTATAAGCCGATAGGTTCCTATCAAGAAAGGGTGTAAAAATGTTCAAGGCTGTAATCAACGCAGACATATTTAAGGACTCAATTGAGGCAGTCTCCACTCTTGTAGATGAGGCGAAATTTAGGCTTAACAAAGATGGCATCAGCATCAAGGCAGTAGATCCGGCAAACGTTGCAATGATATCTTTTGACCTTCATCCAGATGCATTTGAATCATATGAGTGCACAGATGGCGAGATTGGGCTTAGTTTGATGACGCTCATGGATATCTTGAGTATGGCTGAGAGGTCAGACAAAATAGAGCTCAAATTGGACCCAGAGGCACATAACCTGCTCCTCAAAATGGGCGGACTGGCATATACGCTTTCACTGCTCGACCTTGCAGCGATGCGAAAGGAGCCGAAGGTGCCAAATCTGGAGCTACCTGCAAAGGTAACATTAAAGGGAAGGGATTTGTATAGGGCCATCAAGGCGGCAGAGAAGGTGAGCGACCACCTGGCGTTTGGTGTTGATGGAAGCGCGTTTTTTATGGAAGCAGAAGGCGATACAAATCGGGTTAAGCTTCAACTAACTAAAGACGAACTGATCGGTTTGGACACATCCGGTCCAGCACGTTCTCTATTTTCGCTTGATTACCTGAGCGATATGGGCAAGGCAATCAACAAGGCAAATGAGGTTACGCTCCATCTCGGGAAGGACTATCCTATTAAGATCAACTTCGGCGTAGCAGGCGGCAAGGGCAAGGTTGAATACCTACTTGCTCCAAGAATCGAATCGGATTGAATATGGAGTTAAGGCTTGCATATTATCCTTTTACTTCCAAAGCATCCGATTATGTAAAACGCTCTGGCAAATCGCTGGAGGATTTCTTAAGTGATGGCGAGTTTGGAAAAGCTGTCATTGCCAGGGCAAAAGAGAGAGTTATTCAAGCCATAGATGGAGAAATAAAAAAGTCATTTGGCGACGACATCCTGGCTGAGGTGGAACTTTTCTCTTATCCGCTTGCCAGGCTTATCATTTCGTGCATAGGGGACTATTATCTTATCCGGAGATATGCATTGGTTGAAGCCAAAGCAGCGTATGCGCAGATGAAGTCTGAATCTCCCGCGTTTTTAGAAGAAGTGGGAAAAGAGTTCGGCATCCAGTGCACTACCATAGGGAACGAGCTCCAGATGCACTTCACCAATTATCTGCGGTTTGCCAGCAGGATGGGGGACCCAAAATGGAAATTGGCGAATCGCCGCTTGGAGAAAAGTTATGTGCTCATGGCCAAGGGGGAGTTTGCCAGACTGCTTCAGGAGGCGATACGGGAGAAAATTCAGGCATCGCTTCCTGTAGATGTCCCAGAGGATGTGTGCGAATCGCTATCCTCGCACATTGAGGAAGTCAAAGGCCATCTGGAACAACGCAAATCCGAGCTCAAAATAGATGAGTTTGCTGAAATTAACTCAGAATGTTTTCCGCCGTGCATCAGGCACATGTTAGCTACTGTTCAAAGTGGGCAAAACCTCGCGCATTCCGCGCGATTTGCACTTACATCTTTCCTGTCCAATATAGGGATGAGTGCAGACCAAATCATCGACATCTACAGGGTTTTGCCTGACTTCGATGAAGAGAAGACAAGGTATCAGGTCCAGCACATCCTTGGCTCGTCCGGGACGGCATATACTGCCCCTTCATGTGCAACAATGGCGACGTATGGCAACTGTGTTGGGAAGGAGACATTGTGCGAAAGAGTTTCGCATCCGCTGAGTTTCTATCGCAAGAAGCTGTATTATGCACATAAGGTCCAAGAGGGCAAGTAGGCATGCAAACCTTTATATTTTTTGGCATCCCTAAAAATCTGGTTGTATGAACGAGGAGCGACCTGAGGAATATCTTGAGGCGTTACACACCTTGACCGAAGGTGGAAAACCAGCGAAGACCACCGAAATTGCATCTCTTATGGGGGTGGCACCCGCGAGCGTAACAGAGATGCTACAGAAGCTGGCTGAGGAAGAATATATAGATTATCGGCCATACTATGGGGCATCCCTAACTAAAAAAGGGCTGAATATTGCCCGGAAAGTAAAGCGGAGGCACAGGTTATTGGAACGATTTCTGGTTGATTTTCTGGAGATGGGTGAAGATAGCGCACACAAGGAGGCATGCAGGCTGGAGCATGTGATATCTGATGATGTGGAGCGACGATTTTGCTCGCTGATGAAACATCCTCAGCAATGCCCTGACGGAAATCCAATTGCGCGGGCATCATGTTGTATTAAAAAGGAGACGTTTCTATGATCACATTGACTGAACTGGGCATCGGAAAAGTTGCAATAGTAAAACACCTAGAAGGCGGCACAGGATTTCAAAGGCGTATGGCATCACTGGGCATCAGAGTTGAGAAGACGGTTCGAAAGATAACTTCTGGGCCCCTTAGGGGTCCGATTGTCGTTGAAGTAGATGGAGCCAGGGTCGCAATCGGAAGGGGAATGGCAACAAAAATCTTTGTAGAGGTGAAGGGGTGAGAATACTTCTGATGGGAAACCCCAACGTGGGGAAGAGTGCCATATTCTCCCGGCTAACAGGAGTAAATGTCATAGTTTCAAACTATCCTGGTACTACTGTTGAGTTCAAGAAGGGCACAATGAAGCTTGGGAATAAGTGGACAGAAGTAATCGACGTACCTGGGACGTACACTCTGGAACCGTTCTCCAAGGCAGAGGAAGTGGCTGTCGAGATGCTGAAAAAGGGAGATTTGGTTGTCAATGTGGTGGATGCTACAAATCTGGAGAGGAGTTTATACCTGGCGCTTCAACTACTGGAAAGGAAAACACCAGCAATCATAGCGCTTAACATGTGGGACGAGGCAAAGCACAAAGGCATCATCATCGACGTGGAAAAACTTGAAGAACTTTTAGGTGTTCCAGTAGTGCCGACGGTTGCCATTACTGGCGAAGGGGTCAAAGAACTTGTCTCCAAGTTGTCAGAGGCTATGCTTTGTACAGTGGCCAGGGGGAAAGATGCCAGTCAACGATGAACGTACTGATGAGCAAAGATGGGCTGCGGTTGGCAGAATAGTCAGTCAGGTACAGACCGTGACCCATCGTCACCACACCTTTTTAGAGAGAATGGGAGACGCGAGCATTAAGCCCATGACCGGTCTTCCCATAGCCATAGTGGTCCTGCTTCTAACCTTCGGGTTTATAAGATTTGTTGGCGAAGGGCTAATCGGTTACGTATTCGAGCCGATATTTGATATTTATGCTCCTCTAGTGATGAAATTGAGCGAGCTACTGGGTCCCGGGTTTGTCCATGACGTTTTGATTGGAACGCTAATAGAGGGAAAAGTAGATTATGTGCAGTCCATGGGTTTGCTAACCACCGGGCTCTATGTTCCTTTTGCAATGGTTTTGCCTTATGTCTTTGCATTTTATCTGGTACTGGGTTTTCTAGAAGACAGTGGCTATTTGCCAAGATTAGCTGTGTTGATAGATAGCGTAATGCACAGAATAGGCTTGCATGGCTTAGCCATAATCCCATTCCTGCTCGGCCTGGGGTGCAACGTTCCTGGAGCTCTATCCACCAGAGTCATGGAGACGAAGAGGCAGGTTTTCATCGCTGCAACTCTTATGGCGATAGCAGTTCCTTGTATGGCTCAGCTCGCCATGATAGTTGGTCTAGTAGGAGTATATGGTGCGAAGGGTTTGGGAATCGTTTTTTTGACACTTTTCATGGTATGGATAGTCCTTGGACTTTTGCTCAACAAAATTTTGAAGGGCGAGAGTCCAGAGATATTCATGGAAGTCCCACCCTATAGGATTCCATATTGGGGTGCATTACTGAAGAAACTGTGGATGAGAATACGGTTCTTTCTGGGGGAGGCAGTTCCGTATGTGCTGCTGGGCGTATTCGTCGTAAATGTTCTTTATATATTGGGGATCATCGAATTCATAGGCAAAATCACCGCTCCTATAGTGGTTGGCCTGCTCGGACTGCCAGAAGAGGCGGTTGGGGCGCTCATAGTTGGCTTTCTGCGTAAAGATGTGGCTATAGGGATGCTTTTGCCCCTTGGTTTGACGATGTCCCAAACGATAGTGGCCAGCGTGGTACTGGCGATGTATTTTCCATGCGTGGCTACATTTGTCGTTTTAACTAAAGAGCTGGGGGTAGTGGATATGGCCAAATCCGCTGTGATCATGATTACCTCTGCCTTGCTGGTGGGTGGTTTGCTTAATCTCATTCTATGATGCGAAATATTTAGCAAAACATTTAAATGTGTTATGAATATATATTCATAACATGGTCAGGCCCAGAAAGAATAGACGAGTCTGGTTTGAACCCGGGATTACATATTTCAAGCCAAGAGGAATACCCCTAGCAGACATGGAAGAAGTTAGTTTAGCGGTTGACGAACTCGAGGCAATTAGGCTTAACAGTATAGAGGAACTGGGACAAAAAGAAGCGGCTGAGAAGATGACTATCTCACAGCCGACGCTCCACAGGCTCTTGGAGTCTGCAAGAAAAAAAATCGCAGACGCTTTGGTCAACGGCAAGGCAATAAAAATTCATGGAGGCAATTATGAGATGGCAGCGAGGAGATTCAAATGCCATGATTGCGGCAATGAATGGGAAGAATCATACGGAACGGGAAGGCCCGTTGAGTGCCCCAAGTGCAGCTCAGCGAATATTCACAGGGCCCCTGAAGATAGGGGCTATGTGAGAGGTTAGGAGATGTGGATATGTTAGAGGAAAAACCTAAATTACACAAATCGGAAGAACTAGTGGGCAACCAAGACGAAGACTCACACACATGGGACATAAAACATAGCATTATGGTGATGAGCGGCAAGGGCGGCGTTGGAAAGACAACAGTAGCGGTTAACTTGGTGTTTGGTCTCGCAATGAGGGGGTACAATGTTGGATTATTTGATGCAGATATAACTGGGCCAAATGTTCCAAAAATGCTGGGGCTTGATGCTGGTAGCTTGTATAGCAATGGCACCTACATCGAACCAGTTCTCGCATCAATTGACGGAGCATCTCCTATCAAGGTGGTTTCTATGGCGTTTTTGATGGAAAAAGATTCACCCATTATATGGCGTGCCCCTCTTAGGATGAAGGCTATAGAACAATTTACAAAAGAGGTAAGATGGGGCATACTAGATTATCTGATAGTGGATTTGCCACCTGGGACAGGTGATGAGCCGCTTAGCATTGCACAATTAATTCCAAACAGCAATGCAGTCATCGTAACGACGCCACAAGAGGTTGCGCTATTGGATTCAAGGAGGGCCGTTAACTTCGCGAAGCAGCTTCATATCCCGGTGATTGGAATTGTAGAAAATATGAGCGGTTTCGTTTGTCCTCATTGTGGCAATACTGTTGATATATTCAAGACAGGCGGCGGCGGGGAGTCTGCGAAGGAGTTAAGTGTACCATTCCTTGGGAGCATCCCAATTGACTACAAGGTCTGTGAGATGGGAGACGCGGGAGAGCCGCTTATGTTAGAGCCCAATTCACATACTGCAAAGTCGTTTATGGGAATCGTAGATAAAATAGAGGCGTCGCTAAAAGAGTGAGGTGATAATGTGCCAGCAAAAGTTGATGTGGACCAGTGTTTAGGATGTGGGGTATGCGTTGATGAGTGCCCAGGGGGCGCAATATCACTGAACGGTGACATTGCTTCAGTTGATGAAGCGCTATGCACAGAGTGTGGTGCATGTGTTGATGTCTGCCCTAATATTGCGATTTCATTAAAATAGGAGGTGAAAAGAATGCCAGGTGGAGATGGAACAGGACCAATGGGCATGGGGCCCATGACAGGTAGGCGAGCAGGATACTGCATAGGCTATTCAGTGCCGGGATATACGAACGCATCTGTTCGAGGATTCGGAAGAGGATTCGCTAGAGGTAGAGGTTTCGGTCGAGGATTCTGGAGACGAGGATATTGCTCGTATCCAGGACCCTATCACAGATATTATGGACCTACACCGGAACTCACACAACCCTATGTGTACCCAGAACCAACAAAAGAAGAGGAAAAAACATATCTTGAAGAAATGGTCAAATCTATGGAAGAAGAACTCAAAGCTATAAAAGGAAGGCTGGAAGGACTTTCCAAGAAATAAAAGAGATTTCCTTTACAAAGTCACAAACAGTCTACAGAGGTTAAATACAGGGTAGCTCATATTTTATATGAGTCAGGTCACGCCCCAAGCAGCAGGGATATCAGTACCAACTGGCATGCCGCTGGTACAAATATCAAAAGGACGAGAATTCAGATATTGGAAAGTCAGGCAAAAATAATAGAACAATAATTAGAAGAAATTAAGAAACGGCTCAAAGAGCTTCAAAAAATGAGGTGAAAAAATGAAAATAGTAGTTGCAACAACCGCAGGGGGTTTGGACGATACAGTATCCCCGGTGTTTGGAAGATGCCCGACGTTTACGGTCGTAGATGTTGAAGGAAAGAAAATCAAGAATAGCTCGGTAATTCAAAATCAATATGCAGGTGCAACGGGCGGCGCTGGAATCCAGGCAGCCCAGTCAATCGTCAGTCAAGGCGCAAAGGCGGTGATAGCCGGCAATTATGGTCCCAACGCATCCATGGTTTTGAATCAAGTTGGCATTGAGATGATATCCGTACAGGGGATTAGCGTGAGAGATGCAGTGACAAAATACTTGGAAGGCGAACTCTCTCCGATTACCACGGCAACAGCGCCAATGTTTGGCGGCATGGGAATGGGCGGGGGCAGGAGACGTGGAGGTGGCCGGGGGATGAGCATGGGGCTCATGCAGCAGGCGCCTACAACCGCTCCAATAATGCCACCAATGCCAACGTCTCAGGTGCCTAAAGAGCAAGAACTGCAGATGCTGGAAACTCAGGTAAAGACATTAGAACAGCAATTGGATCAACTCAAGAAGAGACTGGCAGAACTTAGAAAATAGTTGGCATGAGGTAGATATAATGGCTGGACAAAAGAGAATGGGCGGTTCTGGTTTAGGCCCTGGTGGTAACTGTGTATGTCCAAATTGTGGACATAAAACCCCGCATATTGCAGGGACGCCATGCTTTGATCAAACTTGCCCGAAATGTGGAAGCAAAATGGTCAGGGAAAAATGAGATCGATAGGTGATAGTATGAAGGTATGTGTACCAACAATAGGGCAAAGTGGTATGGACGATGTGGTATCTCCACACTTCGGAAGATGCCTATATTATACGCTGGTGGATACGGAGACCAACGAGGTAGAGGTTTTTCCAAATACGAGCGAGCATATGGGTGGCACAGGGCTTCCACCTGAACTGATAGCAAGAAAAGGCGTGCATGTGATGCTCTGTTCTGGTTTAGGTCCGAGGGCAATCCAGATGTTCGAGCAATTTGGCATCGAGGTCTTTGTAGGCGCTAATGGAACTGTGAAGGATGCGATCAATGCTTGGAAGTCTGGAAAGCTTCAAGTGGCTACTGACGAAAATGCCTGTAAAGAACACAACACAGAATTAGTGAGATAAGGGCTACTAATGATAATCTCCATAGCAAGTGGCAAGGGCGGCACGGGAAAAACCACCATAGCCACAAACATGGCACTGTCTCTCACAAATGTTCAACTCTTGGACTGCGATGTCGAAGAGCCGAACGCACATATCTTCTTGCAGCCAGAGATCCAAAAGCAGATGTTAGTCTACATAGCAGTACCAACGGTCGACGAAACCAGGTGTGACTACTGCGGAAAATGTGCTGAATTCTGTGAGTTTAACGCACTTGCTGTGCTCAAGAACAAGATCATGGTGTTCCCGGAACTCTGTCACGGATGTGGTGGCTGCTCGATCGTTTGCCCCAAAAATGCAATTGCTGAAGAAGATAGAGAAGTTGGTGTGGTCAAAAAGGGGGAGGCAGGGGACATCGAATTCGTGTATGGTGAGCTCAACATAGGCGAACTCATGGCAATTCCGGTGGTAAGGGGGGTAAAGAATGAGATCGATAACGATAAAACTGTAATCATCGATGCTTCACCTGGGACATCTTGCCCCGTGATAGCGGCTGTGCATGGAAGCGATTACTGCATACTTGTAACCGAGCCAACGCCCTTTGGTTTGCATGACCTTAAATTGGCTGTAGAAGTGCTGAGGAAAATGGAAATCCCGTTTGGAGTTATAATAAACCGCGAGGGAATCGGAGACCACAAAGTCCAGGAGTACTGCAGCGAAGAGGGCATTTCAATCTTGCTCACAATTCCCATGGATAGAAAGATTGCAGAGCTATACTCACGCGGCGTACCGTTTGTCTTGAAGATGCCAGAATGGAAAGAAAAATTCTCAGGTGTTTTTGAGCACATAAAAAGTGTGGTGAACAGTCAGTGAAGCAGCTGGTCGTCATAAGCGGAAAAGGCGGAACCGGAAAAACGATCATCGTTGCATCCTTTACTGTGTTGGCGCACAACCATGTTATAGCAGACTGTGATGTGGATGCACCGAATCTCCATCTGCTTTTCGAGGCACGTCTGAAGGAAAAAGAGGAGTTTAAGGGCTCGAAGGAAGCAGTGGTAGATGAAGAAAAGTGCATAGATTGCGGGAGATGTGAGAAGGCGTGTAAGTTCGGCGCAATACGCGGTCACACGATAGACCCCATTTTATGCGAGGGCTGCGGCGTATGCGCATACGTCTGCCCTGAGAACGCCATAATGCTCAGGGAAAAGATTTCTGGATATGCATTTATTTCTGAAACCAAGTACGGTCCAATGGTCCACGCCAGATTGAGCATCGCTGAAGAAGCATCTGGAAAATTGGTCGCTCTTGTCAGAAATAAGGCACGAAAAATGGCCGAGGAGCAGGGAAGAGAGCTAATCTTGATAGACGGTCCGCCTGGCATAGGCTGTCCTGTGATAGCGTCCCTTGCTGGAGTTGATATGGCGCTAATCGTCACCGAACCAACGATGTCGGGTTTGCATGATCTGGAAAGGATTTTAGGACTAACTCGCCATTTTGGCATAGCCTCTTTAGTCTGTATTAATAAATATGATATCAACGAGGAAAATACCAATCAGATAGTCGAGTCCTGTCGAAAAAGTGGCGTGAATGTGATAAGTAAAATTCCATACGATCCAATTGTCACGGAGGCCATGGTCGCCGGGAAGCCCGTAGTTGAATTCTCCGATGGGGAAGTTTCAAGAAAGATAGGGGAAATGTGGAATAATATAACACGTGCTTTGGAGTGAAACACATGCTTCAAACGCTCATTTCAGAAATCCTTCTCGGGACCCTAAAGATACTTTTGATAGTTTTAGCGTTGATGATATTGACCGAGTACTTGGAGTTAAGGTTTAAAGATAAGATCCGAGAAAAGATTACTAGAAAACCCTCAAACCAGTATGTGATCTCCTCCTTCCTTGGAGTGGTGCCCGGTTGTGTTGACGCCTTCTTCATAGTTTCCCTGTACGTTCATGGCCTGGTTGGTTTCGGTGCCCTAGTAGCGGTGATGATCGCTACTGCTGGAGATGGGGCATTTGTGATGCTGGCCATGATGCCGAGAACAGCTTTATTGATATTTGCCATCTGCTTGGTACTGGGAATAATTGCCGGTTACTTGGCTGATTGGGTCGCCAGAAAGGTCAAATTGAAGACCTGCCAGCCCTGTGAGATCGAGATTCATGAAGAAGAAGAGCTGAGCATTAAACATTTTCTTAAAGAGCATGTCTACAATCATATCATTAAAAGACATCTGCCACGACTGTTCCTATGGCTGTTTTTCACCATGCTTGCACTCCAGCTTATCCTGTTCAAATTTGACTTAGCGACGATTATGCCGCAAAATACACTATTATTGATTATTTTGGCTGCCCTGGTCGGAATCATCCCCGAGTCAGGACCACACTTAATATTCCTTTTGTTGTACTTCCATGGGCTCGCTCCTTTTTCCGTCCTGCTTGTCAGTTCTATAGTTCAGGATGGTCACGGCTTGCTGCCCCTGCTTTCTTACTCTATTAAGGACACGTTTTATGTTAAAGCCTTCAACGTCGCATTTGGCTTGGTTGTGGGATTGATACTGTTCTGTATTGGTGTTTAAATGAGGATTGCAGTAATTTACGATAATGAAGCGCCCCTAAACTTGAAATCTGGCTGGGGGTTTTCTTGCCTCGTTGAGAATGAGAAAAAAGTTTTGTTTGACACGGGCTGGGATGGTACAATATTGCTGTTCAATTTGAAGGCGCTGGGCATCAATCCCAGGGACATCGACATCGTCGTGTTGTCGCACGACCATTGGGACCACATTGGCGGACTGGCGCGGTTGCTGGATGTGAATCCAGATGTTGATGTATACGTGCCATCGTCATTCTCAAAGCGCTTGAAAGATGAAATTACATCAAGGGCCAGGTTGGTTGAGGTTGATGGACCCGCAAAAATATGCGACCGTGCTTATACGACGGGCGTGCTTGGGACGGGTATACAAGAGCAATCTCTCCTTCTCGAGACGAAAAAAGGCATAATTGTAATAACAGGCTGCGCCCATCCTGGGCTATCCATAATTTTGAATAACGCATCATCGCTTGGACCTGTGTATGGCGTGATTGGAGGGTTTCATGGATTTGATGATTATGATTTACTGAAGGACATACCTCTCTTGGTCCCATGTCATTGTACCATACATAAATCAGAAATTGCGCGGCGATTCCCAGATGCTTTCGAGACGAACGGAGCAGGATGGAGCAAGGAGGTTTGAGATCATGAATCAACACCATGTCTTTGGACCGGTGCCGTCCCGACGATTGGGCTTTTCCTTAGGGCTGGATATCGTTCCATACAAGACGTGCTCTTTTGACTGCGTGTACTGTCAGTTGGGACAAACGACGAATAAGACGATACAGAGAAGAGAATATGTTTCCAAGCAGGTGATTATAAGTGAGCTAAAAAGTTATCTCACCGAAGATCATGACAAAGTAGATTACATCACATTTTCTGGCTCTGGTGAGCCGACCTTGAACTCAAAAATTGGCGAAATGGTCCAGGAGGTTAAGCGAATGACCGATATCCCGGTCGCGGTTTTAACGAATGGCTCATTGCTCTTCAAGAAACGGGTGCGGGATGAATTAAGGCGTGCTGATTTAGTTCTCCCTTCTCTGGATGCTGTGACGCAGGATGTCTTTGTGAGGGTGAACAGGCCGCATAATGGCTTGAGGATAGAAAATATTATTGACGGATTAAAAAAGTTCAGAAAAGAGTTTGACAACGAGATTTGGCTGGAGGTCATGCTGGTAAAAGGGGTAAATGATGGTGTGGGCGAGATAGAACAAATGGCAGGCATCATTAATGAAATAAATCCTGACAAAATTCAGTTGAACACGGTTGTACGTCCGCCATGCGAATCTTTTGCCATGCCCGTTGATGCCAATCAGATGCGAAAGATATGTAAGATGTTTGGCAAAAAAGCGGAGATAATCACGCCGCATGCCAGAAAAGCGATGAAGGCGTATGAAAAAGGTGTAGAGAAGAGTATATTAACGCTTTTAGAACGAAGGCCATGCACGGTAGAGGACATCTCGAATGTGTTGGGGATTCATCGAAATGAGGTTGTAAAATATCTAGGGGTGTTGGTAGATGACAGGCGGGTTGTGAAAAAGATGCATAAAAACCAAACGTATTTTGTGGTGAGTAAAGATGAAATGCGCTCTATGTGATGAAAAGAAATGCTATCAAGGGAAGAATTGCACTACCATCAAAGAAAAAGTTGTGGGTACTTACAAAGCCGAAGATGAGAACCTAAAGATAATGGCTACTGCGGCAAATCTTGAGGCAAGACACTACATGGAACTCACGCGGCTGGAGGAATTGATGGCGTTTTGTAAGGACATGGGCTACAAAACGCTTGGGATCGCATTCTGTATTGGATTGGAGTCAGAAGCCAGAGTATTGCATGAAATCTTGGAAAGGGACTTTGAGGTTTACTCTGTTTGCTGCAAAATCTGCGGGATCGACAAGGAGGATTTCGGCCTGGAGAAGATAAAAGATGATAGATACGAGGCGATGTGCAATCCAATAGGGCAGGCGATGGCGTTGAACGAGAAGGATACGGATTTGAATATAATCTGCGGCTTGTGTCTTGGACATGATATTCTGTTTTCAAAACATTCAGAGGCGCCAGTGACGACGTTTATCGTGAAAGACAGGGTGCTGGCGCATAATCCTGCAGGGGCAATCTACTCAAAGTATTACCGAAGGAAGTTTGGAATGGAAAAGTGAACTGAAAAGTTGATCTAACATCCATCAATTCAATTAAAGTGAGGTTGTTGCTCTATCAATGGATAAAAACCTTTACATGAATTATTTTTCATTGGGTAGATATGTCGGCGATAGGAGGATGAGATGAAGGAATTAAAATCAATAGGAATAATACACACACCCTACAAGAGCGATGGAGAGGCGCCTTATCAAGCATATAAATCAGAGGAAATTGGTGAGATCGAGGTTTTCAAAGAGTACGAGAAAGGGTTGAAAGATATCGAAGGTTTTTCTCACCTTATAATCTTATATCTGTTCAATAAATCCAAGGGATATTCACTTCTCGTGAGGCCTTTTTTGGATGAAAATTTACGTGGCCTTTTTGCTACAAGGTCCCCTAGCAGACCAAACCCGATAGGACTCACCATCGTGGAGCTGTTGGAATGTAATGGGAACATCCTGCGGGTAAGAGGTGTTGACATGCTTGACGGCACACCGCTCTTGGATATCAAGCCACATGTTCCGGAGTTTGATCGGAAAATTGGCGTTAAAATTGGCTGGCTCGAGGGCAAGGTGTGACATAGTGAGTATCTCTCAATTTTGGTTATATGATACTGGTTAATAAAACACACACCACACCTAAAATCATGGCTGTCGCCGCCGTTTTAGGATATCTCTTTACCTGTGCTGAAGGTATCAATTCTTCGACTGAAATGTAAACCATGAATCCTGCCGCAAGCGCCAGTGAAGCCCCCAGCCAGCACAACGACGCCCCTTTCAAAGCTAAATATCCTAGGATAAATCCAACCACCTCGAACAGTACCGTGGTGGTAAGGATGATAAACGACTTCATCTTTTTTTTAGTCAAATTATATAATGGAACAATTGTCGCAATGTTTTCCGGGAGATCCTGTATTGCAATGGCTAACGCAATAGCGATTCCCAATTTCGCAGTTATTGTAAAACCAACTCCTATTGCCAAACCTTCTGGGATATTGTGCAAGGCAATGCCGATGACCAACATGGTAACACTTCGTTTAACGGAGGGCTTTTCTTTTTTGATTAGCTCCGGATTGATGTGGGGCAGTAAACGATCGGCTATCCACATTATTGTCATACCAGCGAAAAACGAGATTGCTATCAAAAATGGAGGCGTGTATTTTAAGCCTTCGGGTATTAATTGAACAAAAGATATGGCAATCATCATGCTCGCTGCAAATGATATAGAGCCATATAAGGCAACTTTACTTGGTTTTTTGATGAGACCTATTAATGATCCAAGAGTCTGTCCAACGAAAATTAAGAGCAGTATCAATAAGAGATCTTTCATTAGTCCCCTTCCCTATAAGTTGTATCACTCGCGAGCGATATATAGTTTAATGGGGAGAAGATGCTGAACAACTGACAAAGTCGTGAAACGACGTCATAGTATGCTTGGAAAGAGCATGTGTTAATTGAGGATGGAGTGTATTGGATGTGGCGAATTATAAAAAGGGTACATACGTCTTACTCATAGAACTTCCCAAGAGCATGGACATTCAAGTTGGTAGGCTGGGAAAAATAAAATTTCACGCCGGCTTTTATGCATATGTCGGCTCTGCCCTGAACGGATTGGAGGCGAGGATAGCGCGGCACCTGAGAACAGAGAAAAAGCTTTACTGGCACATCGATTATCTGCTTGCACACGCAATGGTCAAGAAAATCTTTTACGTTGAGGGCAGCGAGAGAAAGGAGTGCGATATCGCAAAAAATCTGGCTGCCCATTTCAACTCCATAAAAGGCTTTGGCTCAAGTGACTGTGATTGTGAGGGCCATCTGTTTTACAGTAGTAATAAGCGCAAACTCGAAGAACACGCCAAATCGTGCGGCCTACAATCCCTCTCCTGGTGAAGTAATCGTCAATTTCACGTGCTTCATGCCCTTCTGCGCCATCATCTTTTCCACGAGGGTTTTGATATCCTTTGCATCGCCTCTGACCAGCACGACTTCCATACAATGGTCGTGGTCCAGATGAACATGAAGCGATGACTCTATCAATTTCAAAGATTCATGTTGTAGATCTGTAAGCCTGTCAGTCAGGCCACGCTGGTGGTGGTTGTAGATGAGCGTTATCACACCGACCTTCTCGCCCTTCTCCCCACTCAGCCATTCATAATCTACGATGTAGTCTCTGATCGCGTCTCTTATTCCTTCTGATCGGGAGGAATACCCGCGTTGCGCGATGATAGTGTCAAAGCGGCTCAGCAAATTCGCAGGAAGCGATACACCTATTCTCATCAGTTCTTGTTCCATGATATCACCTTGCTACCTTCGTATATATTTCGTAGCAATAAATAACACTTTCTTAGTCACACCAAAACATATTTAAGTGCGAATTAGTATTACTTTTTTGTTTAAACTTAACACGGTGATAAAATGCACATACCAGATGGATTTGTACCACTATGGCAATGCGCGATATATTTCGCAGTAGCGGCCCCCTTCATTCTTGCGTCTTTGAGGTGGGCAAGTAAGGAAATGGATGAGCTGAAAGTGCCGCTGCTCGCGACACTTGCAGCAGGCATCTTCGCCATTCAGGCCATGAACCTGCCGATACCATGGGGCACCAGCGGGCACATGGTTGGCGCGGTAATGGCGGCCATAATCTTGGGAAGCCCATGGGCAGGCGTATTGTTATTGACGCTGGTGTTGCTGGTTCAGGGCTTCGTGTTTGCTGATGGAGGCATCACCACTTTGGGAGTGAACATACTCAACATGGGCATCATAAGTTGTTTTGTTGGCTACTATTCCTATGAGGGGTTCAAGAAACTCGGCACCAAAATCGTCGCAGCATCCTTTATCGGAGCATGGCTTGGATTATTTGTCTCGGCTCTGGTATGCGCTGTGGAGTTGTGGCTGGCAGGAACGTTTCCCCTTGTTGAAGGATTGTATTTCATGGGGTTGTACCATGCAGTCATAGGTGTCATTGGTGAAGGCGTCATTACGGCTATCGTCATCGGTGTCGTGCTGAACGTCAGGCCGGATATATTGCCTTCAGAGAGGAAGGTGAGCGCATGAGAAAGACGCTTGTATTTGGAATTGCAATCGCATTGCTCATAGCGGGACTGGCGCCTTTTCTGGCATCGAGCAATCCTGATGGATTGGAGAGTGCGGCGGAAAAATTTTCGAGTGCAGAGGGCATGGATTATGTTGCGTTTAACTCGCCAATGCCTGACTATGCGATAGAGGGCATGGGTCGGACGGGGGAAGTGCTCGCCATCATGATTGGCACATTATTGATGCTGGTCATGGCTTACGGCGCTGGCATGATACTCAAAAAAACATAGCTGTGATGTCATGCACATACTTGAAGCGCGGAATTTGACCTATGTCTATCATAATGGAACCAGGGCATTAGACGATGTCGATTTCATCGTCAAGCGTAGTGAAATTGTCGCCATTCTCGGTGCCAACGGCGCAGGTAAGACGACGTTGCTCAAGCATTTTAATGGCATATTAAAGCCTACAAGCGGCACTGTTTTAGTGAAGGGCGAGTCGATAACAAAAAAGAACATTCTTGACGTTAGGAAGACTGTCGGCTTGGTTTTTCAGGATCCGGACGACCAGATTTTTGCGCCAACGGTCAGGCAAGATGTAGCATTTGGCCCTATGAACCTCGGCTTGTCAAAAGACGTGGTGGAGCACAGGGTAAAGGAATCGCTTGAACTGGTCGGAATGGCCGGATATGAGGACAAGGTCCCACATCATCTCAGCAGTGGTCAAAAGAAAAGAGTTGCGATTGCCGGCATCCTTGCAATGGAACCGCAGGTGATGGTGTTGGATGAGCCAACAGCGAATCTCGACCCTAACGGCATCGCTATGGTAGTGCAGTTAATTCGCAGGCTGAACGACGATTTTGGGATGACGATAATAGTTGCCACGCAGGACGTTGACGAGGTGCCACTGTTCGCTGATAGGATTGTCATACTCTCCAAGGGGCGCATGATAACGCAGGGGACGCCGAGGGAGGTATTTTCGCAGAGGGATGCGATTGAAAAAGCGGGCTTGCGATTGCCATTGATAGCGCAGTTATTTGAATCCCTAAAAGAGGAGGGTGTGTCGCTGAATACGACGCCGCTGACCCTCGGTGAAGCCAAGCAAGAATTACTGCGCATTTTGAGGGCATGATATGGGGCTTCATTCATCCATAGCGCACATAGAAAGAGAGGTTTACAAGGATAGCGTCGTACACAGACTTGACGGTCGCATTAAAATAATCATGGCACTTGGAATAATACTCTATGCGGTGACCGCGCCAGATGTCATTCCTCTTTTGCTCTTGGAATCATACCTCTTTCTTCTCCTACTCTTATCCAAGCTCAGTTTGCGTTACGTCATGACGAGAATCCTTTTAATCCTCCCCTTTGGTGGTATTATCGCACTATTTCAACCATTTATACGAACCGGCATCGTATTGTACTCTCTTCCATTTGGCCTGACAATCACGTATGAAGGCATCCTCTTTGGGCTGCTGTTATTCTTCAAACTCATCGTGTGCGTGACCGCTATCATCCTTCTATCGTCCACGACGCCTATGCAGGAATTGGTGGGTTCTGCGAGGAGACTGGGATTGCCCAGGGAGTTTGCCCTGTTGCTGGGACTAATGACCCGGTATCTGTTCGTGTTCTACGACGCATTCCAGCGAATACGCACGGCGCAGAAGACTCGATGTTTTAGCGTTAGGGGTAAGCCATACAAATGGATATTGGAGCAGATTAGTTACACCATAGGCACGCTGTTCATTCGGGCATACGAGCAGGGAGAAAAGGTGTATCTGAGCATGTTGAGCAGGGGGTATAATCCCGATTCGCAGATGTACGTCAGTGAGAAACGAATCGGAGCGCAGGACATCGCTGTGATGGCTATGACATTCTTCGTGATAGGGTGCCTGGCATCGCTGAGGTATTGGTTTTAAATGGGGAAGTTCAATTAATTATCGACCATGCAAGTTCAAACAAAGGAATTCTTGCGGGACAAATTCAGGGAGTATTATAGTAGCGCAAGCCTCCTGTTGCCACCACAATTCGAAAAGAGGGAATGGGGTTTTATCTTCTTCGATGAATCGTATCCAGACATAGTTATGCGCCGCCATAAATCCTTCACGAGTGAGGGCGAGGCTGTTGACTACATCAAGAGCATGGTGCCTGCACACGTGTTTCACTCCTCCGCATATTATTCTAATCCATCTGCTCCGACCATGAAGGAGAAAGGATGGCAAGGAGCAGACCTAATATTCGACTTGGATGCGGACCACCTTAACCTAAAATGGACAACCTATGGCGACATGCTCCAAAAGGTGAAGGATGAAACGCTCAAGCTCATCGACTTCCTGCTCTCAGATTTTGGGTTTGGTAAGGATTACATGCAAGTCATTTTTTCCGGAGGCAGAGGCTATCACATTCACGTGAGAGATCCCAATGTGATTGGCTTAGAAAGCCCCGAACGAAGAGAAATTGTGGATTATATTACTGGTTTGGAGCTTGAGTTAGACAGAATCTTTGGCGAAAGAGTCGTAT
Source organism: Methanocellales archaeon (assembly GCA_030610945.1). Classification (GTDB taxonomy): domain Archaea; phylum Halobacteriota; class UBA148; order UBA148; family JAUWXC01; genus JAUWXC01. The sequence continues at coordinate 71,785 of JAUWQV010000001.1, read as the reverse complement.
ACGGAGACGTAGGGCGCATAAGTGCCGAGACCGTTCGTATGTCTTCATACAGGGATGCTGGTTGGGGAGGCAGAATCAATAGATGGGTTATCTCTTTTTTAGTGGATTTAGGTCGCAAAAAGGATAAGCAGGCGGTGCAGATTCTCAAGAGCTTTGGGGGCATTGGTGATGAGAGGGCGTTAGAAATCCTAAGGGTGGCAAGGGACAAAGGTAATATCGATAGCATCAAAAAGGGCAATCTCGATGTATCCAGGAAGATTCCAATAACCTTCTGGAGATCACTTGTCCAAATGGCTATTGCCGACATAGGCGTTAAGATCGACGAACCCGTGACGGCAGATACGAAGCGGTTGATACGCCTCCCGACATCCCTTCATGGCGGGTCTAGTTTTCGTGTCACGCCCCTGACACTTGACACGCTTAAAGACTTCAACCCATTAAGGGATGCCGTTGTTTTCGGAGATGAAAGCGTTGGGGTAAACGTTATCAAGGCAAGCAACGTAGAGATAAAAGGCGAAGAATATAGGCTAAGAAAGGGGAAACAGAAACTTCCCGAACATCTTGCTGTCTTTTTGATGTGCAGGGGTGCAGCTGAATATGAATCTTGAAGATATGCGTTTGATACAGGTGAATGAGAGGCGCTCACAAGGTTTGCAGGCGCTTGGACATGATTTTTATGAGAATGTTAGAGCCTATATCAACGAGCTGGAGGATCGCAAAAGACATGCGGATGCTGCCAGAGTAGCGATGATTGAGGACGAGCTACAAAGTGCCAGGTGCGTTATAGACGAGATATTCAAGCGGCGTCTGGGGAAAATCGTAAAAATGGCATCTACAAGGGCATTTGGATTGGATATTCAGCCAGATGGTGCAACCCAGGAGGAACTAAAAATCTTCGAGCAACTGGTCTGCTCAATACAGGAAGGTAAATCCAAGATATTGGGCTCCATCGTTCAACCCAAGGTGGCAGAAAAAACAGAGAAAACACCCAGGCGCACCGAAAGCTCTTTATTAAAGAGAACGGATATAGGGAAGGAGTTTACCGTCGTTAGGGTGCTTAAGGACATTCCTACATTTATGGGTACTGATGGACGCAGTTATCAGTTATCAAACGAAGACGTGGCGGTTTTGCCAGAGGTAAATGCCAAGGCTTTGTGCGATAGGCATGTTGCTGTAGCAATTAAAGTTGGAAAGAGTGATAAAAATGAAGATGCCTAAAAAACTTAAGACGCATTGTCCTTACTGCAAAAAGCATACAATGCACGAAGTGGAAAAAGTCAAGAAAGGACGCACCTCGACATTGACATGGATTGCACGACAGAAAGAGAGGACAAAAGGCATCGGCAACCTGGGAAAATTCTCCAAGGTGCCAGGCGGAGATAAGCCAACAAAGAGGGTGTTTCTGCGTTATAGGTGTACAGAGTGTAAAAAAGCGCATCAAAGGCCTTGCTTTAGGGCCTCTAAATTCGAGTTGGTGGAGTAACCATGGGCGGCAAATTTATTAAGGTCAAGTGTGACGATTGCGAGAATGAACAGGTTATTTTTGAGAAAGCCAGTTCAGTTATAGTGTGCCTTGTCTGCGGCCGGACGCTGGCTGAACCCACTGGTGGAAAGGCGAAAATAAAGACGAAGGTCCTAGAGGTGTTATGACGCTCACAGGGGAGGAGTACCCTGAGCAGGGAGACTTAGTCGTCTGCACTGTTAAAAAGGTGGCCGACTTCGGTGCGTTCGTCAATTTGGACGAATATGACGGAAAAGAGGCCTTAATCCACATCTCGGAGGTTGCCTCAGGATGGATAAAATATGTCCGCGACCATATCAAGGAAGGGCAGAAGGTCGTATGCAAGGTGTTAAACATCTCGTCCAAAGGGCACATCGACCTTTCACTGAAGGATGTAAACGAGCACCAGCGCAAGGAGAAGATACAGAGTTGGAAGAACGAGCAGAAGGCGGAAAAATGGATGCATATTGTCGCCGAATCTTTAGGCACTGACGTTAAAGGCATGCACGATGTCATATCTACGTTATTTGAGGAGTTTGGTAACCTCTATTCTGCATTCGAAGAGGTCGCTGTGAACGGCGCAGAGGCCATCATAAAGCTCGGCATTCCGAGAAAATACGCTGATGCCATCGCAAAGATTGCAGCGGAAAACGTAAAAATCTCAGAAGTTACTATTACTGGTTATGTTGACCTAACGTGTCCGCTTCCAAATGGAGTACAGATAATCAAGGAGGCGTTGAGAGTGGCAGGAAAAGTTGAAGCGCCTGAGGTTAACCTTAAACTCAGTTATGTGGGTGCGCCGCGTTATCGGATTAGAGTAGTGGCACCCGATTACAAAAAAGCGGAAAATGTGCTCAGAAAGGCAGCTGATGCCGCTATTGAGATCGTTAGGGCCAAAGGCGGTGTGGGGGAGTTTCACAGGCAGCTGAGCACGTCTTGACTTGGAATAAACATGAAATCGAAAATACGCCAATGCGAGTGCGGTACTTATACCCTCAAAGACACATGCCCGAATTGTGGTAAAAAAACAAGGAGTTCTATACCGCCTAGATTTTCGCCCAAGGACCCTTATGGCAAGTATAGGAGGATGATGAAGAAATGCCAGAGCGACTCAATCAAATAAAGGAGACCACAGTTATTCAACTCAAGGACGTGAAGTTAAAAAACCCCGTCATAGTGGAAGGGCTGCCAGGCGTGGGGCACGTGGGAAAGTTAGTGGCAGAGCACATGGTGGAGGAGTTGGGTGCTGAGAAAATCATTGAGGTGTATTCGCCGCATTTTCCCCCACAGGTCCTGGTGGCGGATGACGGCACGGTAAAACTTGTGAGAAATGAGGTGTATGCGGACAAAAAACACAACCTCCTGCTTCTAATTGGGGATTATCAGAGCGTGACCAACGAGGGTCATTATGAACTTGCCGAGGTATACCTTAATATTGCAGAGAAGTACGGGGTTAAGCGAATCTATACGCTGGGCGGCTATGGTATAGGTCAATTAGTCGATACGCCACGTGTGTTAGGCGCTGCCAATACGCTAGAATTAGTAGATGAGATGAAGAAATATGGTGTTCTATTCCAAGAGAATGAGCCAGGCGGAGGCATCATCGGCGCCTCAGGATTGCTTCTTGGATTAGGCAAACTCAGGGGGATTGAAGCCGTCTGTATTATGGGTGAAACCTCCGGGTATCTGGTGGACCCGAGTAGTGCTCAAGCTGTCCTCAAGGTGTTATCCAAGATTCTTACCATAGATATCGATATGGGCGCCCTAGAATCCAGGGCAAAGGATATGGAAAAAATCGTTGCCAAGTTGCGGGAAATGGAAAAGGCACAGTTAAAGCCCATTAGTACAGAGGAAGACCTGAGATACATCGGATGATTCTATGCACATGAATGCCGATCTGCATATTCATTCCAAGTATTCTGCTGCGACATCTGCTAGGATGGATTTGTCAACGCTCGCGCGGGAAGCTGCGAAAAAGGGCATAGGGCTCATTGGCACGGGCGATTGCCTTCACCCTAAATGGCTGTCGGACATCAAGGCATTAAAACCCGTGGATGAGGGCACATTTGTTGCCAATGACACACGTTTTGTTCTTACATGCGAGATAGAGGACTCTGCTAGGGTCCATCATTTACTGATTCTTCCATCCATTTCAAAGGCGGAAGAATTACAGGAACGCCTGGCGTCTTTTTCCAATCTTGCCTCTGATGGACGACCAAAGGTGCGCCTGAATGGGGAGCAACTTGCGCAACATGCAAAGGATGTGGGTGCGTTATTTGGTCCCTCTCATGCGTTTACACCATGGACTGCGATGTATGCCTACTTTGACAGTCTCATCGACTGCTATGGTCCTATGGCATCTCATGTGGCGTTCATCGAGTTGGGGTTGAGCGCAGATTCTGACTATGCTGACAGGATTGCTGAATTGCAAAATCTGACATTTCTGACAAATTCCGATGCCCACAGTCCATGGCCCATCAGGCTTGCAAGGGAGTTCAACCGATTTGAGGTGGATGCGCCCACGTTTGAAGAGTTGAAGCAGGCGATTCTGCGCAAGAACGGCAGGAAGCCTATATTAAATGTTGGCCTTCCGCCAGAAGAGGGAAAATATAATGAAAGTGCCTGTATACGGTGTTATAAGCATTATTCTCTTCAGATGTGCCAGGAGCGGAAATGGCGTTGCACCTGCGGAGGTCTTATCAAAAAGGGCGTTCGCGACAGGGTGAGTGAACTGGCCGATTACGAGAAACCAAGACATCCACAGCACAGGCCACCATATCTCAGGCTGATTCCACTGGCAGAAATAATTGCCCTGGCGCTTGGCGTATCTGACTCGAATACCAAAGCGGTAAGAGATGTGTGGGGCACGATGGTGAGTGCGTTAGGCAATGAGGTAACGATTTTGGTCGATGCTGACATCGAGCAATTGAACATGGTTGACGAAAGTGTGCGGGACGCCATCGTTGCCTTCAGGGAAGGCAGGATAATCCTTCATCCCGGCGGCGGAGGCCAATACGGCAGGGTTGAGTTGCCAAAGGGGTCCAGAGTGCCTAAATCCCAGCGCTATATATCTGATTTCGTGTAATCGATTGATTTTTATAGTTATGATATCGTATCGGAAAGGGCATTATGGTGAACTCAATGGAGCGGACAGATATTGAGCACGTGCGTCAAGAAGTCATGTCATTTGTTAGGGGATTGGAACATCAACCCAACGTGTCTCATCCTGCGCCCGAGGAACTGCGCAAGACAGCGGAGCAAAGCGGCATACTGACTGAGTTTGGAAATTACGTTTTCGTATCCACGGTACGAAATAGAAGTGCTGGTCTGACCGTGTACCTTGGTAGCCCAGAACTCATGCTGCCAGCTCCGAGTAAAAAACAAAAAGCCATCATCCAGAACGCCTCAAAAACAATAGAATCGGTGCACGAATATCTGAAAAAGGCTCCGTTAATCTGCGTGAAGGGGACGATGGGTGCCAATCCTTATTTCACTCCTAACTGCACAATGTTTCTCTCGACTCAACGTAAGGATAGCGCGCGCATCGCTTACATGTGGAGCACGTTACTTTTTGACTCAAAGAATAGTAAAGGTCCTGACTTTTGCCTTATCCAGGTGCCTGAGTGGCATGAAAAGGATAGACAAATACTCGTTTTTCCAGAAATAGGCATCACTTATGTCCTTGGTACGGATTACTTGGGCGAATCCAAAAAAGCATTCCTCAGGCTGGCAATGTGGCATGCCAAGCAAAGAGGGATGTTAGGTCTTCATGCCGGAGCGAAGATTATTCGAGCAAGGGATAAGACTGGCAAGATACAAAGATATGGCACGCTCCTGTTCGGACTCTCTGGTACGGGCAAGACAACGCATACGTGCCACGACCATGGATTGAATGGAGAAGGTGAAGGTATAGAAATAGTCCAAGATGATGTCGTTTTCCTCTGCCAGGATGGCTCAGCTCTTGGTCCTGAAAGGGGATTTTTCCTAAAGACCGATATCGACCCGCTCAATCACCCACTAATCCACAACGCTGCGACGAAGAAAGACGCAGTTTTTGAAAATGTTATGGTCGACTACCACGGTAAAGTCTCCTTTTTGGATGAAACGCTCACCGGCAATGGCCGGGGTGTAATTCAGAGGGCGGATTTGGGCGATAAGCACGTATGCTATAGCGTTGATTTGCCTCTTATTAATGAACTCGATGGAATGATAGTTTTATTCATCACCAGGAGGAACACAATCGTGCCCCTCGCATCGAAGTTGACACATGAACAGGCTGCTGCCACATTTATGCTCGGTGAATCTATAGAGACCACAGCCAGTGACCCACGCAGGGTGGGTGAATCTGTCAGGGTTGTGGGTACCAATCCATTTATCATAGGCGATGAGGCAGAGGAGGGCAACATATTCTATGAGTTCCTCAAAAGACATGGCGACAAAATTCAATGTTATCTCTTGAATACCGGTGGTGTTGGCGAGATTATGGAGAAAAGCGAGGATGGCATAGTAATAAAGCAAAAGGTGGCAAGGGTGGAGATATCTGAGATGGCTGCAATCATAAGAGGAATAGCCAGAGGTGCCATCGAATGGACGCGTGAACCCTACTTTGGCGTTCAGGTTCCAAAGAAAGTGGAGGGAATGGATATGACAAGGTTCGACTTAACCCGGTTTTATTCCGAAGCGCAAATTGAAGCGTATGCCACTCAATTGAAACATGAACGAGTAAAATATATCAGGAAGTTTGCTGGTTTAAATCCTGTTATTGTGAATGCTGTGAGGTGCTAAGGCTCAAAAAGATTTTAGTGCTTAGCATTAGTAGATATAATCATTATTCAGGTGAAATATGTGATAGTTATAAATAGACATAAATGCGGCCATTGTGGTGCATGTGTGGGGGTTTGCCCGGAAAATGCAATAGACTTAGTAGATGCATGGGTAGAAGTCAGTGATAAATGCATAGAATGCGGAATATGTGTGAAAGTCTGTCCTGTCGGGGCATTGGAGATTCAGCATGAAGGATGAATATGATGTCCTAGTTGTGGGCGCTGGACCAGGAGGTTCAATTGCAGCGAAAACGGCAGCTGAGCACGGTTTAGATGTGCTGTTAATCGAGAAAAGAGCGGAGATTGGCAACCCTGTGCGGTGTGCAGAGGGCGTGGGCAAAGAGAGCATAAAGCCGTTTATAGAGTCAGACCCTTCATGGATATCTGCCGAGGTCAAGGGCGCTAGAATCTATTCTCCAGACGGCACGGCAATTGAGATGTCAGAGGATATAGCCGGGCCAGAGGTGGGTTATGTGCTTGAGCGCAAGATTTTCGACAGAGCGCTCGCTCTCCAGGCAGCGAGAGCAGGTGCAGAGGTGATGGTGAAAACAAGGGCAACCGGTTTAATCATAGAGAACGGTTTCGTAAGGGGTATCAGAGGGGAGCATTTTGGAGATGATTTTACAGTCCGGGCAAACATCGTCATAGGTGCAGATGGCGTGGAGTCAAAAGTTGGGCGCTGGGCAGGCATTAATACAACGCTCAAGTTATCGGACATCGAAACATGCGCTGAGTTTTTGATGGCTGACATTGACTTCGACCAAGATTACTGTGATTTTTACGTTGGCAATGAAATCGCACCAGGGGGCTATGCGTGGATATTCCCAAAGGGCAAGCATGAGGCAAATGTCGGTGTTGGTGTCTTGGGAAGCAGGGTTGGCAGCACGAAGGCAATTCACTTCCTTAAAAAATTTGTTGACAAGAGTTGTTCAGATGGGCACATACTCGAAATAATTGTTGGGGGCGTGCCCGTCAGCGGTCCGCTGGAGCGCACAATAACAAATGGACTGATGCTCGTGGGCGATGCTGCCAGGATGACAGACCCCATCACAGGGGGTGGAATCGTCAATGCTATGATAACCGGACAAATCGCCGGAGAGGTGGCTGCGAAGGCGATATCGAAGGGTGATACGTCAACAAAGGTGCTGAGCGAGTATGAAACGCGATGGAAATCCGCCATTGAGGATAGTCTCGACAAATCCCTTCATGCTAAGGAAGTCCTCACCAAGATGCCTGATGAACAATTGAACATGCTTGCACACTCTATAAAAGACGTCAATTTCGGCGAGCTGACCGCAACTAGCTTGCTCACAGAGATTACCAGGAGGAACCCAAAAATGCTTTGGGAGTTGAGGCACTTATTATGATGGTTTGTGTGGTGAATTGATGATGTATGTGCTAATAATCGGGTGTGGCAGGGTTGGCAGCGGTCTGGCTCAGTTGTTATCGATGAATGGAAATGACGTTGTTGTTGTAGACAAGGATGCATCTCATTTCCAAGAGCTTGGTCCTACTTTTGATGGATTGACCATCGAGGGAGATGGAACTGACCAGGATGTGTTAACAAAGGCGGGCGGAAGCAAGGCAGACGTTTTCGTGGCGGCTACCGATGATGATAATACCAATCTAATGGCCTCTCAGATTGCCAAACAGGTGTTCAAGGTTCAAAATGTTATTGCAAGAGTCAACGATCCAGAGAAAGAACCCCTTTACAGGGATGCAGGTATCGATGCTACTGTGTGCCCCACTGCAATTGCGGTGGCGCATATCAGGAACGCCATTATGCACCCGGGCTTGATTGCACTCATGACGGTTAATAAGGGCGGCATCGAGATCAACAAGATAGAGGTAAAAGGCCCTGTTGTTGGAAAGGCGCTGAAGGATATCCCCTTACCAAAGGACTCCACTATAGCGGCTCTTGTGAGGGGTTCAAAAGCGATAATACCTGATAATACTACAACGCTCCAGAAGGGTGACATTGTAGTCGTTGCGAATCTGGCTGGCGCATCGGGAAAGGTTAAAGACGTCTTGGCCAAGAGTTGATGTCAAATGGATGATGTAGATGTGCAAACGCTGCGTAACCGTTTGATAATCAGTTATTCTGGATTTTTACTCATGGGTGTGGGCGGAATGCTGTTTATACCCTTACTTTTAATCATAGCATATCCCAATGAGATCGTCTACGCTTACTCCTTTGTTATCCCAGGACTCTTGGCTCTGGCTGGTGGATTTGTACTTTGGAGATTTTTCAGAGTGGACCCTGCGCTGGCACCATTGGGGAGGGTTCAAGCATTAATTCTCATTGGGGTGTTTTGGGTTATGGCGTGCATGTTCGGTGCAGCCCCTTTTGTCATCGGTTTTATTCTCAGCCCAATCGACGGTTTTTTTGAAGCCGTCTCTGGATGGACGACAACCGGTCTGACAATGGTCAGCGTGGCAACATGTCCTCACATCTTTCTGTTCTGGCGCAGTCTCATGCAATTTATTGGAGGGGCTGGACTTGCCGTTCTCATGCTAACTGCCCTCATAGGCCCGAAAAGTGGCGTCGCATCCGTCTACTCGGCAGAGGCGAGGACGGAGAGGTTGCTGCCAGCCATCAGACATACCGTCAGGATGATTCTCAAGATTTACCTTTTGTACTTATTCATAGGGATAGGATTATTCTATGTCGCTGGTATGCCTTTATTCGACTCCATAAATCACTCGATGTGTGCACTATCAACTGGCGGTTTTTCCACTAGGGCTGGGAGTATAGGCGCCTATCAAAGTCTGGAGATTGAAATGGTCACCATGGTTCTTATGTTGTTAGGCAGCCTGAGCTTTGCATTTCACTATCTTTTGTTGTCAGGTAAACTTGGCAAGGCTATAAAAGACATTGAGCTCAAGGTCGTGTACGCATCCATTATCATATTCTTGCCCATCGTTACCTATGGTTTGGTCTATGGTTTTTATCATACCCCTTTGCAGGGATTCAGGCACGCATTGTTTAACGTTATTTCCGCTCTGACGACCACGGGGTATATGACCACGTCTCCACAGAGCATGAGCCAGTTTGGGCATCTGGTGCTATTCTCGCTGGTGGTATTGATGTGCATGGGGGGGAGCACCGGCTCTACTGCTGGCGGCATAAAACGATACAGAGTAGGCATCATGGCGAAATCGATTTTCTGGGAGATAAAGATGAGATTGCTTCCAGAGAGTGCTGTAATCGGAAGAACGGCGTGGTGTACAGGTGAGAAAGAAACCATCACTCCTGACCTGTTCATGGAAATATCGATTTTTGTGTTTGCCTATATCCTGCTCTATATAGCAGGCGTCATTGTTTTCTTGCTGAGCGGATATTCTATGATGGGTGCTCTGTTCGAGTATGCATCGGCTATGGGAACGGTTGGTCTTTCCACGGGAATAACTGGACCGGGTATGCCTGTTTCCTGCAAGATAATGGAAATCATCGGCATGATTCTTGGCAGGTTGGAATTATGGGCAGTATTAATATCGATTGCAACCCCATTTGAATGGATAATATCGCGGAGAGGATGAATATGTACATAGTCATCGTGGGTGGAGGGAGAATTGGCAGTTTCCTCGCAAAATCACTATCTCAAGAGGGAAGAAAGGTTGCGGTGGTGGAATCGGATAAAGATGTTTGTCAGAGTCTGGCTGAACAGCTCGACATTCTTGTCATCCATGGTGATGGGACTGATGCCAAGTATTTAGAGGATGCCGGTACTGCCAAGGCAGACGCGCTCGTCGCTGTTACAGGGGAGGATAAGACAAATCTCGTATCCTGCCAGATGGCGAAAAAGAACTTCAAAGTTCCCAAGACGATATCAAGGGTCAATGATTCTAAGAATGAGGCAGTATTCAAGGATTTGGGCATCGATGTTGCGGTCAGTACTGTAACAGCAGCGTCCATAGTTTTAAAGAATGCCATTACATCCGGGGAACTCCTGACACTTTTGTCATTGAAGGAGGGCGACATTGAGATGGTGGAGTTCACAATACATGAAAACTCTTCGGCTGTTGGCAAACCTGTAGCAGACTTGGGACTTCCAAGTGATTGCGTGCTTACTGCAATACTTAGGGGGAAACACGTCACTTTCCCAAGGGGTAAAACGATAATAAAGGTAGGCGACTCCGTTGTAGTTCTCACAACAGCAGAGCACATAAAGAAATTGGAGAAAATATTTGTCGAGTAGCATGAAAATTGCAGGCATCGATGAGGCTGGCAAAGGTCCTGTTGTGGGACCTATGGTCGTCGCTGGTGTGATGGTATTTGAGAAGCATATCGCATCCCTAGAGCGACTGGGCCTCAGAGATTCCAAGGCACTCTCGCCGCGAAGGCGGGAATTTCTGGCAGAGGAGATAAGAAAAGTCGCAAAATACCATATCCTCGAAGTCAGCGCAGGGCAAATCGACGCACTCCGCGAGAAGATGACGATGAACGAGATTATGGTCATCAGCCATGCGAAAGTTCTCAAAGACCTAAAGCCAGACAGGGCATTTCTTGATGCAGCAGATGTAAATCCTATGCGATTTGCGCAAAACGTGCGCGAGAAGTATGGCGCACCCGTTGACATAATTTCAGAGCACAACGCAGATGTCAAGTATCCAATAGTTTCAGCCGCATCCATCCTGGCAAAGGTGAGACGCGATGAGGCGGTGCGCGCTTTAGAAAAACGAATCGGGCAGGAGATCGGCTCTGGTTATCCCTCAGACTCCCGGACAGTGCATTTCTTGGAGAAATGGATTAAGGAACACGACTCTTTACCAACTTTTGTGCGCCACTCCTGGAAGACGGCGCAGGTAGCATTAAAAAAGCATGGACAGTCAAGTTTGTCCAGGTTTTAATTTTTCTGTTTTAAATCACTCCTCGAACTCATGGAGCTCTTTATATATCTCACTTCTATGCCCCAATGTGAGGATATAGATAACCTTATTCTCATCGTCAACGTCTACAATGAGTCTATAATCTCCGATTCTGAGCTTTCGGGCTGTAACTCCTTTTAACGACTCAAGAAAGCGTCGAGATTTATTTGACTTCCTTATTTCCTTTAGTTTATCGATGATTCGTTTTTTAATCGATTTGTCCAGTTTGCTAAACCTCTTTCCAGCGAGCTTGGAGAATTCAATTGCATACATCAGGGTCCTTCCAGGCTCTTCTCTAGCTCTTCTAAGGAAATAGTCTCTCTCCTCTTTATTTGCTCCCTGGCTTCGATGATATCCATTATTATCTCTTCTTTGAGCTCAGGCTCTAGCATTCTCCTTATAGCATCTCTCACGAGCTCGGATTGAGACGAATACCCCTTTTCCTTGATGCACTTTTTCATCATCTTAGTCAGTTCATCCGGGACCTTGGCTGTGACCACTTTCATGCGCTACCCTCTCAAAGTAATACCATGGTATTACTTATAAAACTATCTCAGTGAATTTTGATTAAAAAAGAGGGGAGGGGAACCGCATCCAGCCTAGAAACGTGTAAGGGGATGCAGTTGCGCCCAGGAGGTTACTTTCAATATCTTCCTTACTCTTGATGCATATATGGAGATTTAGCAAGAGTGGGGCGAAAGTAATCCTAAAATCAGGTGGAGACTCGCTCTTTCGCCACTTTTTCGATCATCTTTCTGATTATTTTCGGGTCGTTTGTCTCTATCCCAAAGTACTCTACGAAGGCTGAGGTAGTAGTCAGCATTTTCGTCCTTCTGTGGGGCACGCTTTTAATCAATCCCCTCTCTTCCAGCGCAGCAATCTGTGAGTATGCCTTGTTTCCCCTGATGTTGACTACCTCTGCCTGGGTGACCGGCTGATGGTAGGCAACAACTGCCAAGGTCCTTAGCACGGGCGTTTCGAATTCCTTGGGCGCTATGTCCTGTACTTTTTCTGCATATGCTGGTTTGACCTGCATCACATATTTGCCCCCCTCCTCAACCAGCTCCAGCGACGTCTCTCTGGTTTTGTATTCATCTACAAGGGATTTTAACAGCTCTAACACATGCTCGGGCGTTTTCTCTACCAGCGTTGCCAACTCCTTCACATCCAAGGGATGGCCTACGGCAAAAAGCGCGGCCTCTAATATCTCTTTATCATTCATGCTCTCTTACCTGGGTTGTACATATATGTCGCCGAACAACTCTTTCTGTTCTAACTTTACCTTCTTCCTGGTTGCCAGGAACAACAGCGGAATGTACGCCTGAACGATGTTTGCAGGAGTTCTTTCCTCTACTAGCTCTGAAAATACGACCTTCTTTTGCCTTTTGAATATCCCCTTCAATTTTTTCATCACTGTTTGAATCCTATTCTCCATATCCTCTCGTTCTAGGACTCTAAGGACATCCTCCGCCCTTGGACTGTACTTTTTTCTCTCTTTTATGCGCCGTATCTCTTTTCTCTCTTTTACATCTATTGCTTTTTTCAGCTCGTCTATCAGCTCTGCCAATGTGGCGGGTCGTTTTGACTGTCGGCGTACTCTTGGTTGTAGTGGCGGATATGTTTCTATCTGGAAATCCTGGAAACACTCTGGCTGAAAGCCAAAGAAATCCCATTCGTCTCTTTTATCATCATCTTCCACCAGTACTTCGGACTTCATCCTCAGCAATATCGAGGCGTATAGAAGCGTTCTGGCAGATACCCATAGGTCTAATTGCTCCCTTTCCTCCAACTTTTTGAGGAATTTATCGGTAACATCCACTATATCAATGTTCCAGGGGTCAATCTCACTGTCTTTAGCCAAATTTACCAAGATTTCAACCGGCTCGTCTATCAATTCAACACCACGCCCGTAATGCTTGATATGTTCTCCTCCTGCATGGTTACGCCGATCGTCCTGTTCGCCGCTCTCACCATGGACTCCCTTAGCGATACAACGATGAACTGCGTACCCTTGGATATATTTTTAATCATGCTCGCAACTCTTTCAGCATTTGCGCCGTCAAGATACATATCGATCTCATCCAGTGCATAGAACGGTGCAGGCCTGTGCCTCTGAATTGCAAATAGAAACGCCAGCGCAGTCAGACTCTTCTCTCCACCGGACAGAGCACTCATGCGCCTGACAGCCTTTCCTGAGGGCCTGGCTTTAATCGTCAGTCCACCTGCAAAGGGGTCATCCCAGTTTTCCAGTACCAGCTCACCCTCTCCATCTGATAGGTCTGCAAAAATCTCCTTGAAGTGGGCGTTGATTGCACAAAAACTCTGCATAAACGCATCCTTTTTCATAGACTCATACCGCTCTATTCTCTCAATGATGTCATTATGCTCCTTGAACAACACATCCCTCTTGCTCTGCAAATCGCGCTGTCGCGTTTCCACTTCCTCGTACTCCGCAATCGCCCGCATGTTCACTGGCTCTAATTCTGCCATCTGTGCCTTGAGCGAGGCAATTTTCTCCACCACTACATCGTGTGGCGGCACCTCATCCACCTTTGCAACACCCGTCTCATCAACCTCCTTCTTAATTGCATCAAATTGAGCTTGTAATTCGTTTTTGCCTGCCTCTAGCATCTCTATCTGTGCGTCAATCCTCTCCAGCTGCTTCTGTACATCGTTTTTCTCGGCATCTATCTTGGACATCTCCTCAAGCAACACATTTCTTTTGCCGCGCAGGTCGACTAACTCGCCCTCCAACGTCTTCTCGCGCTGTTTTTTATCCTCCAATTTCCCCTCAAGGGTTACAATCTCCTCCTCGCCTGTTGATACCTGCTCCCTCAGCTGCTTCTTCTTCTCCTCTAACTCCTTTGTTCTCTCTTTGAGTTCATTGATCTTTGAACTCGAAAAGTTCTTTTCTACGTTTATGGTGCCTATTTCTGCGTCTATGTCACGTATCCTGTTCTCCAGCCTGCGCGTCTCCGTGGTGATATCTTCTGCCTCTTTCATCAGCCCTGGAATCTCTGAATCCTTCAGTAACTTCTCCAGTTTTTTAATCTCCTCATCCGTCTCAGCGATCTGGGAATCCATGCTCGTGCATTTCTCTTCCATGGCGTTCATCTCTTCTCCCAGTTTCTTCCTCTCGCCCATAATGGACGCGAGCCCTTCTTCCTTGGCTTTGATGACCTCATTGCTTGTGTTTATCAACTCTTCTCCTTCCACTAACCTTCGTTTCTTCCCGGCAATCTCTGTGTCGATGTCCAGCGTGCCTCTCTGGATAGAGGATATCTCTCCCTCGATTGCATCTATCTTATCAAGGCATTGGCGTCGTTTTGTCTCGTATACTGTGACCTGTTCTGCTAATTTCTTGAGACTCTTCTCTGCCGTGGTGAAGGCAAATCTCCTTGCCAAGGAGCCCCCTGTCATCGCACCGCTTCTCTCGATTAATTCCCCGTCCAGCGTCACCATTCTTCCGGGCATCAATTTTCTTGCTATGTCCAGATTCTCTACTACAATCGTGTCGCCAAAGACATATTGAAATACAGGCTCGAATTTGGCATCATAATCAACGAGATTTATCGCGTAATCAATTACCCCATCCTTCTTGGTCAACTTGGGCAATGATCTGGTTTTCATCTTATTCAATGGCAAAAATGTGACTCTGCCACATTTTTTATTCTTCAAAAATTCTATTGCGCATGCAGCGTCTTCGTCAACATCCACGACCACACACTGCATCCTGTTGCCAGCTGCAACTTCTATCGCAGAAGCGCATTTTTCATCGACCTTGCCCAGTTCAGCAATGACCCCATAAATGCCTGATAGTTCGTGCTGCTTTTTTGCATTTAGAATCGTGCTTACAGCCCTGCTGTAGCCCCCCAACTCCTCTGATGCCTTGACGCGCGCCTCTATTTTTACATATTCTTGCTGCCGTTTCCAGAGTTCTTGTTCGATTTTATCCAGTTCGCCTTTCAGCGCAGATTTCTTACTCTCCAGTTCGTCTACACTGCTTGAGACTTTTGTCCTCTCCTCTTCCAAGTCTTTGAGCTCCTTGTGAACCCGCTTCATCATCACTTCGGTCTCGGCTATTTGCTCCTTGGACCTTTCTATCTCGCGTTTGATGTCTCCTTCTTCAGAGGATTTACGTCGAATGCTGTCGAGCAATCTATCTTTTGCCCTGAACAACTCACTTCTCTCGTTTTTCCCTCCTTCTAACTGCTCTTTGAGCGTTGTAAGCCTGCTCCGCACGTCAGCAAATTTTGCATCCACTTTGGCAGTCTTATCTTGGGCGGTCTTTAATTGAGCCTCCTTCTCCTTTATCTCTGCCAGTATGCCCCCTTTCCTGACTTCTTCATCTCCAATCTTTGCCGTTAGGCTCTCAATCTTCTCCCTGGTCTTATCAATCTCTATCAGCGCCTTCCTTCGCCCTTCCTCAATGCTGCCAATTTCGGTTTTGAAAAATCCAATAGCATGTTGATGTTTGGCAATCTCGCCCTTTATCTCTTCGATCTCTTTTTTAACCTCTATCTGCTCGTCCTCCCCTTTCAGGGTAATCTCTTCATTCAAAACGCGCAGTTTTTCATCCACTGTGGATATCCTGCCTCTAATCTCTGTTAGCTCCTTGGCCAGGCCATCCTTTTTTAGATTCCTCCCATCTAATTTTTTCATTGACTTTTTCAATTCGTCTTCCACACTCTTCAGTTTTGAAAGCAATGTAAACGCTTCATAACGCCTATTCTCATCCATCAGCGCCTTGTATTTGAGTGCCTGCCCTCTCTCCTCTTGTAGTTGCATCAGTCTGATGCCAACCTCGGAGAGTACTATATCGACCCGTTCTATCCGTTCCCAAACGGTTTCGAGTTCACTAAGCGATTGCTTCTTCTTTGCATCGAACTCCGCTACGCCTGCTATTTCATCTATGAGTTTGCGCCTCTCCACAGAGCTCATTTCGATGATATAGGTGACATCCCCCTGCATGATGATGTTATACCCATCTGGCGAAATCCTGGCCTTGGAGAGGTATGTGTGGATATCGCTTAGGTTGCATGCCCTGTTGTTAAGGTAGTAATAACTGTAGTATCCACCATCATTTGTCCTTTGGACCTTTCTGGTGACCGTTATCTCGTCTCTATCTAATGGCACTTCCCTGTCGGTGTTGTCAAATCGTATCGTTACCTCAGCGAAATTGGGATTATTCCTCCCATTGGCATTATAAATAAGGTCTGTAAGTTTCTCGGCTCTCATTAGTCTCGAGGTGGACAGACCCAGAACAAAAAGGATGGCGTCGATGATATTCGATTTCCCCGAGCCGTTAGGTCCGGAGATGGTCGTGAAGTCGTTGAAAAATGGAATTCTCGTCTTGTGTTTGAAGGATTTGAAATTTTGGAGTTCAATCTCTTTAATATACAAGGCAGACCCCTACCATCTTTTCATTACAACATCAAAAATAAGGGATTGTTCAAGTTTCTGTCTAGAGCCGCTAAACGGACTACAGAGTCCATTGAACCCATCGCGCATTTCATCCCCTCATTAGAATATAATGCGACAAACAAGAGATATATCTTATGGTGCTGGATGGCTCAAATTGGTTTTATCACTGAGTGCTTTAATGTCAAACCGGCTGCTACTAGAAATGCTGCGCCTGCATTGACTATGCCCATTTCTGCCCTGTCCATGCTTATTCCTATTGGCTCTTCTGCTATTTTGAGGATGCCGTTAATTGTGCTAACTTCTAATCCAAATTCAATGATGTTGGTAAGTGCATATATTGTAAGAAATGCCAATCCAACACTGATAAGTAGCCATGCTGGTGATGCTTTTTCTGTTAATTTTTTCATCTTTAGCGCTACGTGTGTGCAATAGAGAAGGCATACAAAAGCCAGGGCGTTTGGGACCAATTCCATCCATGCCATCATCATCACCTCTTGATCAGTTCTTCATATTTTCTGCAAAGTTTGCTCAACCCTACCGCGAGTGCAACCGCTCCAATTAAGAATACCCAGTGCTCACAAATGTCCAATGCCCTTATTCCAGAAACAGGAAGGTTGTCGAGTGCATCTACAAGAGATGCCAATGTCCATGCCACAAGCCCTGCCACCAAGAATAATCCATGGCCTTCTTCTATCTCTCTTTTTTCATGCCTTTTCTGTTTTATTGTAGTGGCAAATAGCCACGCTGCCCACGCGAAGAGCAAAGTAAAGACAATCTCAGCAGGGTGTATGCCTGCTGGTAATATGGCCATGTATCATCTTCTCCTTTTAATATTTCTCCTTTTTAATACAAATTAGTCGTTGATATATAAATGTTGGGGCAATCATCAATCATGGGGAGAGTCTTCTTCTATCTCTTGGGAACAGAACCGTCTCTCGAATGTTTGCCAAGCCCAACATGCTCATGAGCAATCTTTCCACGCCCATGCCCCATCCCGCGTGGGGTGGCATTCCGTACCTGAACGCATCCAAGTAAAATTCAAATCCTTCTGGGGCCAGTCCCTGCGCCTTGATTCTTTTTACCAAGAGGTCATACGAGTGGACCCTCTGCGACCCTGATGCCAACTCCATCTTTGGATGCATCAGGTCAAATGCCTTGCATATTTCAGGTTTGTCATCGTATGGCTGCACGTAATACGGCTTGATTTCAGTAGGCCAGTCTACTATAAAGTAATGCTTTCCTATTTCTTTGCCGATGGCCTTTTCAGCTGCTGTATCAAGGTCATCTCCCCATTCCATGTCCTTGCATTCCTTGTGCTTTCTGGCGATGTCAAGTGCATCCTCATATCGCAACCGTTTGAATGGCGTCTTTGGCATTTGCAAATCAACGCCTACGGTACCAAGCTCGCGCTCGCAATGTTCCTGGGCATGAGCATAGACGTGTTTGACTGTCTCCTCCAGTATCGACATCACCTCTTCGTGCGTCACGAAGGAAGCCTCCACATCGATTGACGTTACCTCGTTCAGGTGCTTTCTCGTGTCATGCTCCTCTGCCCTGAAGATGGGGCCTATTTCATACACTCTGTCTAGGCCGGTTGCCATCATGATTTGCTTGTACAACTGCGGACTCTGGCCAAGAAACGCCTCTCTTTCGAAGTAGGTGATGGGGAACAGCGCTGTCCCACCTTCAGTGGCAGTGGCGACGATCTTGGGCGTCTGTATTTCTATGAAGTCCTTGCTCTCCAAAAAATCCCTGACTGCAGTCAGCAGATGGTGCCTAATTTTGAATATCGGTTGAATCTCTGCCCTTCGCAAATCCATGAATCTTGCATCCAATCTCGTATCCAAATCAGCGCCGACCTTTCCCGTGACATCCAAAGGAAGAGGCGATTTTGCCTTGCTTAGCACCATAATCTCATTGGGAATTATCTCGTAGCCATTGGGTGCCTTCTTCTCCTGTTTGACGGCACCTGAAATAGATACAATAGACTCCCTGCTTAGGTCTCGTACCACATCGAACAAATTATCCTTGACCTTGTTCTTGACTAACGTGACCTGCATCGTTCCATCCCTGTCCCTGAGAACGATGAAGGTGAGACCGCCTAAATCTCTAATTTCATGAACACATCCTGCGACGGTAACATTCTTGCCATCATCCTCAGGCGTTATCTCTCTGGAGTAATGAGTACGCAACTTTTTGCCCATCATTTCTCAAACCTCTTCCTGACCGATTCTGCATGCGCCTCCAACCCCTCTGCCTCGGCGAGCGCTATTATCGTATCCTTCAGGTCGCGCAGCCCTGATTTAGTTATAATCTGGACGCTGGATCTCTTCGTGAAATGGCGCGTGTCCAAGCCAGAAAGTACCCTAGCGTATCTCATCGTTGGCAGCACATGATTCGTTCCAGACGCATAGTCTCCTGCCGCTACAGGGGAGTATTCTCCAACGAAAATTGCGCCTGAATGCCTGATATCCTTCAGCACCTTCATCGGCTCTGGAACTATGAGTTCAAGATGCTCTGGCGCAATAGCATTGACGAACTCTATGCCCTGCTTCAAGTCGTCTGCAATCAGGATCGCGCTCTTCTTCAGCGCATTGGCGATTATATCTTTTCGTGGCGCCTCCTTCATTTGCTTCTTCACCTCGACATCAACCGCCTTTGCCAATTTTTGAGACGTTGTGACCAGAATGGCAACCGATGCGGGGTCGTGTTCCATTTGTGCAACCATATCTGATGCGATAATTGTCGCGGTTTTGGTCAAGCTTTTCTCAAAAGGTTGGTCTGCTAAAATGACAACCTCGCTGGGTCCTGCAGGAAAGTCGATTTCCACATCGTTGCGCACCAGCATCTTGGCGGCCGTTACATATACATTTCCAGGTCCGACTATTTTGTCCACTTTTGGGATGCTCTTCGTGCCATATGCCATTGCCGCTATTGCTTGCGCCCCTCCAACCTTGAATATCCTGTCTGCGCCTGCTATGTCGGCTGCTGCTAACGTGAGAGGGTTTACAGTACCATCTGGCCTGGGTGGAGTGCATATGATCACTTCCGGGACACCAGCCACTTTTGCCGGGATTATAGTCATCAGCGCAGTAGATGGGTAAGATGCGAGACCACCTGGAACATATGCGCCGATTTTATCCAATGGTGTGGTCTTCTGTCCAAGCGTTATCCCGGGTCCAAACTCCTTCAGCCATAACTCATCATTCAACTGCTCGCCGTGGAATGCGGATATGTTGAGTGCCGCCCTCTCGAGGTGCTTGATGAGTTTTGCATCTACGGATACCTCCGCATCTCTAATTTCCTCTTCTGTAACCTCAAGGTTTTTCAGCGCTACACCGTCAAACTTCTTCGTGTACTTGGCGACGGCGCTATCGCCATTTCTCTGCACATCTTCTAAAATCCGCTTAACAGCGCTCGTGACATCCTTGACATCGCTGCGCAGCAACTTTTCCATTTGTGCGTCGCCCAGCTCAGAAATTCGTTTAATCATCATGCCAGCATCCTAAGTCTAACCAGTTCTTTAAAGCATTTTAATCCTTCTGATTACCTCTTCCAACATCGCCTTGTTGTCGTATGAGGTGCGCATATGTCCCAATTCAGATTCAGGTAAGGTCTTCATCTCATCAACCAGTTTTATCATATTGGGTATTGCCCTGGCCACGTTATCCACAATCGTAACGCTTGCGGTCTGCGCTGTTCTCGATAATGGGTTTAAATCAATTGCGATTACTTTTTTGTTCATATTTACGAGTGCTTCGCACCTATCTCCATCCTCCAGGGGCACGAGTACAACATCTGCGCTGTATATGCCTTCTTTGCACACCTTAGCCCTCTCATGCGAAATTCCAGGAATACGCGCCTCTGCTTTTTTTCCCAGGACATTCTTTGCTCCATGTGTCTCCAGATGATGGATTATCTTATCCACCCTGTCTTCTGTCCTGTGAAACAGGTTTACCTCGAGCGGCGCGCCAATTTTTTCACTTAGACGCACCAGTTCATCCGGCACAAGCGCTGCACTGTTACCGTTGACTGAGATGACCGGGTGCTTTGCCGCTAGCATTGCTGCAACCGCAACCCTCGTTGCCGTCATTGCGGGCTCTATCGTCCTTTCGCCGAGCAGGTAGTCGAACGCCTCTCCTCTTCCATGTGCAATCAATCCTTCTTCGCACACGATGCCCGCTTTGAATCCATCCACCAGCCTCTCCCTGATTATCAGTGATTCATAGCGTGGATGGTCCTTTGGGATTATAGTAGTCATAACAATCGCGCCCCTTGATGGCATATTTCACTCGTCTTAACATCCCCAAATTCCTTCAGCGCTTCGTACCCATTAATTGCGAACACGGCATCACCCAACATCACCATGCTTGCCATGCCGCCTGCAGCCTCGACCGCTTCTATCGCGTCAGCTGCTCTGTTGCTTAGAAGCCCTGTTTGGATGGCGAATTTTTTGGATAGTTGAACAAATTCATCGAATGTTGGTCTTTGGAGCAATCCCTTCATGGCTTCTCTTCCTGCCTTGTTGATGTTCCTCTTCATATCCACATCTTTCAGAACATCCTTTGTGTTAATTTCGCCAAACACCACGTAATCAATCTTAACATCGCCGACATGAATCCTGTCAACAACGCCTATTCCTGGTGCTCCCGGCTCTTTTCGTATTACCACGCCGCCGGTTGACTGCGCGATTACGTCTCCCAGACCAGTTTTATTCTCTACTTCAGCTATATGAGCGACTTTTGCAACTTGCTCGTATGTGAAAATGAGTGATAGTGCTTCATTCAGCGCCAGCGCAGTGCTCAGCGCGCCCGCTCCACTGGCT
The DNA here is from genome assembly GCA_030610945.1 of Methanocellales archaeon. Classification (GTDB taxonomy): domain Archaea; phylum Halobacteriota; class UBA148; order UBA148; family JAUWXC01; genus JAUWXC01. Next base: position 50,343 of record JAUWQV010000001.1, on the reverse strand, counting down.
CCAAAGCCACATCCAATTAGGACATCTATCTTGCTGCGCACCTCGACTGAGCGATTTGCTGCCAATTCCCTCACGACTGACTCGGTTGTAGGCGCACTTCTCTCGACGCCGTTTAACTGAATGGATATAGCCTCTCCATCCTTGACCACAACTTCCGTCACCGTTCCGGCCTGTAGCGTAAATCCACAGCCCTTGGATCCCGTGCGCTCAGGTTTTTCAGACTCACAAATCTCAAAAAAGCCTGTGATGTGCGACGGCGCGTATGCCTTAGCTTTCATAACATTCATAACATTCCAACTATTGCGTCTATTACCTTTTTTGCAATCTCTCGTTTGGAACCTTTAACATGTGTAATTTCATCGCCGATGATGTATACTTCGTTTTCCTCCCCTCCGATTCCACCTTTGCCAACGTCGTTTGCTACGGCCAGGTTTAACTTAATCGTATCCTTCATCGACCTTGCCCTGTCTATCAACTCCTCCTTGGGAACGTTGGTTTCAGCCTTGAAACTGACCATGTATAATCTAGGATGCTCAGCTCTGACTCTTTCTATTACCTTTGGAACGGGCTTGAGGTTCAACGTTAGCTCCTGCCCGGAGGGAATCTTGTCCTTAGACTTGTCAATGGTGTAATCCGAGACAGCAGCGGCGCAGATGAATACATCATACCCCTTTTTTAGCTCACCTAACACGGCATCGCTCATCTCTTTGGCGCTCTCGATGTAGATGTTTTGAATATCTGCATATGGACATTTGCCCTTCTGCACAAGGGTTACGCCCGCTCCCCTGATGAATGCCTCTCTTGCCAGTTCCAAACCCGTCTTTCCCGAGCTCCTGTTCGTGAGTATTCGTATCGGGTCGATCGCCTCTGCGGTTGCGCCGCCGGTGACCAGCACCTTTTTTCCTTTCAACTCCTTCTTTGAGAGAGAGCGCAACACGCGCAGGATAACATCTTCTGTATCTGCAATCTTTGCCCCCCCCTCCTCCAAGCGGGGACCCACAAATTCGATTCCAACTTTTTTCAACCGCTGGATGTTTTCAGCAGCAATCGGCTGTGAGTACATCGATTCGTGCATTGCGGGAACAATGATAATTGGGATTTCAGCACCTATCGCGGTGGATGCAAACGTCGTCACAGGAGTATCATCTACGCCAGTCGCAATTTTGCCAATCGTGTTTGCCGTGCAGGGAGCAATTAACAGCAGGTCGGCTTTGCCCTCTCGGTTTCCACATAACTCAATATGCTCGACATCTCCTGTAATCTCGGTGATTACATCTCTCCCGGTTGCATACTGCAATGCGTACGGGTGTATAATTTTTTGAGCATCCTTAGTCATGACACCATAAACGTCTGCGCTGTATCTGATCAATTCACGCGCCAATTTAATCGTCTCAACGGCTGCTATGCTGCCCGTAACACCTAACACGATTTTCTTGCCAGAGAGCTCACTGCCCCTGGAGCCTTTGATATCCAGTGTGGGATGGGTCAAGAAATCACCTGATTTACTGCATTACATATCCAACTGGCATGACATATAATGGTTGATGCCCCTCTGGGAAACGTAGCAGTTTCGCGATTTCATCATCGTAAAACGCTCCTATCGCCACCGTTCCAAGACCCAATGCCTCTGCTTGAAGATATATATTCTGCCCTACATGCCCGACTTCTATGTGCACGTATCTGATGCCCCTCTCTCCATATCGCTGCGTAGTCCTTTCATATTCTGCCGTTATTACTATCGAGACAGGCGCATCTGCTATGAATCCTTGGGCTGCACACGCTCTTGCCAGATCAGTCCGAAAATCTCCTTCTGCGTGAAGTGAGAGTGAATGATTCCCTAGATCATAGTGATACACTCCTGTTTCCAGTTCTTCCACCTTGCCTGCAACAACATATAAGTCAAGCGGATACGTTGCACCGGCAGATGGTGCCGCTCTCTTAAATCCTTCTGTTATTCCCTGCGCTGCCCAGAGAATTTGCGAAAGCTGGTCCATTCTCAGGGACTCATCTCTAAAACTTCTTCTCGACCTTCTTTTCTTTACTACCTCTTCTAATGACATCTTTCCCGTCAATCTCGGCGTTGGCAACATCGTCACATCACCCCCTCTTAGACGATTAAGGCAACTGGCAACTGATAAACCAATGAGACCCGTTCCAGTTCCTACTATGATTCCGAGAAAATCCCTTCTCGATACTGGCACAACAAGGTTATTATTCTCTCATCGGTATATGTATGATTCGATGAAAGTTCGAGATATAGGAGAGCGCGCCCTCATAAATAGAATCTCAGAACTGTTGCCACATAACGCAGTCCTTGGCGCCGGAGAGGATGATTGTGCTGTCCTGGACCATGGCGATGAATACCTTCTTATGACCACCGACATGCTTCACCAGAGCACGGATTTTCCGGATGGGATGGCGCCATGGCAGATGGGTTGGATGTCGGTTGCCGTGAGTCTGAGTGACATCGCTGCAATGGGCGGAAGACCGTTTGCTATTGTCGCTGCTATGGGACTTCCCAAGGAGGCTGACGTGGGATTCGTTGATGACATCGTTGATGGCATGAATGCGTGCGCAAAGAAGTTTGATGCATATATCGTTGGCGGGGACACGGATGAGCATGATGAACTTACTATAGTCTGCACTGCCCTCGGTAGCGCAAAAAAGGATAAATTGTTGAAGCGCAGCGGAGCGCATGTAGGCGATCTGGTCTGCGTGACTGGCGAGTTGGGAACAGCAGAGGCAGGTCTTAGGGTGATGAAGATGGATATCCAGCAAAACGTTAAAGATGTGGTGACAAAAAAGCTGTTTGAGCCCCAGCCAAGGGTCAAAGAGGCAATCGCACTGGCAACGTCCGGCGCGGTGACATCCATGATGGACCTCAGCGATGGTCTTGCACTTTCGCTGCATGACTTGAGCAAGGCGAGCAGCGTCGGTTTTCTGATTTATGGTGATAAGTTGCCAGTCCTGGATGAAACTAAAGTTATTTCCACTGATCTTGATTTGCCTTTATGTGGCGCTGGTGATTTTGAACTTCTGTTTACCGTTAAGCCAGACTATTTAGAGAATGCAGAAAAGGCGTGCCAGTTTGCCGTGATAGGCGAGGTTACTTCTAGCGATATTCTAATTAAAAAGAACGGCGTGACCGAAAAGATTGAGGCAAGAGGATACGAACATTTCAGGTGAGATATGAAAAAAGAAGCAATGCTCTGGAAGCCTCTAGTAGATGGCAAGGTGCAGTGCAATCTGTGTGCTCACCAGTGCATCATTGCAGAGGGAAAAAAGGGCATATGCCGCGTCAGGGAGAACCAGGGCGGCAAACTCTACACGCTGATATACAACTCCGTATCTTCGATTAACGTCGACCCGATAGAAAAAAAGCCGCTGTTCCATTTTTATCCCGGGTCAATGGCACTCTCGCTCGGAACTGTGAGCTGTAACTTCAGGTGCAAGCACTGCCAGAATTATGGAATCGCATTTGCAAGTGTGGAAGAGGTGTCCACGCAGGAGACCACTCCTGAGGAGTCAATCGAACTGGCGAAGCAATACGGCTGCCAGGGCATCTCCTGGACATATAACGAGCCGACCATCTGGTTTGAGTACACATATGATTCCGCAAAACTGGCAAAGAAGGCTGGCCTGTACACGGTTTATGTGACCAATGGGTATATGACTGAGGCGGCATTGAACAAGATAGCGCCATATCTGGATGCAGCCAACGTCGACGTCAAGGCGTTCACCGATGAGTTTTGTAGGCGCATCAGCGGTGCAAAACTTGACCCTGTTCTCAGGACATGCGAACGTATGAAGAAAAAGAAGATTCATCTTGAGGTCACCTACCTGGTTATTCCAGGGCATAATGACAGCCCAGCGGAGCTCAGGCGATTCGCCGAATGGGTTGTCGGCATTGGAGCAGATACGCCGGTTCACTTCTCGCGTTTCTACCCATGCCACCAGATGACAGACGTTCCGCCAACGCCCGTGGAGACGCTGGAAGAGGTACATAAAATCGCAAAAGAATGCGGCATTGACCATGTTTACATCGGCAATGTGCTCGGGCACAGATATGAGAGCACGTTCTGTCCTAAATGTGATGAGATTCTCATCGAGCGCCATGGGTACAGCGTGATTAACCATCTTGATGCAGGCAATAAGTGTCCGAAATGCGGATTTAAAATGAATGTAACAGGCATGAAAGAGCGATAGATTTAAATTTAAAAAATCACGGGGATTCTATGGTTAAAGAGGCTACAATCAAGAGATTTAGAACGATAAAAGACCCGCTTAGGGTATTAATCGGCACAAAAAAGTCCAAGCACGTGCCAATCGAGGAGTTAGAAGAAATGGCGGAGCATTAGAATCATATCAGCGGACAAAGATTAGGTTAACAGTAGAACTTCGTCAATTAGATAAAAAGATTTAAATAAACCAAAGGAAGACTTTTATCAGCGTTTGAAGGGTTATATAATATGGAAGTATCACAGATGAAGATTTCCAAACTATTTTCCTTAATCCTAATCATCTTCCTCGTCACCAGCATTTCTGGCTGTCTTACCGTGCCAATCCTGAAGGTCACGACAACGATTGGCGGCACGACTGATGCGCCAACCATCGAAACCATTGAGGCTGAGCAGGGCGCCATGGATGCACTCAAGCGCCCGAAGGATTATCCGCCGCATATGCCGGGCGTGTATGTGTGGGTTTTGCAAGGCACGGACATGATCAACTTCTGGACGTCCACGGACTACACAGGGCCAAGAACCTATGAACTCACCGCCGGCTTCAAAGACGGAAAAGAGCCGAAATCAGGCGATACGTTGCGTATCTGGGTGCAAATTGTGGATGAATCCGGCGGTTACGTTGCGAATAACGAGATTACGATGGTTTGGGACTAACATAGCAAAGAATTTATATATTTACAGAGCAAACAACCACCTAAGAAGATCCTAAGTGGGATTTATGGCGCCAAGTGCAAGGCGTCCCCTAATAAAATGTGAATGATTAAAGGGAGAAAACAAAATGGTAAGAAATAAAACACTTGTGTTAGTATGCGCAGTGTTAGCAGTTGGCCTGTTCGTACTGCCATCAGCGCTTTCATTGTTTGCAGGGCAGCATCAGTTCATTGAGGGAGAAGACGTCCAGTGTGGTAAATGCCACGGTGCGGAATACGATGAATTAAAAGCGGGCACGGCTCACGAGGGAATGAGCTGCCAATTTTGTCACCAGACCAAAGGACATGCTAAGGGTGATGATGGTGGTGGCATGAGCGGTACGCAATTCAGCAGCGATGCCCAGCACGCTTCGATATCACCGCAGTGCATTGTATGTCACGACAATGTAGCAGTTGAGCTGAACGCTATAGACGAATCTCACACAGAGTTCTATCGAGACGCAGGCGCAGATGATGCAACTCTGATGGAGGGCGCTAATGAAGCCTGTATTGGATGCCACACACACATCGGCGTGAACATCACATGGCAAAGGGCAACCACTCTGAGCTTTACAGCTGGACACGATGCAGGCGAATGGGTCCTCAGTGACTTCACTGCAGAAGGCACCAACGAGACCACGACATCTGGTGGCGGTTACTGAGGTAACTGCGACAACTAAGCAATAAAATGGTGGTTTAAGACCACCATCTTTTTCTTTTTTAGTTTATATCTTCTTTTTATTGAAGATGTTGAATATCGTCTGAGGCTGGTATGAGCAATACGATTGGCTTAATCATCTGGACTGGCATTTTGGCAATCCTATTCTGCGCGCTCTACATGGTCAAGAGAAGGAGCTCCATCTATCCATTTGCCTTGCTCGGGAAAATCGCAGATAAATTTGTTGAGCGCAACAGGGAGGACAAGGTCGACATAATCATGCGCAGGTATGAGGAACTTTCTAAAAGACCGCGCATCGTGATGTCTGCGCTGCCATTAGTCATCGTGGTGCTCTTGGGAATAATCCTTTACCTGAATATCATCGCCTTCGTGGCGATTGGCTCGGGCTCTATGGCGCCGGCATTCAATAAGGGCGACTTAATCCTGATGCAGAACCTTTTCGTGGACCTGCAGGAGGGGGACATCATCATGTTCCATACATCACAGGTATTCAATCCCGTGGTACACAGGGTCTACTCCGTCGAGGACAGCGTATACAGGACCAAAGGTGATGCCAATCCCCGAGTTGATCCCTGGGTCGTGCACAGGGACGATATCCAAGGACAGGCAATCCTGTTCAATAAAAAGCCCATAGTAATCAAGGACCTGGGCAATTACTTCATCGAGGATGCGAGCATAGCAAGGATTGGCAAATACGGGGAGGAATTTGGGTTCGTAAAAACGCTGGTGCAATCGGTGCAGACTGCAGGACTTATGCTGTTTGTCCTCATGATTGCGCTCTACCTCTACATGACTCTCGAAGAATTTCGTACAAAAAGTATTTAGTCAATATAACATATAAATTATATAAATACTCGATGGTGGTAGTCTGTGAAACAAAAGACCGTACTATTAATCATTGCGATGGTAGCCATGATATTATTCGTGCTGCCAGCAGTTTACTCTTTATTCGCGGGCCAGCACCTTTTTGCGAGCAGAGTAGGATGCCTGCGCTGCCATAACGACGTGGCGGAGCAATTGAGCGCAAATATGAGCGAGCCTGCATTTGTAGCGCATAAGAGGGCGGCAGGCAATGTAAACTATACCACATACCTGGCGATTGGCGGAATCGATTACGATGCAGTAAATGGGGTGATAAACACAACTGACAAGGGTATATGGACATGGAACATCACTGAGGGAAAATGGCAGAGGGACAGCGATGGAAAACTATTGCTTGTGAGCCTTGATGAAGACGGTCGCGGAAATATCACCACTGATGAGATGTGCTTCCTGTGCCACAAGGCAACGCTCTTTGGCATCAGCGCCACGCATACGAACACGACTGCGAGGGGCTGCGATGATGACAGGTGTCACGGCAATGCGGTTAATCAATACAACGATCCGGATTTGTTCCCGGACACCTCTTCAAGCGTTGTGCACGCGGGCTATTTATTGAGCGAGGGCAACATTCATGTGCCGTTTTATGCCAGTGCCAGTAAAGAGGAATCATCCCACGTTGACGGAAGCCCATTCGGCCAGCCCGGCGGAAACGTTGCTCCTAACAGTATGTATATATCCAAGGGCTTCTGGACCTGCATGGGATGTCACAGCCATATCGGGGTGAATCCGGTTCCCGTGAGCACTACTCATTATCTGCATGATGCTCAAAATCCAACGAAGCAAAGATATATGTGATATCATAAAGATAAGAAAAGAGAGCACTATGGAACGCATAGGCACAAGGCAGCGATTATCGCTTATCCAGAAGTTAAACATATTTTGCGCCCTGTGCGCGTCCCTATTCCTGATTTATATCTCCATATTCCCGTTAATCTATGTTTTTACCGACGAATTCAGCAAGTTGGAACTCGTCAAGAATTCAATCATCTTGTTTATCGGCATAGGTGCAGGGCTGGGCGCATTCTCCGTAATCAAGCAGGCACTTTTATTTGAGAGCTTGATGGACACTGTGTTTGAAGAAGGTGTGTACGAGCGGCTAAAGCCACTACTCAGGGAGATTGCAGGGGTACGCGTCGATTTGGAGGGAGTAATTAGAAAGATGGATATGGTGGACACAAGCATCGACGACCTCAAGGAGCGCATTGATTCATCTGGTAGCATGAAAATGGTTGGTGGCGTAACCTCTCCAAGATTAAGTGACCTGATAGCTTCATCTGACCCAATCGCATTTCTCATTAAAATCGTCGTGCTGATAAACATCACATTCGCAGCGTTCGTGTTTATGGTGCAGTATCCTAGGGGATTTGTGCCATATGTCATTACAGCGATGTTCTTCATATGGTGGCTTGGCATTACCACCGAATACAACATGTGGTATAATCTTGGCATCTGGGTCTGGGGCTGTGTGCCAATTCTGGTAATCCCGACTATCACAATCCTTATGGATATCCTGCTGCCGAGCGAGATTATGTTCGGCTCTCTTTATATCGTTCTCGGCATCTACGCTTATGCGTATTATGCATGGAGCATTTACATGCTGAAGGGAAAATTGCCACCAACGCTGCACAATCTGCTGCGCGAGGTATCCACCTTCAGAAAAATCGAGAGGCTCTAAATTACGCCCATCTCAGTCAGGCGCTCTGGCAGATATTTGTCCGTCACGTAATCCAGTCCATACTTTGCCAGTGACTGTTGCTCGCTCTTCTTGTTTAACTCAAGTTGTAGGTTAATCTCATTCTCCCAGAACTCCGTTTTGAATCTCGGGTCAGAGAGCATCGAGTGCAGTGCCTTTATGTCCTGGTCAGACAACTTATCGGTCGGTAATTCGTAGCTGACTATGTCCGAAGGGCTAATGCCGATGAACTGCGCTGCAGGAGTTGCCATGTATTCTGATAGGTGAGCACTCTTAATTGCCCCATACGCCACGGAGGCGAATATCCTATAGGACCACGGGTCCGCATCGGTGAATACTACTACCGGAATCTTCAACTCTTCATTCATCCGTTTGAGCAACCGTCGTGTGCTTCTGGCCGGCTGGCCTTTCAGGTGCACGATAATTGCGTTAAACTTTTCATCAAAGCCGTTCTCAATCAACCTGTCCTTCATACCACCAGTCTCTATCGCCACTATCATTTTTGCATCGTGCTCCAAGAACTCTATATTATTAACATTATTTGGGATCTGGTATCCGGCATCGCCGACATCATCCTGGCAATGGATTACTTTTGTGCCCCTTCTCGTCTGCTCCTTGATTTTAATGGGGCCTATGATAGAGGCGCCATCCTCCTCTGGCCTGATATGGAAGTTCTCCCTTTGCAATTCGCTCACGATTTCTAGGTCTTCAATCAGCCTGTCGCTTTCCTGCTGTTCCCTGAATTTTGCCAAATCCCAGTTCTCGGAGATATAGTACAGCTCTCTCAACGTGGAAGATTTTGACTGGTCTAACTGGGCATTCAGAAAATCTACTACATACGAGGTTTTGAGTAACTGGTATGCACCCCTAACGGTTTTTGCACTCCTCATGCTCTCTCTGCTGCCGTAAACCCACACCTCTGATACATCATTATACTCAATATTGGCTTTTGTCCTGGTCGGCAGATTGAGGTACGGAACCTGCTCACTCTGTAATTGGCCGTAAAACTCTTTTATGAGGTCGAGCAGTTTTTTCTTTGTCAGTTCATCTTTTTCTCTTGTTTTCACTTTTGCGCTCATTCTTCCTCAACCCCTTCCAGCTCTAAAGCCCTTGCACCGGTGACCAGTTCGCCATCTATGTCCTCGACTACGGGCATGGGGAATTCTAGATCTCCATCGTGCTTGATGCTATATTGCAGCATTCTTTCCTCGTTTGGTTTAAGCGATATCTTCCATATCTGGGCGGCATCGCCATTCATTTCCACAACCTTTGCTGCTGGGTCCGCCTTTACGAGTTCATATTTGGACAGTTCATGCAATTTGAACGTCCTCGCATGCTCCCCAAAGTTTTTAAGTCGAATCGTTACCTCGCGCTGGTCATTATCTCCCGTGATTTTCCGCTGGACAAGGACATTGCCCATGATGTTCGCCACAATTGGCATAATGTCGGGCTCCTCTTTTCCAAGGATTGAAGAGACCTTTGTGACCATTTTTGGCAGAACCTTCTTGATAATCTCCTCTTTTTCCTTGCGCTTCTCCAGCAATTTCTGCCTCGAAAGGTAATTTCTCAAGTCTCTGGCAATATGCCTGACTGTTAATTCAACCTCGTCTATTATCTCTGGTATATCCGCTATTGCATCCTTGGATTCAGACGTAAACGGAACCTTCGTGGATGCGACATGGATGGACACGACTATCGGACCGATAGGAATCCCACTCCCCCCCGGTTGGTCCACATCGTACTGCCTCCAATTCATCCTCTCGATGGCGTGCGTAATAGCACATCCGCCCTGCTGGTACAGCAGCGGCACCCTGTTAGCAAACCTAAGTATGGTAATTTTATCCTCTTTCGGCAGACTGCCGCCATAGGCGATGCCCGCCTCGACCACGAACGGGTTGCCAGAATGCACTGCAGGCGGTCTCGTGGTGGTTGTGATGAAGTCGACGTTGTACTCCTTCTCCAACCCTTTATAGATTAAGTCCTTGCCAATTGGCGATAGGCAGTCAGTGGGAGGGGCCGTTATCTTGACGGTTTTGAACGCCTCCAGAAGTCGCAATGCCTGATCTCTTGATAGGTCGTTTGGATTCGCCTCTAGGTCTAGGTTTGCAACTTTGCACAGATCTTCAGCTGTCTTTCGTCCTATCCTGGCAAATTCGTTCATCAAAAACGACATCAGCTTGTAGCGGTCTGTGTATCTGAGCATCTTGATTAGAGTGCCCAGTTCTGTCCCTTCTGGATGTGGCCTAATCGCATCCGCTTTTAGGGGCGCCTGGTCAGTTACGCGCTCAAACATCTCCTCATTGCCATCAGGTTCAATTAACGTGATTCGTGCATGCGGGTTCACAATTGCCGTGTCCTTGAGATATTCATAGACGGACTGGCGGCGCCCTTTGACATATGCGCCCTCCAGTTCCATCTCGCTCCTGGTTCCATGCGGTCTATCCCACTCGACCACATTTTCGGCTACAATCTCCGGCTCGTTGGTCTTGGTATTGATGATTAATTCATAATAATGCGCGGGCCGGTCTTTCCCGATTCTAGAGGTGATCTTGGTGGGCTTTCCCGATGTTAGCTGTGAATAAAGCACTGCTGCTGAGATGCCGATGCCTTGCTGCCCCCTACTCTGCCTTAGTTCGTGAAATCGTGAGCCATAGAGCAATTTACCAAAAATTCTCGGTATCTGTGCTTTGACGATTCCAGGGCCATTGTCCTCGACTATGATTCTATAGTTATTTCTGTCTGCTTTCTCAATTTGCACTAAAATATCAGGAAGAATGCCAGCTTCCTCGCAGGCATCCAATGCATTATCTACTGCCTCTTTGACGCATGTAATAAGACATCTCGGCGCCGAGTCGAATCCGAGTATTTGCTTGTTCTTTTCAAAGAACTCAGCAACGCTTATCGCTTTTTGCTTCTTTGCTAATTCCTCTGCAATCAAGTTTGCCATTCACTCACCTTTCATACGACTAATAAAGTCAAAAAGAGGTGTTTTTGCCCACCCCTGCATATAATATGCTGGGCAATTATTTAACTGTTACTGCTATTTTTCCGAGTTTACACCCTTGCATCACTGCGTTTATCATCCTCTCTAGATCTATGTTTTGAAATATATTTAAAATACGCAAATTAAAGCTCGGCACCAACGATAGTTTTGGTTGCCGTGACACCATTTATTTCCCTTATCTGGTCCACCAGCTTGTTCAGGGTGCTCAGACCCTCGACTTCCATGACCACGACGAAGTCATACTCACCAAATACGTGGAAGACATCTTTGATCTCCCCCATTTTCATCAGTTCGTTATAGACTGACCTTTCTTCTCCTGGAACGACGTTTATCATTGTAACTCCGACGACCATGTTATTCACCGCATCAAGCTATGATGTAGATGGCAAAAAAGTTATCGCTTGATTTGTTTTACTCCATATCGACAAACCTTTTAACTAACCAATATAAAGAGTCAGTGACAACAATGAATGAAATCATCGTCGTAGGAGATGTTCACGAGGGCGTTAATTTTGGGTTCCAGATCGACCCGGAAACAGGCCTTTCAAAAAGGGTTTTTGACATCCATAACAATTTTGCCAGGGCAGCTCAGTTTGCCATCAATAACGGCGCAAAACTCTTCATCATCGTCGGCGACCTTTTTGACAGGACGCATGTCAGTCCAACCTTTCGCGAACTGGTTAGGAGGGATGTCATCGAGCCGTTAGCAAGGGCAAATATCAAGGTCTGGATACTTGCGGGCAATCATGACCAGCCCCATGGCAACAGGGGCACATCCATCGATGATTTTAGGGGTTATCCTCATGTCAGCGTGTATCGGAAGCCAGCGGTGGAGAGATTTGAGATTGATGGCAAGGTTATTGGCTGCATTATCATTCCATACATGCATCCGGCGGACATCGCAGGCCTGGTTGGCGAATCGGACAGGGAAATTCCACAAGAGCAGCTCTTCTCCCAGGGCCAGGAATTTTTGAAACAGTGGATTCATGACCGGTCTGATGAGTTAAATGCAGATTTTAAACTTCTGCTTGCCCATTACTATGTCGAGGGTGCAAGATTGGGGGAGAGACTCGCATATCCGGAGGTCTTGCCAGGCGAGTTCTCATTCAGAAAGGATATGGTCCCTGCTGTGGACCTTGCGGTTTTTGGGCACATCCACTTCCATCAGGTAATGCATGCTCAGGGGACTGAGATTGTGTATACGGGCGCAGTCGAGAGAATTGATTGGGGGGAAAAAGACGACAAGAAGGGCTTTGTTGTAATCAGCCCATCCGAGCAGGAGAAATGGCGATTCGTGGAGTTGCCGACAAGGGACATGCTGAAGATTAACGTGGAAGTGACTGCAAACGATGATCCGACTCTAAAAATTTTAGATGCCATTCCGGACGTGACAGACAAGTTGGTCCGTTTGGAAATAGAAATTGACGAAGGGGTAAGGGGCAAGGTCGCCGAGTACAAGATTGCTGAAAGGCTAAACGGCGCGTTTAACTATGATGTGCACTGGCACGAAAAATCGGGAGAAAAGGTTGGATTCACCAGCTACACAATGGATCCATTTGAATTACTCAGGAAATTCATCGATTCAAATTATCAAACCCACCCCAAGCGCGAAAAGCTGCTGGAGGAAGGCAGGAATGCGCTGAAGGAGGTGCTGCATGCAGAGTAGGACGCTGGCATCGTTCTTAGGGGATGTGGTGTTGGAGGATGCAAGGGAAACGCCTGTTGAAATCCCCATAAGCAGCAGCGATGGTTTTGTTATAAGTGAGATTGAGCTCAAGGGCTTCATGAGATACCTGGACAAATGCACGATTCATTTCCCGCAGAAATTTACCGTGATTGTGGGTAAAACGGGCTCGGGCAAGACATCCCTGTTGGACGCGATCACCTTTGCGTTGTACAAGCGCACTTCCAGGACGGATTTGCCGAATGTCAAAATCGATGATATATGCCAGCCAGGGGGACATGTCAAGATAACGTTTGCACAAGAGCGCGACCAATATGAGGTGGTGCGCGGGCTAACCTCCTCTGGGGCCTCCTATATCGCTCTTAAAAGAAACGGTCTGCCGATTAGCGGCTCTATCCCTGAACTGGATGCGAAAGTACAGGAAATCATCGGCCTGGATTATGTGGGCTTCAGAAACTCAACCTTCGTTAGGCAGGACGAGATGAAGGAGTTAGGTGCGCAAAGTGGTGCTGACAGGCTCGAGATTTTCCAAAAACTCTTCAGGCTGGAGGTATTTGAAAAAGCGCAAAACATCGTGGCAGAGAAAGTGAATGGCATCAGATTGAAGATAGAGGGCGTGACGTCAGAGCTAACCGTGCGTATGGAGCAGCAGGCGAAACTTCCAGAGAAGCAAGAAGAACTCACTGCGATGAAAAAAGAGGTCGAGGGCAAAAAGGCAAGATTAAGCGAGTTGCAGAGGGCGATTACAGAAAAGGAAGGCTTGTTAGCGAAGTTGAAAAGCGAACATGAGAGATTTGTGGAGATGAGAGCAAAGGCATCCGAAATGTCCAGAGCCGTAGCCGAAATGGGCGCAAAAATCACAAAGGCACGCGAAGATAATCAAAAGGCAATGGAACTAAAGCAATCGATTGCCCAACTGGGTGAGGAGACAAGTGGCTATGAATCGATGCAATCTAAATGGGATGTACTGAAGGAAAAGGAGCGCAAAACCACAGAGTTGCGGGAACGTATGCAGATATACGAAAACCAGAAGCGCACGATGGCTGACGAACATCAACACGAGGTGGAGCGACTCTCCTCTCTGATAAGTGCACAGGAAGAAAGACTTGGCAAAATCACCACTGACATAGGGAAGGATGAGGCATTTTCGCTTCTCAGGAAAGAGGGCGCACTCGGCGAGCGCATCACAAGGATCGAAAAGGAAATTGAATGGTTAAGTGGCAGGGACGAACTTATTGCCAGTCTTGCCAGGGAGCGGGAGACGTCGAAAAATGAACTAAACATCCTTTCTTCCCAGGCGTCGAGAATAAATGCGGATTCCTTTATCCTCTCCGAATTGCAGAGCCAGATGGTGCGAATCAAGGGCGATATGGAAAGGGAGGAGGAAGCATATCGTGTGAAACGGGGAGAGATTGATGCAAGGATAAAGGAAATTCAGGCTGAGGTCGATTCTGCTGGATTTAGAGTTTCAGAGCAGGAACAGCTCAAGGAGTTAGGGCAGAAACTGGAGGACTTGCGCCGGAAGAAGACCGAACTCGAGCAGAAAAGAAATGAACTTGACCGGATTGGCGACGTCTCGAAACTCATCGAGGATTTGACTACTCAGAAGGGGCAAAAGGGGATGGAATTAGAACAGCTGCAACAGTCGCTGAAACTGCTTGAAGTGTCTGAAAGTAACTACGAAGTGGCGGAGCGTGAGTTAAGGGAATTGCAGGAAAGAATGAGAGGCATTGAAGCCATTATTCATGGAAAAGAAGGGGAGGCGAGGCGACTGGGAACGGAGATAGCAGACCTTCAGGCGATTAGCCAGCAAATAGAATCGCTTGAGGTCACTCTTAAAGGCCTGCGGGAGAGCGCCGAGGTGCTGACGCTGCTGAAGGATAAGATATTCCACAAGAAGGGGATCGTGATGTATGCAATAGAGCAACTGCTCCCGCAACTTGCCAGGGAAACATCTTCTAATCTATCTGACCTAACGGACGGGCGTTTTAACAATGTCCGAATAGTTCCCTATGAGGAAAATAGTAGGTACGGCGTGCGCATCGATGTCGGAGGCGCAGAGGGAGAATTCCATGATGTGCAGGAGTTTTCTGGTGGTGAAAAAACGCAGATTAACGCTGCGCTGAGGTTCGCGATTGCCAAGGAACTTGCGAGCATGCCACAGGTTGGCAGGACCTTTGGAAGAATGAAAACGCTGTTCATCGATGAAGGCGATTTAGGCTCCCTGGACACAGAGGTTAGCAGAGGGCTCTTCGTCAAGAAACTGTTTGACATGGGCGAGTTCTTCGACAGGGTCATATTAATCACACATCTGACAGAAGTGGCAGATAGATTCCCCAGCAAGATCCGGGTATATATGACGCCAGAGGAGAAATCCAAAGTGGAAGTACTGCGCGAGGCATGAATAATGGAACACCCTTGCTTTGACAACGAGGCGCATTATCGCGTTGGTAGAATACACCTGCCGGTTGCGCTTAAGTGCAATATAAAGTGTAGATACTGTGAGGCAGGCGTTTGCGTTGATGGGATGCCAAGCATACCGGGTGCAACCCTCAAGGTCATATCTCCTTCGGAAGCAGTCTCCGTTGTAAGGCGCGCTATCAAGGCAGAGCCCCGTAACATGATCGCAGCCGTTGCCGGGCCAGGTGACCCTCTGGCAAATCGCCAAACGTTTGAGACGCTGGCGCTCATCAAGAAACACTTCCCCCAATTGAAAACGTGCATGAGCACCAACGGGCTACTGCTGCTAGACAAGGTTAGGCCGCTTCATGAGATGAATCTGGACTTCTTGACGGTCACAGTCAATGCCGCAAGCGTGGATTCTGCCAGAAAAATCTACAGATGGATTACTGTTGACGGAAGGCGGAGCAGGGATTTTAAGGTGCTGCTTGAGAACCAGCAGTCGGGGGTTGAACTCGCGCATGAACTGGGCATTACTGTAAAAATAAACACCGTGCTGATTCCGGGCATCAACGAGCATGAAGTCGAGAAGATAGCGCGATGGGCGTCTAAGTATGCATACATCATGAATGTCATGCCACTGATTCCCTTGGGCGAGTTCAGGGGGAAAGAGCGGCCAAGCTGTGCGCAGATGGATGCTGCCAGGTTGGCGGTGAAAAAGCACATGCGGCTTTTGACCTGCTGCAAGCAGTGCAGGGCTGATGCAGTTGGCATCCCGGGATTGGAAAAATCTACACAACCAAAATTATGGCGCTATTTACATGACTTCCCTTGTCGTCATTGAGACTATTCTGCCAATTTCCTTCTGAAGCGCTGGCGGCAGGCCTGGGATATCCGTGTCAAGAAAGCCCCTTGCTATCAGGGAGGTCGCTTCATCCTTGCTCAGCCCTCTGGTCATGAGATAAAATAATTCTTCTTCTGCAATCTTCCCGACTGCCGCTTCATGGGTCAGGTCAGCTTCATTTGTCCTGGCATCGAGATTTGGATGCGCTCTTGCTTTTGCCTTATCGCTTAACAGCAACCCTCTGCACTCAAGATGCCCCTTGGTGCCCGGCTTATTTCCGCGCAGCAGACCCCTCATGTCTATTGTCGTTTCATCCATTATGACCGCTCTGCTGTTAATCTCCCCCTTGCTTTCTTCACCAGATAAAATAATACCGCTGCCGACGTCGATGTTTGACTTGCCCCTGCCCAAAATCAGGTTTCTGAAACTTACCCTTGCTCCTTTGCCTTTAAGGACAACAGTGGGATACATCTGGATAGACTTAACTGGCGATAACAGGACATAATTCATCATGAGAGTCCCGCCATCTTCGACGATGGCACCCGTCCTTGGTCTTACATGAAAATTCTCTCCCCAGGAATGTATCATCGACCAGGTAACTTCTGCCCCCTCCTTGACATAAATCTCGGTTGCGGCGACATGCGCTGCAGTCTCACACTTGGGATGAACGGTGCAGCCGGTTATCAGGTGAACCTTCGAGTGGGGCTCGGCAACGATGATGTTGTGTGGCGCTTGAATCGCCCTGTCAGCTCCCATGAACAGGCATGCCTGGATTGGGTGTTCTATTCTGGCACCTTCCTGTGCCCAGACGAAGGCACCACCAACCGAGTTTGCCGCTACATATGTGGTGTATTTGTCCAGTCCCATGGGCAGTTCCTTGAACCAGTATTTTTCCAGCCAGGGATACATTTGAACCGCATCATCTATACTGTGAATGACTAATCCCTTTTCTTTTAACGACTTGTTGTGTTGTAGGTACACCACATCATTGTCATATTGAAAATAGGTGCCACTTCTGTATTCTTCGTCGTCTCTGGTTCCCACCACCTTAGAAGCGTCCCTAACATCTTTTTCAAGGCTCGCCAGTTCGTTTATTTTTGCATGAGAAGGCGCCTGCAAACTAAAGGCATTCAGGTCTACATCTAGACCATACTTAGCAGGTTTCGCCTTTTTTAAAAGCTCTTTTGCCTCTCTTCTTTTCTCAGTGTACCATTTTGGAAACATGCAACCTCAGTCACGCATAAGCTTTTCCGCCTCTTTCTTTATCGCAGGCGGACAGATATCAACATACGCACAGTACCCTTCCTCTTCTATCCTCGATAAGATGTCTTCTGGCTTGCCTGTGACGACTATTTTGCCCCTGCACATTACGTGAGCAAAGTCGCTCTCAACATATTGTAAGATGTGCCTGTAATGGGTAATTAAAAGCAGCGAACTCCTGGTTTCCTTGACAAACTCATCTATCCGTTTCCCGATCAGCTTCAGGGAGTCGATATCCACGCCAGAGTCCGGCTCATCTAAAACCATAAATCGCGGCTTCATTGCCAGAATTTGCGCCAGTTCAGACCTTTTTCTCTCACCGCCAGAAAAACCAACGTTTATGTCCCTGTCCTTAAAATTAGGGGGCAGCCCGACCTTTTCAAGCATCTCGGTGGCAAATTTTTCCTCAGGCACCTTGCTTGGATCCCAATGGTCTTTCCCGCCGCATAGCCTGATTATATCACGGAGTTTCACTCCTCTAATTGCAGGCGGAAACTGGAAAGCGAAACTCATCCCTTTTTTCGCGCGTTGTGCTGTATCTAAATTGATAATATTTTTTCCATCAAAAAGCATCTCGCCTTTTGTTACTTCATACGCAGGCATTCCAATTAGCGTCAGGGCCAGGGACGTCTTGCCGGATGCATTGGGGCCCAGAAGGACATGCACTTCCCCCTTACCTATTTCAAGGTTGACTCCTCTTAAAATCTCCTTGCCATCCACCTTTGCATGAAGGTCCTTGACCTCTAGTAAAGCCATGTACTCACTCGCTAACGTTACGACATTAACAAAACTTAAATATTCCCATCGGGTTATAATAAGAGAATGAGGATATATTAATGATAGGCCCAACTGAATTACTGCTGCTAATGTTGTTATTTATGGGTGGATTAGCGTCTCTCTTCTTTGAACCAATTAGAAAAGCGACTGGAGCAGTTTTAATTGTTGCTGGAATAATTTTTAGTCTTACTGGAATTGGTATGATTGTTGGATTGCCACTAATATTTTTTGGGGTAATATTAGTCGTAATTTAGATATTTGGATTAGATTATCATACCTTTGATAAAAGAGCCGACTTTACACTGGGCGTGAGTGGAGGGCGAAAGTGATGAAAAAGATCACTATGATGCTGGCAACGCTGCTTATCGTCGCGATGGTCACTGGATGTGTTGAGAACAGCACCCCAGAAGCAACACCAACGCCGACTCCTACACCTACGCCCACTCCAACTCTGAGTCCAACACCTACTGCAACTCCTACGCCTACACCTACGCCAACTCCCAGCCCAGCAGTCAGCGTGATAATCTACCAAGTTATATATGACCCACCTGGACCGGAACCAGACGATTAAATGATTAAACTAAAAAATACAGGCACCACTACAGTAGACATAAGCGGATGGAAACTCACAGATGAAGAAGGCACTTACATAATACCAAGCGGGACAACCATAACACCCGGAGGATACTGGACAGTATATGGGTCAACATACAATCCCACTAGATACACACGTGGGCTTTACCTAGCAAACACTCATGATTCAGTAACACTGCTAGATCAGAACGGAAACGTAATCGATCAATATTCATGGTAAAATAAGTATAAGTACAGTTACTTACTTTTCCGAGAGGACATAATACCAGTGGCGATCATTACAGAGATACCCAAAATGGTTAGCATGTCAAATTTGACAACATTCAAATCCCTTTTTAGTGCCATGTCAAATCCAAAAACTACGATAAACGCAATTAAAGAAGTGCCAATATATCGAGCTGATGGATTAGTTTGTGTATATCCTACTAACTTATCTGCCCCTATTCGAAATCTCGATAACGGTATAACAGACTTGATTGGAACTTCGACTTCTTCAAAGCCTTTAGTGCTGAACATTGTAGCTTCTTTTAGTTTGTTAAGATAAATTTGCCTTGATGCCACATCCAAATAATCAGAGATTGTACTTACTTTTAAAGGATATTTTTGAGAATCTTCCGATATAATGGGGTATGCATAGTTTCTAAGTATGGCCTCAATTTTGACCAAACTCTCTACTATCTCCTCGGTAAACTCTGTATATTTATATTCTTCAATCAAATCATTCAAAAATAGTACGCAAGAACTAATGCCAGCTTTTGCAGAACTAAAGTCGTCGACAAGAATCGCTTTTTTAATATTTTGTAAGTAGTAGATTATTCTATATCTATTTGTTATTTTTAGTCTGCTAGATTTGATTTTAATTTTCAAGCCAATTATTACACAAATTAAAAATACTGCTAGTATAACAAAAAATATAGAGCTGGAGAGAAATTTAAATAAAATATTGAAATAAAGGATGAAAAAAGAAACTAAACCACATACAAAGACGCATGTTAACCATATATTTAATTTATTGTATTCATCCACTCGTGATTGGATTTTCTTATACACACAATCAAAGTCAATAGTAGATGCCATCAAATTAAAACTAATGACTTCACTTATATACTTTTATACTTTAACCAATACCCGACCCTTCCTCTGGGTGGTACACATAAGATTACATAGGAGCTAATGACAAGTCGATTATCTTGTTGCCGTATCTTTTATATCTTGTCGTATTCAAACGAGTTCATGTATGGAAACTCGGTGCGTCATATGCAAGGGCAGGGGATTCTGCGGGCGACCTTTTTGCCCCATACTCGCAAAACTTGGTGCAGTGAAACGCATCTCTGTAGGTGACAGCATCTTTGGTGCATCTCCCCCGTCTGTATTCGTCGGGCAGGCCGGGTACCCAGAGGTTAGGGCAGGTCCATTGGTCCCTCCAGAGACCGCTGCCAAGGACGCGCGAATATATGGCGACCCTACCCAATGGCTGGACAAGGGAATAGATGCTGTAATCGGATTGCGCTCAAATCTCGTTCGGTCCAGCACCCAGTTGAATATCAGAAGTCCACGCGCGCTGGACAATCGCCTTTTAATTAAAACACAAGAACTCGCGATGGCGTCTGCACCAGTTGACACAGAAGTCAGATTTCTCAAGCCGCCTAAGATGGAGGTGCGCTTTGACGGCGTCTTGAGTCCAATGGGGCCTTCTGGCATACTCAAGGATATGAGCATAACTGAAAACCCGTCTGTTCCACGGAAAGTTGACCGCTTGGTTTCTGATACGGATGTCTTGGCTACAGATGCTGCAGTAGAGTTGTATGGGGGCGATATTTCAGTTTATCATATTAACCGGCTTCTTTCCGTCGGGCTGTTGGGGCGGAAAAATGACCGTCGACTCGTTCCAACAAGATGGGCAATTACAGCTACAGACGATATAGTTGGCAAGGAGTTAATCGAAAGGGTGAAGGACCACTCTGTATTGGATGGCATCAGACTTTTCAGCACACAGAAATTTGGCAACCATTTCGAGATACTTTTGCTCCCTCGCCCATTTTCCTTTGAGTTGATAGAGATATGGATGCCGAGGTCTGCATGGGTAAGTGAAGGCACGTGGATTGGCGCTGACAGGGAGGGTTATGCTGGCAAGAAGGCGTATTCCCTTTTAACCGGGGGATATTATGCAGCACGTCTCAGCGCTGTTGAATATCTTGAGCGAATTAAAAGACAGGCATCGATTTTTATCGTGCGGGAGATTCTACCAGATTATTGGGCGCCATTGGGTGTATGGGTGATTAGGGAGGCAGTCAGAAATGCAATGATGCAAGGGCCAAAGCGGTTTGAAACTGCCGATGCTGCACTCAACGACATCGCTACGAGAATAAGAACTCCACTGCACAGATGGAAGAAAGAGGCAAAACTTATACATGATTTTAAATTTCAGAAAACGCTGGATAGTTTTTAGATTCCTCACTTCGTTCGTCATGCGCTAGCCGGGATTCGAACCCGGGTTTATGGCTTGGCAAGCCATAGTGATAGCCACTACACTACCAGCGCAAAGTTGCACTTCGTTTGAGCGAATGCGCATGCCCTGACCCGGATTTGAACCGGGGACAATGCGGTCTTCAGCCGCACGCTCTCCCAGGCTGAGCTACCAGGGCAAAATCACACTTTTCAGCCAATATTTCATGTCTTTTTTAAGTTTATATGTTTCGTGCTGTTGAGCGAAGCGAATGCAGCACATTTTAATCAACCCTTTTTTAAAAGGTTGATGGGCCCGGCCGGATTCGAACCGGCGATCTCCGCCATGTCAAGGCGACGTCATAACCAACTAGACCACGAGCCCTTATGCGGGATTATAGTATTCGTGACACATCATAAGTTTATCTAATATAAGCTATATAACCGCTTCTGGAGGTCTTTACAAAGATGAGTTCAGAAATGTGTCCAATTTGCGGCCTGCCGAGCGAGCTTTGCATCTGCGAAGAGGTTGCAAAAGAACAGCAGAGAATAGTGGTAAAACTTGATACCCGGAGATACGGGAAGGCAGTTACTATCATTGAGGGATTGGACCCCGATGAGATTGATATTAATGAACTTTCCACTTACCTAAAGTCAAAACTTGCATGCGGAGGGACAATCAAAGACAAAAGGATAGAGTTACAGGGAAACCACAAAAATAGAGTAAAAGGACTACTTACCAGTAGGGGGTTTGCAGCTGAACAGATAAGTTCGTGAACCTGCATAATGGAGACATTTCTAATTGTTTTATCAGGTTGAGCCCATTCGAGATTAGCGTTAGCGTCGCAGACCTAGAGAAATAGATATGCCATGTACGCGCCGTAACCAATCAACAACAACACGCCTTCCCGGCGCGTCAACGTCAATCCTGTCCAGAATAGTACCAGTATGAGTGCGCACACCCCGCACATTAGATACAAGTCGATGAACGTGTGTAAGGCGAGTGGCAGTACCACCGCACACGCACCGATAACGAGCAGTATGTTAAACGAAACGCTTCCTATGATGTTGCCCACCGCAATGTCGCTTTGATTTTTGTACGATGCCATTGCCGACGTCGCAAGTTCTGGCAGTGACGTCCCTATTGCGATGACTGTCAAGCCAATTATATACTCGCTCACCTCTATTTGGCGAGCGATGCTCACTGATGAGTCGACCAGCAACCTGGCACCTAATGCAATCATCACCAGGCCGCAGATTGTCATAAGGACGTTGCGCCAAAAAGGAGCGTGTTGATGTGCTGTGCCAGTCTTATTCGCCTGAAAAGCTTCGTGCACAAAAAAAATCAGATATGCAACAAGTCCGATTAATAATATCACACCGTCTATTCTATCAATCACACCATCCAATAACATAAAAGTCATGGCAAGAGCAGCTCCCAGCATGATGAGCATCTCTTTTTTTATGACTGAGATGTGCACTTTCAACGGCCGTATTGCTGCGCTCAGACCCAGAACAAGGCAGATATTTGCTATGTTTGACCCGATTACGTTTCCAAGGGCAATGTCATCTATGCCCTCTAAAGACGCCACAAAGCTCACTGCAAATTCTGGTAATGATGTTCCATATGCGACGATGGTCAACCCGATGACCATGGATGATACGCCCAAGCCCGTAGCCAAACGCGACGCCCCATCTACCAGATAGTCAGATCCTTTGACCAGTAAAACGAGCCCGATGACGAAAAGCAATAAGTGCTGCCATATGATCATCATCGTCCAATCATAGTTTTATAGAATATTAAGCCTTTCAATCAACATTAACTATATAATGCTCACGAATAGAATGGCGATGCGATGAAAATACCAAGATGTATGAGTTCACAGCATCCAGATAATGTGACATCTCCCTTTTTTGCAGAGGATACCATCCTCGGAGGAGAGGATGAGATAAGAGAGGCATACTATGCGTTCTCCCATTTAGGCTGTGAAGAGCAAATGTGGGACCATGAAGGGAAAGAGGTTGACAACTTCGTGGTTAAAAAACTACTGACGAAGTATGAGCATTTCTTCAAGGCCAATAAACTGGGAAAAGACGTATTCCTCACGTTGAGAGTCCCCAATCCTACTTTCGAGAAGAGCGAAGCAAAGATATTGCTGGAGACTTTGGAGAGCATTCCGCGCTCCTTTGACGTAGCCAAACTCTTCTATCAAGAAGATATCTCGCCGATATTTGAAGTAATCTTGCCCATGACAACATCGCCCAAGTGCTTGAATAGGATTTACCATTATTACAAAAATTTCGTTGTAGGGAAGCAGGATAAGCCATTCTTTAAGGGAGATGCTACGATTGCCGAGTGGATTGGTGAATTCAAGCCCAAGGAGATTAACGTAATCCCTCTAATTGAAGATAAAGAGCATATGCTCAACGCACACAATATGGTCAAAGAGTATCTTAAGGACAAAAAAATTGAATATCAGCGCGTCTTTCTCGCAAGGAGTGACCCTGCGGAGAATTATGGCTCTGTAAGTGCGATACTAATTAATAAAATAGCCTTGCAAAGGCTTCATGAACTTGCAGGGAACATTTCCGTGGAGATTTTACCTATTATTGGTCTAGGCTCTGCGCCTTTTAGAGGCAATTTCAAGCCGATAAACGTAGACAACTGTCTTGGCGAATATCCCAGTGTACAGACGTTTACGGTACAATCAGCCTTCAAGTATGATTATCCCGAGGAAAACGTGAAGGGAGCTATCGACGAGATTAAAAGGAGAAAAAGAGATAAACCGGTACCCGTCGATGAGGAGAGGTGCCTGGAAATAGTCGAGAGGGTATCGAGAGAATACAGAAAGCAGGTCCAGATTTTGGCTCCTTTGATTAACCAAGTAGCCACATACGTCCCCCAACGAAGAAGAAGGAAGTTGCACATAGGTCTCTTCGGGTACTCGCGCTCTATAAAAGGGATGTCTCTGCCCAGGGCAATAGTGTTTTGCGCTTCTTTATACTCCATCGGCCTGCCGCCAGAAATCTTGGGGATAAACGCGCTACGTGACAAAGATATAGAGTATTTTGAAGGCGTTTACAGGAATTTTGAAAAGGACTTGGAGGATGCCATGTCTTACTTTAACACGGACGCCCTGAAAATTTTACCATCATCACTGGCAAAAAGATTGAGGACCGATATCATCGAGTTTGAAACTAACGAGGAGCACAAACGAGTGACCAGCCAGATAATCAATTGCTTGAGAAAAGAGCAATTTAGCCACATACAGGAGCTTATCACCGAAGCTGCACAGATCAGGAAATTCTTGGGGTGAAAATGGGCAGCGTAAAGGATCTGGAGGTCATAATACCACCGACCCAAAACGAGATGGGAGTGGGCAGATTTCATTTTTCGGACCGCTACTCTGTTTTTGACTGGGGTGAAATGCCCGACCTCATAGAGAATAAGGGTCAAGCCCTGTGCATAATGGGTGCTTATTGTTTCGAGGAATTAGAGAAACGAGGCGTAAAGACACATTACAGGGGCGTGGTGGCACCTAATGGAAAACCCGTTACGACAAAAGAGCTGGAAGAACCAGTTAGCGTCATGGAGATAGATCTGGCAAGGGTGTTTAAACCGGAATTTCGTGGGGGCGAATATGATTATAGTATATTTGCCAAGATAGCTGAAAATAGCGAGGGTAATTTCCTGCTCCCCCTGGAAATCATATACAGAAACGCTTTGCCCCATGGTTCGAGTATTTTTAAACGAATGGAAAACGGAGAGATAATCCCTCCTGATGTAGGATTGGACCACTATCCCGTGCCAGGAGAGAAACTTAAAAAGCCGATTTTCGAGGCGAGCACGAAGCTGGAGGAAAGGGACAGGTACATATCCTGGTCAGAGGCTCGGCGAATCTCTGGCTTGAGCGATGATGAAATTGTGGAGGTTAAAGAAACATTGCTTCGTGTAGATGATTTAATCACGGAGGCTGCTGCAAAAGCCAACTTAAAAAATGAGGATGGAAAAATTGAGCTGGCGTTTGACCCTGGTAGAAGATTGATGGTTGTGGATGTCATTGGAACCCTTGACGAATGCAGGTTTGCATATAGAGACTTGCATGTGAGCAAGGAGATTGCAAGACAGTTCTACAAGAATACCAGATGGCACAAGGATATCGAAGAGGCGAAGAAAAAGGCGGATGCAAGGGGAATAAAGGACTGGAAGGGCTTATGCAAATCCCAGCCGCCAAAATTGGACTCTAAGCTCAAAGAAACAATCGGCAGGATGTACATGGCAACAGCCAATGAATGCACGGGGCTCAACCTGTTCGACGTTTCTGGGCTTGGCAAAGTGGTTGAAGAATATGAGTTATATTTAAGACATAATGGATAGGGATGGGGATGCTGGAAGAATATATTGACCTGGAATATAAACCGGCGAGGGATGACCTGATCTGCGAGTATTATGTGGAACCTGCCAATGGAGTGGGGTTTGAGGAGGCTTGCGGGCACATAGCTGGCGAATCATCCATAGATACATGGGCAGATATTCTGACCCTGAGCCCAAAGCTGGCTGAAAAGCTTAAGCCGCATGTTTTTGACATAAATCGGGAGACCCATGCCGTAAAAATCGCCTATCATCTGGACTTGTTTGAGGGCAACAGCGTGCCGCAATTATTGAGCAGCGTCGCTGGCAACATATTCAGCATGAAACTTCTAAAGAACCTGCGGCTGCAGGACGTGTCTTTTCCAGCAAAATATGTCAAAGCCTTCAAAGGTCCCAGATTTGGAATTCCTGGAGTCAGGAAGTTGTTGAATGTCAAAGACAGGCCGCTGTGCGGTACTATCGTCAAACCAAAGGTGGGATTAAGTTCTGAAAAACATGCGCAGGTTGCTTATGAGGCGTGGCTCGGTGGCATTGATTTAGTGAAGGATGACGAAAACCTGACGAACCAGACGTTCAATCCATTCGAGAGAAGGGTCATTAAGACCTTGGAAATGAGGGATAAAGCGGAAAGAGAGACAGGCGAGCGAAAGGTGTATGCGGCAAACATCACCGCCCCCACGTGTGATGAGATGTTGAAGAGGGCGCAATTCATCAAGGAGCAGGGCGGCGAATATGCCATGATTGACATTATTCCAACAGGCTTTACCGCACTGCAAACGCTAAGAGAAGAAAATGATATCCTAAATCTCGTTCTGCATGCGCACAGATGCATGCATTCAGCCATGACTAGGAATCCAAGGCATGGCATTTCAATGCTCGTTATTGCAAAATTAATACGATTGATCGGATTGGACCAACTGCACATTGGAACTGCAATAGGAAAAATGCATGGAGGAAAAGAAGAGGTGCTGGCAATAAGAGATAATTGCGTCTTAAATCACATCAACTCCAGGCTGAAAGTTCTAGAGCAGGATTGGTGCAATATAAACTCCGTATTTCCTGTGGCATCTGGTGGTTTGCAGCCGATTATGGTGCCAAAGTTAGTTGAAATTTTTGGAAAAGATATAATAATGCAGTTTGGCGGCGGTGTTCATGCCCATCCATTGGGGACAAAAGCCGGTGCCATGGCGGTCAGGCAGGCGCTTGATGCGGCCCTAGGCGGGATCCCGCTGGAGGAGTATTCACACACTCATAAAGAACTGAAGGTCGCCATGGAAAAGTGGAGTTAACGTGCATGGCGAGGCACGGGGAAAGTTAGAATCGTTCGCTTATCACTGCATCAAATTCTCCGATGATGGTGACTACCACATAGCCCTCATCCTGCTTTATGCTATATGTTAGCTCACGTGAGGGGGCACTTTCAGCGAGTATTGTCAGATTTGCCGTCTTGTCCACGGATGGGTTTTGATATATGCGAGTGCTCTGATACCTCCCGCTCTCCAGTTGATGAAAATTAAGATAGAAGTAATCGGCGAAGTCCTCGACGCTAAGTCTTTCAAACTCGGCTGGACGCGCTTTTTCCAGTATCTCAAAGTCGTCCTTAGCGGACGAGGCATTGCCCTCCATGACATCAAGCACCTTTTTAACGTTCTCAAGCGGGCCGTAGATGTTTGGAGACCCTAACACACAGGCCACCCTGGTGCCGTCTACGTCTCGTATCAGGACTTCATGACCGAGATAGTCGATGAAGTCAATAGAGCCAATACGTGGTGCGGTCGCGGTTTGATGAAACTCCACCCATGACTCATCGTTAAACTTCACCACATATATTTCTGTGATTTCCGCATTGTACAGCGAATATGGCAGGATTGCACCAGCCCTGGATAACAACTCGCCCAGAGGTGTGTCCTGTGTATTTTGAACGTCGATGTACTGAATAAAAGAAACATCCTGCGGCGTCATGTTCAGTGCCCCTCTTATGGAATCGATGCTCCCGTCTTCCCACGCGTCGCTCCCCCAATTCGCCACTAAGATTGTGAGCATAGAGGTCAGCATAAAAACAACAAAAATAATGGCAACGAGTTTTCGCTTCATTTTATCGCCACAGGATACGACCCAAGTATTCTTAACATACCAGCCTTTGCCTTGATATTTTCCAGCGCTTCCTTAATAACCGCATCCTCAATGTGGCCCTCCATATCGATAAAGAATAGATAATCGCCCAGCACCTTCTTGGTCGGCCTGGACTCAATTTTCGTCAGATTAATCCCCGCGGATGCGAATTCACTTAGCATCTCATAGAGGGCACCAGGCCTGTCTTTTCGCAAATAGACAACCACAGAAGTCTTGTCCTTGCCGCTTGGCCTTGAAATCTCCCCTCCGAGCACGGCAAACCGCGTATAATTCTCTTTCCGGTCTTGAATGTCACGCATGAGTATCTTTAGACCGTACCTGTTAGCTGCCCCCTCGGATGCGATGGCAGCCATTTCTTTTGATTTAGATGCCACCTGGGCGGCGAAGGCTGTACTTGGCGTTTCCCTTCTTTCTACGGCCCTAAAATGCGACTTGAGGAAGTGCCTGCATTGTGCCAGTGCCTGGGGGTGCGAGAGAATAGTCTTGATGTCTGAAAGGGGCCCCTTTGAAAGCAAACAATACCTGATTGGAATGATAACTTCCCCTGTCATCTTGACGTCATGTTGGAGTAGCGCGTCAAGTGCCATTCCAACTGGCCCCTCCAAGGAGTTCTCTATGGGAATAATGCCGTAATTCACGGCGCCGTCAACCACGGCTTTTGACACATCGAAGACATCCTCATAATATCTCAACTCTGCTTTATCGTTCCACTTTTTTGCCGCCTGCTCGGAAAATGTTCCTTCTGGGCCCAGTATGCCTATGATCATTCAAAGGGCATATGCTGCGTGGAGATATAAATAAGATTGACACAACCTTTAAATATAATGTACATTATTATACGCTAAGGTATAGATTTATACGGTGATTGAAATGAAAGAATTCATAGTGAAAGTAAGCAGCGGCAAAAATCTCTCGGTAGAAGAAGCCGAGAAGGCAATGGAGTTTATACTCACATCGGCAACAGATGCCCAGATCGGCGCCTTCCTGATTGGGCTGAAGATGAAGGGGGAGACGCCTGACGAAATCGCCGGTCTTGCTAAAGGTATGAAAAAGGTGGCGCATACTATATCGCCAAATGCCAGTCAACTAATCGACACGTGCGGCACCGGTGGCGATAAATATGACACGATTAATGTCAGCACAGCGGCTGCTATAGTGGCGGCATCTACGGGCATATCTGTGGCGAAGCATGGAAATTTCTCCATTACATCTAAGTGCGGCAGTGCTGACGTGTTGCGCGAGTTGGGAGTGAAAATCGACCTATCTCCGCCCGAGGTGGAACGCCTGATTGAATCCATTGGCATCGGTTTCATGCTTGCGCCGGTATTTCATCCTGCCATGAAACGAGTGGTGCAGCCGAGAAGGGAGATTGGCGTGCGCACGGTTTTCAACATCCTTGGGCCCCTTACCAACCCTGCCAATGCAGAGGCACAGCTGATAGGCGTGTACGACCGGGCGCTGTGCGAGAAACTGGCTAACGTGCTGCAAGTACTCGGCTCGAAAAGAGCGTTGGTAGTTAATGGAGGCGGGCTGGACGAGATATCTAATATGGGGGAGACGGCAGTAGCAGAGCTCAACAACGGGCGCATAGAGACGTATTCCATTACGCCTGATGAACTTGGATTTGAGATTGCAACGCCAGAAGAAATCGCTGGTGGAACTCCAGAGGAAAACGCCGCGGCCCTGGTAAAGGTACTGAGTAGCGAAAAAGGTGCGAAACGCGACATTATCCTGATGAATTCCGCAGCTGCCATATTTGTCGGCGGTGGCGCCGAGAGCCTGAAGGATGGAGTGCAAAAGGCAGAGAAGGCGATAGATAGCGGCGCTGCCCTGTGTAAATTAAAGGAATTAGTGGAGTGCACTGGAGATCCCGGCAAATTAAAGAGATTTCTATGAAGATTAAGATATGCGGCATCACGAACGCCGTAGACCTGGATTTGGCAATAAAATGCGGTGCTGATGCAGTCGGCTTCATCACAGACGTTCCAGTGGATACGCCGCGCAAGATTGCTGCTGCAACAGCGGTATCGCTGATTAAGAAAGTGCCAGTCTTTGTGACATCTGTGCTTGTGTTAATGCCAAAAAGTGCCGATGAGGCGATTTCGCTAATCCAGAAAACCAGGCCCAGGACAGTCCAGATTCACAGCGATTTGGCAGTCAGGGAGATACAACGTCTAAAAGAACAGACGAGCATACAACTCATCAAAACGATTGGCGTTTCGGATTTTGCGGATACGATGCCGCGGATTAACGAAGTAGAGGATTTCGTTGATGCAATACTGCTCGACA
This sequence comes from Methanocellales archaeon, assembly GCA_030610945.1. Classification (GTDB taxonomy): domain Archaea; phylum Halobacteriota; class UBA148; order UBA148; family JAUWXC01; genus JAUWXC01. The sequence continues at coordinate 20,357 of JAUWQV010000001.1, read as the reverse complement.
CCGTTGGGGATAGACCTGGCGGAACTGGAGTAGCCCATGATTGGAAGGTCAGCGCCGAAATTGTGCGGAGATGTTCTATTCCGGTTATCCTGGCAGGTGGATTGAAGCCGGAAAACGTGTCCAAAGCGGTTTCCATCGTCAAGCCGTATGCAGTGGATGTAGCCACAGGCGTAGAAACGAATGGGCGAAAAGATGCATCCAAGTTGAATGCGTTCATCAGGGAGGCAAAGGCATGATCAATCCTGGCAAAAAACAATTCCTGGAAATGGCAGAAGAAGCGAAGAAGCCGTGTGTAATCGCTCTGCACAAAGAGGTGGTGTTAAACAAAACGCCGCTTGAATGTTATGGGGCACTATATTCCGATAGGTGCTATATCCTGGAATCTATGGAGAAGGAGAAGAGGCATGCGCGCTTTTCATTCGTAGGCGCCAGTCCAAGCGCAGTCATATCTGCCAACGGCGGAATGAAATTGGAAGCGCTGGACGATGCAGGCAGGCAACTGTCCACAATAGCCAAGCCATATCTTAAGCGTACGGACGCATTCAACGCACTATCATCCCTTTTTGAGAGCATCGAATACCGGCCGAGTATCCATTTTGACAGGCATGTATTCATGGGCGGTTTAATCGGATACATATCCTATGGTGCAGCGCTCGAGTGGGCTGGTATAAAGAGCAGGCATGAGAAGAAGGACGATTTCAAATTCATGTTCTCTCCTTCAACAATCCTATTTGACCATCTGGAGGATAAAACGTACATAATATTCAACGTGCTGATAACACCGGATATTGCCCCGGAAGAGGCGTATGCTGGTGCAGTGGAGAACATAAAGCGAATAGAGGCACAAATAAACTCTAAACCTGCACATATATCCAAGATTTCGGTTGGCGCCTCCTACTCAAACACGAGCAAGGGCGAATACGAGGAGATGGTCAGGAAGGCAAAGGAGCATATCTATGATGGTGACATATTTCAGGTAGTCCTTTCCAGGCGGTATGAGTTTGACTATGTGGGCGATGCACTGCAGATTTACAAGAGATTGCGGGAGGTGAACCCTTCTCCATATATGTACTGCATTCGATTTGGAGATGATGCCATCATCGGTGCCAGCCCGGAGACGCTGGTGACCGTTCACGGCAGAAAGGTCATCACAAATCCTATCGCTGGCACGCGTGGGAGGGGCGCTACCAAGGAGGAAGATGAAAGGCTGGCAGAAGAGATGAAACACGACCCCAAGGAGGTTGCCGAGCATGTCATGCTGGTGGATCTGGGAAGAAATGACGTTGCGAAGGTGTCGAAGCCGGGGAGTGTTGTCGTTGATGACTACATGTCGGTGCTGAAGTACTCGCATGTCCAGCACCTTGAGAGCACGGTGACAGGAATTCTGAAGGATGAATGCAGCATGTTCGATGCAGTTCGTGCCATCTTTCCTGCTGGGACCGTTTCTGGGGCGCCGAAGAGCAGGGCAATGGAAATCATCGATGAATTTGAGAAGGGGGCAAGAGGCATCTATGCAGGAGGGCTCGGTTATTTCTCGTTTAATGGGGATGCCGACTTTGCAATCACCATCAGGACCATCGTGAAGGAGGCAAATAAGCTCAGTATCCAGGCAGGTGCTGGAATCGTTGCGGATTCGGTCCCTGAGAATGAGTACTATGAGTCAGAAAAGAAGATGGGCGCAATGCTCAGAACGATTGAAACGCTGGAGGAAGCATGAAGACGCTGTTCATCGACAACAGGGATTCATTCGTGTACAATCTGGTAGATTATGTGGCAGTAACCGAACCGGATGTGTTCGTCGTGCCGAATACGATTTCCGTTGAAGAGTTGAAGCGAATTAAACCAGACGCCATCATTATCTCGCCGGGACCAGGCAATCCTTATAATCAAAAAGATATCGGCTCATGTTTAGAGATTGTCAGGGAGTTTAAAGAGACGCCGATGTTAGGCGTTTGTCTTGGCTACCAGGCAATATGCGTCGCATTCGGCGGAAGAATTGCACATTCCCCATCTGGCCCGGTACACGGCAAAACATCTAAAATCGTGCATGATGGCAAGACAATATATACAGGGGTAGAGAATCCACTAATTGGAGGGCGATATCACTCTTTAGCTGTCGTGGAGTTGCCAAGTGACCTTAAAGTAACGGCTGTTGACGAGGATGGCATAATAATGGGTGTGCGCCACGTCAAATACCCCATTGAAGGCGTACAGTTTCATCCGGAGAGCGTGCTGACGCCTGTTGGAAAAAAGATTGTTCAAAACTTCCTGGAGGGAGTGTGTTGATTGACGATATTGTAGCAGAAACGAAAAAGAGGATTAAAGACGTAAAACCCAGGTCATTTACGATTGAGAGAAGAGACATCATAAGCAGAATGAGGACAAAGTGGGAAGAGGAAAAAATCTCCCTTATTGCAGAAATCAAGCCTGCATCTCCCTCTCATGGCAGAATCAAGGATATTTCACAGGAGGATGCGGTGCGCATTGCGAAAACGCTGGCTGAAGATGCTGTCGCGCTCTCGGTATTGACTGAACCCAAGTTCTTTGGCGGCAGCATCGAGACTCTAACGGCAGTGAGAAACGCTGTTGACATACCGGTGCTGCGCAAGGACGTTATCATCGATGAGCGGCAACTGCAAGAGGTTGAGTCTGACCTGATTCTGCTTATTGCAAGGCTACTGGGAGACGAACTGGACTATTTTGTGACAAAGGCGCAATTCTACGGTTTCGAACCCATCGTGGAAGTCCATTCGGAAGAGGAAATACGCTCCGCTTTGAATACCTCTGCGAGAATCATAGGAATCAATAACAGAGATTTAGATACACTGGATATTGATTTGTCTGTAACCGAGAAACTGGTGCCCTGCATTAAAGAGGCTGACCCTGCATGCTTCATAATCAGCGAGAGCGGAATTTGTAGCGCAGAGGATGCCAGAAGGATGATAGAAGCCGGCGTGGATGGCATACTGGTGGGCACGGCGATTATGCAGGATATTAACAAGGCCAAAGAGATTGTTAATGCGTTCCAGGTGGGATGATGAAGAAATTTGGGAGATATGGGGGGCAGTTTGCCCCTGAGGTTTTAATGCCTGCACTGGAAGAGCTTGCAGGGGCATACGAGCAGCATAAGAATGATGCCAAGTTCGTGGCAGAGTTGCGCCATTACTTAGAGGATTTTGGGGGGCGCCCAACTCCACTGTATCATGCCAAACGGCTGAGTAAACACCTCAACAAAAAAGTCTATCTGAAGCGCGAAGACCTCGTGCATGGAGGTGCTCACAAATTAAATAATACAATAGGGCAGGCATTGCTGGCTAAGTACATGGGGAAGGAGCGCATCATCGCAGAAACCGGCGCCGGGCAGCATGGCACGGCTACTGCAATGGCAGGTGCTGTCCTGGGATTGAAAACAGTCGTATACATGGGTACAAAGGATATGGAGCGCCAGAAGATGAATGTATTCAGGATGAAACTGCTTGGCGCAGAGGTCATACCTGTGAGCTCCGGTTCACAGACGCTGAAGGATGCCATCAACGAGGCGCTCAGGGACTGGGTGGCAAATGTCGGCGATACCTATTATCTCATAGGTTCAATCGTGGGCCCCCATCCATACCCAACGATTGTCAGGGATTTCCAGACCGTCATCGGGCAAGAAACGCGGGAGCAAATTCTTGGAAAAGAAGGCAGGTTGCCAGACTCCATTGTGGCATGCGCTGGCGGCGGCAGCAATGCAATGGGTATATTTTATCCATTTCTTAACGACGATGTTGATTTATTCGCTGTGGAAGCAGGTGGCGAAGGGCTGAAGAAAACAGAAAAAGTGGCCTATCATTCCGCCTCGCTGTGCGCCGGCGAGGAAGGCGTCCTGCATGGTGCACGCACGAAAATTCTGCAAAATGAGTATGGACAAATCTTGGAGTCGCACTCTATTGCTCCTGGACTGGATTACTCCGGCGTGGGTCCCGAGCTGGCGCGTCTCGTCGATACGGGCCGGGTGAAGGCGAGGAACATCAGTGATGAGGATGCATTAGATGCGTTTCACGTGCTGAGCCGATTGGAAGGAATTGTTCCTGCCCTCGAGAGCGCACATGCCATTGCATATACTCAAAAGGATGACGTTGGAGATCTGGTGGTCATCAACCTCTCGGGCAGGGGAGACAAGGATGTCGAGACGGTGGCAGGGTTAAAATGAGGATAAAGGAAACGTTTGATGCATTACGCGGGAAAAAAGAGGGAGTGCTCATTGCATATATCTGCGCAGGAGACCCCACGGCAGAGAAAACCGTTGAAATCGTGGATGCGTTGGTCAAGGGCGGCGTGGACATGATTGAATTGGGGCTGCCGTTTTCGGACCCCGTAGCAGATGGCGCTACAATTCAGGCGGCAATAGATAGGGCGCTGACATCAGGGATGAACCCGGATAAATTCTTCAGGCATGCGGGCTCTATGGACGTCAACGTCCCACTGATTGTGATGACATATTATAACCTCATCTTTCGGAGGGGCATCAAACGGTTTGTATCAGACTGTAAATCTGCCGGCATCTCCGGTATCATCGTGCCTGATTTGCCAGTGGAAGAGTCTGAAGAACTGCACCAATGCTGCAGAGATGCTGGAGTAGACCTGATTTTCATTGTGGCGCCCACCACAACAGAAGAGAGGATGAACATGATCCTGGACAAGGCATCTGGCTTTTTATATATCGTATCGCGGCTCGGTGTGACCGGTGTGAGAGAGGATGTAGCAGATTCAACAGAGAGATTATTGAAACGCATAAAGGCACCCATTCCCAAGGCGGTTGGATTCGGCATATCCAAGCCAGAGCACGTTAGGGAGATCTTGAAGGCGGGCGCAGATGGTGTGATCGTTGGCTCTGCTTTTGTAAATATCATCGCGAAAAATGAGCCAGGGATGCTGAAGAGCCTGGAGAGTTTGGCGGCAACGCTCAAGTCAGCCACGCTGAACCGATAGGTTTAAATGTATTTATCGTGCTACTATGTGACATAGTAGCATAATAGACCGGAGATGATGTAATGTCTAAAATTGGAAAAAGCGTACGAATAGAAAGGATAACGGAGAGGAAGAGTGGGAACACATTGATTATCCCATTAGACCACGGTATCTCCATAGGCCCTGTCAAGGGGTTGACAAATCTTGCGGAAACCGTGGACAAGGTGGCAGAAGGTGGCGCGAACGCCGTCCTGATGCAAAAGGGAATGGTTGCCCATGGCCACAGGGGATACGGTAGGGACATAGGCTTGATTATACACATGAGTGCCTCGACGTCCCTTGGTCCAGACCCGAATAACAAGGTGCAAGTTTGCACTGTAGAAGAGGCAATACAGATAGGTGCAGACGCTGTCAGCGTGCACATCAACATTGGCTCCGAGACGGAAGCGGAACAACTGCAGAAACTGGGAAATGTAGCAAAAAGTTGCGACAGCTGGGGGATGCCGTTACTGGCGATGATGTACCCCAGAGGAAAGAACATCAAGGATCAGTTCGACGCAGAAGTAGTAGCGCATGTTGCACGGGCAGGAGCAGAACTCGGCGCTGACGTAATAAAGACCAACTATACAGGCGACTTGGACTCCTTCAAACAAGTCGTTCAAGGATGTCCTGTGCCCATAGTGATAGCGGGTGGCCCCAAGACGAAAACGGACAGAGACACTCTCGAAATGGTCAGAGGAGCAATAGATGCAGGTGCGAGGGGCGTGGCCATTGGTAGAAATATATTCCAACATGCCAATCCGATAAAGATGACAAGAGCAATAAGTAAAATAGTCCATGAAGGCGCATCTGTAGAGGATGCGCTGGAGGAGCTCAAATGAAAGAGAAATCCCTGTGGATCAAAGCCGACGAAGGGGCCTGGGAAGGCAGGAAATCGAGGATCACTACCGCTCTGGAATCTGGCGCTGACGTCGTGTTCGTGAACGAGGAAGACGCGGAGAAGGTGCGGGAATTAGGCAGCATCAGGGTAGCAGCGCCTCTCAAGGGCGAAAGAAGTGATGCAGACATCGTCGTGATAGGAATAGGTAGTGAAGGTGATGGAACAAAGGCGCTGCCCTCCGATTTTAATGATTCCATGGATTTGAATAGACTCAGGCGTTTGTCTAAAGGCGGAAAAGAGACCGCAGCGTACGTTGTAATCAAAGGAAAAAAATACGAGGAATTCGCAACTATGTTAGGGAAAATCTGCGACCATTTGGTGGTCATAGGCACCGACTGGAAAGTAATTCCCTTGGAGAACCTAATCGCAGCGCTTCAGGAGCACGATGTGGACATAATCGCTGGAGTTAAAAGTGCTGCAGAGGCAAAGGTTGCCCTCGAGACACTGGAGCACGGCGCTGATGGTGTACTTCTGGATGCTGATGCATCGGAGATAAAAAAAGTGGCAAACATCATCGAGGATGTAGGGACGAAGGGCATAACCCTGGACCCAGCAAAAATCACTTTAATTAAGCCAGTTGGAATGGGCGACAGAGTATGTGTAGATACGTGCTCGCTTTTGTCTAAAGGGGAGGGCATGCTGGTCGGCTCGCAGTCCAATGGGCTATTCCTTGTACACGCGGAGACGGAAGAAAGCCCGTATGTAGCGTCCCGCCCATTCAGGGTGAATGCTGGAGCGGTTCATGCGTATGTCAGGGTTGGCGATAAAACCAGGTACCTCTCCGAGTTGGGTGCCGGAGACGAAGTGCTAATCGTAGGTGCCAAAGGCACGTCGAGAAAAGCAATAATAGGGCGAGTAAAGATTGAGCGAAGGCCGCTCATGCTCGTCGAAGCTGAAATAAAAGGAGACAAGATAAAAACGATCCTCCAGAATGCCGAGACGATTAAACTCGTGTCCAAGGATGGAACGCCAAAAGCAGTAACTGCGCTCAAGCCAGGCGATGAAGTAGTAGTGCACTACGAAGAGGGCGGCAGACATTTTGGCATGAAGGTAGAAGAGACGATTGTTGAGAAGTAGGGGGCAGCCATGAAGATAGGCAATATAAGTCTTTCGGTACCAAGGATAGTGGGAGTGGTCAGCACTATCGATGAAGTTATCAATGCGGAAAAAGCGGGGGCCGATTTACTGGAGGTACGGCTGGACTTACTCGAGAAAGCAAAAGATGTAAAACAGTTCTTTAAAGATGTCAAGATATCTTCATCGCTGCCAATCATCGCAACCAATCGCTGGTCGAAAGAGGGCGGCTCATTTACCGGTTCAGAAGACGAGAGGATTTCGATGCTGGCATCTGTGATGGAACACTCTGATGCAGTGGACATTGAGCTGAGGGCTGCAGGAAGAGATGTCGTGGTAGGGAAGGCAAAAAAGCAGGGGATACCATCGATAATCTCCTATCATGATTTTGACAAGACGCTACCCAAGGAGCAGATGATGCGCGTGTTAGAAGAGGCGCGCAACGCAGGTGATTTACCGAAATTAGCGGTCATGGCAAAATCACTCGACGATGTGGTTCAATTGCTGGAGGTCACATTAAAGGCGCAAAAGCCCCTGTGCACGATTGCAATGGGCGATATTGGGGCGCACTCAAGGGTTATTGCGCCGCTATACGGCTCTGCGCTGACATATGGTCATGCTGGCAAGATCAAGGCGCCAGGACAGTTGTCCGTAGGCGAATTAAGGAGTGCACTGGATATACTGACAAGGCGGTGAGTTGCGTGAAGATGATATATGGTGTAATCGGAAACCCCATAGAGCACAGTCTGTCGCCGGTCATGCATAATGCAGCGTTCAGGCATCTGGGGATGGATTGTGCATACCATGCTTTCAGGGTCACCCTGGAAGACGTAGCGGATGCCATCCTGGGAGCGAAAGCGCTCGGTTTTGGCGGGTTGAATGTAACAATACCTCTTAAAGAGGGGGCTTTAGAGATTGTGAATGCCGACCCCCTTGTGAAGGAGATAGGCGCAGTCAATACCATTGATTTCAAGAATGGCATCAACGGCTACAACACCGATGGCATTGGCGCCAAACGTGCATTGGAAGAGCACGATATTAACGTGAAGGGCAAACGAGTTCTGCTTATGGGTGCTGGCGGCGCTGCGCGGGCGATAGCATTTCAACTCGCGCATGATGGCGCGGGTCTCATCATCGCCAACAGAACGGCATCACGGGCAGTCAAGCTTGCGCAAGACGTGAGAAGGGTAGGTGATGCCATAGGTACCGATATGGATGACCTTGCCACCTTGGTTAAGAAGGTTGACATATTAATCAATACAACGTCAGTAGGGATGCACCCAGACATGGATAAAACACTGGTCACGGCTGACATGATGCGCCCTGGCATGGTCGTGTTCGACATCGTGTACAATCCCATCGAGACGAGGCTGCTGAAAGAAGGCAGGAGGGCAGGCGCTTTAGCGATAGACGGAGTCAACATGCTCGTCCAGCAGGGTGCAGAGTCGTTTAAAATCTGGACTGGGCAAGAAGCGCCGGTAAAGGTAATGGAGGATGCTGTGAGATGCGCACTAAAACGTTAATCATCGGTGGTGCCGGCGAGATGGGGAGATGGCTCGCGCGATTTCTAAAAAGGCAGGACCTGGATGTTGCCATCGCAGATATTGACCCCCATACGCCTGAGATAGCTGACGAACTGGGAGTTTCTGTGGGCGATGTACGTGATGTAGGAAACTTTGACATCGTGCTGGTTTCGGTTCCAATCGATGAGACAGAGGATGTGATATCCAGGATAGCGCCAAAGATGAGGCCAGGCAGCCTGCTCACAGATGTAACATCAGTCAAGAAAGGCCCTATGGAGGCGATGAAAAAGGCACCGGATGGTGTTGAAGTAATTGGAATGCATCCCATGTTTGGCCATACAGTGCCAGATGTGAAGGGGCAGACCGTGATTCTGGTGCCTGTGGAAGGGCGAACTGAGAAATGGTTGCCAAGGATAAGAACGCTCTTGGAGGACAATGGTGCGCACGTGGAAATTCTTTCTGCAGAGGAGCATGACAGGATAACAGCAGTCGTCCAGGGGTTGACGCACTTTGCATACATCTCAACAGGTGCAACTTTGGCTGCATTAGACTTCAAGGTGGGTAAATCGCGGAGATTTATGAGCCCTGTCTACGAGATCATGATTGATTTTGTGGGCAGAATCCTGGCGCAGAATCCGCACCTGTATGCGACGATTCAGACCAATCCAGAGGTGGAAAAGGTGCGCGACACGTTCATCGACCAGTGCAAGACGCTCTCGGAGTTTGTTAAGAAGGGAGATACGGATGGATTCGTCCGCTCGATGAGAAAGGCTGCAACTCACTTCGGCGACACCGAGGCGGCGCTCAGGCGGTCGGATAAACTCGTGAATGCGAAGATAGCAGAGATAGAGGAGCTGATGCACTCGATTGGTGAGGAGAGGGCATTGCAGCATATCTACTCCGGCGTTGTGCACATTGGCGCTATCAGAAAGGTCACACCTCAGACCGTCGCGCTGGAGAGAAATGGAAAGGTTACAAAACTGAAACTGGAGAATGTTAAGCTTCTAACCCCGGATGAGTTAAAGCAGTGGAAGATTGAGAATCTGCGGCGCCATAAACGGGATATATCCGTCGTCTTAGCGGAGACTGTCAAGCCAAATATCATTGCTCAAATCGTCAAAGACGTGGACGGCATCATATCAGCAGAAGTGATAGACACATTCAAGCTCAAGGAAGGACATCTCAGCATCACGCTCAGGGTTGTCATTCTGGGCGACAAAAAACCCAAAGACGTGCAGGGCGCGGTTGAAGAACTGTTGAAAGGGATTGGCGGGAAAATACGATAATCAATACGTTTGTTCCATAGTCCACATCACTTCTTGATGTCTTCTATCTTGGTCAAAGCCCAGTCATATAGCTCAGTGGTCATTCTGAACTCACTTCTGGATAGCTTCTTGATTATTTCTATCGCCCTGGCTTTTGATATTATATGTTTTTCACAGGCATAGACGACCAATCCAAGAGTTCCGGTGTAAGCGAAGCCTTCTGCCTCTGCGACCGCTCTGGCCTCTACCTCATCTAATACAAGTAAAACGTCTTTATTTTCCTTTGCATGCCCAAGGATGCTGCATTCTCCCTCGTCCAGTCCTTTTAGTTTCGTGTAATATTCCTTGGAAAGGGGAGATTCGACGACCTCAATCCAGCCTTTGATTTTTTCCTTCAGGACTGTAGCGTCAGCTGAAGTGCCAGATGTAACCTCTTTCTCGATTTCTTTTGTTATAAAAACTCTGCTGAAAGCGTCCCTGATGAGGTCGAGCGATCCTGTCTTTGCTAACGCTATCAGTGAAGAAGCGTCAATCAGCACTTTCATGCCGTTTCCTCAACCTTAACAGATCCTCTTCAGCTTCCTCTGCCCCATATCTCATGAATGGGATGCCCCTTTCTGCGGCATACTCTGCAAACTCCATGACGGACGTTCCAGCCAGTACAGCCGCTTTGCACAACGTTATCTTGTTATCTATGTAGTCTCTCAGAGTCGTCTCCATTTTTATGTGACTTATGCCGTCATCAAGGGCTTTTCTGATCACTTCTGATCTTGAGCTTTCGAGCATCCTGCTCAGCCTGTCTATCTCGCCTAACATCTCATTGGATATTCTTACCTGGACGTTGCCCATTTCCACCACATTACAAATCATTACTTTTCATTACACTTAAATATGTTGCTTAATTTGTTGAAACGAATCGACGGCAAAATACGATAAAAAACTACGTTCACACATCTAGAGTTATATCTGGCACTTCAAAACTTTACCTACGACCCGGAGGTTTATACTCTTCTTTTCTAACTTATCCTCGATTTCTTCCAACAGCGTCATCGTCTTTCTATCGTAATATCTTTCGCCACACCCAGCACATACCTTAGTTTTGACAGGAACTACAACGATGTCGTTTCCAATTCTAATTTCTTCTTCCACTTCCCGTTCTTCAATGTCAGGGCTGCTGCAAATGACGCATCTCATCTTTCTCTCCTCCTTTCCATATGTATAAAACTCTGCCCTCTTTGAAACCCTCTTGAATTTTGTTGAGTTTTACATTCATGGTTCACGCCTTGGTTAGCCAACGAAACGCCGATAACGTTATTAAACTTTGGTTTTGTATTATGGCTGCAATTCCCCTTTTCCGCTCAGTTCGCGCTGGCGCTCGACGTTCATATCTATGAGTATTTCATAGATTCTCTTTACTGCGCCGGCATCCAGATTGTGCTCTGTTGCCGCCTCCACTATCCTGTTGAGCACGATTTCCTTCTGCTCTTCATCGTCGATGTCCTTGCCTTCCTTTTTCTTTTCTTCCAGCACATCATCTGCCAGGTTGATTCGTTGAGCTATGAGTTCTATAATCTGGTCATCGATTTTCTGGATTTGCTCCCGAACTTCCTTTAACGACATCTTTCCACCCTCGCACCTTCATTATTGATTTTCGTCCTAATGATTTTTCCGTTGAAATCGCTCCATGCTTCTTCCACAGCGCTTATTCTATTCTTTTTCACCAGGGCACAAAACGCCGGACCGGTTCCAGATAGGCTGGCTCCGCTTGCACCCGCCTCCAATGCCTTGATGATGATATATGGGTCAAATCCAAGAGCGGTACAATACAGAATGCCATTTGATGTCATCGCCTTTTCAAACTTGCCTTCCAGCGCCAGGTCATATGCTAACTCCACCCATGGAGCGATTAGTTTCATCTTTTCCACGTTTGTCTCTGCAGTGAACACCTTTTTCTCCGGCACTAAAATCAGCACATCCTCGTCCTTTTCAACCCTCTTCACGAGCTGCATGGTCTTGTTGTCCGTCACCACGATGCCGCCCAGGAAGGATGCTGCAGCATCGTCGAAGGCGCCTGTAATCGTCACCTTTGCATCGATGGCGGCTTGCACTCCCATGCGCACCGCTTCCAGCGGCTCCATTTTCTTGCCCAGCGCACTCAGCGTTGCCAGTACCGCTGCATTTGCCGCCGCAGAACTGCTTTTCAACCCTCTGGCAATGGGTATCTTGCTGCTGGTTCTAACGTGCGCACCGCCTGCATAATCGAATTTCTTCAATACCAACTCCACGCAGCGCTCTATTAACGTGGTGTCGCCACCCCCCTCGATCTCCCCCTGGATACCCTTCATATCCTCGCCCAACTCGACCTCGGCAGTGGTTCGTAAGTCAATGGCGAAGGCTGAGCCCTTCCACGTTGCGATGGCGTTTATGATCGTGCCTGCGCCACAGGCGGATGCGCACCCTCTTAGAGTCATGTTAAGGGGACTTTTGTATCTCATAACTTAAAATATTATAGGCGGAAGGAATAGGGAGTGGTGTTAGCTGAAGGAAGTTTCACGTTGTATACCGATTGTCACCGAAGAACTCTGACCTTCTTTTCTGATAAGATTATAAGACCTTTTGATTCAATCTTTGATTTAAAGAAGTTTAGCAGGAGTTTTGTTATATTTTCTGGCGTGGGCATCTTGGATCTCACTACTATGATATTTACTAAGCCTCTCTTTGTAAAATAGTATATGTGCCCAAAATCTAAATCCAACGTCAGTATGATTCTGTCTTCCTTCTCTGCTACATCAATGACACCTTCTCATCCGTTATCCCCTTCTTCCCCAGATCATAGAGGGTTACTATGTCGTATCCTTTCTCTCTAAGAGCTTTTACTACGCTGAGAGGAATATTCTCATCAGCTAGTATTCTCATGGACTCATGCCTCTACTTCTACAACCTCTTCCCTTTTGAGGATGCCTGAGGCATATTCTATGGCAGCTACAATGTCCTTCTCTTTTAGACCGGGGTATTCTTTGATGATATCCTTGCTCTTATACCCTGCTGCAAGCAAATCTAAAATAAGGTAAATGGGAATCCTCGTACCTTTTATCACAGGTTTCCCTGCCATAACCCTTGGGTTAATCTCAATGCGATTCTCCATGCCACCACCAATGTTCCACATCGTTAAGTGACTATTTAAATATTTGTAGAGGTCTTCGGTGTTGCTAACTTAAGCAGAAATGCCCAAGAACAAAACCAAGATACTTTTGGTAAGCCAATCTACCTATCTGGACCCAGACATAAGAGAAACATAAGAGAAATATAAGAAAAGGGATGTAGAAGAAGCCCTATAGGGGGCTAACTTGTCTTTGAAAATTTAATCGAACTTCTCAAAGAGATTACGACTCACCAGATGTTCCATCTGGTGCATCTCGCAGTTCTCCGAACTGCAACAGAATAAATGTAAAAAAAGGATTTAGAGAGACAAAAAGTTTAAATATTGTATACTATAGTATAAACTATGAGGAGATAATCATGGAGGCAATTCCCACCAAACTAACGCATAAGTTGGTTTTAGGATTGGATGAACTGGGCGGGGACGGCTGGTATTCCAGTAGAAGTGAAGCCATAAGAGCTGCCGTTCGCGAGTTAATTGAAAAGAAGAAGTTGGAAATCCTAGAAGAAGCCATAGAAGAGGATATTAGATGGGGCTTGTATGGCAAGGACTAAGGCGGCTTCTGATGCTGGTCCAATAATCCATTTGAATGAGATCGGATGCTTAGATGTCCTGAAGCTTTTTGATGTGGTCATACCTCTGGAAGTGGAAAGTGAAGTTCAGAATATAGAAATAGTCTTCCAAGTAAAAACCCAAAGGCTTACGAAAAAAGAAAAGAACAGGGCAGCCATGTTGATTAGAAAATATGGCATAGATTTGGGAGAGAGTGCCGCCATTGCCTTAGCTGAGCATAGTGGGATAAAACTGTTTTTCACCGATGATTTAGATGCCAGACTTGTAGCCAAGCAGTTCAATTTAGAGCCTCATGGTTCAGTAGGTATCCTTTTGAGGGCGTTCAGGGAGGGGCTACTAACGAGGAAAAACGTTGAGAAAAAAATAGAAGAACTGGAGGCAGCGAGTTCTTTATTTATCACCCATGACCTTGTTAGGAAGGCGATCAGAGAGATTGAAAGATATGAAAAGTTGGAATAAACCAATCAGAAGACGTTTAATGCCTAAAAACGACAATGTTGGTTTATGGGGGGAGCATTTTTAACTCAACATTTTTAGTATTTCAATGAGCACTTCTTCGCTTATCCTGTATCCGCTGCTCACCAAATCTTCAATCACTTTTCTGGCCTCTTTTCGAGAAATTAACTTTTTGCTGACCAGTCTGATCACAAAACTGATTGTCCAGTATGCATCTAATCCTAAAGTTCTGGCAACGCCCTGGGCAACCACATCATCCATCATCAATTCGATGTTAAGATGTTTTGCCAGCACTATGGCTTCAGCTTCTCCTCCACCTATATTTGCAAATTGGGTTAATCTCTCTGCTTCAGCCTTTTGTTCGGAGGTCAACTCTTTAACTTCAATGGTCCCCCTCTCAACAGCATTCTTGATGATGCCGGCATCCAAAAATTTCTTTTCCAGACCTCGCAGGACAACCTCTTCATAAACAGAGGTAGGAATGTAGATTTGATCATAAACTTTTCCTAACAAGTCTAAATGATTTATCTTGGCCAGATAAATGAGCGGGGTAGAATTTGATATTACTTTCAACTAAGACACCTTATTTGATCGGAAATCGATCCAAGTCCTTTTTTAGATCCCCTAGAGAGTACCCGATGTGTATGTCATGTGTCCTGCACAGCTCGATCATTTCATACAAAGTCATCTCGGCTAACTCCGAGGCTTTTCCAATTGAGATTTTATGCTTCCTGAGCAATTCTATGGCCTTTTCAATCTTGGCTTGCTTTAATGCCCTGTCCAACAGTCTTCTCACTAGCTCGGACCTGTCCACCTGAGACTCTTCCTTTAATAGCTCGATATCCTTTATCATTTCATCGTCCAATCGCACAGATACAGTAGCAGGCATATCTTTTCACTGTATATATTTTAATAAATTGCATACATAAATAGATAACCCCTGTTTTGCATTCCACAGCATTTCTAATGATGGGTGAAAGAGTAGGGGAGAAGTATTTATATCTTAGTAAGAACATCTTACTACGGTGATGTTCATGGAAGTCAAGACGACAAAGGTCTCGAGTAAAGGGCAGGTAGTGATACCCTATGATATCAGGCAAGCTGCTGGTCTGGATACTGGGGACGTCTTGTTAGTTTACGGAGAAAAGGACACGATAATGCTGAAAAAAATACGACGACCCAATCTGGAAAAGGAGTTCTTAGAACTGTTCAAAAGGGTAAACAAGAAGATCAAGGACCTGGGGATTACAGAGGAGGATATCATGAGAGCAAGTGAGGAAGTACGGCATGGTTCCAAGAGCGGTCCTTGATACCAATGTGTGGGTTTCTGCGTTGCTCTGGAAAGGCAATCCTCACAGGATTTTACTGGTGGCATTAGACGGTGAGATCAAGGCAATAACATCGACGGATATCTTGGATGAAGTAGAAAGAGTCCTGCGTTTGGATAAATTTAATTTAGATGAAGAAGAGATCAAAGGTCTGCTAAAAGTGGTTTATGGTGCATCTGAAATCATAGATATAAATGAAAATTTTAAAATCAAGATTAGAGACGAAAAGGACAAAATAATAACCGACTGCGCACTGAATGGAAATGCAGATTTCGTCGTCAGTGGAGACAAAGACTTGCTGGACTTACGCTTAGTAGAAGATGTCAGAATCGTCAATCCAAAAGAGTTTCTCGATGTACTAAGCAGATAGGCATGTTTATTTTTGTAAACACTTGGTTAAACAATTTCTCAGCATTTCTACCATGAGCAACCCATCAGAAAACGTTTAAAGTCTAAAAATTACAACTCGAAAATCACAATTGTGCATCAGTTCGCATTGCGCTCAAGCCGAAGAGGAAACACTAATATACCACTATAAGACAATAATTACTATAATTATAAGAAATAAGAAGAGATCGAAAGGGGGGAGGGGGCAAAGCATTTTTTGAGCTTATGCCACATGGATATATGGCACCGTATAGGGCATCGGAGAGCGCACTATATTACGACATTATTACGGCGCTACATACAATATCATGCACACCCATACACACCATAGACACGATATGATGACGTGATAAAAACGTGATTAATGGTGAGATGGAGTATGATGAAGAAGGGGGCGCGGGGAAGAAGCGGGAAGTTGGTTGTTGGGTTGGTAGTGCTGGTGTTGGTTTTTTGTCCCCTGCTTTCTTATGGAATTGCGACCAGCTCTACGGAAACCACAGAAAATGAAACGATAGAACAGAGCATCACAATCCTGAACCCGCAGTCATATCCCACTCTCGGCGGAAACTGGACGATTTATTTTAACACGACGGGCTCCGGCACCCTGGAAATCAATGACCATTCCTTCCCAGAAGAGGTTGATTTTGTCGGCCTCTATCGAAAAGATGGAGATGTCTGGAAAGAGGTTCCTGCGACAATAGTTGGCGACAAAATATCTGCCGACTGGCATTATCGAGAAGGCAAGGCTGTTTTCAAAGTCAAAACCGCTGGCGAGCATATTTTAGAGTTCAGGTTTGGAAATGTCGCTTATGCTAAGAATCAGGTGACAGACGATGCAATAGCTAACGCAATAGGTGCTTTAGACAACACTGGAGATGCTCTAGCAGATTTGCAGGCAGATGATGCATCTGGAGCCTCACCAACAGCTGTTACTCTGAATGATGGCTGGTATTCGGTTACTAAAAATGCCATTATGTTCATCGATGGCTTTGAGACGTCTGGAATGAGTGGTCCGGTCAGTGCTGCCGTACTAAAAGTGCAGTACTCAGTCGATGCTGGATATACAGGTACAAATCCAGTTCAATGGGCCTTACATGGTGGCACATTGGCGAGCACAGGTATCGTACCCATAGAAGGTCAAGTAGACTATTTTGCAACTTACGACCTCTATGCACAGGGTGTAGATACACTTGATAAAATATCAACTTTGGACGTTGAGTTCACAAGCAATGATGGTGCCGGACCAGATCCCGTGTCCTTTGATTATGTTTGGATTACAGTTACTTATACTCCTCCTCTTCCTCCCACAGCACCATCAGACTTCCAGGTGAACATACCGCCATCGATTGATGACTATCAGGGACTGAATCTTACATGGACAGACAATGCAGATGATGAGGATGGATTCTATATTTGGAGGAGCACTGACAACTCCACATGGGGGGATTCCATTGCAACGGTTGGTGCGTTAGCTGGTACAGGATCGACTGGCCACTATAATGATACTGGCCTGAATCCAAATGCTACGTATTACTATAATCTCACTGCATACAATGCAAATGGAAACTCTTCTTCTGTCTATGCCAACAATTATACTAGGGCTGCACCGCCAACAAGTCCCTCAACAGTTTCAAAAAGCATAGATCATATCAATATCACTTGGAATGTAAATGGAAATCCGGCTGGAACAGAGTTCTGGGCACAGAACAATGATACGGGGCAGAATTCTGGTTGGATCACAGTGAACTATTGGAATAATACTGGTCTGAGCGCTGGTACAACATATAATTTTGCCATCAAAGCAAGAAATGCAAACAATGTCAACACTAGTTGGGTGGAGCATTCTGATGTGACTGAGGCACTAGTTCCAACTCTGGAAACTGGCAATCTTCAGAACTGGTTGATTAAAGAGGACTGGGGCAGGAGTTTCAATACAAACTTCAGCATTTCGACGGCGAATGCAAATGCATCCGGAGTCTGGATGAACTTCACCGACCCCGAGTTTACCAATACGCCCTTCGGCGATGTCAATATATCGATCACCGGATGGTACAACGATACGCACACCGTCTGGACTCCGAACGGCAACGTGTCGGTGTGGGCCAATTCGACCACGACGACTGCAGGGGGGACGAACGATTCTGATACGTTTTATTTCGACATCACCAAGAGGACTGCAGACTCAACCATGGATAGCCCTTCAACTCAATTGGTAAAGGGAGATGAGACGTTCTACATCAATGCCACGGTGGCCGATGAACATGATGATAATTATGTCGGCAGTGCTGATTTGCTGAAGGAATCAAGTATTGTGGATACATTGGCAGTATCGAACAACGTCGTGAATTTCTCCCACAGCGAATCAACGGATGGAACATATGATTTCGGCGTGCGGTTCTATAACACGACGCATTACTTCAACACGACCACTACCAACAGCACCGTGACGGTTGATGCAATTCTGCCAGTGATAACAATCGATACCCCCACGGCTGCGAGTCCTGCATATCGGAAGAGTGGAGAACTGCTGTATGTCAACTTCACGTATACAGAGGTGCGTCCGAAGAGTTACACGGTTGAAATTCGGAACGCTACCGCAATCATCAACACCACGACCAACAGCACGCTTGCAGGAGGCACCGACATCGCGTGTAATGAGAGTTTTAACATAAACACCTCTGCTGCGGATGGTGCCTATAACGTAACCATCACGATGGATGATGATGCAGCGAACAGCAATTCAACCACCGAGGTTGATGCAGTAATTATCGATAATGTAGCCCCATCATTTGTATCAACGACATCAAACGATCCTGATACGATTTACAGAGATGGAGAGCAGGTCAACTTCACCACCAGATGGGATGCATCTGGCTATACGGTAACTGCAAACTTCTCCAATGTGGATTCCGAGTATACGACTGGTGCCGAAAGTGTGACGGATCATGGGGATGGAAACTATACCGTAACGTACACGATAAATGCTACAAACACGAGAGCGGACGGAACAGGAATAGTAATCAATGTCAAGGCGACTGACGGTGCCAGCAATTCTGCAACGGACAGCTCGTTTACCGTGGAACTGGATAACACTGCTCCAGTGTTCACATCTACGACGTCCAATGACCCTGACACGATTTATAGAAATGGAGACATAATCAACTTCACCACCAGATGGGATGCATCTGGCTATACGGTAACTGCAAACTTCTCCAATGTGGATTCCGGATATACAACTGATACAGAAAGTGTGACGGATCTTGGCGATGGAAACTATACGGTTACCTATATAATCACAGTTGGAAACACGGTAGCTGATGGAACAGGCATGGTGATCGACGTCACAGCAAAAGATACGGCGGGAAACTCGGCTACAGACAGCAGCTTCTCTGTGACCCTGGATAATACTCCGCCATCCGTCATCGCCAATCCAACGGATTATCCCGGGGATCAGACCGCAGCCAATAACGGCACCACGATTACGTTAAATGCCACGATAACCGATGAAACCTCTGGCATCAAGAACGCTACGGTGGATGCCTCTGCAATAGGTGCTGGCACTGTCATACTCACGAAGGATGGTGCGACTGATAACTGGATTAACAGTTCTGTTGAGGTGAATGCTCCTGACGATACATATTATCTCAATGTGAGTGCCTATGATAACGCGACCAACCTGAATGATACGATACAGCTGACGGTCAATGTGGACAATACGCCCCCAGCATCAATCACGAACCTGCAGAACGTCACGGGCAACACCTGGATTAACTGGACATGGACGAATCCTGGCGATTCTGACTTCAATCACACGATGATATACTTCGGCGGTGCATTTGACCATAACGAGACCGGCGAATATTGGTTGAAGGAGGGATTAACTGCAGACACAACTTACAACATATCAACTCGCACCGTGGATAAAACGGGCAACATCAACTACATATGGGAAAACCAGACCACCACAACTGCGGCAGTCTCCCCGCCGTCAATAACCTCATACGGACCGACTTATGACCCAACGGATGGCGAGGGTGCGAGCAGGACGTTCAATGTGACGGTGGATCAAGTCGTGAACGTCAGCTGGCAGATTAACGGTTCTGAGGCGGGGACGAATACGAGCGTTACAGAAGCGTCTTATACAAACACCAGTGCAGCGGTTGGTTATTGGAACGTTTCTGCAATCGTCACGAACGATAATGGTACCAATATGCAGACATGGTGGTGGACCGTAAACGATACAACTCCTCCTGTGATAGGCAGCGACCCTGCGATTAACGATACGCTGCTGGCACTGGGAGAGGTCGCGAGGCTGAATATAACCGTAACCGATAATGTGGGAGTTCATACTGTCATTTTTAATATTTCCCTTTCTGGAGCTGGAACGAATTATACCCACACGGGGAACATAGGGGATGTGTATTACTATGATTGGGTGTGTGACTCTTCTGGAACGTATTCATGGGATATAACCTATGCCAACGACTCTGCCAACAACTGGAACAGTTCGACTGTCGGTCTTCCTCTGACTTTTGAATGTGATGCCGTTGCTCCGACAATCGCAATCGACACTCCTACGGCTGCGAGTCCTGTGTATCGTAAAGGCGGTGCAGAGCTCTTGGTGAACTTCACGTACACCGAGACGAATCCGAAGAACTATACGGTCGACATATTGAATGCGACCACGACAATCAACACGAC
>JAUWQV010000003.1 GCA_030610945.1 Methanocellales archaeon | reverse complement strand
TACGGTCGATTATCCGTCCGGTGGAACTGATCAGGTTGCTAACGTGAGCTTCCTGGTAAATACCGAGGCAGCAGACGGCTCCTATAATGTGACGGTCACGATGTACGACAATGCGACTAACAGCAATGTCGTCACCGAGGTTAATGCAGTTTTTGTAGATAACACGAACCCAGAATGGTATGACCAGGGACAGGATGTTGACAGTTTGCACAAAGGCGAGAGCATAAAGCTCTATGCGAGGTGGACGGACAACATCGACTTGAAGAACGCTACCCTATCGGCAAATGCGACAGATGGTGGGGAGAACATCGAGACCATCTATCTGGGTGGAACTGACACATGGTCTAACTTCACGCTTACCACACAGTTGTTGAACTGGACTCCCGGAATCAAGGGCTGGAACATCACGACTAATGATACGGCTGGCAACGAGAACACTACTGATGTAATGACATTTGAGTTAGGGGGATGGTCAAATGTGAGCTGGACATCTCCGACCGGGGGAAGTACGTATTCGCCGGGGGATATCGTTGAGTTAAAATGTCAGGTTAGAGATGCCAATTCATCCGCTGCGATTGAGAATTATCCTGTGAAGTTCTGGTGGTATAATACCACTACAACAGAGTATCTGGAAGAAAATGTGACGGTTGCGGGTGGTTATGCTGTATGTTACTGGAATACATCTGGACTTGCTAAGGGACCCTACTATCCAAAGGCAAATATTACAGACAATGCGACGCTGTTCTATAGCATCTCGGCCGATTGGGAATGCAATACGTCGGTGAATTTGGCACTGGACGCAATTGCACCTGAGTGGTATGATCAGGGGCAAAACCTTTCTTCTCTGCACAAGGGCGAGAGCATGGAGGTTTACGCGAGATGGACGGATAACCTTGACCTAGGCAGTGCAACCTTATCAGCAAACGCAACGGATGGCTGGGAGGACATCAAGACAATATCCTTGAGCGGCACCGGGATGTGGTCCAACTTTACACTCAGCACAGAGTTGTTGAACTGGACTCCCGGAATCAAGGGCTGGAACATCACAGGCAAGGATGCAGTTGGAAATTCGAATACCACCGACATAATGACGTTCGAACTCTGGGGATATTCGAATGTGAGTTGGACATCTCCCGATGATGGCACATACTCCCCAGGGGCTACGGTGGAGCTGAAATGTCTGGTCAGGGATGCCAATTCCTCTGCTGCAGTTGAGAATTATCCTGTGAAGTTCTGGTGGCATAATTCGACGATGACGCAGTATCTCGGAGAGAACACGACAGATGTGGATGGATATACAACCTTGAGTTGGGATACGTCTGGATTGAGCGAGGGGACCTATTATCCGAAGACGAACATCACAGACAATGCGACGCTGTTCTATAGCATCTCGGCTGATTATGAATGCAATACGTCCGTGACCTTGAGCGATACGACTCCACCCGAGTGGTATGACCAGGGCCAGGATGTTGACAGTCTACGCAAAGGCGAGAGCATCAATGTCTCTGCACGATGGACTGATAACCTTGCATTGAAGAATGCGACGCTGTCTCATAACGGCTCCGGTTCTTGGGTAAATGTATCGACGGTTGCTTTATCTGGAACAGAGTATTGGTCCAACTTCACGGTTACGGCTGCATTGGATTGGACGCCCGGAGTGAAGGGATGGAAGATCTATGCGAATGATACATCTGATTGTGAGAACGCCACAGGCGTGATGACGTTCGAGGTCTGGGGATATTCAAACGTGAGCTGGACTTCGCCACCAGATGGCAGTACCCGTACGGTAGGAGACACGATAGAATTGATAGTCCATGTTATGGATGCAAACTCTTCCTTAGACGTACAAAATTATCCTGTCAGATTCTACAACGTGAGTGGCGGGGTTACGACCTATCTGGGTCAGAATACCACGAATGCGAGCGGTTACGCCGTCTGGTACTGGGACACTACGGATTGTCCACAGGGACATACTATCCGAAGGCAAACATCACGGATAACGCTTCCCTGTACTACAATGCATCGGCTGATTGTGAATGCAACACATCTCTGACTCTGGCGGTTTATGAGGTTATACTAACAGACCCAGCGGACCAGACAACCGCCCTTGGCGTGAATGCGACGTATGAAATCGCGATCAAGAATAATGGTACAGTGGAAGATACGTTTGACCTATCATTGGTCAACACGAGTAGTGCAGATGTCGCAGCATTGAACCAATCCACGATTACCTTGGTAGCGGGAGCGACCGGTAACGTGACCCTGAACGTGACCGACAATGATGCAACTGGAGTATATAATGTAAACGTCACTGCGACCTCACAGACCGATCCAAGTGCAACAGACACGGTCACGATTGCGACAACGGTTACCAGTCCAAAGCTAATTCTGGGCAATGTCTCAGACGTCTCTGCGGACTGGGGCAGGGATATCGATCTGAGACATAATGTGACTGTAAGCGATGTGGACGCCACCAATCCTGTTTACATGAACTATTCCGTATCATGGATCAACAACGAGTCCTGGCCGGGTGGCATAGGCAAGGATGTCACAGAGTGGAATAATCAGACGATTAACATGCCGAGTCCTAATGAGACGTTGGTTACGGTGAACGTGAACTCATCCAATGCGGTGAATGCTTCGACGTCGTTCTGGGTGAACATCACGAAGAGGGACCTGGTCGCTGAGATGCTGTCCGATCCAACGCAGGGCAAGTCCACTGGCGTCACATTCTGGATCAACACATCATGTGTTGACGAGCACGATGATGACTTCATCGGAGCTGCCAATTTGATCGAGAACGGCATCGTAGTGGACACAAAGCCAGCCATCACGAGATATGCCAACTTCTCGCTGTCTAAAACTGAGGAGGGAACCTACAACTACACGGTTGAGTTCTACAACACCACGTATTACGTCAACGGCACCACGGGCTATTCAAACGTCACGGTACGATTTTATGACGTCATAGTAACTGCTCCACCGGATCAGCAGACTACTGTGAACGTAAATGCAACGTATGAGATAGCAATCAAGAATAACGGCACTGCTGAGGATACATTTGATCTGACGATTGAAAACATAGACAACGCTACTGTCGCAGCATTGAACCAATCCACGATAACTCTGGCGGCTGGAGTATCTGGTAACGTTACCCTGAACGTGACTGATGAGAGCGGCGGGGTGTATAATGTAAGCGTCACTGCAACTTCACAGGGATATTCTGATGCAACGGATACGGTTACCATTACGACGACTATACCGGTGGAAATCAACGTCACCGTCGAATACACGCCGATTAAATTTGGCAACGTCAATCACAGTACCATAAATCATTCGGCTGACACGCAGAACGGCTTCCCGATGAACATAACCATAGAACCCGATACGAACGTCAACGTCGACATATTCTTCAAGGGAGATGACTTTGCCAACAACACGTATAATTTCTCGGTCAGTAACCTCACAATGGATGATGATGATTCGTTAACAGATTCACCTGAGATTGGTATTAATCCCTTCACGTTCAGCACTTCCTATCCAGAGACTGGCGTCTTTACAAACATATCTTCAGGAACGACCAAATCCTGCTATTTCTGGCTCTCGACGCCGTTTGGCCAGTATCCAGGATCGTATGGCAATAACGTGTCCATCAGAGTCAATGAGACGGTGGGTGGTTAATATGAGTGAGAAGGACATTATAATAATCGAGGAGAAGTCACACCCACATAATTGGGGCAATGATTTATATGAGTAAAGAGGAGAGACATCTTAAAGGGAGGAGGGCATCCGTGTGGAAGAAGGTAGCCATCGTTTTTCTGAGCTTGCTATTTATCGCTATGCCGATCTCCCAGGTTTATGCGTGGGATCTCTCCGTCCCAACAGAATTTGTGATAGTAGAGGATGTCTCTGCCACAATAACCGACTTCGTGATAAATCCCACTTCTGTCACCCAGTATCAAACTGTAGGGTTTACCGTGACCGTGAAAAACACGGGAAATGTTCAGCTCAATACTTCGGGTGTGATTAACATATCTGATTCTGGTGGTAATATGGTGAAATCCATAACCCTATCGTCTCCAAGTAAAGACCTTGCTGTAAAAAGATCTCTGGAGTTCACAACAGAGTGGAATGTTGGCAGTACCGCCCCGGGCACGTACACGGCAAATGCGACGATATATTATGATGGCAAGTCCACATACCAAACGTCAGAGTTTCCCATTACAGCACCCCCCACAGAACCACCCACAGCACCTCCGCCCGGAGTTCCTGGGGCGGGGGTCGTCATACCTCCCATAATCCCCCTGCCAGAGGCATTGGTGAAATTCACCAGACATCCCATACTCAGAGAGGCCAGACCCGGAGAAGCGGTAGTAACGGACATCTTTGTCACCAACCCTACAAAAACCGATTTCGGCGAGGCCAAGATAAGCATCTCGGGAATTGTAAAAGACTGGCTGAGTTCTACACCTGAAACCGTTTTTCTGTCCCCGCGGGGATCTAAAATTTTGAATCTGGCGATAAATCCACCTGCAGATGCACTGCCTGGAGATTATAAAGTGGTAATCACCATCAGCAACGAAAATATCCATGCCGAGAATTTCTTCATCCTGCGGATAAAGCCGTATCCCCCTGGATATGCCAAGCCGTCTGTAACAAAAGTCGTGGAAATCGACAGGGAACGGTCCATCAGTACGATCACGATAGAAATAAAGAACGGCGGGTCTTATGTGGATGTACTTGAAGTGGTAGAGGAGATTCCCAAAGAAATTGCGCAGCACGTAAACCTGCTTGGATTTGACACGCCTCCCAGTGAAGTCCTAGAAGCGGACCCTGTTGTGAAATGGATTATCGAGGGACTTGGACCATATGAAACCAGGTCAATCTCATACAATACCCCAAAAATCTTGGACGAATACTCTCCCTATGTATACTGGCCGTTGAGGCAGATAAACGTCATCTATGAGGCCCCTCCGCCTGATCTGATTAAGATTTCAGAAATAAGCGCCCCCACCCTATACCCGGGCCGAACTGAAAAAGTCTCGATCAACCTGATGAATCTGGATAGAACCCCATTTGATATAACTGCAAGGCTCGAAACGCCGGCTAACTGGAAGGTAACTCCCGATGACATCGTCACGACACTGTCTCCCAGAGGCTCCAGCACACTGATGTTCTATATAACCCCGCCTTCCTATATCGAGGCCGGCACCTACACCATCTCAGCTGAAGTCCTCTACGACGGGAGGACGCTTACCAAGGATGCCACGGTAATCGTTCAACCGGCATGGGCGCCACCCCTGAGGTATATATTATTAGGGTTGATTATCATACTAATTATAGCCATAATAGCTATCGCCAAAATGCAACGTGGGAGGCTATGGCGTGGATTGGGGACGTTTAGGGGGAGTAGTCGCATAGACATGCTAAACCAGATCAAACAGGAGATAAAAAGTAGCAGGAGACAAAGAAGGAGATGATATGAGAGTCATAGGAGTTGTATCTGGCAAAGGAGGAGTCGGAAAGACGACGACTGTGGCGAATTTAGGTGCAGCTCTGGCTTCCGTGTTTGGCAGGAAAGTTCTTGTGATCGATGCCAACTTCACCACGCCTGACGTTGGATTGCACCTGGGCATGTATCGTTTTCCAAACACACTTGAAGACGTGCTGGATAAAAGGGTGCCAAGCTCTCAGGCAATTTATGACCATCCCAGTGGTATGGGACTCATTTCAGCATCTCTGGCAGCAGAGGAGATGGATGCACGTGGCTTAAAACGGGTTTTAAAAGAGTTAAAAGGATACGAGACAGTCCTGATTGACTCTGCTCCGGGTGCAGGAGAGGATGCTACCACCATCATAGATGCCTGTGATGAAATCTTAATCGTGACCAACCCAGAATTCCCTGCGATTACAGACAGCCTCAAGATAATAGAACTTGCCAAATCACTGGATATCCCGATCAGGGGCATCGTGTTGAACCGCGTGATGAGGGAGGGATATGAACTTTCAGTTTACGAAGTAGAGTCCACCTGTGATGCGCCCGTCATCGCCATCATTCCAGAAGATGCTGAAGTCAGAAAAAGCATATCCGATATGAATCCCGTCGTGTTGAACTCTCCTGATTCCCCTGCGGCGGTCGAATTCACGAGACTGGCTGCCCATCTAATCGGAAGAGAGTACATTGCACCTGTTGGAGCACTGGACAGGGTGATGGAGTCCACTGCAGGGATGGCAGCTAAAACCACTGGCGTGTTGAGTGAGACTGAGAAGCGGGCTGTTGGCGTATTTAGCATCATCATCGGATTGTTTGTCGGATTGGCAAACAGAATGACAGAATGCACCAAATTCCTGATAGAGTGTTCGATTAGATTGATTGAGTACCTGGCAAACGGCATTGCTGGGCTGGTGAATGGCACTGCCCGGTTGTTTGCCGCATTAATAAGTGGAATCATTAATCGGTTAAGAAGAATTGATGAACTGCTCGCTTGGGTATTGGGCGGAATCAAAGAGGACATCAAGTTGTTGGGGAGTTATCTAGCCCAACTGATAAGACGCCTAATCGAATGCATTCTCTGGTTATTAAGCGGCATCGGCGGATTGATCGTTATATCTGCAAGTAAAACGGCGAACTCGTTAAGAATATCATCTGCATTGTTTGCCGGCTTGTTAAGTGGCATCGCTGGGTCGTTTATCATATCGGCGAATAAGGTTAAAGAGGACATCAAATCGTTCGGGGAACGGCTGATCCTATCGTTGCAAAAAATCAGCGACCTGCCGACAAAAGCTGTAGAACTATTTGTTGATTTGGTGAAAAAGATTGCCGAACTATTGGGCGGAGCCGAAGAGCGGACCGTTGAAGTATCCAAGAGTTTCTTGAAGAATGTTAGTGACTCATTACGTGAGACCGCCAGCTCGTTCATGGGAGTGATGAGCAACGCAAAAGAAAACGTCAAACTACTTGCAGACTACATAATTCGATTAATCGAATATTTGATTGAATGCGTCACCCAATTTGTAAAAAGGATCATCGGTTTGTTAATCAAACCCAAAGAAGTTGAAGAAGTCGAGTTGCCAAGAGAGGTCGCAGTCGAAGTACCCAAACCCGTTGAACCCGGGTTATTTCCTGAATTGGAAGAGCGTCCAAGCATATTTGACACCATTGCAAGGTCGTTTACTGGATTGTCATATAAAATTGAGGAAGGCACCAAATCATTTGTGGAATACGTAATCCAGCTGATAAAATATCTAATAGAGTATACAGGCAGACTGGCTACAAGGATTGCCGAACTATCGGCCGAGCTGACGAGCAAATCCAGAGAAGGTATTGACCGATTCCTGAGTAAGGTGAGAGAGAGTATTCCTATCATAGCAACCAAGGTCGCTGAATTCTCGAATAGTGCTGCAGAAGCACTGGCTAGACTGACTGGCAAGCTCGAAGTAAATGCCAAGCTGTTAGCAGAATACTTGAGCAGGCTGATCACGTATCTGATAGATTGTATTGTCAGATTATGGAATAAGACAAAAACAGGCATTAGAGGATTGTCGGGCGATATCAAAGAAGGCAGCGTCCAGTTAGCAAGTGGAGTGAAAGAGTCCACTGTCGAATTAACGAGCAAAACTACCGAACTATTGGGCGGAGCCGAAGAGCGGACTGTTGAAGCATCCAGGAGTTTCTTGAAGAAGGTTAGTGACTCGTTAAGCGATGCTGCTAATTCGCTCATAGGGGTGATGGGGAAAACAAAAGAAAACATCAAACTACTTGCAAACTACATAATTCGGTCAATTGAATATCTGATAGAGTATATTGTTGAATTTGCAAGAAGAATCGCCAGTTTGTTGATCAAACCCAGAGAAGTTGAGTTGCCAGAGATAAAAGAAAGGGAGATGGTAACCGAAATCCCCGTACCAGTTGAACGGCCTCCCAAGGTGGAGGAATATCCTGCAGGAGTGTTTGATGTCGTCAAGAGATCGCTTACTGATTTGCTGGGCAAAGTTGAAGAGAACGTCAAATCGTTTGTGGAACACCTAATTCAGCTGATAAAATATCTAATAGAGTTACTTATTAAATCGGCTAGCGAAATCAAGGTGGCCCTTATCGGGCTGGCGGTCAAGACCAGTGGATTTTTGAGTGTGGCTAAAGAACGCACTGCTGGGCTGCTGAATAACATTGCTGAGTTATCGACCAAGTCACTGGCCATGGCCGAGGAACATCTCGAGCTATTTGTGAAACGCTTGATAAGATTCATCAGACCTGAAGAAGTTGAATTGCCAAGAGAGGTCGCAGTCGAAGTACCCAAACCCGTTGAACCCGGGTTATTTCCTGAATTGGAAGAGCGTCTAGGCATATTTGACACCATTGCAAGGTCGTTTACTGGATTGTCATATAAAATTGAGGAAGGCACCAAATCCTTTGTGGAATACCTCATTCAACTGATCAAATATCTAATCGAGTGCACAGGCAGACTGGCTGAGAGGATTGCTGAGTTATCGGCTGAGCTGACGAGCAAAGCCAGAGAACGTATTGGCCGATCCCTGTGTAAGATCAGAGAGAGCACCGCCTATCTGACAACTAAGATCGTAGAATTCTTGAATAATACTGCAGAAGCACTGGCTAGACTGACTGGCAAGCTCAAAGAAAATGTCAAACTGTTAGCAGGATACTTGGGCAGGCTGATTATGTATCTGATAGAATGTATTGTCAGATTATGGAATAAGGCAAAAACAGACATTACAGGGTTATCGGGCAATATCAAAGAAAGCAGCGTCCAGTTAGCAACCGGGGTGAAAGAGTCCACTGTTGGATTAAGGAGCAAGACTGCCGAACTGGTGGGTGAAGCCGAAGAGCGGACTATCGAAGTATCCAGGAGTTTCTTGAAGAAGGTCAGTGAATCATTACGTGAGACCGCCAGCTCGTTCATGGGAGTGATGAGCAACGCAAAAGAAAACGTCAAACTGCTTGCAAACTACATAATTCGATTAATTGAATATTTGATAGAGTACATTGTTGAATTTGCAAGAAGAATCGCCAGTTTGTTGATCAAACCCAGAGAAGTTGAATTGCCAGAAATAAAGGAAAGAGAGATGGCAACCGAAATCCCCGTACCAGTTGAATGGGTCCCCACGGTGAAGGAGTATCCTGCAGGAGTGTTTGATGCCGTCAAGATATCGCTTATTGGTTTGGCGAACAAAATTGAAGAAAATATCAAATTATTTGTGGAATACGTAATTCAATTAATAAAACGTCTAATCGAGTTGCTTGTTAGATCAACCAGCGAGATCAAGGTGGCTCTTATCGGGCTGATGATCAAGACCAGTGGATTTTTGGGCGGGGCCAAAGAACGCACCACGGTGCTGTTGAATAGTATGGCTGGCCTGTTAACCAGATCACTGGTCATGACCAAGGAATATCTCAAATTATTTGCGAAACGCTTGATGCGATTAATCAAACCTGAAGAAGTCGAGTTGCCAAGAGAGGTCGCAGTCGAGATTCCCAGATATGTTGAGCCCGAGCTATTCCCCGAATTGGAAGAGCGTCCAGGCATATTTTACACCATTGCAAGGTCGTTTACTAGATTATCATATAATGTTGAAGAAGGCACCAAATCATTTGTAGAATACGTGATTCAGCTGATAAGGCGTCTAATCGAACTACTTGTTGGATTAACTAGCGATATGAAGGTAGCTTTTATCGGGCTGATGATCAAGACCAGTGGATTTTTGAGTGTGGCTCAAGAATGGATTGTTGAGCAGTTGGATAACATTGCGGACCTGTCGACCAGATCACTGGCTATGGCCAAAGAATATCTCGACCAACTGATGAGGCATCTGAGGGAGTACACAGGCAGACTGGCTGAGAGGATTGGTAAACTATCGGTTGAGCTGACGAGCAAAGTTAGAGAATGTATTGACCAATTCCTGAACAAAGTGAGAGAGTACACCCCCATCATATCGGCTAAGGTCCTTGAGTTCTCAGATAAGACCGTAGAGGCACTGGCTAGACTCCTTGGCAAACTCGAGGAAAGTACCAAACTGTTAGCAGGATACTTGAGTATGCAGATAACACAGCTAATAGAATATATTATCAGATTAGTCAAGAGGATTGTCAGCCTATTGAAGAGAGAGGGTAGGGTGGAATACGTAAAGCCACCCGAAGTAGAGGTAACTGAAATAGGGGAAGGAGTTGTTGAGTTAGCAATCAAACCCCCTGAGCCGCTTACTATGGGTGGACGCGTCAGCAGTTCGGTTAAGGAAGCCGTCGAATCGTTGATTGGATCAATGAACGTGGGTAGAGAATATATTCGCCGAGTCTTAAGGAGAGGACGAGAGTAAACGGTCTACTCTTAAAATATTATAGATGAAAGATTCAACATCATATACGACCCCACGATGATCAGCACTGCCCCGGTAACACGTTTGATGGCTGCACCATACCTAGCAAATTTGCCGAGTTGCATAGATGACTTTGTGACATAGCCGATCACAAGCATTGGAACGCCCAGTCCAAGCGAATAGATGAATAACATCATCGCGCCATAGAACGGGCTGGCTTTTATTGCCACTAACACCAAGATGGTGCCGAGTATCGGACCCACACAAGGCGTCCATACGATGCCAAGCGATAGCCCGAGTATAAATCCTCCTACAACGCCAGACGAGGATATGGGAAAATTCAAACTCGGTAGTACCCTGCTTTTAAGCGTCAACAATTTCCGTTCTAATGACTCGGACAGCATGTAAAGTCCCAGAAAAATGATTATAAGAGCGGCAGCAATTCGCAGGTAGTATGCATAGCCGATGAATACCATGCCCAAGATTGAGGCTGCTATGCCCATGGAGGTGAAGGATAGTGATAGTCCAAGCACTATTGCCAACGGCCTGAATCGTCCTTTTCCTGTGGAGTATGTCATCACCGCTGGAATAAGAGGGAGTATACATGGGGACAGAATGCTCACGATTCCGGCAGAAAACGCGATTAAAGGAGATAAATCAGCCATTATTACGCTCTCCTGATCGCCAAACCAATCAACGCCGCTATGCCGAGTACTGCTTCAAACCCCGGTGTCGGTGGCGTTTGTGTCGGTGCTGCGTCTTTTAGGTTTAAGGCGATTTGCATGTCTGTTTTGAACTCATCTGCTGGCACATATCCATACACCCTATGAACCTCATCTCCATTGGAATTTAAAAACACAATCGTCGGGTAGCCCGTTATAGCATATTTCTGCCGTAGATCAGGACGGGCATTACAATCGACCTTGATGTTCACAAAATTTTCAGATAATGCGATGATATCGTCATCCACGTACACCTCGTCGTCCAGTTTTCTACAATACCCACACCAATCGGTATAGAAATCGATCATAACTGACATATTGTTGGAGTTGGCAAGCGCTATGCCCTCTTCATATCCATGCCACTGAATTTCGGTAGCGCTCGTTATGGGAACCAACACTCCAGTTAGAATTAATACCGTGAACAAAATTAACGCTCTTTTGACCATGGTTAACTACCGCCGAAGAACTGTTGTGAATTGTTGTAAAGCGCAGCAGTATCGTTTGTGATGTAATGCCCTGACTGATTCAACCCGCTTATCCCTTCATAAATGATGATGTTTCCTTCAGCATCATAATTTGAATGGCAGTTCGTGCAGTATATCTGCTTGGTCAGATTGTGCGCCAAGTTGATGCCTGCCTCTGGATCATAGCCATGGCAGATGCATCCCGTGGCATTATGCGCGCTGACCATCACTGTGGCAACGACATCCGGATGACATTTAACGCAGAATTCTGCAGAGCCGTAATCTGGAGATGCTTTCCTTGTGTACATCATGTGACTGCCGAAAAACAGGGCATACGCTGTCAGCGAGGTGAATAACATCACCATCACAACCCCGATTATGATTATTTTTCTTCTATCTGACAGCATTTTTATCACTCGTACACTTTATCCGGATACGTATGGCACCATCTGCACAACACAAAATTGTCCTTGGCGTTTGCGTAAGAGGTTGCGTTGTGGCATGTCTTGCAGTCGATGATGCCGAGGACCGAAACACCATCAACCATATTACTCTGCACATCAGATGTGACGTTGTGCCTGTCCGTATCATCGACAGGGTTAGACTGTACGGCATGGCAGCACTCGCACCACTTCCAGTAATGCTCCGGGTAAGGATGATTTGAGGTAGTATGGCAGTCGGTGCATCCTATTCCCGATGATGGCCCATGCACGCTCGCATTGAACATCGTGCTGTTCACGTATTTCGTGGGCGCATGCCTGGTGTTGTTCATGTATCTAAAGTCATAGTGGCAGTTGCCACAGCTGCCATCTGAAACGTTGTGCATGAGTTCGGTTACTCCATAACTGGTGACAAACTTGCCATGACATTCCCTGCAGAGCGCATCTGACCAGTCGTCGCATACGTGTTCATAGAATCCTGTAGCATTGGGCGCATACATGCCGTTGGTGATTTCTGGCGGGATGTTTAAACTGGATGCGCTGAATTCGTTCACCATGTCTGTATAGCTATGCGCATCAGATGAATAGCCGACATAATGACAGCCTGCGCACCAGTAACTGTCGTTGACCGATGAGCCCACAATGTTATCTCCTCTCCATTCTGCTGGTCTTCCTAACGCTACTGCATCATGTTTCGTGTCACTATGGCAGTAGATGCATGCAGACAAACTATTATTCCAATAATCGCCCCAGCGCCGTCCTGTATTTACCTCGCTGTGGTGAAGCGGGTCAGAAACCTTGGGCGGATATGGACCGGTGTAAGATATGGTCTTCTGATGACAGGATATACAGTTCACTGCCGAAGCATTCGAAGTGGAAAAAGTACCGTCAGATGTGAGATATAAAATCGGGTGAATCTTACTGGTAGCGTTGCCATGACATTCATAACATTCTACGGTTCCATTGTGCTTGCTCTTATCCCCATGACATTTAGTGCACAAGGTATGGTCCACAGACGGCTTGGCCAAGGCGGTTTCATGTATCCTTCCAGAATCATGACAGTTGGAGTCAATACAGCTGGGATTCGTAATCCTTGGCGTGTGATTCTCAAGGTTCTTGAGCTCTGCATTGACAAAAGGAAATGCTGTGCTTGCGTTCTGATGACAGTATGAACAGTTGGTATAGGTATAAGGAGGGGCATCAATTTGCAGGTCAGTTCTCTTTCTGCCATAGTGAGAGATGAGCGATAGATCAGAATAATATTTAGCTGTATAAGCCATTATCATCTCATCCTTAGAGTGACACTCTAGGCATGATTCAGTGTTACCCGCTGCACCAGTGACCGCATGGATATCATATCCTAATTTAAAGTGCTCTGTGACGTCCGGGGCATTGCTCACGTTGGCGTATGGTTTGCTGATATCGTTGTGGCAGTCCCAGCATGTGTATGGATTGTATAGATCATCATGCTCAGTTGGCTGTTGTCCATCAGATATATGACATCCCCAGCACATCTTGTTGTCTGGATTTCCAGTGGTATCGTCAGCAGCACTGTTCAAATTAGCATGAATGGAGATACCAGATTGATTCATCGCAGAGACATCCACGCGCGCCCGTTTACACTCTTTTCCAACTCCTCCAATATCATGGCAGCTAATACAATCCGGCCCTTTATGCGCAGAAACACTTACGGTTAATAACGATATCCCCAAAGCAGATACAAGCGCTATGAGTACTGCTATAATTAGAAGCCGCCGAATCGTCTTTGGCATCGTCTTATTCACCATCATACACTTATTATTATTCTATCCTAAATATCTTTTTGGTAAATTAGGACTTTAAAACAGTGGGTATAAATCCTCCTCGTAGCATGTGATCCGCGAGAACGAGCGCAACCATCGCCTCTGCCACTGGGACAATTCTCGGGCAAATGCAAGGGTCATGGCGCCCTTTAATCTGTATTTCGGTGTTAACCTTCTCCGATAAATCCACGGTCCTTTGCACTTTAGAAATAGAAGACGTTGGCTTGACCGCGATTCGACATATGATGGGCATGCCGTTGGATATCCCGCCAAGGATGCCCCCTGCGTTGTTTGTTTCGGTCACCACAGCGCCACCCTTGACCCTGAACGGGTCGTTCATCTCGCTACCTTTCATCTTTGCTGCTCTGAATCCGGCGCCAATCTCGACGCCCTTAACAGCGCCTATGCTCATCAGCGCCTTTGCCAACTCTGCATCCAATTTGTCAAATACAGGCTCACCGACGCCTGGGGGCGCATTCAGCGCAATAATCTCGACGATACCGCCAACGCTGTCTCCCTCTGACTTAACCTCTTCAATGTGCTGTCTCATCTTCTCCGCTATCTTGGCGTCAGCGCACCGAATAGGATTCTTTTCCACGTTTTTTCTTATTTGGTCCAGGGTGACATCGCCAACTGAGATGTCTCCCACTTCGACCACATGCCCCAGGAGTTCCACATTCCTCGTTTTGAGTACTTTCTTGGCTATGGCGCCAGCAGCAACCCTTCCAACCGTCTCCCGTGCAGAAGAACGCCCTCCTCCTCTATAATCCCTGAAACCGTATTTCGCATCATACGTAAAATCGGCATGTCCGGGTCGTGGCGTATGTCGTAATTCCTCGTACACGCCAGACTTGACATCCTTATTCCAGACCAGCATCGAAATTGGCGTGCCGGTCGTCTTGCCCTCAAACACGCCGGACAGGATTTCCACGACATCCGCCTCCCCTCTGGGCGTAGTAACTTCGCTCTGCCCAGGTCGCCTTCTATCCAATTCAGCCTGAACATCCTTCTCGCCTAAGAGCAATCCTGCGGGGCAGCCGTCCACGACGGCGCCAATCGCTCTGCCATGACTCTCGCCCCATGTCATAAGTCTAAACACCTGACCAAATGAATTTCCAGACATCGTATTGCTCCGTTTACAATTTTATGCAATTCACCCTTTAATTGTTTCTTAAATGGTATAAATTCATCATAGATATACCATTCTCATTAATGTCTATTGAAAGGTTCAAAGTTATAGAGAAATAAGAAGGATGGGATTATAGGAAGAAACAAATCAGCTTACAATACTTTCCATATTTTAAGTATTCATGGAACTCTATGGCCTTCGCTCAATGTTTGCACCAATCTGTTGCATATCCTTGACAAAGTTGGGGTAGGATTTGGATATACATCTACCATTCTCGACCGTCAACTTACCCACCTTTAGACCGATTAATGATAGAGCCATCGCTATTCTATGGTCTTCATGTGAATGGACTACTCCACCAGTTTTTGGCTCAGAATTTCTAACTGTAATCTTATCATCTTCTGGTTCAACATTAACACCCAATTTGCGGAGTTCGGTAGTCAGAGACTCAATCCTGTCACTTTCTTTGTGTTTCAGGTGAGGAATGTCATCAATACTAGTCGTACCTTTTGCAAATGCACCGAGCACCGCCAATACTGGAACCAAGTCGGGCGTCTCACGACAGTTAATGTCTATTCCCTCTAATTCAAACGGACCATTAATACGCACAGCATCCCCCGTTCTTTCGATGTCCGCTCCCATTGACCTCAGTATGTCAATTATTTTTCTATCTCCCTGCTTGTCGTCTACTAAGTCCGTTATAGTCACGTCAGACTCGACCAGACACGCTGCCGCCATTAAAAAGGCTGCCGAGGAGTAGTCTCCGTGAATTGGGTAATCTCCCAAATCCTTAAACTCTTGCCCCGCTGGGATGAAAAATTGGTCGAAATTCTCTGTATGTTCTATTTTTATTCCAGCGTCCTTGAGAACATCTAGGGTTATCTCTACATATGGTTTTGAAACGAGCCCCCCCTCCACTTTAATCTTAGTATCCTTTTCGGCTTTAGGACAAGCAATTAAGAGAGATGATATAAATTGAGAGCTGATCGATGCATCTACATCCGTCTGTCCACCTTTGAGCTTGCTACGCACGGTTATCGCCATATTCCCATTATCTCGGGTGAAGGATACATCCGCCCCCAAAGCCTTAATCGCTTCTACCAAAGGCTTGTGAGGACGTGCTTGCACCGAGCCGTTTCTGGCCCAAATCGTCGCCTCGCCGGCCAAACATATAATTGGCAATATGAACCTCAAACTCGTTCCAGATCCCCTGAAACGAATTGCATTTAGGGGCTTACTGGGACGGCCTTTAAAACCTTTAACATCCAGAAGAAAGTTGCCTGATTTGTCTTTGTATTTATCTATTTTAGCACCCAAATTTTTACAGGCATCTATGGTTTCGTCAATATCATCACAATCTAATGGATTTAATATTCTAGATTGACCATTCATACTGGCGATAAGCACGGCTCTGTGGGTGTATGACTTGGAAGGTGGTGCTTTTATCACTCCTTCCAATCTTGCCGTTTTCTCGGATACAATATGATCTTGGGGGCTCTTACCAAAAGAGGAAAACCTACTTTCGGTTGAGTTTATCGCCATTTATATCTCCCATTAAGAGTAGAGACCTTTTGTTGCTCTTTGTTCTCACCTGATATGGGTTTCCAAATTCATCGTTTTTATATATAAATGTAATCAATGTAATCGCCAAAATATGCTTTTTCAATATCATCAAGACCGGCGTCACCTCCTTCTGCCATACCCCTTAGCTAGTACTATATGTCCTACGCAATCCTATATCCAACTATGTTTCCCCTATATAAAAGATTGTGGTCACGGCTACAACACAACACTATAACCATATATCCAACTATGTTCCCCATATGTAAAAGATTTTCTCACATAATGTGGATAAAGTGACATAAACGTCTCCCTGGACTACAGAGGGCCGAACCTTAACATTCATAGCGAATAGATAATATCCTCCTTATGAATATATAGATATGCGCTTTAGAAAAACCAACGTCATGCCTGGCTTTGGTCAAAATCGCTCAAGAATCGATATATTTGTTTTAACATGCGTGGATTTATGCTGACACAAACACGATGATGTCGCTCCAAAAAGCCATTTTTTAATAATTCATCAATTGCGTCCTGCACAATGTTGGCTTGAACGCCTTTGAACGATATATCAGATCTATTGACATATCTCATCCCGATGATTCTTTTGCGCAGAAAACGACTGAGGATCAATATCTTTACCGCTACCTCAGTAGATTTCATGCTTCAGACTTATAGTTTCTATACTATAAAGCCTTTCGTTTAGTGAAAAGGTTTATATATCGCACGCACATACACATGGAATGTCATAATATGAAGGCTTAAAATGTCATTAGAAACATTATTCATAGGATCTGGTATGGCTAAACTGCTAGATACCTTATGGGAGTATCGAGGATTAGATATAACTCTAACTGAATTGGCAGAGGAGGCAGGCATCCACTATACTACGCTAATGAAATTGCTTCCGATTCTCGAAGAGCTTGACATGGTGAGGATGACCAGACAAGTTGGCAATGCGAAGCTTTATCAGATTAACAAAAACGATGAAATGGTCCAGAAATTGGTGGCGTTTTTGAATAGTCTTAACGTACGAGCTTGTGAAATTGAAGCAACCCAGCAAGAAAGAAGTAAGAAAATAGAGGTAGTAGTAAGGTAGTATCAAGCGTTTTGTCCATCCTAGTCTTCGTTAACTATTTGATGCACCAACTCATTTGGTAGATATGCATGCTGGTCAAAAGGTTAGAGCGCGAAATAGACATACTGGGGCGCCATCTTATCGTGCTAAAAGCAGTAGCGCGGGAGGAGCCGATTGGGATACTGAAACTCGCAGAGGAGGTAGGACTCCCCAAGCATAAGGTACGCTATTCGCTGAGGGTGTTAGAACACGAGGGTTTGATTGAACCATCTTCAAGGGGTGCAATAACGACGAAAAAAGCGACGAAATTCATCACTCAGTTCGAATCAAAGATGGGCCAACTGGAGAAAAAGTTGGCCGATATATCAAAAACCTTAAGATGATGCGTAACTCTTTTTGTTGTCCACAACGTAACTAATATACAAGCCGCCATAACTCAGTTGGTAGAGTACCTGGCTGTTAACCAACCTTTTAAGAAAAGGTTGATCAAAAGATGCAGAGACCAGGTTGTCACAGGTTCGAGTCCTGTTGGCGGCGCTCAAAATCATGAAATACGAATCTGAAAGGAACAAATTGGTTGAAAAGCTTAGATCATACGGCATAAGCGAGCGCGTAGTAGCAGCGATGAAGCGAGTGCCAAGGCATGTGTTTGTCCCGATAGAATTTAGGGGCCATGCATACGCCGATTGCCCACTCCCAATAGGGCGAAATCAAACCATTTCTGCACCGCATATGGTCGCAATGATGTGCGATTTGTTGGATTTACAAGATGGCATGAAAGTGCTCGAAGTCGGCGCCGGATGCGGCTATCATGCAGCCGTCATGGCAGAACTAGTCGGAAAAGGACATATCTACGCCATTGAGCGCTGGAAGTCGTTAGCTAACATAGCGCGGAAGAATCTCAAGGACGCTGGCTGCAAAAACGTGACTATTATAGAGGGGGACGGTACACTGGGCGACCCTAAGCACGCTCCATATGATGGGATCAGCGTTGCATGTGCAGCGCCAGATGTTCCGCCGCCCCTGTTCGAACAACTCAAGCAAAATGGAAAAATGGTCATACCCATCGGGCGTCATCTCCAGGAACTCTATCTGATCGAAAAGAAGGACGGCATTATCCGGAATGGAAAAGGGGGCGTGATGTTCGTCCCACTGATAGGGAAGCACGGATTTCGCAAGTGATTATTTGAACTTTTTTATCTGAACTTTTTAAGCAGTTTCATCCAACCCACTGGTCCAGGGTCTTCTGCCCCCTGCCAGATGCTTCTACCAATCGTGCCAACGCCTTGTGCACCCTGTCCTCAGAAAAATCGTGTTCGTCGCACAGAAATCTTTCGACTTCTGCCTCTCTTGGCTCGTGCCACGTTATCTTATACTCAGATGTAGCGTCCGGATTCAGGAAGAAGCCTTTGATGGCATCGAAATCCTTGATTTCCTTGCCGAGTTCAGCCAATGCCCCCTCTATCGAGCCGTGCTTTTTGATCAGTTTCAATGCAGTCTTGGGTCCCGTGCCTTTGATGCCCTTATTGTAATCCGTGCCTATCAAAATTGCAATATCGACCAACTGCTCCCTCGTTATTTCCAGTGCATCACACATCGATTGCAGTGCTATCATTTCCGGTTTCACTGCGACATAGACGTTTTTTCCAGGCAGCTTCCTGCGCCCCGTAATCGTCAAATTTCTCACAAGCCGGGGGGCACCAAATAACAGCGCATCATAATCTTGCGAACCTACAGCATCAGCATCGCCGTTGCTAACAATGAACGCAGCCTGCGCTTCTCCCTCTGACGGTGCCTGAACACATGGGATTCCCATGTATCCCAGGAGCGCTTTGGCATCCTCGGTTGTTTGCTTGGTTACCCTTGCAGACGCCTGTGCATACTTAAAAGCCTCCTCCCCTCTCTCCCTCGCTTTGATCCACTGCTTTTCTGCTGCATCCCTGATTTCGCTCCGCTCTTTGATCGTAGATGCCTTGAAGTCGGGCGGCTTTCCGTCGAACACAAAGATGGGTTTGATGCCCTCTTCAACCAGATTCGTCGTCCTATAGAGTAACCCGGAAAGATGTGATGTGATGTTTCCCTTGGAATCCATCAACGGCGTGCCATCCGGCTGGCGGATGATGCTGAGGAACTGATATAGACTATTATGTGCATCTATGGCTATTGCCTTCCCAAATAAGTCCTTTAAAGAGATTTCCCGCCTCTCGACCAGATCTCCGAGGTCTACGCCCATCGATTTCTCCAAATTGAACTATGTCTTTAATGTCTTTATTATGTTTTCCCTATGCTATAAAACATATGAAATATGGGGTGCTTTCGCTCGCTTATTAAAAAAGTACACCATTCATTAAAAGCGATTACCGATACTGCCGTCGTGTCACAGATTCCAGCGCTTCATTAACTTTATTGAGCATCATATTCAGTTTCCTGTCCACGTTGTCCTCTACGCCCTGGATGTTAATCCTGATGGACCGTTCCTTGGCATCAATTTTATTCTCTACTACTCCCAACCTGATATCGATGCTCAAGAGCAATGCAGCCAGCGCTCCGACCAGCACCATCGCTGCCAGAACTATGACAGAATCTCCCAATCCATATTGGCCGAGCCATCTATAGGTGAGCACAAATGTAGAAACCACCATGACGGCCGAAAGTAAAATATCCCTTGCTTCCATTATTCCACCTCATTGGCAAAGACTAACTCTATTGGGTAATAATACACCTATATATTATAAATCTTCACTTATTAGTGTGGCAGGAGCAAAATGAAACCTAAAACCATTACGAATTATTTGCCGTTTGCCTGCATGGGCGTCTTCCTCATAATCGTGCAGGTCCTTGCTTTACTGCTAACCCCCCAGATGGTTGCCCATGACATGCAGGCATTTGAAAATCCACAGTCCGTCTGGAATCCCATACTGTACATGGGCTTGATCTTGCTCTTCACGCTTGCCACGCTGTTCGTCATAAAATTGAAGTTGAAGTGGACATTTCGCGCCTTCATCTTGGTTGTTATATGGTCTACGCTGTGCACCGTGTTCTTTGGGTTGTTCTCTCTTGTAACATCATCTAACATTTCCGTAGTCGGCTCGCTAATCGGGGCGAGCGCCCTCACATTGCTGGTGTATAAATTCCCAGAATGGTACGTCATCGATGTTGTCGGTGTTTTGATAGGCGCAGGCGTCACAGCTATATTTGGCATATCGCTGGACATCAAGCCCACGTTAGTTCTGCTGATTGGCTTGGCTGTATATGATGCCATAGCGGTCTACAAGACCAAGCATATGATTGCACTTGCCGAGGGCATAATGGAGCTGAGACTCCCGGTCATGTTCGTCGTTCCAAAGCACAGAGGCTACTCATTTTTGAAGAATGGGTCTAAAAAGGGTGAGAGGGGCGCGTATTTCATGGGGCTGGGGGATGCAGTCATACCCTCAATTCTCGTGGTATCCGCCAATGTCTTCATAGCCCCTTCTACAGGATTCCTTAATCTCCCAGCGCTTGGTGCCATCGTCGGCACACTGATCGGCTTTGTAGTATTGACAAAATTCGTCGCAAAAGGAGAGCCACAGCCAGGGCTACCGTTCTTGAATAGCGGTGCCATAATCGGATTTATGGCTGGTTGCTTGGGCGCCGGCATTCTTTGAGTATCTCTATTAATCTTGTCTTTACCTCTGCTACGCCCTCGCCCGTCCCCGCGGACATGAGCATATTTGCCTCTACCTTTTTCAAATCGCTTGTTAAATCGCTCTTATTCGCCACCACCAGCACTGGAATCTTCAGTTCACTCTTGATTTCCTCCAGCAGGTGCTTTTGTGATGCCAGCGAATATCCACACGTCTCGCTTGGGTCCAGCATGAACAAGACCACATCGCCAAGATGTCTGAGCGCAGATATGGCTTGCAGTTCAATCTTGTTCCTCTTTGACAGGGGGCGGTCCAATAGCCCAGGCAGGTCAATTACCTGGTACTTACACCTTTCATGCATGAAATGCCCGATAGAAACCCCTTTCGTCGTAAATGGATACTCTGCTACCTCTGGCTTTGCACTGCTGACCGCAGCGACAAAACTCGATTTGCCGACATTGGGATATCCAGCTACTACTATCGTGGGTATTTCGCTCACCTCTGGAAGCTTTCGTAATTTATCCCTTGCATCGTTCAAAAACGCCAGGTCTGACCCCACTTCTCGAACAATCGAGGCAATGCGCCCGAATGCTTCCTTCCTAACCCCGGACGGGTCTTGCCCTTTCCGCAGCTTTCCGATATGACCCTTGGATATCTCCCTGACCTTTGTGCCTGCCCAATGCACTGAGGCCAAGGACATCTTGAGTTTGTCCACACCGACCAGGATATCGGCCAGATCTCTGTAAAACGGCGGCAAATCGTCAAGATTTGGGAATCGCTTTACAACGTGAATTAAATTGTCAGAAAGGATATTCGATGCAGTCATTATCATCGATTCTGCCGCTCCTTTCCTGTCCCCTCTCTTCCCTCTTCCTGCACGCGATGCCCTTCTAAATGCCTTATCGACCAGTTCATCCGCCATGGGAACCGTCGGTATCTTCTCAAATATCAATGCAACCTCGCGATATCATATGATGCCCCGCATACCATATGAAACATGATAATCTCACGAAACGTATTTAACATACCCTATGTGTATTACTATTAATCATTATGATAAGAAAACTCATGGAACTCCCGCCTATACAAAGAGAGATTCTGACAGCATTGATTAACCTGGCCAGGCAGAAAGGAACCATAAGGGG
Organism: Methanocellales archaeon; assembly: GCA_030610945.1. Taxonomy (GTDB): domain Archaea; phylum Halobacteriota; class UBA148; order UBA148; family JAUWXC01; genus JAUWXC01. The sequence continues at coordinate 186,318 of JAUWQV010000003.1, read as the reverse complement.
AGAGGAAATTGCAGGAGTCATTGACCGCAATCCTGGCACGATTAGGAATCAAATGCAGGCCCTAAAGGCGCTGGGGCTTGTGGAGGGCGTCCCAGGACCCAAGGGAGGATATAAACCAACCAGAGAGGCATACGAGGCGCTTAATATTGAAGATATAGAGGAGGAGGTGCCCGTCCCAATATATAGGGATGGTGTATTAGTCGAGGGAGCGACAGTTGCAGAAATTAATTTTACGACAGTGAGGCATCCCTATCTATGTCATGCTGCCATAAAGGTTCTTGGGGATATACGGAACTTTAACATAGGGGACAAAATTCAATTTGGACCCACGCCAGTCAACAAATTAAGAATCAGAGGAGATGTACGCGGCCGCGATGATACAGATAACGTCATACTGTGCTCCATCTTAGAGATGGTATCCTTGCCAAAAAAACCAATTAGAGAGTACATACCCGACAAGATGGTCTTTGTCGCCCCCAACGCGACGATACAGGAAGCAGCACGTACCTTAATCGAACATGACATTCACGGCGCCCCCGTGAAGGATAAGGGGAAACTAGTCGGAATTGTGACGTTCACCGATGTTGGAAGGGCGATAGCAGAGAAAAAAATGAAGTCTCTGGTCAAGGAGGTAATGACAGGGGATATCATCACGATTGATGCTGAGCAGACGCTTAACGATGCGATTAAAGTTTTAGACGAGCATAAAATAGGGCGGCTTGTGGTAACTGAAAAAGGAGAACCAATAGGGATTATCACGAAGACCGATGTCCTAAGTGAGCTGGCTGTGTATTGACGCCTATTTTCTGCGTTTTCTCAGTTCGTTTGATAGATCTTCGAGAGACACGCCCTTGGATGCCATGAGCACCAATGTATGGAATATCAAATCTGCGGATTCATGGATGATTTCATCTTTATTTCCACACTTGGCTGCGACTATCAGTTCGCCCGACTCTTCGCTGACCTTTTTTAGAATCTTATTCTCATCCTCCAGCAACGAGCAAACGTAAGAGCTTTCTTTTGAATTTTCCTTTCTGTCGAGGATTACATCGTAAACCTCTTGAATTATCGACAAGTCTTTCATCTCTTTCTCCTCCGTAATTTGGTTGCTTCCACCAGTGGGTGTCTGATATAGTCAAGTATCTTAATGTCGTCTAGTGAATAAAGCCCTGCATCCCTGGCGGTTTTTTCCATTCCCAGCGGAATGTCTTTTTCCAGCGTGAGTGTGTACGCATCCATCACATCTATGCCAAGCTTTTTAGCTGCCACAACCCTGTGATGTCCATCCACCAATACGATCCTGTTTGGTTTTTGTATGACTACTAACGGCTCAGTCAGGCCTTTTTTCAGTTCATATATCCGGCCCTCAAGTTCATCCGCATAGATTTTCGGCTGCGTTGGCACGAGCTGGTTTATTGCCACTTCGCTCCGGCCCACCTTTATCCCTATATTATGGATGGTTTCCAATGTCCTCTTTAACTTCCATACCTTTTCGGGTGTAGCCCTCTCGATCTGCGAGCGTATGACATCTGAGTTGCTGAGTAGCCCTACCAAGTGCCCCTCATCATCTACAACGGGTAGTTTGGAGAAGCTCGTTCTAAACATCACACGTGCTGCATCTGTAAGGTCCATGGCGGGATTGGTAACTATGAGGTCGGTTGACATGAGTTTAGAGATAGGGTCTTTTGGATTGCGCCGCAGTAAATCCGCAGATGATATGTAGCCGATGACCTTGCCGTTCTCCACCACGGGAAAGCTTTCATGTTCGGTTTTGCAGATGATGTCTATGACATCCTCAACTGTGTCATCGGGTGAGACTGTCACAACGTCATGAGTCATGTAATCTGCAACCTTGAGCTTGTCGGTTATACGTTCTACCATGTCAGCAGGATATTTATCAACAATTGTATAAAGTCATATTGTAGATGGCACATTTTTTCGCCATTTTACAGAAGTTATATATAGGACCTCATCATTATGAGGTGAGGTAATGGTCAGAATAATATACGCGCAGACAGTGCTTACCGCTGAAGACCTGGACCGGTTAAAAAAGAAGACCGGTACGGATTCTACAAAGGAAGCACTTTCAACAGCAGTCCAACATTTGATCTGCCTACTACAGGTAACACAACTACCATCATAATCGTCGACGTCGCGAGCCAGCAGTTGATCGCAGACATATCTGTAAAGGGCTAATTTTATTGTAAAAGCGTAAATCCAAGAGTGTCGAGCTTTAAGTTCTACTTCCCCCTATCATTTCAGGATTTACCAAGGCGAGAGTCACGAGAATGTGATTACTATATTCTTCAATTTTTTTTCGTCGCCGTTGAAAAAACAAAAATTTAAATCATAAGTCGTACGTTCATATTTATTCAACATATTTATCAGCATATCGGCAACTCAGGGGCTCAAAGATGGTTCGAAACGAAATCGAGCAGATTAAAAAGGCAGAGGCAAAGGCCTTAAAAATGGTAGAGAAGACCCAGGCAGAGGCTGAAGAAACCATCAAAAAAGCACATGAAGATGTTGAAAAACTAATTTTGGAACATCAAGAAAAAGCGAGGGAAATCATCAAGAAGGACAGGGAAACAGCAGAGAAGGCTGCAGTGAAAGAGGCAGAAAAACTCAGGCAGCAAGGCAAAGATGAGGCGGAGAAGCTCAGGAAAAAGGCAGAGGGAAAAATTTCAAATGTGGTTAAATACGTCGTTGAAAAAATAACAGAGGTGGCGTAGTGTTTTTTCCGGCAGAAATGAAAAGTGTGACAATAGTTACTCATGACGCGTATCGTGAAAAATTAATCTCAACCCTCCATGAAGCTGGCATCATGGAGATTACAAATGTCCAGGATTCAAAGAGTGAGGCCATCGCAACCTTGGATCAAGGAGAGTCTCATTCCTTGGCTGGAAAATGTGCAGAATATGCGCTGAGGGTTAGTCGCGTCTTGGACGCATTAAAGGGATTTCAAGATTCTAAAGAAAGCATGATAAAGCAGTTCCTCTCTCCAGAACCCGTCGCTAAAACTCCTGTGGAGGAGAGGGATCCCAACCAGTTATTTGTTGAAGCAGAGTCCATTTTAGAGAAGGCTGAAAGGGCCATTTCCATTCAGGATGAATTGGCTGGTACAGATGAAAAAATTGGTGCACTGCAGGCGCAGCGAACGCCCTTTGAATTATTGAAGCCATTTGATTTTGACCTGAGCTATCTGGGCGAATCAAAATACCTGTATGTCGTTGCTGGAACTGTTAGGGTCGGAGACTATGAGCTGTTCACACAGACGCTCTCCGCAATCGAGGATATTCTATTGCTCAAACGTCAAATTGGCGAATTATACGTGGTCATCATCGCAGTGCCATCCAGTGCAAGGGAGGAACTTGACGACGTCCTGAGAGGGCGTATTTTCAATGCGATTAAGATAGAACGCCCAGAAGGCATGCCAGGCGAGCGCATCACGCAAATAGATGACGAAATCCAAGGGCTGGGAGGTCGTAAAAAGGAGTTATTCAAAGAACTCAAGACCATGCACGGTAAGTGGAACAAGAAACTTTTGACCCTTCAGGAAGAGCTAAAAATCGAAAAGGAGAGAATGGACTCACCTTCTAAGTTTGGCAAGACCATAAACACGAGTATTATCGAAGGATGGGTTCCTGCCGAAAGTGTCGATGAGTTGAAGAGACTATGCGACGACGCATCAGGCGGGCACACTTTTTATGAATTCAGAGAGCCAGAGGCGGCGCCAGAGAAGATTCCAATTAAATACGACAACCCTTCATGGCTGCGACCATTTGAAACGTTGACGAAGATGTTCGGACATCCCAGGTATGGGGAAGTAGACCCCACGATATTCTTTGGTACAGTCCTCGTCGCATTCTTCGGATTGATGCTTGGAGATGCCATCTATGGTATGATTATCGTCTTGGGGGGATACCTATTATATCGAGGTGCAGGCAAGGTCAGCGAATCGATGCATGATATGAGCATTATTCTGATGGCGATAGGCGCATCGACCACTGTATTAGGGGCGATACAGGGTAGCTACTGCGGAGACACGTTTCCCAGATTTTTGGGCATGAACTCTCCATTCATGCTGATAGATCCATTGAGAGAGCCCACAAAAGTGCTCGTAATTGCCCTGATGATAGGAATCATTCACCTCAATATGGGGCTACTTGTGGCGGCTTATCAGAATGCGCGAAAAAAGGCGCACAAGGACCTTTTAGGCGGGCAGATATCGATGTTCATCCTCCAGCCGTGTGCTGCCCTACTGATCCTCGACTTCTTTAAGTGGGCGGCAATAGCGCCTTCTTTAAAGACCGTTGGAGGCGTGGGAGTTCTTATCGGGGTAATCCTGATTGTCATCAAAGAAGGTCCGCTTGGCGTTTTTGGTCTCACTGGATTTGTGGGCAACTGGCTGTCCTATTCCAGGATTCTCGCATTAGCGCTAGCCACCAGTGGCATAGCGATGACCATAAACATCCTCGTAGAATTGATAATGGCCATTCATCCTGCCGCAGTTGTTCTGGCAGCAATCGTCTTCGTGTTTGGACAGATATTCAACTGCGTGCTACAGGCGCTTGGAGCATTCGTCCATTCGCTGCGTCTGCATTATGTGGAGTTCTTTGGGCAATTCTATGGTGGTGATGGTAAGTACTTTATCCCATTCAAGTCCATTAGAAGATACACTAAACTAAGGACGTGAACTAAAACAAAAGGAGGTAGAAAATGGTAGAAGTTGGAATCGGCATGGGAATTGCAATCGTAGGATGTGGTATTGCAATTCTTGGTTCAGCAATAGGACAGGGAATGTCTGCATCCGCCGCAGTGGGAGCGACTGCTGAGAAGCCAGAAACGTTTGGTAAGAACGTCGTATTTGCCGTACTGCCTGAAACGCAAGCCATTTACGGACTGCTGTTGGGCATTCTAATAATGGTCGGCATGGGATTGATTTGAGTTTAGAGTTAGAAACCAACATTCCTGTACATCGTAGCGCACAGCATGAGTGGGTCAGATGAATGGTGTAGATAAAATCATATCTAAGATTGAGAGCGATACAAAAGCAGAGATGCAGCACATCAAAGCGGATGCTGCGCAAGAGGCAAAGAAGATCTTAGATGAAGCGAGAAGACAGGGTGAACAAGAGCACATTAAGATAATCGAGAGGGGCAAGAAGGACATTGATACATCAGTTAACAGAATCAAATCTGGAGCAAGAATCGATGCTATGCGAACCGTCATAGGTGCTAAAGACCAGGTCATTTCCCGGTGCTTCGCAGAGGCAAGGGAAGCGCTGAGCAAGTTGGCAAACACGAAAAAATATGAAAATATTCTAAGAGATTCGATAGATGATGGAGCTAAGTTAATAGGAAATGACGTTATCCTCCTATGCAATAAGAAGGACAAACGCGCCATTAAAAAAGTAATCTCTGGCATGCCAAAGAAGGGCCTAAAAATCAGCGTTGGCAAAGAGGACATCGATACCATCGGCGGGGTTGTTGTCAAGTCAAAATCCGGCGACGTCATAGTGAACAATACGTTCGAAGCGATATTGGAACGGCAAAGTAACGAGTTGCGGCATGAGATATCAAGGATTTTGTACGGTGAGAAGTGATGCTCGGTGATTTGCTCAATTTATTAAATCAATTTGACAAACTTTTGGGCGTAGCACTAATTGAATGGCTATATGTGATAGTGCTGGCAGTCTTTGCCGTCGTCATCGTGAAGATAATTGCCCCTAAAGCGCAAATACTCGTGAATGCCATGCGCTTTGCATATCCAAACGCAAGGGTCAGGGCAATTGGTGTGCCCTATGTTCTTGCGACCAATATGCATCCACTCTTGGAATCGAAAAACGTCTCCGAGGTAATCTCAAGAATTGCAGATAGTTATAAACTCGATGTAACTGGCGATGACCCAGATGAAATCGAGAAGGCGCTAAAGCTGGCTCTTTTCAGAACGTACAAAAACACCATTGCCAGAGTGCCAAAGTGCATAAAACCCTTCTTGGAATCATACCTGACGAAGTTCGAGGCGGAGCAGTTGAAGGTTGCCATAAAGGGCAAAAATGCAGGACTATCTCCAGATACGATTAAGAAAAAAATGGTTTCAGTAGGGAATATCACTCCGGACTTGATAGGAGAATTGGCAGAGGCGGATAGCATGGACAGAATCGTCCAGATACTGTCAGATACGGCATATGGGAAAACGCTATCAAATGCCCTACTCGATTACGAGAAGACTGGATCGATGCTACCTCTGGAACTGGCATTGGATAGATGTGTGTTCCAAGGGCTCAGCGAATCTACCTCTAAAATCCCTGCATCGGTGGTTGCAGCTATAAGCAAGTTCGTTGACACGTATGTCGATGTAACCAATATAAAAGCGGTCATAAGGGGCAAAAAGGAGGGTTTTGAACCTGAAACAACCCGAAAATACCTGCTGCCAGGCGGAACTCTTCCAGCATGGATGCTCATTCAGGTTGCCGAGTCCAGAGATGTAGCAGAAATAGTCTCAACACTTGAGAAGACGAAGTATGTACCCCTACTCAAGAAGGCGATGTCCGAATACGAGAAAAGCGGGAGCATCTACGCGTTTGAGGCAATTTTTGATAGGCACCTATTGCACATGGTCTTCGGGTTTGCCAGAAAGAACACCTTCGATGTAGGGCCGATAATGAGGTTTATAATAGCAAAGGATTACGAAGTTAGGAACATCAGGGCGGCGCTCCATGGAATTAGAGAGAGCATGTCATTGGAAAAGATGAAGGATATCGTGATATGTGAGGAAGGCATATGAAAGCGGCTGTGATAGGAGATAGAAATATGACACTTGGTTTCTCGCTTGCGGGAGTGAAAAAGATGAGAGTAGTAGAAACTCCCCAGGAAACGGAAGAGGCGTTAAAACATTTTCTTGTCGACCCTGAGGTAGGCGTGATAATACTTTTAGATAGCCTGGCAGAAAGCATCAGGCCGTACATGGACAAGATTCAAGTAAAAAAAGAGGTTTTTCCAATTGTAGTTGAAGTGCCAGGCAAAGAGGGGGCAAGAGCAACCGACCCCATAAACAGATTGATTCGGAGAGCGGTTGGCATCGATGTGGAGAGAGGTGAAGTTAAATGACACAAGAAGGCATCATCAGCAGGGTCGCGGGCCCCGTCATTTCTGCCAAGAACATGAGGGGCACAAGGATGTATGAGTTAGTTCGCGTGGGAACTGAGCGATTAATTGGAGAGATAATTGGATTGGACGAAGATATAGCAACAATACAGGTATATGAGGAAACTGGCGGCGTCACCCCTGGTGAGAAAGTCATACCGACCGGTATGCCGCTGTCTGTTGAACTGGGTCCAGGATTGCTTGGAACTATCTATGATGGCATTCAGCGCCCCCTTGATTTAATCAAGGTTCAGATGGGGGACTTCATAAAAAGAGGGGTCGAAGTGCCTGCACTGGAGCGGGATAAAAAATGGGACTTTACGCCTGTTGCCAAAAAAGGCGAAACCATGGGCCCCGGCGACATATTGGGAGTCGTACAGGAGACAAAAACAATCGAGCACAGGATATTGGTCCCGCCCGGTGTCGCGGGAAAAGTTGTTGACATATCTTCCAAGGGCAAATATACCATCGAGCAAACTATAGCAAAAATAAAAACGGCTGAAGGAGTCAAGGAAATTCAGATGCTCCAGAAATGGCCGGTCAGAATAGGAAGGCCGTATGTCAAGAAACTGGATCCGAGCATCCCCTTAATCACCGGTCAGAGAGTCATCGATACCTTCTTCCCTGTGGCGAAGGGTGGAACAGCTGCAATTCCGGGTCCTTTCGGCAGTGGAAAGACTGTGGTACAACAGTTGCTTGCAAAATGGGCAGACGCGGATATAATCGTCTATATCGGATGCGGTGAAAGAGGAAACGAGATGGCAGACGTCCTCAGGGAATTTCCTGCATTGGAAGACCCAAAAACCGGCGAGCCCCTGATGAACAGAACGGTACTCATCGCCAATACCAGCAACATGCCAGTCGCAGCACGAGATGCAAGCGTGTATACAGGAATGACGCTTGCAGAATACTACCGGGACATGGGATATGATGTTGCGTTGATGGCTGACTCCACGTCAAGGTGGGCAGAAGCGATGAGGGAAATTTCCGGTAGGTTAGAGGAGATGCCAGGTGAGGAGGGCTATCCAGCATACCTTGCATCCAGGCTGGCAGATTTCTATGAACGTTCTGGACGCGCTATATTGCATGGAAAGGATGAGAAAGTAGGTTCGATCTCCGTTATCGGAGCGGTATCTCCCCCTGGTGGGGACTTCTCAGAGCCTGTGACGCAGAACACGCTCAGAATTACGAAGGTCTTCTGGGCGCTGGATGCTGACCTGGCGAACAAGCGCCATTTCCCTGCCATCAACTGGCTGCAGTCGTATTCACTTTACGTTGACCATGTCAAGGATTGGTGGCAGAAAGAGGTAGGGGCAAAATGGGGGGAGATGAGAAATGAGGCGATGAGATTACTTCAGAAAGAGAGTGAATTGCAGGAGATTGTGCAGTTAGTGGGGCCGGATGCCCTTCCAGCAAGCGACCAGGCCGCTCTTGATGGGGCAAAGTCCATCAGAGAAGGATTCCTCATGCAAAATGCGTTCCACAAGGTGGATACCTACTGCCCCAAAGAAAAACAATACAGGATGCTCGAAATCCTGTTGAAGTTCAACGAGTTGATGTATAAAGCAATTCAAAAGGGCGCTCCAATCGAGAAGATTAGGGAGATGCCAGTCAAGGACAAATTAGCCAGAATGAGCACTGTTCCGGATGCAGAGTATCAAAAGCAATTTGAAGAGATTGAAAAAGAGATGGCGGCTCAGTTTAGAGAGATGGAGGGATGACCAAGATGGCGATATCAAAAAGCAAGGAGTATACGACTGTAACAGAGGTAAGCGGACCGCTGATGGTCGTAGATAACGTTTCAGGTGTGGCGTATGGAGAGGTTGTAGAGATTAAGACCCCCTCTGGCGAAAGAAGGAGAGGACAGGTGCTCGAGGCACAGACTGATAAAGCGATTATCCAGGTATTCGAAGGCACGCATGACCTGGATACAGATACAACAGCAGTCAGGTTCACTGGCGAAACCATGAAGATCCCGGTGTCAGTAGAGATGCTGGGAAGGGTATTCAACGGCACCGGAACGCCAATCGATGGCGGCCCTCCTATCATCCCGGAAAAGGTGCTAGATATACATGGTGCCCCAATTAATCCGTGTGCAAGGGAATTCCCGCGAGATTTTATCGAAACAGGTATTTCAACCATCGATGGCATGAACACGCTTGTCAGGGGCCAGAAACTCCCCATATTCTCCGGTGCAGGGCTGCCCCATAATGAACTGGCAGCACAAATAGCCAGACAAGCAAAAGTTCTGGGGAAAAAAGAGGAGTTTGCAGTCGTGTTTGTCGCCATGGGAATTACCCATGAAGAGGCGAATTTCTTCATTAGGGACTTTGAGAGGACAGGTGCCTTAGAAAAAGCAGTGCTATTCCTCAATCTTGCTGACGACCCTGCTATAGAGAGGATTATTACTCCAAGGTTGGGATTGACTACGGCAGAATACCTTGCATTTGAGAAGGATATGCATATACTCGTCATTTTGACCAACCTGACCAATTACTGTGAAGCGCTCCGGGAAATAGCAGCTGCTAGGGAAGAGGTGCCAGGGCGAAGGGGGTATCCCGGCTACATGTATACCGACCTTGCATCAATCTATGAAAGGGCCGGCAGAATAAAAGAAAAGAAAGGGTCGATCACTCAGATGCCGATGCTGACGATGCCAGACGACGACATAACGCATCCAATCCCTGACCTGACAGGTTACATCACAGAGGGGCAAATCGTGCTGTCCAGGGAGTTTAGTAGAAAAGGCATATATCCTCCAGTCGATGTTCTTCCGTGCCTATCGCGGTTGATGCAGGGCGGAATTGGCGAAGGTCGAACCAGAGAGGACCATGCTGATGTAAACGACCAACTTTATTCTGCATATGCCGAGGGGCGAAAATTACGGGATTTGGTCGCAGTCGTAGGGGAGGAGGCTTTGACCGAGCTTGATAGAACCTATCTGGCATTCTCTGACCGCTTTGAGGGGGAGTTCATGAACCAGGCTATCGATGAAGACAGGTCGATTGAGAGAACGCTTGAAATTGCTTGGAATCTGTTATCAATGCTTCCAGAGTCTGAGTTAAAGAGAATCGACCCAGAATGTATCAAAAAGTATCATCCTAAATATACGAAAGCTTAAATAAAGTACAGGAGTGGATAAAACTGGCTAGGGAGATTCTCAGCGGCGTCAGACCGACTCGGATGGAGCTTTTAAAATTAAGGAAAAGGCGAACGTTGGCTGAGAAAGGGCATGATCTGCTGGAGGAGAAGCGGGATGCACTGGTCATGGAATTCTTCAAGTTGATAGATGCGCGCAGAGATCTCAGGAGTGGATTAGAGGTAAATGTCAAAAGGGCATATGAATCCTTGGCAGAGGCACAAATGATAATGGGGTGCTCTGGTGTAGAGAATGCATCCTATTCAGTTGCAGAGATGGCAGATGTGGAAGTCGACACCAAGAGTATAATGGGTGCAAAGATTCCCATCATAGAGGAAGTGTCCCTTCAGGCGGGTAAAGAGAGAGGATATGGCTACGCTGGCACGTCAGCAAAGTTAGACGAGGCAGCGAGTTGCTTTGAGGAAGTATTGAAGCACGTGCTCAAACTGGCAGAGAGCGATGGCGCAATAAGAATGCTGGCCCAGGAGGTAGAGAAGACCAAAAGGAGGGTCAACGCGCTGGAGAACATATTCATACCCAAGCTCAGCGCAACGCAAAACTTCATCGAGATGCATCTCGAGGAATTAGAACGAGAGGACTTCTTCAGGAGAAAGAGAATCAAGGCATTACTGGAAGAAATATAGAAATAGTAAAAGAGAGCAATATCCTTTTAAAAAAGAAGGTGATGAAGATATTATCCACTATTACGGTTTTTAATATATTCTCGCCAGTTATCTTTGCTGCCGCTGAGGTTTCGCATGAGGTACATCAGGGATCATCTGTATCATCCACAATTTTATATCTGCTATACTGGGCCTTCTGGGCAGCGCTGCTGGTAACCATAGTGCTACTGGCAGCTTACACGAGACATGCTGGCAAAGCAGAGGACATCGAATTTACAGTTCTAATCACCATCATAGCCGCAATTGCCATTCTTATTCTTAGGGGAAAAGCAGTAGCGGAATATATGGAGCACTTGCCATCTGTAATTGGATACATAACATTTGTCGTGATGATGGTCGCGACAGCTTTCCTGGTGTTTTATGCAGTAGAGGGCAGACATGCTCATCATTAAGTGGGATGTTTGACTTGAGTGACGAGTGGTTAAGGGAACTTCTCAAAAAGCCGGAGATGCGAGCTAAGATATACCTGCTTTTTTTAGTGGGACAGATCTGTGCAGTATTAGGCATAATAATCGGCGCTGTCATGCTTCTCCTGTACGTATTAGGCGTCATCTAAAAGTGGAGGAGGTATTCCAGCGCGATGTATATGATATATATCGTGAGCATGACCGCCACTATGAATAATGCAAATCCAATGCTCTCGACATGAGGCATGGTCGGTTTATACGTTTCCCTAAATTGATGTGTCTTTTCCCCAATGCTCGTGATGGGTTCTCCAGGCTTTTTGCTTATTAAGTCCAGGATATAGTTAACGAAAGCGTAAGGATACGCAACAACCCCGACGAGCGCCATGTTTATCTGTATAAACCAGTTGGAGACGAGGACTACAATTGTCGGAATTGGGTCTGCGCCAAATGTGGTGAGTTTGTCGTACGTCCCTGTAAAGCGCACTCTTCTGCCTCTTGCAACAGGACTTCTAGCTAATGCGACGGCTCCTTCTGTGCCCTTTACATAACCTTTATCCACCCTCTTGTCAAATCTCGTGGCAGGCCCTTTTGCAAAGTCAACGAATCCTTTAGCACCCTTTATATATGCCCTATCCACGTCCTTGTCAAATTTCGTAGCGGGTCCTGCGAGTCTGAGGAATCCTTTAGCACCCTTTACATATGCCTTATTTATATCCTCATCAAGCTTGGTGGAAGGTCCCACAACCCCTAGGAAACCATTAGCTACTCTCAGGTATCCCTGGTCGATGCCCTCATCCAATCTCGTGGAAGGATATTTGCAGAACCAGAGAAATTTCTCTGCTGACACCATATATACCGCATTTACAACCCTGTCAAAGATGGTAATGGGCTTCTGGCAGAGCCAGATGAAGGCATTTGCGATTTTTCCATACCAGTAATTAACTCCAAACCAGCGCGGAATCTTGTGCTCCCAGTGGAACCACCCAAAGCGTATACCCGTTACGAATATGATGCCACCTATCATCAACTCTGTACTTGCAACCAACACACCTTCTACTGTAAAGAAGTGGAGAGGATGAGTCAGGTATTCTGCCAGGTGCTCTATTCCATGCAAAGAGAAAGCATGAAGGCCTGCAGCAGGAACTACTATACTCAACAGCAGATTGGGCATTATGCCTATTAGAATAATCGATGCTACTAAGGCGCCCATTGCAATCTTCATCGGTAGTGGGGCTGGTTTTACTTTTCCTAACTTCTTGATATTATCTGGTTTCTTGCCCAGAAAAGTGAATATGAACATTTTTATGTTCGAGGCAAAAGTGCCACCAGCAGTTACCACAAATATAATCTCTGCAAAGCCCAACAAGGGGTCGCCATGATGATGATAGGACTCAACGATGGCATGATGTAACAGGGACTTGCTCACAAATCCATTAAATCCTGGCACTCCAGATATGCCCATGACTGCAACGAACATGGCTAATGCTGTGAAGGGCATCTCTCTCCACAGTCCGCCCAGTTTATACATGTTCAATTCGCTTGTCCTATAGTACACGGCTCCAACTGTCAGGAACAAACACGATTTGAACAGGGCGTGATTTATAATATGGGATAGGCCACCAGCAAAACCCAGCACTCCCTCTACTCCAAGATAAGCAGCGCATCCAGCCCCCAGTATGATGTACCCCATCTGGCTGATGCTGTGATATGCCAGCATCCTTTTTGAGTTCTCCTGCATTAATGCCAGAATAACACCCATAAACATTGTGATTATTCCTATCCATATCACCACATACCCAATGTTGGTGGCCGTAGCCCAGGTTGCAGCATGTTCAATGACGGTTGCACCGTATTCTGCCACTTCAGCAGGTGGCGTAAATATCATATTGACAGTCCTGAAGATGCCATATGCACCAGCCTTGATCATTACGCCGGAAAGTAGCGCAGACGCCGGGGTCGGTGCGACTGGATGTGCATCAGGGAGCCATACATGCACAGGAAACATACCAGCCTTTGCGCCAAAACCTATGAGCATTAACGCGCAGATTAGGTACCTTAGGTATCCTATTCCTTCTAGTGCTTGGGCAAGTGAGGTGATTTCGAGTGTTCCAGAATAGTGGTACAACAGGAAAATAGCCGCCAAAAGGCATAGCCCCCCAGTGATACCTATAAATAAATACTTCCTGCCAGCAGCCATCGCCTCTGGCGTTTCCACATGGATAACCAGCACATAAGAGAATATTGCCAGTAATTCAAAGAAGATATACATGGTGAACAAGTCGCCAGCCAGGAGAACTCCAAGGTCAACCGCCAAGGAGAGCAATGAGAATAGGTAAAATCTGTTTCTGGCATGCTCATGAGTCATGTAACTTAATGCATAGATTGTGGCAAGCATCCAGACGAAGGATGTGACCAGGGCAATTAAGAAGGCAAAAGGATCCACTACAAATGTAGGTTCGTATAGGGTGAAAGGTGAGTGAAGTGTGTATGCGATTTTGTCTCCAGACAGCATGACGGGGCACATAGAGGCCACTAAGCCAAAGGTGAGTATGGTTATCGCTACCGCTAAAACATCCCTTGCCCTCTCTGACCGCCTCCCGATGACGTATGCTAGAATAGCACCAATCAATGGAACTGCTATTGCCCACACTGGAACCGCTGATATATGCAGATGCGCCGCTTCCACCATCCCGTGAGCAACTTCGTGAGATATATCGCTCATAACAGACCTCCCATGATCTGTTCAACTACGACCGATGCTAGCCTGAGGGGTGTGAATGGTGCTCTCGGTATCAACCCTAAGAATATGGATGCTAGCGCACATATCACGATGGGCAGCAATAGCCACCAGGTAGGGTCGTTATCCTTCTTGGCTCCCTTTTCCGGCTCCATAAAGAATGCATTATAGATAAGAGGGAAGAAGTAGGCTATGTTCAGCAACGCACTCGTTAATAGCACGGCTACGAATATTGGTTGTCCTGCCTCTAAGGCACCTAAACACAAATACCATTTGGTTATGAAGCCAGCCATTGGCGGAACGCCAGCCATACCCATGGCACATATCGCGAAGCATATCATCGTGAGGGGCATGGTCTTTCCAATGCCGTGCATCTCGCTGATGTTCTTTTTGCCGGTCTGGATGAAGATCGCACCAGCGCAGAAGAACAGCGTTATCTTCATGAACGCCTGGTTCGCGATGTGTATTATTCCTCCAGTGGCAGCGCTTGTCGTCAGCAGTGCAACACCCAAGACAATATAGGATAACTGGCTCACTGTAGAATACGCTAACCTTAACTTGAGACTGTCCTGCGCCAGCGCAAACAGCGACGCTACGATAATCGTGATTGATGCCGCGACGGCAAGGGGCAAACCAAGACCAAGCTCCCTCATGAGATCCGTGCCATAAATGAAATATATCACCCGTATGAGTCCAAAAATGCCTGCCTTTACGACCGCTACAGCATGCAGCAAGGCGCTGACAGGTGTGGGTGCCACCATAGCGCTCGGCAGCCAGCCATGGAGGGGCATGATGGCAGCCTTTGTGCCGAAACCGATTATGAAAAGCACAAATAGCGTCTTCAACATCTCAGGCGTGCCATGACCAGCTAATATACCATTATTAGAAAAGGTAAGAGTTCCAGTTAAGGAATATGTTATAACCATGCCAAGCAGGACGAATAGACTTGCACTCAAAAGATATATCAGATACTTCCTGCCGGCAGCCATCGCCTCTGGCGTCTCCTCATGGATAATCAGAGGATATGTCGCTATAGTCAGCATTTCATAGAATATGAACAAGGTGAACAGGTTATCTGCAAAGGCTATGCCGATAGTAGATGCTATGCACACGGCAAACGAGAAGTAATACCTGGTTTGTGAGTGCTCATGGAGCGACCTCATATAGCCTATCGAATACACCGATGTCACGATCCACAGGAAGGATGATAAAAATGCGAAGAACATGCTGAAGGCATCAACCCTCAAATCAAAACCCACACCGGGTATGATTTCAAACGTGGAGAATATGTATTCGCCGCCATGGTAAACAAGGGGAAACATCGATATAACTATAATATATTTGGATACAGCTGCGGAAAGGGTCCAGAATTCTCTAAAGTTCCTATGCCTTTTGCCTGTGAGACCGATCAACCCCGCACAAGTCAGCGAAATGACAATTGCAAGAGCTGGTCTTATCGAGTATACTGGCTCCATTGTTTTTCTCCTCTATCCAAGTAGTGCGTGAACCGCCAACTCTATGATTGACAGCGGTAGATTTGCGAATATTCCGAATAGCAGACAACCGAGTGCAAGAGCTACGATCGGTATTAACATGCTTAATCCAGGATCGACATTTTTCACCTGCTTCTTGGACTTAGGACCAAAGAACGCCTTGATGATGATGGGCATGTAATAGATGGCATTCATCAGACTGCTCAGCAATAGCACTGCTACGAATAATACGAGGACGATATTGCCTGCTTCGAGTGCGCCCAAACAAAGTATCCACTTGCTGACGAAACCGTTCAGGGGTGGGATGCCTATCATCGAGAGCGCGGCTACCGTGAAACAGAGCATCGTAACCGGCATCTTCTGCCCTAATTCGCCGAAATCGTCGATATTTCTGAGCCCTGTTTGATGGATGATGGCACCGGCGCATAGAAACAGGCACCCCTTCATGAATGCATGGTTGAAGATGTGAAGAATGCTGCCCTTTAATCCTTCATGGGTCAGCAGTGTGGCGCCGAGGATGACGTAGCCTATCTGACTTATGCTCGAGTACGCAAGCATCCTCTTTATCTCTTTTTGAGAAATCGCGACCGCACTACCCAGGAATATCGTTATTCCAGCAAGTATGGCCAGTATTGTATTGACTCCTATCTCAGACACAAGTTCGGGACCGAATACATTGTAGACCACGCGAATAATGCCATACGCACCAGCCTTGATCATCACGCCGGAAAGTAGTGCAGATGCTGGGGCTGGCGCGACTGGATGTGCATCAGGGAGCCATACATGCACAGGAAACATACCAGCCTTTGCGCCAAAGCCAGCTATGAACGCGAAGAAGAGCGCTCCATATGCCAATTTTGATGCGCCTTCATGGGGCAGAATGCCGATTTGGTCCAGATTTATCGTACCGGCTATCATGTATGTCATAAGTATCGCTAGCAAGAGGAAAAGCCCAAATCCGATGGAAATGAACAGATATTTCTTGCCTGCCGATAGAGCCTCCTTGGTCTCCTCATGGATAACGAGCACGTACGACGACAGCGCCAGCATCTCAAAGAATACATATAACGCGAACAAATTCTTCGTGAGCACGATGCCCATCATGGCACCAAGGGTTAACACCATGAACGCGTAGTATCTGTCCTTCGCATGCTCGTGAGCCATGTATCTTCTTGAGTATATCATAGCAAGCATCCAGACGAATGAGGATGCTATCGCAACTATCAGACCAAGATGGTCAACCCTAAATGCGATCTCGACTGGGGTTACCTCCTGGGATATGAGCACGTATTCGATTATTTTGCCGCCCATTAGGGTGGGGATCATTGCCATGACGGCCAAGAAGGTTATCGCGCTTACTCCTATCGCAAGATAATCTCTAAAGTCCTCGGAAATTGCCCCCCTCGCAAAAAACACCGGTCCTGCGCTCAACAGGGGCAAAAGTACCGCTATTACAGGTAATACGGATATAGTTATTTCTTCCATATATGTACCTTCGTGATTAGTTATCCTTGATGCTATATTTTATTTTCTACACTCCTAACAGCGCTTGAGCTGCAGGTCTCAGTATCGTAAGTGGTAGCTCCGCACCAAAGCCCAAGATCAAGCAGCACGCCGCTAACATTATTATTGGATACAACATCGTGGGCGGGGCTTCGTCGATATCAATCTCCTCTTCTGGAATGCCAAAGTATGTGATGTTTATCACCCTTATAAAGTATATGGCATTCAGCAAACTGCTCAATAGTATAACGATTGCCAACTCAGGTCTTCCTGCGGTCATAGCAGCAAGTGCGATGTAAAACTTGCTCATAAATCCGTTTGTTGGAGGAAGGCCCACCATCGAGAGCGCAGCCAAGGTGAACGCCCCCATCGTAACCGGCATCTTCCTCCCCAGACCGCCAAACTCCCTGATATTCCTTATTCCAGTCTTGTAGATAATCGCACCTGCACAAAAGAACAGGCATCCTTTTGTGACGGCGTGATTGAGTATGTGCAGCATTCCTCCTGTCAGGCCAAGTTCCGTGCCTATTCCAATGCCGAGTATAACGTATGCCACATGGCACACAGACGAATATGCCAACATCCTCTTTATATCCGTTTGAGATATCGCAAACAACGAGGCCACAATTATCGCAATTGCTGCCATATATGAGAGGGCAGCCGTCATTGGGATTGTATTTATGACAAATGAGGGTTGGAATATGTTGAATAGAAGCCTGATGATCGCTACAGCGCCCACCTTTATGACCAAGGTTGATAGGACTGGCACAGAGCACGGTGCATTGGTGTACGCATCCGGCAACCATACGTGCAACGGGAACAACGCGGTTTTTATGCTAAAGCCCACGATGAGGAGCGCCAACGCAGCGAGAACGGTCCAGGAACTGTAGAGAGGCGGCAGTCTTACGAACATATCCGCCATATTCAGAGTGCCTGTAGATATGTACAGGTGCCCTATACCAAGCAACACAAAGCTGGACGCGATAGCGCCTATTAGCAGGTATTTATATCCCGCCAAGAGCGCTTTACCCTCTCCAGTGATGGACATGAGCGCATAAGACGATATTGACAGGATTTCAAAGCAAACGAACAGGTTGAATAAATCTCCTGTAACAGAGGCGCCCATCATAGAGCCGGTTAACAACAAAAGCAGGGTATAATACTGGGGCCTTCTTTGTTCTGACAGTTCTTTGGTAATGTACTCTTTAGAGTACAGTGCGACTAGTAGGGTGATAAACGATATGACGACGCACATGTATGCGCCCAGATAATCCACTACCAGCTCAATACCCCAGGGGGGCATAAATCCTGCCATATAATAGTGCATGGGTCCATTTACCAGCACAAACCTCGCGAGTATGAGTGATATTATAAAAGAAAGAGCCAATGCGACTACTGCAAAAGAATTGCACCATTTTTTCCATTTATAGCCTATTATTGGCATAATATATGCAGTAATCCATGGTATCAAGATCACGATAATAGGTAGATGAGAGGATAGCCTCATCACATCAGCTCCAGAATTCTTTCCGAGTTAAGCGTTCCATATTTTTCGTATATCTTAATCACTAAGGCAAGTGCGAGCGCTGTCGTAGATAGGGCGACGACTATTGCCGTGAGTATCAGCACAGATGGTAATGGATTTATATACACGACATCGGTTGCATGCTCACCATGTGCCACGATGGGTGCTACGCCTCCTTCTATGTCGCCCATGGAGATGTAAAAGAGAAATGTGGCCGTCTCGACGAGGTTCAGTCCCATTAATTTCTTGATCAGATTCTTCTTCACGATCATGGTGTAGAGCCCTATCATGACGAGGACGACAGACGTCCAGTAATTATAATGCCTGAGCAAAAATTCAAATTCAATTGGTATCATGTTTACCACCTGCCATGGAGAAGAATATCGTTGTCACCATCGCCATGACCGTAACGCCAATGCCCACCTCAACAGCTGAGATCAAGATCGCACCTACTGCCTGCAAAGAGGGCAAAAGCGGTACTGTCGTATATTGTAGATAGTAGCCGCCGCAGGCTATGCATATGATGCCTATCACCACAAAGGTCAGAGGGCCAAAGCTTTCCATGGGCAATCTCACCTTTTGCTTGACCCTGTCCTTTGCCTCCTGCAAGCCAAGTGCTATGGCAATTAATATGAAACTGGCTGCCATGATCACGCCCGCTTGGAAACCTCCACCTGGTGTGGCATGGCCGTGCATGAGGATGTAAAGAGCAAACAACTGTATGAACGGCGTCAGCAACCTCGCAATCGTTCGTACAATCACATCCTCGAACAACTCAGGCAATTCACTCCCTCCCGAGAAGTGCTATGACCGCTATGCCAGCAGTAAATATAACCGTGACCTCCCCAAATGTGTCATATCCCCTGTAATACACGACGATTGCGGTCACTATATTGCTAACACCAGTTTCTTCTACACCCTTTTCAAGATATCTTGGTACGACATGTGTGTATGCCGGTGCATCTGAACTGCCAAACGCTGGCATGCCCGCCACCGCTATGGCGAGCGTTGCGCCGATAATTAGCACCACGATAAGGGGGGCAAGCTTCAATCCTCCTCCCTCCTAGCCGTTTTTGATATAGCTATTATAAACAGAACAGTCGTAGCTCCTGCCCCTATGGCAGCTTCCGCCAGCCCTACATCAGGAGCGTTGAGCTGCGTGTACAACATCGCCATGATAAAACTATAGACAGAAAATGTAATTGCTGCAGCGAGCAAATCTTTATTAACGACCACTGCAATGGCAGTGATCACCAAAAGTATCAGAAGCGCGAGATTAAGTAACCAGATCATTTAGACCGCCTCTTTACTTTCTCTTTGTACATATCCAAGCTCGTGATCTCGCACGGCTTTACGCCATACATGTATGCTCCTTTAGCAAGAGCGTGAGCAGCAGTTGGATTCGCTATCAAGACGAATATGATGATGAGCAAAACCTTCACGCTCGTAAACGTCGCCCCTTCATAAAATATCACTCCTAACAACGCCAGCGCCTGTCCAAGAGTGTCGCATTTCGTGGTAGCGTGCAATCTCGTGTACACATCTGGCAATCTGTTCAAACCTATCGAGCCCACGATGAAGAAGAAGGCCCCTGTGAGGAGGAAAATAGTTGAAAGAATTGACGAAACGCTCATGCGAATACCCTCCCTGTGGCAAGATATCGAGCGGCAACGAGCGTGACCAAGAAGTTCAAGAGCGCATACGTCAAGGCGATGTCGACGAACATCGGCTGATTACCTATAAAGGCGATGAGAACGTGCACGACTATCGTACAGGTAGCTATTACGTTGACGGCGACAATCCTGTCGGGTACGGTCGGTCCTTTGATGGTTCTATAGAGACACAATACCGATGCAAAAACCAGCAGCAGTGCCGTGAGCAAAAATGGGTCGATCATTCTTCGCCTCCGAAAACACGTGCTACAAGCGATTGCATTTTTCCTTTAAGGAGCGCGTCTCCATGCCTTTTCGCCAGACAGTGAACATAGTACGTCTTTTTCTCGTCTATGTCCAGCGTCAGGGTGCCGGGCGTCAACGTGATTGAGTTGGCCAATGTGGCGAGTGCCACATCGTTCGTCAGTCTCGAATCGAACTTTATGATCTCTGGGGATATTGGCAATTTGGGATTGAGTATGATCATCATCACATCGATGCTGGCTTTAATGATTTGCGTGGTAAGCCAAAAGAAATACAAAAAAAATCTAACAGCCGTTTTCAGAACGACGAAAACGTGTTTGGTACCCTTGGGTTTTATCAGCAGGTCATGAGAGATATATGCAACAAGAAGAGAGCATACCACGCCCAGGGACAGATGTACCACATCGAAAAACGTCGACAAGGCTGCCCAGAGCACGAATAAGATGATGAATGTCAGTACGAAACTGGCTATGTTTTCCTCCCAATTCGACGAGCGCATCTAACCCCATTCCTTTTTTGACTAGAGCTAATAATCATATGTAGTTGATGGTTATATCAAAGTATACAAAAGGCATAAAAACCTTTTGAATTATAGGCTTTACGATTGATCTTTGCATATTTAAGTGATGCTCTGATCTGGGCATTAACATTCTGATTTGTGATGTCTCCGTGTCCTGGGTAGAGAATGTCAACGTCTAGTGCTGTCAGCAGTTTAATTGAATCAACCAATGCATGTGCGTCCCCCCCCAAGTCCGTACGCCCGATGCCGCCTGCCACGAAGATTGTGTCACCGGAAAATAGAAGACCGGAGCCATAAAGGCAGATGCTTCCCAGGCTATGCCCTGGTGTGTGAATTATCCTAAGCGAGATATCACCTAAATCAAGCGATTTCCCCCCCTTCAGCAACATATCTGGTTCTATGCTCGGTGCATGCGTTCCAAACATGGCAGAAGCAGTCGCCCAGTCATCATCTAGCAGCTTCGCGTCTTCTTCATGGATTGCGATGCTTGCGCCAGTCTGCTCTGCCAGCTGGGTAGCGCCGAGGGTATGGTCATAATGGCAGTGTGTTAGAATGATGTACTCTAAATCAGTTGGATTCAGAAACTTTTTCAGCGCGTCAAACATGTTGAGTGCGCCAACGTCCACTAAAATTGGATGCTGAGCATCAATCAGATAGGCGTTTGCCCCATGTGAGCCAGTAATTTTATGCACATTGACCATATGATAAATCATTCGCGATTAATATCACATAAATAAATGGTATGACGATGACCTTAATCGAAACCGCCAGCAGAGGACAGATAACGCCAGAAATGGAAGCAGTCGCACAAGCCGAAGGCATCGACGTCCAAAAAGTTAGAAGATTGCTCGCAGATGGACGATTAGCCATCTTGAAGAGCGCTACCAGGGATGTTATGCCCGTTGGCATTGGCGAATTGGTGCGTACCAAAATCAACACTAACGTGGGCACGTCCATCGATTTCGTCGATATGGAAGAAGAGATAAAAAAGGCATTAATAGCGGTAAAACACGGTGCAGACACGATTATGGACCTTTCAACCGGCGGCGACCTGAACGTCATCAGGAGAAGGATTCTCGATGCTGTCAGCGTGCCGGTGGGCTCAGTCCCCATTTACCAAGCTGCACAGAACCCAGATATGAATTCTGATGACATGTTCAATGCCGTTCGGAAGCATGCCACTGATGGCATCGACTTTATGACCATCCATGCCGGCGTCACGTTAAGCGCTGTAGAACACCTCAAGAAAAGACGGCGCATCTTGGATGTCGTGTCCAGAGGGGGCGCATTCATGATTGCTTGGATGGCACAGCACGAACAAGAGAATCCATTCTATGCAGAGTACGATTATCTGCTGGAAATCGCAAGAGAATATGACGTTACGATCAGTCTCGGCGATGGCATGCGGCCTGGATGCATCTCGGATGCCAGTGATGCACCGGAGTTTACTGAGATTGTCACGCTCGGCGAGCTTGTGTGCAGGGCAAGGAGTAAAGGCGTGCAGACGATTGTAGAGGGGCCTGGGCATGTTCCATTGGATGATGTTGGAGCGAGCGTAATAGCGATGAAACGTCTAACGCATTATGCACCGCTTTACCTGTTGGGGCCACTTGTGACTGATATAGGGCCAGGTTATGACCATATAACAGGTGCTATTGGGGGAGCTGTAGCAGGCATGTACGGGGCAGACTTCCTGTGCATGGTATCCCCCACAGAACATCTTGCCCTGCCAACTATCGAGGACGTTAAGGAGGGCACCATAGTAACCAAGATTGCAGCGCATGTCGCGGATTTAACCAAGGATGGGCAGAAGGACAGAGCAAAAACATGGGACGATAGGATGGCGCGCGCACGCAAAAACCTCGACTGGGATGCACAGTTTAATCTTGCAATAGACCCTGAGAAGGCGAGAAAGATTCGGCGCGGCCGAAAAACATCCAGCGATGCATGTTCCATGTGTGGTGAGCTTTGTGCAATCAAAATCATGCGTGACATCTTTAAGGAATAAATCATGAACGATGTTTTGGTGTTGGTAGGGCATGGAAGTAGTGACGGAGAGAGTGAAGATGTAGTTCGGCACCATGCCGCGCGCATACAAGAACTGGGCATCTTCAGCCATGTATATACATGTTCCCTTCACAGCATGCTGGCAATCAAAGAAATACTTCAAAACATCAAATGTAACCGTGTGTTTGTTGTTCCAATGTTCATCGCACACGGGCGACATACCAAGGAAACTATCCCAAAAGCGTTCGGCATCAAAGAGGGCCGTAGTACCATTAACGGTGCTGAAATAATCTACTGTGAACCAATCGGTTACAACGACAAAATCACAGATATAATATTAGAGCAGGTTGCAGAAAAAAAGGACTAAACTTTTCCCAGAATTCTAAGCGCCAGATGGGCTGCATTCTTTCCGTTATCGATGCCGACGGTCGCCACAGGAACGCCGGAGGGCATCTGCATCATCGAAAGCATCGCATCCAGGCCATCCAACTTGACATTAACAGGTACGCCTATCACTGGCTTTTTGGTTCTGGAGGCGATGGCGCCCGGAAGTGCTGCAGATAGTCCTGCAATGGCAATGAAAATATCTACATCCGACTTCTTGATGTACTCATCCAGTACTACCGGATTTCTGTGCGCTGAAATGACCTGCACGTCATACGCAATGCCGTGCTCCTCCAGCACGCGTACGGCATCCTCGGCAACCTTCCTATCAGACTCAGAACCCATAATAATGGCTACTTTTCCCTTGTGCATGTCACTCACTATCTCCCTCTATATCTATCACTACTACTTAGATAAGCCCTTCTATCGCTCTTTCATCTCTTTCTCCACTTCTGCCTTGATCCCCTTTTTGAGTTTCTTCCAATCTGCTACTGCTGCTTTGATATAGCTCTCTGGGGCGCTTTTTTCCCTTAATGCCACTGGATATCGTCCCTCATGGATTACATACTTGAGTCTTTGCTCTACAATGGCAGCGATATCCTCTTTGCTTGGCACATAGCCCTTTGTCATCTTCCCGCCGATGGATGTGACAAACGACCTTAACTCTCTCAGAAAATCTGCATTCTTGCCCTCGTAGACGAATAAACCCGCATTTTTATCTGTATCCCACTCCGCATACAATTTCTCGGTCTTAGACGTCCAGGAACCGGTATACGGTCTGCTGCCCTTCTTCCACACAAGACCATACTTCTTTATAGCCTTCTTAAACGCCTCCTTCTTTGCGGAGTACGCATCCTTTTTGAACTCGAACTTCGTTTTCATCTGCTTTCATCTTATATTCTTATGTCTGCCTTAATAAGTTACTTTTTTATATCTTTACGGGCGCATTCCATAACAATGAATTCAGAACTGCTGATGATACCGGGACCAGTGCTTTTGCATTCCAGAGTATTGAAGGCGATGTCTAGGCCGATGATTAATCACCGCAGCCCAGAATTTGCGGAGGTATACGGGGAGTGTATTGCGATATTGAAAGAGGTTTTTCAAACGAAGAACGATGTTTTCGTGCTTAGCGGCTCTGGAACTGCCGGAATGGAAGCAGCAGTCAGCAACGTTGTAGATGGCGACGATGTGGTTACGATTGTAAACGGCAAATTCGGCGAGCGCTTCAAGGAAATCGTCGCGCTGTATGGAAATCCGATACCCGTGGAGTATGAGTGGGGCAATCCCATAGAACTAAGCGATGTAGAGGGTGCATTAGAAAAGGGCGCGTCAGCCGTAACCATGGTCCACAACGAGACTTCGGTTGGCATGCTAAACCCAGCTAAAGAGGTTGGAGCGCTGGCCAAGAAGTACGATGCATTATTCATCATGGATGGGGTTTCCTCAATAGGCGGCGTGGATGTGCCAGTGGATAAATGGGGCGTGGACATTGCCATCGTCGGCTCGCAGAAATGTCTTGCCGCACCTCCAGGGTTAGCAGCCCTCGCTGTCAGCGAAAAAGCCTGGGAACGCATGAAGGCAAAATCCCCATACTATCTTGACCTCCAGGCATACCGAAAATATGCCGCAAAGGAGCTGGCGCAGACGCCATATACTCCAGCCGTGTCTCTGTTCTTTGGACTACATGAAGCGCTTCGCATGATAAAGGAAGAGGGCATGCACGAAAGAATCGAGCGGCATAGGAAGTGCGCGGAAGCCGTTAGAAAGGCGATGAATGCGATGGACATGCAATTATTCCCGCGTTTGAACGATGTCAGCGCGTACTCAAATACAGTTACCGCAGTAAAAATGCCTGAAGGCATAACTGATAAACAGCTGCGCGGCGGCATGAAGAAAAGAGGAGTGCTCATAGCAGGCGGGCAGGCGCATCTCAAGGACAAGATATTCAGGATAGGACACATGGGCAACGTGTCCACAAAAGAGATTTTGGTCACTTTGGAGGCATTGGAGTCCACGCTGTCCGAACTCGGTGTTAACGCAGAAGGTGGCGTGGCTGCTGCAAAAGATGCGCTGAAGTAATCATCTCATTTTTGGAAAGAAACTCTTAAATGAGATGCATCGCATTCTTTGTAGTGATGAAGGTAGGCATCGCAGATACGACGTTCGCGCGCTTTGACATGGGTGCCAGCGCAATCGATGAACTGAAGAAGAGCGCGTCAGTCCACATCGAGAGGTATACCGTTCCAGGCGTCAAGGACCTGCCGGTGGCAGCCAAGAAATTAATCGAGGAGCGCGGGTGTGATATCGTGATGGCACTTGGAATGCCCGGCGCAGCGCCAATAGACAAGACATGTGCACACGAAGCATCTCTTGGCTTAATTCAGGCGCAACTGATGACGAACACACATATTATAGAGGTGTTCGTTCATGAAGACGAGGCAGAGGATGAACGAAACTTGGTAACGCTGGCAGATCGTAGGACCAGGGAGCATGCGCAGAACGTCATTAAGTTGTTGCTCAAACCGCGGGCGCTTGAAAAGAATGCAGGGATGGGAAAAAGGCAGGGGAGCGAGGATGCAGGACCTTTAAGATTATAGCAGGAGGATTGAAAATGGATAAAATTAGACTTGGATTTGTCGTGTCGGAATTCAACAGAGATTTGACGCATCAGATGGAATTACTGGGGAAAGAGCACGCTGCGTTTCTCGGCGCATCTGTGGTGCAAACCATTCTCGTACCCGGCGTTTACGACATGCCTCTGGCAGTGAAGAAATTAGTCAAGGACAAGGATATTAATGCCGTTGTCGCCCTTGGCTGTGTTATTGAAGGCACGACAGAACACGACGAAGTCATCATGCAGCAAACATCCAGAAAACTCACAGATTTATCGCTGGATTTTGAGAAACCCGTTGCGCTGGGCATATCTGGTCCTGGAATGAGCAGGTTGGAGGCACACGAGCGCATTGATTATGCGAAGCGGGCGGTTGAATCAGCGGTAAAGATGGTGCAGCGAATGCGTGAGTGAATATGCTATCAGAACGGGTCAACAGGATAGAAAAATCCGCGACGCTTAGAATATCGGACTTAGCCAACCAGTTAAAACGTTCTGGAAAGGATGTCATCAGTTTCAGCGTTGGTGAGCCTGATTTTGCCACTCCACAACACATCATGGATGCTGCGAAGAAGGCGCTGGACGAGGGAAAAACGCATTACACGCCGAGCGCCGGCATACCCGAATTAAGAGAGGCGATTGCAAATAAATTCAAGGAGAACGGCATTAGCGCATCCGCGGACGACGTCATCGTAACGCTGGGGGCAAAGCAGGCGATTTTTGAAGCCGCGCTTTCCATACTCAACGAGGGTGACGAGGCAATCTTGTTCGACCCTGCCTGGGTTTCATATGAGTCCTGCGTAAAATTTGCAGGTGCGAGGCCAGTATGGGTCAGAACGGATGAGAAAAGAGGTTTTATACCAAACGACTTCTTGGAATTCATCACTGACAAAACCAAACTAATCATCCTAAACACGCCAGGTAATCCAACCGGGGCAGTTTTTGACGAAAACACGCTCAAGATGATTGCAGATATCGCCAAAGACTATAATATATTCGTGCTCTCAGACGAGGTATATGAAAAGATAATTTATGAAGGGACACATCTCAGCATCGCCTCCTTCAATGGTATGCATGAGAGAACGATTACGGTCAACGGATTCTCCAAGGCGTATGCGATGACCGGCTGGCGGCTGGGCTACGCAACCGCTCCGCCAGAGATCTTGGATGCCATGCTCAAGATACAGCAGCACTCTACGAGCTGTGCAACATCCTTTGCGCAGTATGGCGCGGTGGCAGCGCTGACAGGGGCGCAGGATTGCATTGCCGGGATGGTGAGCGAGTTTAGAGCGCGCAGAGACCTTATGGTAAACGGTCTTAAGTCAATGGGATTTGAATGTGCAAGACCAAGGGGTGCGTTCTATGTGTTCGTAAATGTTGGTCAGTATGGAGACGGAATGTGTGTTGCGGAGCGATTGCTGAACGAAGCGTATGTCGCGGTTACTCCAGGCGGCGCATTCGGACCCTCTGGCGCCAATTACGTGCGGATATCCTATGCAACCTCGCAGGCGCGCATATCCGAAGGGCTGGAAAGAATTAAGAACATTTTAGTGAGGTAACTTTTTCATCTATAAGTGTGATGAAAACAATTCATGCCCCAGATTGCGTTGCATTTCTTGTTAGCATCCGCCCTTGTGGGATGCGCTCTGGGCATCATTACCGGGTTAATCCCAGGGCTTCACGTCAACAACGTCGCAATACTGCTCGTCACATTCTCTCCAGCGCTGCTCCAGCATGGCATTTCGCCGGTCTGTATCATTATTATAATCCTAGCAAATGCGGTAGCACACACTTTTTTGGATTTCATCCCGTCAATATTCCTTGGCGCACCTGAGGCAGAGACGGCGCTTGCGGTCCTGCCAGGGCATAGGATGTTGTTAGAGGGAAGAGGCATTGAAGCAATCAGATTATCTGCGTTGGGCAGCGCCGGCTCGGTGATAGTGGCATTGGGACTCATACTACCGCTCAGCATCCTCTTCAAGCATATCTATCCCATTCTCAACCAATATATGGGCTGGATTTTGCTATCCATCGCACTAATTATGATAGGGACCGAGAGCGGTGAGAGAATAGACCCCTGGGAGTCGAAGCTCAAATACAAAGGATATGCTGCACTGGTGTTTCTTCTCTCTGGTATGCTGGGCATCTTTTCCTTCACTAGGAGCGGCTTGATGTGCCCTATAATATCCATTGGCGAACCTTCTATATTATTTCCACTGCTCTCAGGAATGTTTGGGGCAAGCATGCTCATAATCAGCTTGGTCACCAAGTCCACGATTCCTAAACAGGTGAAGACGAAATTTAAACTGTCAAAACGAAGGGTCACAAGGGGTATATTCACGGGAAGTTTAGCTGGGTCCATGGTGGCATGGCTGCCCGGGGTATCGCCTGCAGTGGCGACAGTGGTGACTCGGTTATTGGTCAAGGAAAAAGGAGAAGGCTCTTCAAGAGAGTTTATAGTCGCAGTCAGCGGGGTCAACACGGCGAACGCAATTTTTGGCATAATCGCGCTATATATTATTCAGCGACCGCGCAGCGGCGCCATGGTTGCCATCAAAAGCGTCATGGAGCCAAATGCATGGAGCACATCATTAATAGTGCTTCTCTTGATGGTCATTGTAGGAGTTTCAATTCTATCTTACTTCGCCACGATTTTTATAGGTGACCGTGCATCTAAACTTCTAGTCCGCATGAACTATTCAAAGCTCAGTGCAGCAATTTTGCTTTGTTTAGGAGTAATGGTTGTTTTGTTCACGGGTTTGTTTGGGGTTATCATCTTCGCAATCGCCATGGTTATTGGGATGCTCTCGCCTTATCTTAAGGTGAGAAGAACGCATGCCATGGGTATATTACTGCTTCCACTAATTTTGTACTTTTTTGGCCTTTTTACATGGTGATTTGATTGCAGAATTCAAAATCACGTTGAATATACGGGTTTGGCATCAAGAAAAAACGCAACGTTGAAATAGGAGAGGATTATATCTCTATCTACTAAGTAAAGTTTGGGGAGATTGAATATGGCAAACAGAGCTAAAAAGAATTTTGGTTTGATAGAGAATGGTAAAGAATTGGGAACATTCAGTGGTTTTCAGCCACGAGATGCTGCTCTAAAATGCGCAAGCAGAGGAAAGACAAAAATAGTCCTCAGAGAGAAGGGTACAAAAAGACTTCATGTATTTACTGGTTCGAGAGAGAAAGTCAGTGCCCCAAGTGGTGCACCGAGCTGGTTACCATCAACGGTCTGGAAACCAAAGGTTAAGAAGGTTGGCGTTCGCCACCTGAAATATAACCAACTATCAAGAAATCCATCTGACGTTTTGAAGTAACTACTTTTTTTTCCTTCTTTTTTTATTTTTTATCTAAATAGTGGGCCCGGGGCGATTTGAACGCCCGACCTCACGGTTATCAGCCGTGCGCATATTGCTCTTACGAGTTCCAACCAGACTAAGCTACGGGCCCAGATGAATTGCCACAGAGTTAGGGCAGCATATAGTTAAAGTTTTCTTTATATAAAAAGTCCCTCACCGATAGATTTATTGTAAAATCTTGCCATTAAAGAATACACTCGGGCCGGTAGATCAGGGGTAGATCGCTACCTTGGCAAATGTCATGGTCTGAAAGAGCATGACATCCTTATTGGTAGAGAGCGCTTTGACTGCGCCTATAAGCCTCGGGTTCAAATCCCGACCGGTCCATGATGCAGAAAGAAGAGAGAATAGTGGCAGTCCTGCTTATAATGGCATTTCTCTCGCTTGCCACAATTTACTTTGTTCTGCCAGTATGAAACCCAAAAGATTTATGAGTAATCGTATATCATCTCTTTGGGCAAGGGCCCGTGGTCTAGTTGGTTATGACATCGCCTTTACATGGCGGAGATCGCCGGTTCGAATCCGGCCGGGCCCATGCATTCGCTTAAACGAAGTATAGTCCCGTAGGGTAGTGGTCAATCCTGCGGGCCTTTGGCACAACCCTTTCGAGGGTTGTGAAGAAAGCCCGCGACGGCGGTTCGAATCCGCCCGGGACTATCTTATGGGGGCGTGGCCTAGTCCGGAAGGGCAGCTGGCTCCAGACCAGCCGATCGTGGGTTCAAATCCTACCGCCCCCATTCGGTAACTTTATTAGTGCCGAGTATGTTTAAAGATGGATGGAAGTGTAGGCATATGCTTAAAAAATTATTAGTGGCTGTTGATGGATCGTCCCAGGCAAAAAAAGCGGCCAAGTATGCCTTTAAACTTGGCAAGGCCTATGGTGCAAGTGTTACCGTGCTTAACGTCATTGGAGTTGAGCCTCCTATTGAACGTGAGGACGAAAGAAAAAGCAAAGAGGTTCTCTCCCATGTTGAGAAAATAGCGAAAGAGGCAAAGGCGAATTGCAAGATCAAGTCACGCATCGATCCCATCATTCACAGGGGAATAATCGAAGAGGCTGAGGAAGGAGGTTACGACCTTATAATAATCGGGTCTAAAGGGCTTACCGGGATTAAGCGGATGGCAATGGGGAGCGTTGCCGAAAATGTAGTCAGGCATGCTAACTGCCCGGTAACTGTGATACGATGATATCACATTTTAGAAAGCTTTAATTGACGTTATTGAGAAACTAAAATAGGAGGAATACAAATGACGATGAAATTGTTAGTGGCTGTTGATGGGTCATCTGAGGCAGAGAAAGCGGCTAGGTACGCCTTACAATTTGCTAAAGATTCTGGCGCCAGCATTACTGCCCTTCACGTCATCACATCGCCAGTTGCGCAAGAAGAGAGTGAGAACGTGCTCGCGCAAGTCAGAGATATAGCAAAAGGAATTGGTGTTGAATGCAACACCAAGTCATACATTAATTCTATCATTTCCAGGGGCATTATTGAAGAGGCAGAAAAGGGAAATATTGACCAGATAATTATGGGGTCAAGAGGTATCACAGGAATTAAACGAATGGAGTTGGGAAGTGTCGCTGAGGCTGTAACTCGCTATGCCCCCTGCCCGGTAACCGTGATAAGATAAGTCACTTTAAAACCTTCGACTTCAACTTGGAGGTAACCTGTCCGACTACTTTATCCTTGAGTTCATCTTCGATATCAAAGTCGCCAGAACTTTTCGCTTTGGATTCAACCGGCTTGGGCGTTATGGATGTAGCTGATTTAATCTCTGATTCAAATTCCATCTGCGCCTTCTTGAACTCCCCCATCGCCTTGCCCATCTGACGTGCGATTTCGGGCAGCTTGTTGGTGCCGAATAAAACTGCTGCTATAGCAAGTATAATCATCAATTCGGTTGGGCCTATCATGTTCCTCTTCTTTAGGATATTATATGTGGGATATTAAATCCTTCGTTCTATCCGACAAATTTTGGCCTGGAGGATAGGTATCTGGATAGAGGAAGCGGTTTATAGGGCATATGTTTGGTCTTTGCCAAAATTCGGGAAGATAGTTCAGTTGGGGACATATCTACATTTTGCGCTTTTTTAGGTCCGGACTCTTCCCTGATTGTAACCTTAAGCATGCCACTTTGCATTTCATTATCACCAATTACCGCTACGTATGGAATCCACTCCATGCCCGCATCCCTGATCTTTTTGCTTAGTGTCCCCTCTCTGTCATCGACGTCGACCCTGATATGTTGCATCTCCAGTTGCGTTGCAATTTCATCAGCATATTTGAAGTGTCTGTCTGCTACTGGGGCTATCCTGACCTGTGTTGGCGATAGCCAGAGCGGTAGCATTGGCATTTTTCCATGCTGGGCATCCATCCATGCCTTTTCCAGCAGCGCATACATACATCGTTCTATGGCGCCACTCGGCGAGCAATGCAGGATAGTTGGTCTTTTTTCTTTGTTATTAGCATCTATAAATTTGATATCATACCGCTCAGCGTTCTCCACGTCTATCTGCACCGTTGACATGGCGCTTGCCTTATCCAGCGCATCGACGAAGTTGAACTCGAATTTGAGCACGAAGTAGAAGAAACGCTCATCCCACATCTCGACCAGCACTGGTTTGTTTACAATCTTGGCTAGGCTGTGGATGAACGTCTTGTTTGCATCATAAAAATCCTTAGTAAATCTGATGGCAACTTCGTAGTCTTTTTGGCTAAGTCCTATGTCAGCCAAGATATCCATACACATCTGGTATTGTTTCTTAAACTCCTCGACAGCCTGCGTCATGTCTTCACATAAAGTGTGCATATCCGGCATCGTGAAGGTTCTGAGGCGGCGCAGTCCAACCAATTCGCCTCTCTGTTCCCTCCTGAAACTATACCTGGTCATTTCGACCATCTTTAACGGCAGGTTTCTGTACGAAATCGTCATGTCATGATTCATGAGAAACTGGCCAAAGCACGCGGAAAATCTCAGGAACAGTCGTCTTTTGTCAGATTCCATCGAATACTGGCGTGCTGGAAACCTGTCCAAGTATTTCCGCAGCGTGGGATGTTCCATGTCATACATGATTGGGGTTTCGACTTCCATGGCGCCATAGTCGATAGTACGCCTGAGCACATAGTCTTCTAACAAACTTTTCACAAGCCTCCCTTTTGGGTAGAACCGCATGTTGCCAGGGTCCGAGCCGGGCTCATAGTCTGCAAATTCAAAGCGGCGCATTAACTCGACATGCGGAGGTGTCCGCTCAACAACCCTGCTCTTCGCTATCTCGTAATCAGCGAACTTTTTGAGTTTCTCGTGTTTGGAAAAGTCAAATTCGTTTATTTCCAGAAGTTCGTCATCCGGCGTTAATACCCGCCAGTGTGATTCAATCTTCTCTGCCTTCAGGGCTTCTGAAACCTTCTCTTTCTCCGTGGGTTTGATGCTCCTGGATAACTCTGATAAAGGATGTCCTTTGCAGCTGAGCTTAAATGCCTTGTACCATCCAAATGGCGCTCGTACAACGCTAAGATGGGGCTTCAAAAGCTCTTCAATGCTCTTTAGCACTTCCACTGCAACCTTTGGCGACGCAAGATCGGAACTTAGGTGTGCATAGGGGTAGAGCATGACATTTTTAGCCTTGACTTGATTGGCAACCTTTTTAATTTCATCTGCAGTTTGCTCTGCCGCTTTTTTTGGATTTGTTTCGTCGACCTTCTCAACTGCGATGAACGCTCCTATGGCATCCTCCAGCCGACCCTTCTTGAGCGATTCATCTATCTTCTCTGCAATAGGGCTCTCCTTTGTTACCTCATATTCGATGTAATCCGAGTGGATGAGTAATAATTGCATGATTTCACCCTATCTTTCACTCTGCATCGTTCTTAACTTTATTTATCGCTTGTGCCGGCCAGGTATGTGGGTTGCGCGCCAATGACATTCGCCCTACAATGCAGGGATATTATCTCTTTCTTCGATTAATGTCCTGTATGCTGCTATAAGTAAGCCAACCACCATCGGTGCCAAGAAGAAGCCAGCAATGCCAGCAACCAGTCCTCCGCCCAGAAATGCCAGCAGCATTAGAAGTGGATGGGTTTTGGACATTACGCTCACGATATATGGTTTCAGGAAGAATTCAGACGGCGCATATATGGCAATCATGGAGGCGAGCAAAAATCCCAGCGCTCTTTGAATCCCAAAATTCCAGTACATAAATCCTGTTATAGGAATAAGCACCATCCAACCGCCGATTATGGGGAGCAGTGCAGCCAAAAATATGAAAGAGGATAACACAAAAATATGCGGTATGCCAAAAAAGAAAAACACGAATAGGGAGATTACACTCACAACGATTGCATTGTAAAAATTGCCAGTATAGATGCCAAATAATATCATATCAGCATGCAGGAGGTATGACTTGAGTATCTTCTTTTTTTCTGACGGCAAGATGTCTATAACCGCTTCTGCAAACCGCTCACCATCTGCAAGTAGGAAAAAGCACACAAAGATTGATACCAGGAAATTTGTGCCTATCATCGCCAAGCTTCTGGCATGCCTCAGCGTCGAAATCTGGCTGATTGCTGCTATGAACGAACTGGCATAGT
Source organism: Methanocellales archaeon (assembly GCA_030610945.1). Taxonomy (GTDB): domain Archaea; phylum Halobacteriota; class UBA148; order UBA148; family JAUWXC01; genus JAUWXC01. Next base: position 152,288 of record JAUWQV010000003.1, on the reverse strand, counting down.
TTCGCGCGAAATCCAAAATCGCGCTGTACACCGGCGGAGGCAAATTCATCGCGGCGAGTGTCCCGATGAACGAATCTACTATCTCGGATTGGTGTTGGGCTATCCAGATGAGCTGATTTATCGTCTCTATCGTGCCCAGTCCAAGAATTAGCATGCATGGTATAATGATGCAGCACGTGGCGATGAGACAAGACAGATATACATGCTTTTTACTCACTCTCTCTTTTATGGGCCTGGCAACATAAGCGAAGACAAGCCCTAATACCAAGCCGTCTATCAGGGGGGAAAAGAAATAGGCGGTAAGTAGCAGCAGAATGAGCACGGATATAGCACTTGCGATTAGCCACTTTTTATCAATTAGATATTTTATGCCATCTTTCTGTTTATCGCTCATGACTTACCATATCTCCTCATTTGATATGTAGATTACGAGGTTAAGGTTATTGTTGTTTTTTATGGTAAACTATATATTGTCAAAACTAATACAAAATATCATGGCTTTTGTGATATGTGGAAAAAAGTTAAGTCCTACACTTTTAATGTTATTTCTCCTTGTTTCTGCTACTTCTTGTTTCTTCGGGCTTGGCTATGTGTTCGTCAGTTATTCAACCATCATTAATTCCGACACACTTTTGGCGATGGCGATGGTACTTTTCATGGCATTATGCTATCTCGTCGTGCGCTATTGTGACTAAAATACCCTGTGACATACTTATCATATTTGTCTATCTTTTAATGTGGAACTCTATTTTCCTTAATATCCCTCTAAAGGTTTGCACCTCCCGTCCTGTGAGCGTTGCCCTCCCGAATATTCTGCGCAGCATCAGGAGTGTTTTGTTTCGCTTGTGCTTAGGATAGTCTGTTTGATTTAAGATAAATTGGCAGTGCTCGTACAATCGCTCTAAATCGTCATGCTTGGCAAGTTCGATTTTCCCCGGAGGGACATTGTTTAACTCATACAAAATTATGGCTACTGCATGGGATAAGTTCATCACTGGATATTCTATGCACGTTGGAACACCCACAATCATGTCGCATTTCTTAATCTCCTCGTTGCTCAGCCCCACATCTTCTCTACCAAAAACCAGTGATATCTCTCCTACCTTTCCACACAATTTCTCCTTTAGCTCTTTGGGTGTAAAGAACGGCATCCGAGTGTGTTCATCATCACTTTTTCCGGTAATTGCAGTTGTGCCAACCATAATGTTCGAATTTTTAACCGCATCTACAAATGAATCGAAGGTCTTGCAGTTATCCAGGACATCCCCTGCATGCGAGGCCATTGCCCTGCAAAAATCACCCAGTGGTGGCGGTTTTACCAGTACCAGCTCTTTAAAACCAAAATTCTTCATCACTCTGGCAACCGAGCCGATATTTCCTTCATATTTCGGCTCTACGAGCACAATTCTAAACTTCATGGTTTCATCGCTTTCGGAATGTTGTCTATAACATCTGTTGCCAACAGGCCGAATCCATATTTGTTAAATGCGAAATCCCCTGCTCTGCCATTTATGAACGCTCCTACAAGGGCCGCCTCGAAGGCGCTATTCGTTGCGTACAGCGCCCCTACAATGCCAGCAAGCACATCACCTGTTCCACCAACTGTCATGCCTGGATTGCCGGTTTTGTTTATTTTTGCCCTCTCTCCGTCAGATATTATGTCTATCTTGCCCTTCAACAGCACTACAGCACCGCTATCTTTGGAGAACTTCTTGATTGTTTCAGTTCGCTTCTTCAAGTCTTTTGGCAGGTGCATATTGCTGAGCGATTCAAACTCCCCTGCATGAGGTGTTATTATTGCCCCCTGTAATGGAAACTCAAGTGCACTCAATGCATCTGCATCGATTACAACCTTTTTGCACAGTGGCACGATTGCTCTAACCGCCCTGGTTGCAGGCTCGCTCTTGCCCAGGCCCATGCCGATTACTACCACGTCATGCTTGGCTATCAGTTCGGTTATGATGGGTATGTCATCGGGCACGAGGACATCCGACGTCAGGGATGAGATAATCAGGTTTGGAGAAAATGACGCAATGATATCTGAAACGCTTGACGGCGCGGCAACTGTCACTATGTCTGCGCCCGCTCTGAGCGCTGCTAACGCTGTTAGTGCAGGCGCGCCGACGTATGCACCGCCACCTATGACGAGTATACGCCCATTATCGCCTTTGTGGCTTTCTGAGTTCCTTGGCGCTAGCATCTGAAAGTCTCCAGGCCCTGCCAACAATTCCGCCTCTTCTGGTATGCCAATATCTACTACTTTTACATTAGGCACTCCTATCAATCCTCTTTTCATTTTGTGGAAGGTAATCGTCAAATCCGGATGGGCGATTTTTTCACCTTTACCCGTGTCCGGATTCATCCCGCTTGGAACGTCAATCGATATCACGAATGCGTTGGATGCATTAATCAAGTCTATTGCGGTCGCTTCCGGCTCTCTGATTTTTCCTCTAATGCCCGTTCCGAATATCGCATCGATAATCACGTCCGAGTCCATGATGCGAGTCTTATCGAGGTCTTTTGGGCTACGCACCTCCGCAAGCGTCACTTTGGTATCTTTCAATCTATCCCAATTAATCTTTGCCTCTTTCGTCTTTATGTCCTCGGCGCTACCGAGCAGCATCACCTGAACATCAAAGCCCTTCAGATGTCTGGCGGCAACGAATGCATCTCCGCCATTGTTGCCTCTCCCAGCAAGAATCGTGATTTTACCTTTATCAAAGCGTTCTCGCACAGCATTTGCAACTGCTTTGCCGGCGTTTTCCATGAGCACCAGGCGAGGGATGCCAACGTATTCTGAGTTGATATCTATTACCCTTATCTGTTTTGACGTGATGATTTCAGTCACTGATTCCATAATCTTCAGGCCACTCTATAAAGGGTTATGTTTAATAGTGCGTACACTCTTTCTCCTATACAGATGGAGTAAGTATTATGATTCCTATGAGAGGCATGAATCCACGCAGGTTGCAGCAGATGATGAAACAGATGGGCATCAACATCGAGGAACTTAGCGGTGTTGAGGAGGTTATCATCAAGACGGCAGACAGCGAGATAGTTTTTAGCGATGCTCAGGTCACGATAATGGGTGCTCAGGGCATGAGAACATATCAAATCACTGGCACACCGGAAACACATCCTCGCGAGTTGAAAGTACCTGAAGAAGATGTAACACTCGTGGCTGGGCAGACAGGGGTATCTGCTGATGAAGCGAGGGCAGCCCTGAAGGATGCCAAAGGCGATCTGGCAGAAGCAATAATGAAGCTGCGAAAGTGATGGTTGTGGTAGCTGATAAGAGTCTAGTTCTGCTTAAAGGCAAGAAGCGCGAGTATCTCGTGGAGGCTTCTGATAAAAAATTTCATACCGACCACGGAATCCTCGATCTAGGTGAGTTGCGCGAGAAAACATTTGGAGGCACACTCATGACGCATCTTGGTTATGAATATGCCATTATAAAGCCAAGGGCGCCAGATTTTTTCAGGCACTGTAAAAGGACGGGTGCGCCAATGATGCCGAAGGATATTGGAATTATACTCGCATATACCGGTTTGTGTCCAGAAGACAATGTACTCGACGCTGGCACAGGCTCGGGAATCCTCGCCATCTACCTTGGCACTATCGCTAAAAAAGTGGTCACTTATGAAAGAAACGGGGAATTTGTTAAAATTGCCAGAAAGAATATTGAGGCTGCTGGGCTGCGAAACGTCGAACTGAGGCACGCCGACATCGTATCTGAGGTGCCACACTTGAAAAAGAATTTTAATTTAATTACGTTGGATATGAAGGATGCTGCCATGGTCATACCACACATAAAAAAAGTACTAAAGCCCGGCGGTTTTCTGGCGACATATTCGCCATTTTTTGAACAGACCGAGGATATAAGAGTTGCCATCGAGAGGGAAGGATTTTCTGAAGTGCAGACTCTTGAGTGCGTTGAAAGAAATCTAGACTTCACTAAGAGAGGTACGCGTCCCTCTACGCGTGTGGCCCATACGGGATTTATCACGATAGCGAGGCTGTGATATCACCCGCTGACTCTTATATCTGAGAAATCCGATGTGACACTTATGTGGTGGCGCTCGAACGATTGAGACCACCTATGCTCACATGCAGATCCGCAAAAACCAGCGGCAACGTCTCCAAACTCTTCAGTATATCTTATACCACACCAAATACACCGCATCTCCCATCCCCGTATTCAACTGGGACTGATCTAGTATATAATCTTTATGCCTTGCTCTTGCTAAAACGGAATGAAATAAATACTCGAACAAGTTACCTATCTTAAGGTGACCCTATGAAGCACGTATTGGTATGCACCGCAGGACCTGAACCCGCCTCAGCAGTAGTGCACCATGTAATGAAGGTCGTTAAAACCTTTGATGCTAAAATGACCGTGCTGCATTTATTGCCTCGTTTCTCATTGGTTTCGAATGAGGAATTGGAGATAGAGGGCAAAAAAGCGCTTAAGATTTTTGTCGATGCCGCTGAAAAGGCGGGAGTAAAGGCAAATCCTCTCCTTGAGTCCACTGAAGACGTTGCGCAAGGCATAGTAGAGGTGGCTGGTAGGATAAAAGCAGACTTGGTAGTGGTGGGTGCCGGTGAAAAGCCATCTTGGTACAGCTTTGAAAAAAAGGAGGTAATAGGAGAGGTAATGTGTAGTGCTGATTGCCCTGTGCTGGTCATACCAGGGGCGCTTAAGAGATCTATTTTTGGTGCAGTACGAATGCACAAATGACAATAATTTTAAGTAAAATCCCGCTATAATCAATTCGATGTTCACTAAAAAGCACATCATCTCGATGAGAGATTTCTCCAGGGCAGAGATTGACGCTATTCTTAAAAAAGCCGAAGAGCTTGAGTCTTTTGCCAAAGGTAAAAAGTCTGATTTGTTGGCTGGAAAGATTTTGGCACTGTTGTTTTACGAATCGAGTACGCGCACCAGACTATCTTTTGAAACTGCGATGAAGCGCTTGGGCGGCGAGACGGTCAACATGATTTCTACCGAGACCAGCTCTGCCTCCAAAGGCGAAACGCTCGCTGATACGATCAGAGTAGTGAGCGAATACGCGGATGCCATCGTGCTCAGGCATTCCAAAGAAGGCTCGGCAAGGATGGCTGCAGAGATATCAAATATCCCGGTCATAAACGCTGGTGACGGAGCAGGCCATCATCCTACGCAGACCTTGCTGGATTTGTACACGATAAAGCGAGAGAGCCATCTTGAAAATTTAGACATCGCACTGATTGGCGACCTTAAGTATGGCAGAACCGTTCACTCCCTTGCTTACGCGTTATCGTTATACGGCGCTAATATCTCCTTGGTATCCCCCGAGCAGTTAAAGATGCCAGACGAAATCAAGGGCGATTTGAGAAAGAGAGGCATCGACGTGTCTGAGACCACTAAACTGGAAGACGTAATCCCCAATGCAGATGTGCTCTATATGACCAGAATTCAAAAAGAGCGGTTTCCAGACCCGAGCGAGTATCAGAAGGTTGCTGGGACCTACCGCATCTCGGCAGAGTTGCTAAAAGATGCCAGGGATGACATGATTATCATGCATCCTCTTCCTAGAGTAAACGAGATAGATGCAGATGTGGATGCGACGAAGCATGCAAGATATTTCCAGCAGGCCTTCTATGGTGTGCCCGTGAGGATGGCGGTCATGTCCCTCGTGTTGGGGGCGAGATGAAGAAGGAGCTGCGTGTTAGGCCAATTAAGAACGGAACGGTTATTGACCACATCGCAGCTGGGCAGGCGCTTAACGTTCTTAAAATTCTTGGCATTATTGGGCAAACAGATGCGGTGATAAGCGCGGTCACGAACGTGCCCAGCCAGGCAATGGGGACAAAGGACATCGTCAAGGTAGAGGGCAGGGAGCTGGCACCTCATGAAGTAGATAAGATTGCGCTCATTGCTCCGTCTGCCACGATTAACATCGTTCGCGAATATAAAGTGAAGGAGAAGCACAAAGTAGCGCTGCCAAGCGTAATCGAGGGCCTGGTGAGGTGTGCCAACCCGAACTGCATATCAAACACAAATGAGCCAGTGATATCCAAGTTCACTGTCAACAAGCGCGAGAAGGGTGTGCAGTTGAGATGTGTTTACTGCGAGCGCGTAATTTCTGAAAATATCGTGGAGCATCTGTTGTGAAGTCACCTTTAACTCCCGGTGCCTGCAAGAATCCATCTGTGGACCTCTTAAAGATGCTCTTCCAAAATTATGTTCAGGAACATAAGTCTCCTCTGAATAGCTGAGGTGACCACAAGATAGGAAAGTTTCATAAATGTGGGCACCTATTGTGGTAATATGTATGTTGAAAAAAGAAAAACGAAGTATGGGGTAAAATACTATCTTGTTCATTCTTACAGGGATCAAGACAAGGTAAAAAAAATAAGGCGTTATCTGGGCAAAGATTTGAGCAGGGACGGATTGGAGAAGGCAAAGAAAAAAGCAGAAAAAAGTATTCTTGAAGTTTTAGAGGAATTAACTACACGAGTGTTTTTGTTCAGTTTAACTATAAAACAAGTTGAAGCACTTAACAAGTATGATGAGAAACTAAAAATAATTCATCTTGACCAGAAAGACTGGCAAAGATTCACAGAAGAATTTGTTTATAACACAAACGCGATAGAAGGTTCAACGATTGCAGAAGACGAAGTCCCTGAAATTCTTCGCAAAAAACAAGCAACAAATGCAGAGGAACTGGAAACAAAAGGCGTGGCAAAAGCTGTTGAATACATCAGAAAAACAAAAGAGGATTTGTCTTTAGGATTAATAAAAAAGCTCCATAGACTATGTTTTGAAGGCTCAAAAGATTGTGCAGGAGAATTTAGAACTGTGGAAGTTGTTATAACAAGTTCAAAAGGAGAAGTCATACATACAGGTGTTCTTGCTAATGAATTAATGGATGCATTAAAAGATTTGGTTGATTGGTATAAAGAAAATAAAAGCAAGTTTAAGCCTCTGGTTTTATCGGCAATAATCCACAACCAATTTGAATACATACATCCATTCCAAGACGGTAATGGAAGGGTAGGAAGATTGTTATTAAATTTCATTCTTCTTAAGAATAAATATCCTCCAATAACTATTTCAATACAAGACAGAGAAGAGTATTATGCGACTTTGCAGGAATACTCAAAAAATCAAGATTTAAAACAAACAGTAAAGTTTTTGATTAAACAATACAAAAAGACGCCCACAAAAAGAAGAGATAAATAATTCGTGGTCACCCAGATGAAAAAATAGTGACAGAATCAAATGTAGTAAAGATGGTAGGAATCTGCTGGCTGGTAATCTACTGTTACGACCATCATGATAATGTGCACAAGCGGAGGTCTTAGAGTAAGGCATGATTTTTCTTCTAACGTTGTGGATAAAAGAAGTTTTTGCAAAGCAAAAATTTGGGTGCGCTTGCAGGGCGAACCTTTTATACTGTGTTAGGCGAGAGCACAATCTCCAAAAATATTGTGGAGCATCTGTTCTAAATCTAATAACTATACTCTTCGGTTGGAAACCTGCCTTCTTCGACTTCCTTTTTGTACGTTTTTACCGCGCTCAATATCAATTCCCTGAGACTTGCATACTTCTTCACAAATTTGGGCGTCTTTTCATAAAAGCCCAGAGTGTCATGTGTCACCAGGACTTGTCCATCGCAGTGGGGTCCTGCACCTATGCCGATTGTCGGGATTTTTAATTCGTCTGTTATCTTGCTCGCGAGGTCTGATGGCATTCCTTCTAACACAACTGCAAAGGCTCCTGCTTGCTCGACAACCTTCGCATCGTTCAATATCTTTTTTGCCGTTTCGGGCGTCCTGCCCTGGACTTTATAGCCGCCCATCTGGTGTATGGACTGCGGTGTTAATCCAACATGTCCCATGGCCGGTATGCCCATTTCCGTCAGCGCCCTAATCTGGTCTTCGATTGCTACACCACCTTCAAGCTTGACGGCTTCTGCTCCTGCCTGGATCAACTTTCCAGCATTTTTCAGCGCATCTTCTACGGTGAAATATGTGCCAAAGGGCATGTCTCCCACTACTAGCGCATTCTTCGTGCCTCTGGATACGGCTTGTACATGATGGGTGACATCCTCTATCGTCACCGGAATAGGATTCTCGTATCCCAGAACTACATTGCCCAATGAATCGCCCACCAGCAGGATATGAACTCCTGCCTCGTCCAGAATGCTTGCCAAAAGCGAGTCGTAGGCGGTGAGCATCGTAATTTTCTTTCCAGACTTCTTCATGTCAATTATATCTGGAACGGTGATTTTGTCCCTCATTTTTGTCCCTTTTTGGAGAGTCCCTTAAGAATCTCCTTGGCTCTTTCTACTCGTATTTTCCCTTCCTCTGTCATAATTCTCACAACTTCCTCAACCAAATCCCCGGTTGCGCCTGCCACGACTGCTATGTTTCTCGCATGAAGGGACATATGTCCTCTTTGTATGCCCTCCGTGGAAAGTGCTTTCAACGCAGCAAGGTTTTGAGCCAAGCCGACTGATGCCATTATCTGCGCCAGTTCAGAGGCGGTTTTTACCCCCAAAATTTTCATATTGGCTATTGCGGTGGGATGCACCTTTGTGGCGCCGCCAACAGTTCCGACAGCGATGGGCAGTTCAATGGCGCCGACTAAATCACCATCCTTATTTTTCTCGTAGGTCGTTAGAGGTCTATATCTGCCGGAAAAGGATGCATATGCATGCGCACCCGCTTCTATTGCTCTGGTATCATTCCCGGTCGCCAGCGCTACTGCAGAGGTGCCATTCATTATGCCTTTATTGTGCGTCGCAGCCCTGTATGCGTCCGCTTCTGCAAATCTCTGCGCGATGATGACGCTATCCACAGCATCCTCCCCGCCTAACGCCTCTTTGGAAAAAGTCGCCTTTGCTCTTGCTAGTCGTTTGACCGCGAGATTTGAAATTATCCTGAGGTATACTTTACCAGTGGTCAGCTTTTCGATTAAAGGCGCTACCACCTCGCACATCGTGTTGACTGCATTGGCGCCCATTGCATCCCTGCAGTCGACCATCAAATGCGTGACCACCATCTTGCCAGCAGGAGTTTCAATAATCCTTACCTCTATGTCCTTTGCCCCGCCGCCGAACTTCACCAAAACTGGATTCTGCTCGTTGGCCAATGCCAAAATCTCCTCTTTTGCACCCAGAATAGCACTCTTTGCCTCTTCTGGCGTCTCGCACATCATCTGGATTTGCCCTATCATTATCGGCTCTGTAGTGCTGGCAGAAAAACCACCCTTCTCTCTTGCTATTTTGGCAGCGTTGCTGGCTGCTGCGATGACCGACGGCTCCTCTGTTGCCATGGGGATGAGGTAATCCTTTCCGTTAATCAGGAAATTGGTGGCAATACCCAAAGGCACTTCCATGATGCCTATTGCATTTTCAACCATCTTGTCTACCTGGTCTACGCTCAGTGCTCCAGTTTTACTGATACTGTCAATAGATACCTCATCTAGGTGTGTGAGTTTTTTCACCACGCTTAACCGCTCTTGTACATCTAATTTGTAAAATCCGGTAATTCTTGATGTGCTCATTTGGATGCCTCTCTTAAGGGCGTAAATTTCGTGCCATAATAAATGATGCCGCTAGATCCATCTTCGCCCAGTTTTCTGAAAATCGGTCGCACCTTCATGCCAATTTCAGCCTCATCTGGATTGCAGACTATCTGTCCAGTCAGCTGTGGACCTTCGTCTAACCTGATTATGGCAAGAACGTAGGGAGTCTGCCTGCGAAATGTACTTGACGCCGAGTAAATTATCGTATATGTGACAACTTCTCCGGTTCCCTTGAACTTGCGCTCTATGATTTTGCCATCTCTTCTACATGTTGGGCATGTTGTTCTTGGCGGGAAATAGAGTCCGCCACAGATTTGGCACTCTGTTCCAATTAGGTTATATCTTGCCGGAATATGTCTCCATAATCTTGCTACTGCCATGCTACCTCTTGTTAACGCTCAATATATGGACTACCGCCGTCCCTCCGGTCCCTCCAACGTTGTGAGTTAAACCGATCTCTGCTCCATTTACTTGCCGCTCCCTTACATCGCCCCTGAGCTGTTCCGCAATTTCAATAGCTTGTTTTATTCCAGTTGCGCCAACTGGGTGCCCACATGCTTTTAAACCGCCGGAGGGATTTATCGGAATCTTCCCACCCAGTGCAGTCATGCCCTCTTCAGTGGCAGGGCCGCCATCCCCCTTCTGCACAAATCCCAGGTCCTCTATGGCGCATATCTCGGCAATGGTGAAGCAATCGTGCACCTCTGCGACATCAACATCCTTTGGCGAGATGCCAGCCATCTCATATGCTCGCTTGGCGGCATACACTGTGGCATCTAAGGTTGTAATATCCCGTCTGTCATGTAGGGTAATGGTATCGCTCGCCTGCGCTGATGCGTGCACATATATTGGCGCATCATTTAATTTTCGAGCCAATTCTGCCGGTGCAAGCACTACTGCTGCTGCGCCATCAGTAATCGGAGAGCAGTCGTAAACCCTGAGTGGATCCGCTACCAAGGGAGAATTCATAACCTCCTCAATTGTAATGTCTTTCCTGTACTGTGCCTTGGGGTTCATTGTTGCATTATGGTGATTTTTCACAGCCACCGTTGCCAGTTGCTCTCGCGTAGTTCCGTATTTATGCATGTGCAGGCGCGCCATCATGGCATACAGTCCAGGGAACGTTGCACCCATGAAACCTTCCCATTCCCTGTCAGCGGCTGAAGCCAGTGCATCTATCGTCACCCCTGTTTCAACGTCGGTCATTTTTTCCACACCGGCTGCAATCACGATGTCGTGTAGTCCAGATGCTACGACCATCACACCATCTCGCAACGCCAAGCCTCCTGAGGCGCATGCCGCCTCCACTCTCGTGGATGGTATGTGTAAGGAGCCAGCCAGTCCAGCGTAATCTGCTATCAGAGCACCGATGTGCTCCTGGTCAATGAACTTACCAGCGCTCATATTCCCGACATATAGGGCTTCAATATCTTCCCCCCTAGTGCCAGCATCTTCCAGGGCATTCAAACCGGCCTCGACGAACAAGTCTCTAAATGACCGCTCCCACATCTCGCCGAAGTTTGTACAGCCAACACCGATTATCGCTACATCCCTCATGTTCACACCACAATCTTGCCTTTATGCTTTGCATACAATGCATAGTCTATGTATTTGGGATTTTTCAACAGCTCTGCAACGGTTGGCACCTTGCCCCGTGTCTCTTCGATTCCGTCGGTGACTGTCATGCTAAACGCATCGCTGCCTGCACCCGAGCCGAACGACGTCATCAATATCCTTGATCCTGGTTTAGCCTGGTCCAGAACTGCTGCCAGTCCTATCAGGGATGAACCTGCGTATGTGTTGCCCAGTTTTGATACAACCAGTCCAGGCCTGATTTGCTCTTCTACAAATCCCAACATCTTTGCCATGCGCAGCGGAAACTTGCCATTTGGCTGATGAAATACTACATAATCGTAATCGCCGGGCTTGGTACCGACTTTTTTCATTAGACTCTTTGTTGCAGACATTATATGCTTAAAATATGCCGGCTCACCGGTAAACCTCCCGCCATGCATGGGATAACTCTCCCCTTCGCGACGCCAGAAATCAGGCGTATCTGTGGTAAAAGAGGACGTATCTTCTATCTCAGCGATAAGATTCTTTTTTCCGATAATATACGCTGCACCTCCTGCAGCTGCTGTGTATTCCAGCGCATCACCCGGTGCGCCCTGTGAGACGTCAGCACCTATTGCCATCCCGTACTTAATCATCCCCATCGATACTTCGCCCATACAGGCTTGAATCGCAGCCGTGCCAGCTTTACAGGCGAACTCAAAGTCTGCAGCAGTTAGGTCTGGTGTTGCTTCAATCGCCTCTGCGACTATCGTGGCAGTGGGCTTTACAGCATAGGGGTGGCTCTCTGAGCCAACGTAAACCGCTCCTATCTCTTTAGGATCGATGTTGCATCTACCGATGGCGCTTCTTGCAGCTTCCACCGCAATCGTAGCAGCATCTTCATCAAGGTCCGGTACCGATTTCTCGTGTATTAGCAACCCTTTTTTGATATGCTCCGGGTCATCTCCCCACACTCTTGCAATCTCCTCAACCTTGATTCTGTAGCGTGGAATGTATGCCCCATAACTTGTGATTCCGATCATTTTACCCCCTTCTACCCTAAATTTCTTAGAACATCGATTAGCTTGTTTGTGGGAAGACAAGTTGCCATTAGTGGCACCCCTTCTATTTCTGCAATCTTTATGGCAATCGGGTCCACTTCTGGCGTTTTTAATCCGTGCAAGACTACAACGCCAGGTCTAAGGTTTGTGACCCTGATTGCAACCAAGGGGGATTTGCCGGTCGACACTTTTGTAAATATCAATGCCCTCTCAGTGCTCCATCCATAAAGCCTGAAGAACTCGTTTGACGATAACTCCAGGATTGCTCTTGGGCCATCTATCATGGTGTGCCCGTTGATCGTTTTGTTGAAATTCCCCGTAATTTTTTCCGCTTGAATCGATTCAGCGAAATTGTCGAGTCTTATGGGCGTGGCATATTCGTGGATGTCGTAGATAATATCGACGTTAAATTCGCTGCGCAGGATGTTTTGATAGGACCTGATTTTTTTCGCACCATTTCGTGCATCTAATTCTAAAATGCCCTCTATGATTTTGCTGACAATCAAGGTTCCGGGCGATTTTCGCCGCCCCGATTCATAGTCGCTGATTACAGAAGGGGAGATATCTAAAAAATCTGACAAATTTGTTTGCGATATCTCAAAGTTTTTTCTCCACTTCTTCAGCGTTTCACCGGGATTGTTTGAGAGGGTTATTTCACCAGCCATCTTTTCGGCCAGTCTTTTGCGAATGTCACTAACGTTTTCATTCATTAGAGTGCGTAGATGCCGGGATAGGTTATAAATTTAACGAATTACACATCGACATTAGACGTAATTATGGTATCAGTGGGGCTGCGGAGATTTGAACTCCAGTCAGAGGACCCCCAGTCCCCTAGGATAACCAGGCTACCCTACAGCCCCTAGCGCAAACTCTTGATTTTGTTCTCTACATCAATGCCGGTCTCGGTCAGCGCATATACTTTTTCGTCGACCTTGACTAACCCCTTCTTCTTCAAATCCTCTAAAATTCTCACGACAAGCCGCTCGGGTATGCGCGATATTCTGGCGATTTTGTCTGCTCCAAGGTTGGTATTTGAAAGTGCCTGTATGATTTGCTCCCTTTTTCTGTTTCCGGAAACGTAGCCGACCAGTTCTTCTGTCATGTTGATTCCATATCGCGTATACTGCGATAAGTTTATTGCTTCTTAGCATTTATGTTTTAAATTGGCGGGCTAGCCTGGGCGATTCGGCGTCGCCTGTAACTCGAAATCGTCGATATGCGAGGGGCGAAGCTTGAGGAAGACGTTTCCATTGTGATTCAGTCCAAGAACCTACTATGATGCCCCGTCCTGTTGGGTCGGCTTTGGTTGAGGGCTAACCGAAGGGTTTGTCTTTAATCTTGGTCACGGGTACTGGTTTAGGTCCGGAAGGGAGCAGACTTACCGTGAATGACCGGCGCTTACAGGGTTGCGAGGCAGAGGATGGGTCTCGGGTTGCTGGGACATGATGGGAACGACGACCGATAGCCTGCCTGCCACACAATTAGAACAACCTCTATATGTAGCAATACACAAATATCTAAACGCGATATACTCTTTAGTCGAGGTCGCCTAGCCCGGTATGGCGCAGGTTTGCTAAACCTGTGTCCCTTAGGGACTCGAGGGTTCAAATCCCTCCCTCGACGTTGGCCGCGGGCCCGTGGTCTAGTTGGTTATGACGTCGCCTTCACATGGCGGAGGTCGCCGGTTCGAATCCGGCCGGGCCCATATGGAACATAGAAAAAAAGTGCTGGCATGTCTGGCAATAGCCATCGTATTTTGCGCAGTACTTGTTGCCGCTCTGGTGTACATTGGGCCCATGAAGGATATCCGGGCGGGAAAACAGGTTGCCGTGATTTATGTCCAGGGAGGGATGATAACTGGGAATGTGCCTTTGGGCATAGGATATGCAACGTCAGAGAACATATGCAAGAACATCAGGGAAGCCACCGAGGATGCTTCAATCAGCGCGATAGTCTTAAGGATTAATAGCCCTGGAGGGACGCCGGCTGCAGCGCAGGAGATTGTAACTGAGATTAAAAGGGCACAGGATAAGGGCATTCCAATAATCGTGTCAATGGGCGATATTGCCACTTCAGGTGCTTATTATATTTCAGCACCTGCGGATGTCATCGTAGCCAACCCAGATACGATGACGGGAAGCATTGGCGTAATCTGGGTGTTCACAGATAAATCAGAGTATTATGGCAACGAGGGAATCGAATTCTACCCTGTAAAATCTGGTGAGTTCAAGGATATGGGTGCGGACTGGAGGGGCTTGACTGGCGAGGAGAAGCAATACGCAAATGATGTTGTGATGAGCGCGTACGAGCGATTTGTGAGCGAGATTGCAGAAGACCGGAATATGTCCATATCCAGAGTAAAAGAATTGTCAGATGGCAGAATCTATACTGGTGCCGATGCGAGGGCCCTTGGATTGGTTGACGAATTTGGCAACCTGCATGATGCGATTGACATTGCCGCTGAACTGGGGGGCATCGAGGGAACGCCGAGGGTGAAATACATGAACACACCAACGCTTGCCCAATTGCTTTTTGGCGGCGAGACCTTGGAAGGGGCAGATTACGCTCGGTATTACCTGCGGTATCTCGAAGAAAGCCCATATGGACGGTTAATATCCAGCACTTAATGGGTCTGTTTTCATATACTCGCGCAGCACAGTCGTCGCATAGCTGCCTTTCGGCAGTGAGAATTGCAGCACTACTTCTTGTTTGACTTCATAACTCGGGCAAAGGTAGCATAATATCTCCCTTCTTCTACCCTTGGATGCCAGTTCCGGTGCCTCAGGTATCCTGAAATCATCTTTCTCTATTTTCATGCTCTCGATAACTGACCGCTCAATCTCGCCTGGTATGCCGTCTGCGAGTCTCATTTCATAACCAAATAGCGGCGCGGTAACGAAAGCCCTCTTTCTTGTGATTAAATTATTCATACCCTTAACATTATCTTCCTTGACTCTCTGAGTTCGCAAGACATTCGGCAGCCCAGTCTTATTGGGAAAACAAACGATATCACCGGGCAGGGCACTGTTTAACGACAAATTCCTCCTGAGTCTTTCGCTCAGTATTTTGTTGAATATGCACGATTGATACGCGTGAACGAACATCTGTTGCAGTTTTTGGGGCAAAGCTCCCAAAGCGCCAAGATAGTCTTCTGGGTTTTGGACTAGTACATTCAGCATCGCCCTTTCATACCTCAGAAAAAGCGGGAATTCTTTTAGCGCTTCATGGAAATTTAAGTCCTTTGCGAGTGCACTTCTTGCGCTTTGCACATCCTCCGGCTCGTTAGGGGAGACTTCCGCGAGATATGTCAGCACAGCCTTCTTTAAATCACCCCTGACAATCGCCTCTCCGACTAAATGGGTTACGGGACGCTGCACACCGAATCGTTGCATGCCAAAGAAGTTTGGAATGCCTTCCATCTGGGCAATCTCGTCCGTGATGGATTTTACCCTTTCTTTCACGACATCTAAGGAGAACTCTACATCCCTGATGACAATCCTGAACTTGTTGCCCCGCAGGTCGCCCAAGACCACTTTTTTGTTGGACCTGCCGACAACCCTTAGCTCAACGCCTGGCAGATTAATTCTCTTAAGCGCATCCTCGTTTACGTCCCAGATACTAATCTTTTGCTTTGTAAGTGCCCTCTTGTCTTTTGTTCCTGCAAAGCCGAACCTTTTCTGGCTAACGCCAAGCGCTCTGGATAATTCCCTTATCAGGTGGTGCGTATCCCAATCGCGTTTAGTCAGCTCGAGAATCAAATATTTTCCTTCTGCCCCCTCTTCCCTGTTCGTGATTTCCTCTACATAGAAATCTTCTATTTGCTGGCGAATCTTGCCGCCTATGCCGGGATTTTTTGTCAGATAAAGTTCGATGCCAACCTTTTGCTCGAGTGGGAACGCAGGACTGCCCATCAAATCTCCTTCAGTGTTTTCTTGACGACCTTTGCCGACTCTTTCAGCGTTACCATCTCTTCTTTGCTTAGTTCGCACTCCAGCACCTTTGCTCCATGTTTGCCAATTATTGCCGGCATGCCTATCGCGACGTCGCGCAGCCCATATTCTCCTTCCAGCACAGCGCTTACCGGCATAACAGCATTTTCATCACTCACTATCGCCTTCACGATTTTTGCGATACAGGAAGCAGGAGCATAATAGGTGGCACTTTTCCTCTTTATGATTTCCATCCCTCTTTCCTTCGTGGCTTTTATGACAACTCCCCACTCCTTGCTTTTAATTTTCGTCTGCCCCTTCAAGCAAACCATACTATCCCCGTGCTCGCCGATTACCATTGCATTAGTCTCCTCTATGCCCAATCGCAGTATCTGTTCTCTTAGCCTGGCAGTATCATGGGATGCGCCCATGCCCATAACCTCATTTCTTGGCTTTCCAGATGCTTTGTATGCAACGTATGTCATCACATCAACTGGATTCGTTGTTAGAATAAGAATTGCATCATGGGCATGTTGGCCTATCTTTTTTATGATGTCCTGGACAATGCCTGCGTTCGTCTTGGTCAAATCCAGCCGGGTCGTTCCAACTTTTCTTGCGATGCCAGCCGATACCACGATAATGTCCGAGTTTTTCAGGAGCGAGTAATCCTTTCCGCCCTCCACAATAACGTTTTTACCCATCGCAATTGCCGCTGTCTCCAGATCCATCGCCTCGCCTGCTGCTAAATCCTCGACTAGGTCTACTAACGCTATTTCATCACAGTCCACGTCGTACATGGTGGCGTAGGCTGAGGTAGAACCGATTCTTCCTGCGCCCACAAATCCAATCTTGACCATCTTCTCCCTCACAATAACGGCAAATCCCCTGTGAGTCTGTCCAACTCCTCGCTTTTTGCAGGTCCGATGCCCAGTGCAGTAACCGTGTCAGGGGGAATTTCGGTTAGCCCCGCATCCGTAATCAGTGCTGCAGGGAAACCAAGGCGTTTCGCCTTCTTCTCCAACTCGTACAACTCCTTTAACTCATTTACTTTCAAAACGACCTTTTTCTGCCCCTCGCCCTTCCATGCCCTTCGTATTTTCGGCTCAGCCCGCTCATACGCTCCTATGGCGGCGTGTGCCACTTGTACAGCCAACTTCCCAGTCGAGAGTTTCAAATCAGACCTGATGACTATGCACTGTTTATAACTAAACATGGACTCACTCGCTTATCATCATTCCCTGCTCGTCGAATTTAAGCTTGTCCGCCTCGTTTTTCTTCCATGATTTGCCAGCTTTTTTAGCCTTTGTTTTGTTGAATTTATCAAGGATGATTTCTTCCTCTGAGACCTCGACAACCTTACCCAATGGAATTGCAAGAATCTCCTTTTTATTTATTACTAGCAATTGCTCTTCATCAACGGCTATGCTCTCGCCAATTTTTTTACCCTGGCATTTAACAATTTTACACAAATAGTCAACTTTAGGCATTTTCTTTTCGTCTTTGTCTGCGCCTTTGAAAATACCGAGAATCTTACTTTTAACAGACATCTTTTTACCCCTCGCTATGTTATGCGCCCCACTCGATAATAAACCTCACGATGACAAATAGCGCTAGTCCCAGCCCCCCTGTCAGGATTGTCTGCTCTACTAAATCGATTTTATTCCCGAATATCTCTCTTATGATGAGGTAACTCGTTTCAAGCGCACATATAAATGCGACGATTTCAATAATAGGCTGCATAGATGAAGAATATATATTTTACACTTAAAAGGGTGTGCCTGATACATGGAATATGATGTGGTGGTCGTTGGGGCTGGTCCAGTTGGATCAATGGCAGCTAAGTATGCGTCGAAAGGTGGTGCATCAGTCCTTCTCATCGAGGAGCACCAGGAAATTGGCAACAAGGCATGCACCGGCCTCATCAGCACCAGGGCTTTGGATGAATGCGAGATTGGGTTGGGAAGGTGGATACAGAACAGGATAAGGGGCGCCTTCATTTATTCGCCGGATGGAACAGGCATAACAGTCGATGGAAAAGAGACCAAGGCATATGTGATAGATAGGAAGATTTTCGACAGGGAGCTTGCGAGACAGGCGGTTAAGGCAGGTGCTGACCTCTTGGTCAAGGCTAAAGCGACTGGCCTGAAGAACGGAAAACTCAACATCATCGCCCAAGGCGAGAGTTTGGAGGTAAGCACAAAAATCATCATCGGTGCAGATGGTGTCAGCAGCAGGGTCGCAAAATGGGCTGGCTTGGGCAGGGCAAAAAAGGTTCTTGGCGGCGTGCAAATTGAGGGATTATATGATGTGCGCGATCAGGACTTTGTCGAAGTGTTTGTTGGCTCGGTGGCGCCAGGATTTTTTGCCTGGGCAGTTCCACTCGAGGATGATGTTGCAAGAATCGGCTTATGCGCGACTGCCAATCCTTTGCAACATCTCAAGAAGATGCTGAAATCGCACCCCATCGTATCGAAGAGGTATCGCAACTCTCGCCTCAACTTCGAAGCAGGCGCAATTCCACTTGGTCCACCCGAGCGAATGGTTGCCGAAGGACTAATGCTCGTCGGCGATGCTGCTGCGCAGGTAAAACCCACGTCCGGAGGGGGCATATACACCGGTGCCCTGTGCGCGAAGATTGCGGGAGAGGTGGCAGCCGCCGCTGTAAAAGAGGGCGATACGTCAGCGAAACGCCTGGCAGAGTATGAAAAGCGCTGGAGGTCTGCCATAGGGCGAGAGCTATCGATTGGGATGAAGATTCATGAGGCCATGGGGAAGTTGAGTGATGTAGATTACGATAAAGTAGTCAAGACGCTTGAGGATCCAGAGATTTTGGACATCATATCTCAATATGGTGATATGGATTATCCCTCGGCAGTGGTGAAGAAATTGATTCTGGCAAAGCCGAGATTATTGAAATTGTCGGGAGTTTTTGCGAGGGCGCTGAGGTGATGGTTATTTTAATCACAAAGCTCTCAGAAGATTTAAGTATCATTAATACTACTAGTATTACGTGTTAAACATCAGGTATAGCAAGCATGCCAGACTTAGAATGATCGGGCGCGGCATATCGGGGGGAGAGGTCAAAGAAGCCATAATCAAAGGTGCCAAACGCATTCAAAATGGCAAAATCATTTCCTCCTATTCATACTTCGAAGTTGTTTATAGGAAAATTAAAAACGAAATTTACGTAATCACGGTAAAACCGAGGTGGTGACCATGAAAAAGTGTCCAATCTGTGAAAAAGGAAATTTGAAAGAAGGTGAGGTTGAGGAAGAGATGTTTGGAATATCTCTCGGGAGATACAAAGCAGAGATATGCAGTGAATGTGGGGAATCTTTTATGGATGAAGCGGTTATGGATGCCATAGAGAAGAAGGCCAAACAGCTGGGCATATGGGGGCTTGCCAAGAAAATAAAGGTCGTGCGGTCAGGAAACTCTTTGGCTGTCAGAATCCCTGCAGATATTGCCAGATTCTTAAAGTTACGGGAAGGCAAGGAGATGCTTTTACATCCAGAAGGAACATCAAAACTCGCGATTGAAATAATCTGAGAAGTTTTTGGTCTTTTCAGCCTGCCCTCCGAACATCCTCAAAGAAATTCATCAGCGCATACTTGACCTTCCCAGGTGCCACATCTATTATTTCCTCCTTCTCATCTGGCGGAAGACTTGGGTATACGGAATATTTGCCCATCGTTTTCGGGGACTCACTCGTGTATCGCACATCTAATAACATCCTTGCGCCGTAATCCTCCGGCGACCTGATTACTCTCCCCATTGCCTGTCTGACTCTTCTAATCATGGGGGTCTCAATCGCATAACGCCACCCCCTTCCAGTGCCGAATTCATGGTCATACGAATATTGAATCGCCTTAATCCTGTCGCCCAGGGCAGGATACCCCACTCCGACGATGACCACAACTCTCGCTCTATCATCCCTATAGTTCACACCCTCTGTCAGCGTTCCCCACAGATAAGAGAGCAGCACAGCCTTGTCGCCGGACTCGCCGATTCTGAAAAACTCCTCCTTGACGTTGGTAGCTGAGACGCCCATTTCATCCAGGAATACAGGAACATCGACATCTAATAACTCCTTATACCGAACCGCCTCGCTGAAACTCGGGAAGAAAATCAAGACGTTTCCATTCGATTGCTCTATGATATCTTCTAATACACTTGTGACAATGCCTATAACCTCCTGGTCATCCCTGTTTCGCAGGAATAGCGGAGGAATCGTCACTGCCATGGTGCGCCTTCTCTCCTTGGGAAATGGCGACGTATGCACGATATTTTTTGTCTCTCTGTCAATGCCCAGCGTCGTTTTGACGACATCAAATGGTCGCAGAGTGGCGGACATTAGGACCGCCGAATGTAATGAGTCAAACAATGGTTTGGTCACATTCTTTGGGATGCATGCAAAAAGTTCGATTCTTCCTGATATCTCGCCCCCTTCACGCCTTACATTTATCAGCGGATAATATCCAGCGTCGCCTGCCAACTCAAAATATCTTTTGAGGAACGTTGCCACATTTAGCAGATGAGAAACCCTTCTGCCATCAGACAACCCCTCTTTGTACTGGTTGCGATATATCGTGTCAAATTTCGCACCAAGGGTACACACATCTTCGATTAAATCGACAATGTCGGGCAGTCGAGCACGCAGGTTTGTAGTCAGACCATCCTCAGTGTCGGCAGGTTCTCGTATCTTAATATCATGCCACTCGGCACCGATGCGCTCCCTTTCACCAAAGGCGAACTGAGATTCATATGTTTCCTGCAGTGCCTCTCTCAATTCAAGAAGGAGATTTTTAATCTCTTTGGCGTCATGATCGCCCATGTCTGTCAGTTCGTTCAGTGCTCTTTCTATGGTGCGTTCAGTCAGTATCAGTGATGAATGCGCCCTGGCTGCCGACTCCAGATTATGTGCCTCGTCAAATATTACTATAATATCTTCCAGTCCACAGCCTAACCATGATAGAAACATCGTCAGGATTTCTGGGTCCAGGAGGTGATGGTAGTTGCAGATAACCAAGTCCGCATTCATCATCCCCCTCTTCAACAACTCATATCCGCATGTTCCGTCTTTGGAAGCCCTCTCCGCAACCTCCTCTGGCGTTCTAACTTCTGAAAAGAGCCATTCGTAAAAACTGTCATCCTCTCTCTTGAGCGTATTAAGCAGGTGCCCACATGATCGCTCCTTAAGAATTCTCATGCGAGCATCATCGATATCTTGATTCGCATTTTGCTCCAATTTGAGCAATTCGTATGTATTCTCCCTGAGCACGTCGCACTCTTCATAACTTCTTTCAGCAGGGCACATGTGCAGTTTGCCCTTCAGCACGATTACGTCGACATCTACTACGCTTTTGATGTCTTTTGCTTCATCTATGAATTGCAGCATTTGCTGGTGAACATTCGTGGCTATTACCACGGTTTTGCCGTGTTGCTTTGCGACGTGCAGTGCGGGAACGAGTGCACTCAGCGTTTTTCCTGTGCCGCATGCACCTTCAAATAAGGCGATTTTTTGCTCTGAGAGCGCATCATAAATCTCTTCTATCGCCTCTTTTTGATTGGGATAAAATGACGTCTTTGGGAAGTATTTTAGGTAGTCGTTCATCGCACTAGAAAACGCGGCTTGCGTACATAAATGTGTAACCTTTTTGTCCCACAAATATTTAATGCATCCTTCCCTATCTTGTATAGATGGCTCAGATGCGCGCTTGGCTGCTCGATGCAGATTACGTCACAAAAAACGGCAAGGCAGTGATAAGGCTATGGTGCAAGGACGATACGGGAAAAAATGTAGTGGTCTTTGACCCAAATTTCAAGCCATATTTCTATGCAATCGGGAAAAGAAGCGCTGATGACATAATGGAAGTCAGGGCAACGCGATATGATGAAACCATTCAGCCGAAGAAGGTTGAAAAGGTCAAGAAGAGGGATTTTGGAGTAGAGATTGAAGCTTTTAAGATAACGGTTGCACATCCCCAGCACGTGCCAGGTTTGAGAGATGCAGTTGGCAATCTCGGCTTTGACATCAGGGAGGCAGACATACCTTTTGCAGTGCGCTACATCATCGATCGCGGGTTAGCCCCCCTTGACGGAATCGTTGCAGAGGGCGAATATGTTGACGTTGGATCGGGGACGGGATTTGAGGCGCGTGAAGTCAGGTATCAGAAGAGGGATGAAAATCCGGAATTGCGCATCATGGCATTCGACTGCGAGATGACGAATCCCAGGGGTCTGCCCAACCCAGAGCGCGACCCTATCATAATCATATCAATTGCCACGAGCAAGGGTGATGCTAAACTCTTAACGATGGACAAAGACGATGCAGCCCTGCTGAAGGAATTCGTGGAATTTATTGAGGATTTCGACCCTGACATCATATGTGGCTACAACTCAGACAACTTCGACTGGCCTTACATGCTTCATAGGGCAAAACTGCATAAGGTGCAGCTCAACATCGGCAGGGATGGAACTGCGCCACGCCTTCAGCCAGGCCCCCTTAATAGGGTTTCGGTTGTTGGCAGGTCTAATGTGGATTTGTATAGGGTTGTTGACAGGGATTTGGGTGGTGTCCAGATCAAGACGCTGGAGGACGTTGCAGAGTTTTTGGGCGTGATAAAAAAGTCAGAGCGAACGAACCTGCCTGCGGCAGAGATGCACAAATACTGGGATGACCCTGAGAAGCGCAAGATTCTCCTGAGATATGCAAAAGATGATGTAATCAGCACACTTGGCATTGCTAAAAAACTGCTTCCGCTACAATATGAGTTTGCCAGGATGACCAGGCAACCCTTGGATGAGGTATCGAAGATGGGGCGCGGACGGCAGGTAGAGTCGCTCCTGTGCGCCGAGGCTTACAAGATCGGGGAGCTGGTACCATCCAGGGGGAGGGAAGTCGGTGAAAAATATGTTGGTGGTTTTGTTCTGGAGCCGAAGAAGGGAATACACGAGAACGTTGCCTGCTTGGACTTCTCGTCGATGTATCCCTCGATTATGATATCCTTCAACATCTCGCCGGATACGGTGACAGGCGAGGACGGTCATGAAGCGCCGGAGGTCGGATATAGATTCCGGAAAAAGCCGGACGGTTTTTTCAAGCGAATTCTACAGGAATTGGTCAGCAAGCGGAGTGCGCTGAAGCGCGAGTTGGAAACGTTACGCAAGGATACGCACGAATATCAATTGCTCGACATCAGACAACAGGCGATCAAAATCCTGACGAATGCATTTTATGGATATACTGGCTGGACTCCGGCGCGATGGTATCGAAGGGAATGCGCAGAGGCTACGGCGGCATGGGGCCGGCATTTCATCAAGCAGGCGATTAAGAAAGCAGAGGAAATGGGGCTGGAGGTTATCTATGGCGATACGGACAGCCTGTTCGTGAAGACGGATGATGGCCAGCTCATGGAAAAAGCAAAGGAACTTGCCGGGGTCATGTCAAGAGAGCTCCCTCTGGAGCTTGACATTGAACGCGTTTATAGCGTCATATTCTTCACAGAGAAAAAGAAGCGCTATGCAGGGCTTACATCAGATGGTGAGATCATAATCAAAGGTCTGGAGGTCAGGCGGGGGGACTGGTGCACCCTGGCAAAGGAAATCCAGGCGGACGTTCTCAGGGCAATTCTAAAAGAACGCGACCCAGGCAAGGCAGTGCGACTTGTACAGGAGGTCGTGTCTTGTGTGAGGGAGGGTAAAATTCCTCTGGATAAACTGGTGATTCATAAGACGCTGACCAAGAAAATATCCTCCTACGAGTCCATACAGGCACATGTCAGGGCAGCGAAGAGAGCTAAAGTACCAATAGAGGTGGGGACAAAAATCGCATATGTTATCATCAAGGGGTCTGGTAGCATCGGCGACAGGGCATATCCAATTGACCTGTTCAGCAGGTATGAAAATGGATATCTATTTGGAGATGATAAGAGATATGAGATTGACGCAGACTACTATATCAACAATCAAATAGTTCCAGCTACATCACGGATACTACGTTACTTTGGGCATTCTGATGCCGAGTTGAAAGGAAAACCGAAACAGGCAACGTTTGATTCATATTAAGGTGGAAAACGATGGAGCGATTTATTGAGCTGGCAAATGGAATAATTGACCCGGACCTAAAGGAAAAGACTATCAGGATGATTCAGAATCCCCTGCCGACAAACCCTGACTGGAGGCATTCCGGTCTTGAGTTCAGGAAATCGCCGGCAAGCACAAACATGCATCACTGCTACTCCGGGGGATTGATAGAGCACACGATTTCGGTGGTTAAAATCAGTTCTGCAATAGCTGATGTTCTGGCATCGGTGCACAACGCGGATATAAATAAGGACGTCGTGCTGGCAGGTGCACTGTTACATGACATCATGAAGCCGATGACGTATGAGGAGCGCGAGAACGGATATGATGCCTCTGACGGCGCCAAGATTTTGGACCACATAATCCTCGCAACCGTGGAATTGTACCGGAGGGATTTTCCAATCAGCGTGGTGCACATCGTAGCAGCGCATCATGGCAAAGGGAGCACGGTCAGGCCGCTCACTTTAGAGGCGTTAGCCGTGCATCTTGCTGATACGCTCGATGCGGAATTGAACAACAGCATCATGGAAGGTGCAAAAAGAATCTCCAATGCGCGCCTGAAGGAATTGGGTTGCAATACGGGCCAAGAAGCGCTCAGGAAACTCTTTGATAATATTTCGCCGTATAAAATCGTGATGACCAGGCAGAAAGACGGGCGAGACGCGGTGCGCAAGTTAGTCAAAGAGGCACTGGATGTATCTGGCGATTAGGTGCCCTAACTGCGCGCGCTTTCTTTACGCCGAGGAGCATCAGAAGACTCGGGGCTGTCCCTGCGGACGCAAAATAAAGGTTCGCAGAATGAGGGTGTATGCGCGTGCGAATGATGAGCGCAAGGCAGGCGAAATTGTGCGATTTTTGCAGGAGAAGGAGTTCGGAACACCACATTTTAGGTCTTATAACTAGTGGAATTCGTTGATTGTCGAATGGTTCTTAGACGAACCGTAAGGTATATATGTTAATGGCGTTTTTTAGGTTTGGAGTTAAACATCATGAATAATCATGATAAATTGGAGGGAAGTTGATGGATTCAAATCCCATAGATAAAACAGCAGAACAGATGTCTAAAGCCAATATAACAAAGGCAGTTTTGGATGTAAAGAAGATACTACTGGCTACGGACGGTTCAGCGCCATCCGTCCAGGCTACGAAATATGCAGTTGCACTGGCGAAACTGATGAAAGCAGAGTTGATAGCGATCTACGTGGACGATACGGTTGCGCTATCACCTTTGGAAAAGGTAGAATTGGGAGTATCCGAAGTACCGGAACATGGTAAAAAGGGGCTTACAGTCGCGAGATGGTATGGGGAAAAGAGTGGAGTCAAAATAAAGACGTTGATGGAACGCGGGAGCGCACCAAAGCACATTGTCGAGACCGCTGAGCGGGAGAACGTGAGCTTGATAGTGATGGGCACGATAGGGCGAACCGGGTTGAATAGAATAACGATCGGGAGCGTTGCCGAGATGGTTATAAAAGCTGCCCATGCACCCGTACTGGTTGTGAGGTGAGATGGGTGAGTGAAAAGATAGTACAAACAAGTAAGGAAAAGCAGGAAGAGACATCTCAACAGATATCACGGCAATGGAAACTGAGTACGTCACTGGGGATAATGTTTCTCGTCATCTTCATGGCAATAACAGTGCTAAACACATTTGCGCCCGATTTCATGACATTTAAGGTTATAGGAAATTTTACGGTGACATATCTGTACTCAGTGTTATTGCTCTACATTGCTAGCTGGAGTATAGTGCTGTATTATGTTATCAAGGTAACTACACTGGAGGGGGCATCCATATGATAGAAATTCCAACGGCAATTGGAATGGTAGTGCTTATGGTGATTATAACCATGGGCATTGCAATCTTTGCAAGGCGATTTGGCAGTTCGGCGGCAGAATTCTATGTGGCGAATAGAGGGATTACTGCCTTCCAGAATGCCATTTCGCTCGGAGGTAGTTATATGAGCGCTGCATCGTTCTTGGGTGTAGCGGGACTTGTCTGGCTGTACGGATATGACGGCATTTGGTATGCGTCAGGATTTTTCGGAGGATATGTGGTGCTGTTGCTCTGGATTGCCGCCCCTCTTCGAAGATTTGCAAGATACACCGTTGCAGATTTTGCATTTGGTAGATGGCACTCAAAGTCACTTAGAATGGCATGTATAGTATTCACATTGATTTCGATGATGTTCTATGTTGTACCACAGATGGTTGGAGCAGGTGATTTATTAGGGGTACTACTTGGTTGGGACTACACCTTTGCAGTGGTGGTTTCAGGCATCCTAATGACTCTGTATGTGGTAGTAGGAGGTATGAGAGGTACCACCTATAATCAGATTTTCCTGTGCATTGTGCTGTGGAGTGCGATGTTCATTACCACGATATTGGCCTTGATGCACTATGGATGGAGTTACAACGCGTTACTCGGAGACAT
Source organism: Methanocellales archaeon (assembly GCA_030610945.1). GTDB lineage: Archaea > Halobacteriota > UBA148 > UBA148 > JAUWXC01 > JAUWXC01. Next base: position 125,654 of record JAUWQV010000003.1, on the reverse strand, counting down.
TGGCGCCCGTATTGAGCCAGGAATATGGTTGGATCCTTTAAACAGTTTTGCACTGGCTTTAGGTTTGGTCCTGGGCACTGCTGGGCTACCTCACATCCTAATTCAGTACTATACCAATCCATCTGGCAAAGCAGCTCGATGGGCTACAGTGGGGGTGCTCTTCATCATTGGAACATTCTACATGATGACCCCAATCGTAGGATTTGCTGGTAGGGCAATCTTGGGTGATGCTGCAGGCAAGAACACGGTCCTGCCGCTATTAGGGCAGGCACTTGGTGGCGAGCCGCTGATGGGCATTATAGTGGGAGGGGCATTTGCAGCCATCGTATCGACCACGGCAGCGTTGCTCATCGCCTGCACTGGTGCAATAGCCCATGACTTATATGTGGGCCTTATCAATCCGGAGGCTTCAGACAGAAAGCAGGTATGGATTGCAAAGGTATCGACGATAGCGATAGGACTATTTACAATTGGATTGGGTCTCGCATTTAAAGGCTACAACGTTGCATTCCTCGTTGGATTGGCATTTGCCATTACTGCAAGCACTTTCTTCCCAATGCTGTTCATGGGTATCTGGTGGAAGGACATGACTGATAAGGGTGCGCTTGCAGGCCTCATCCTCGGCGGAGCGTCAGCCATTCTGATAATCACTACCAACATCATGGGCATGCACACACTACAGAATCCATCGATCATATCCGTGCCGCTGGCATTCCTTGCGATATATTTTGTTTCCAAGTGGGCGGGCAAAATGCCTGATGACATCGACGACATCATGCATCAAATGCACAGCTTACACTCGGATATCAAGTGAGTGCCCCCTTTTATTCATGTACAAAGTGCGTGCGCCGCATAACGACTTGGAGTAAACTTTAACACCCAAAAATTTATAATGATTAAGTATGGAGGATTAGGAAGAGTAAGAGGGGTGGAGATGTAAAATGGCTAAAGACATAGAAGCTCTACAGAAAGAAAAGAGAATCTTTGAACCGCCAGCTGAGCTGGTGGAGAACAGCAACGTCAAGAAATGGATGAACGAGCACGACATAAAGGATTATGATGAACTGCTTGAGAGAGCGAAAGATAAAGAATGGTTCTGGGAAGATGCCGCAAAAGAGTTGGAGTGGTTTGCGCCATGGACTAAAGTCCTAGAGTGGAATCCTCCACATGCTAAGTGGTTCGTTGATGGTAAGATCAACATCGTTCATAATGCCCTGGACAGACACATGGGCACGCCGCGAGAGAATAAGGTCGCTTATATCTGGGAGGGCGAGCTTGGAGAGGTACGAAAACTAACCTATAGGGACCTCTATGTGGAGGTCAACAAGTTCGCTAACGCCTTAAAAGGTCTTGGCATTCAAAAAGGCGACAGAGTTACGATTTACCTGCCGATGATTCCTGAGTTGCCCATAGCCATGCTGGCATGTGCCAAGATAGGTGCAATTCACTCAGTTGTGTTCTCCGGGTTCAGTCCGCATGCCATGATGGAAAGGACGAAGGATGCAGAGGCAAAGGTCGTCATTACGGTTGACGGCTTCTACCGGAGGGGCAAACTGATCTCGCTTAAGCAAAACGCGGATGAAGCGCTGAGAGATGCGCCCAGCGTAAAACACATCATCGTGGTCAAGCGCGCTGGAAATGATGTCTCCAATGGAGACAAGGATGTCTGGTGGCACGAACTCGTCGAGGGGCAGTCAGCAACAGCAGAAGCAGAAGTCATGGACTCCGAGGACATTCTATACATTCTCTACACCTCTGGCACGACAGGAAAGCCAAAGGGGATTGTGCACGTGCATGGAGGCTATGCAGTTGGAACATATCGAACGCTCAAGTGGGTCTTTGACCTGAAGGACGAAGACGTGTGGTGGTGCGCCGCAGATATAGGTTGGGTAACAGGGCACAGCTACATAGTCTATGCCCCGCTGATTGCGGGAGCTACTTCGGTCATGTATGAAGGCGCACCGGATTATCCACATCCCGACAGGCTGTGGTCAATGATCGCGAAGTACGGCGTAACCATCTTCTACACCTCTCCAACCGCTGTCAGGATGTTCATGAAATACGGAGAGGAGTGGCCAAAGAAGCACGACCTGAGCTCTTTGAGATTGTTGGGCTCCGTGGGCGAGCCGATAAACCCGGAGGCCTGGATGTGGTATTATGAGTACATAGGCGACAAGCGATGTCCAATCATGGATACATGGTGGCAGACCGAAACAGGGAGTCACATGATTACACCATTGCCCATTACACCGCTTAAGCCAGGCTCGACTACAAGACAATTCCCAGGTGTTGAGGCAGACATTTTCGATGATAACGGCAAATCACTCACGGAGAAAGGTGGCCACCTCGTTATAAAAACACCGTGGCCCTCAATGCTCAGAACGCTCTACAAAGACCCGGAGAGATACGAAAAGCAGTACTGGAGCCGGTTCCCAGACACCTATCTTGCAGGAGATGCAGCGAGAAAGGATGAGGACGGCTACTTCTGGGTGCAGGGAAGGGAGGACGATGTGCTGAACGTTGCTGGACATAGAATAGGCACAGCGGAAGTGGAAAGCGCCCTAGTCAGTCATCCTGCCGTGGCAGAAGCAGCAGTCATCGGAGTACCGCATCCCATAAAAGGCGAGGAGATAAGTGCCTTTGTAATCCTGAGAAAGGGTCGGGAACCATCTGACGCCCTTAAGGATGAACTAAAACGCCATGTGGCAGAGGAGATAGGTCCAATTGCAAGACCTGCGAGCATAGGATTCGTCGGCGATCTCCCAAAGACAAGGAGCGGCAAAATCATGCGCAGGGTCATAAAGGCAAAGGCAATAGGAGCACCGGTCGGTGATATATCAACCCTTGCGAATCCGGAGGCAGTGGAAGAGCTGGATAAGGCGGTATAAACCCGTGATGGCAAAGATGCGCAAGCTGGGATATGCACTGATCGTAGTGGGTATCACATCACTGTTAGTCGGAGCTGTCATGGTTGGGGGAGAGTTCGGCGGTTTTGTCATGGTAGGCCCCATACCGGTTGCTTTCGGCTCCTCTCCTCAAATGACCGTCATAGCGATGAGCCTGGGCTTAGTCATCATGGCTCTGTATGTCATTGCATGGAGGAAATGAGGATGGGCTGGGGGATTCTCATTCTCTGGGGCATCATTGCGATAATTACTGGCTTCATCTTAATCAGCATGGGCTTCATGCGGGAGTATGGTGTGCAGCTTGCCCAGGCGCCAGGGGAGGAAAAACCAACCGTCAAGGGCGGGGGAGTAATCATGATAGGGCCTATTCCCATCGCGTTTGCCTCTGACAGTAAATCTGTGGTGATTGCGCTGGCTCTGGCGATTGTATTGATGTTACTCGCATTGGCGTTTGTGCGGCTCTAGGCATTGCGGAAACTTATTAAGAGAGCACTTATAAATCAAGTTCAACAGTTCTGGAGGTCAAGGGGTGCGGGACAAAAACATCGTAATTATTGGGGCTGGCTATGCTGGGCTGCGCGCTGCGCGGAAGTTAGGCAAGTACAACAGCGCCAGAGTGATTTTAATCAACAAGGATGACGTGCACGTCAGGTTATCCGAGATACACGAGGTTGCTGCGAATAGGGTTGAGCCGGACGGTGTGGCAGTTCCTATTAGGGGATGTATATCATCAGGGGCATCTTTTGTAAAGACTGTTGTATCGAGAGTCGATTTTGAACACAAGCAGGTATTCACAGGGACTGGCCCCATAGGCTATGACTATCTGATTCTCGCCATTGGCAGCGAGCCCGAATTTTTCGGCATATCTGGAATGAAAGAGCACAGTTTTACGTTGTGGTCCTTGGATGATGCGATGAGAATCGGCGCTCATATAGAGAAAATGTTCACTGCTGCCCTAAAAAAGAGAGATGCGCAGAAGAGAAAGGAGCTGCTAACGTTTGTAATCGGCGGCGGAGGGCTTACCGGCGTTGAGATGGCGGGCGAGCTGGCAGAGAGCATCCCTTGTTTATCGAAAAGGTACGGCGTGCCCCAGGGCGAAGTCAGTTTGATAGTGGTCGAAGCGCTGCCAGACATCCTGCCGGTGCTCAAGCCCAATCTTATCAAAAAAGCCAGGAAGGTGCTGGAGTCGAAGGGCGTTCAGCTGATGACCAACTCTCCCATTATGAAGGTAGACTCAACGGGATTGGAGCTCAAATCCGGGGAGAAAATCGCTGCAAGAACGCTGATATGGACTGGCGGTGTTAGGGGAAACACTTTTATTGAAAAACTTGGATTGCCAATCGGGGGTAGGGGTAGAATAAAGGTTAATGAGTATCTGCAAACCACTCATCCAGACGTGTATGCAATTGGGGATTGTGCACATATCGTGGTTGATGGTGCGCCGGTGCCCCAGCAGGTCGAGGTGGCGTTTCAAACAGCGGATTGTGCTGCGCATAACATCATGGCAGACATTCGCGGTTACGACAAGAAGAAATACAGGCCCAAGATATACGGGACGGTCGTGTCCATAGGGCGCAGGTACGGGATAGCAGACTTCGGCACAATCTCATTCACGGGGCTTTTCGCAATCATGCTGAAGCGCCTGTTTGATATACATTATATCCTTTCTCTTGGGTGCTTTAGACTGACGCTTGAGTACGTTGCCCATCGAATTTTTAGAAAGCGTTAGCGCAACTTATCTGCCAGCATGGGCAGAAACGTCCCCACGTCAGTTACCACTCCAATTGCCTGTGCTGTCCCCCTGTCCATTAGTTTCGTCACGGTGGCGGGGTTGATGTCGATGCATATCGTCTTCACATACGAAGGAAGGCAATTGCCCACCGCTATCGAGTGCAGCATGGTTGCCATCATCAATACAAGGTCTACGCCTTGTAGTGCATCCCTCATCATATCCTGCGCGACCATCACATCGGTTATGACATCTGGCAGCGGACCATCATCCCTGATAGAGCCTGCCAGTATGAACGGAACCTTCTTCTTCACGCACTCGTACATGATGCCTCCTGTGACGATGCCCTTTTCCACGGCATCTTTAATTGATCCCGCTCTCACGACCTCGCTGATGGCATAGATGTGATTTTTATGCCCTTCTGATACAGGTTCGGCCTTCTTGATATTCATTCCAAGTGAAGTGCCGTACAGGTTATACTCGATGTCATGCACGGCTAGCGCGTTGCCACCCAGTAGGACATCTACGTACCCCTTCCTGACCATTGCTGCGAGGGAGGGCGCTGCCCCGGTATGCACTACTGCAGGTCCTGCTACTACCACGACCTTGCCCTCCTTCTTCTTTACATCCTTTATCTCCTCGGCAATCTGGGAAATCAGCGTCTCAGAAGGTCTTTCAGACGACGTAGAGGCACTCATGAACTCGAATACAGTTCTCCCTCTGGGCCGCTCGGGGGGTCTGACCCTGACACCTTTCTTTCCTGTTACAATCATATCGCCTTTTTTGATCCTGGCAAGGGTTTTACATATCGCCTTGTCACCCTCTATCACGATCATGGCATCCATCTTTATGCGCTCCACGGGCACCCATTTGCCTTTATGCCTGACGTAGGTTTGGTGGTGCGTTGTGGAGTAGAACCCCTTTGGCACTACCTTATCGGTTGGTGCCTTCTCCAACATAACGTCCTCCACATCCGGTAGCCGCGCGCCGAGCCTGTGTAATCCGCTGAGAATCTCATCCAGGTGCTTCTCATTCCTGCCTGTGACCATTAGTCGAGCATAACTTGGGTCGGTCTTCTTTTTTCCAACCCTGAATTCCAAGACCTCAAACTCGCCGTTCATGCTCATTATCTTGTCGAATACCTTTGTCATGATTAGCGAGTCGATGATGTGCCCTTCCAGCTCAATTTCTTGCATCGCCTTCACGATTTCACCCCTTGTATATCATGGTCCCAATGCCCTTGCCCGTAAAGAGTTCGAGCAGGAGCGCATGTGGTCTCGAACCATCGAGGATATGGACTTTTTCAACCGATTTCTCGAGTGCATGAATGCATGCCTTCACTTTTGGGATCATCCCTTTCTGGATTGTGCCCTTTTGAACTAATGCTTTCGCCTCATTTATGCTTAACTGGGATATGATGGACTTTGGATTAGAGGCATCCTTTAGTATGCCCGGAACGTCAGTCAGGATTATAAACTTTTTAGCGCGGAGCGCTGCTGCAATGCCACCAGCGGCGGTGTCTGCATTCAGATTGAGGGAATTGCCATGGGCATCAACGGCAACTGGGGCTATCACAGGGATGCGGCCTTCTTCAATCGCCTTCACCAATATCTCTGGGTTTATGCTTGCAATTTCTCCAACCCAGCCCAAATCCACCTCTTGTTTTGCGCCTTCCACGACGACCCGCTGTGGAGACTTTTTCTTTGCGGTTATCAGTCTGCCATCCTTCCCGGAGAGTCCTGCCCCTTTTGCACCGTGCTTTTCAATCAACGAAACTATACACTTGTTCACATTCTCTATTAGGACAGCCTCGGTGATTTTGAGGGTATCATCATCCGTGACCCTCAGCCCGGCCACGAACTTTGGCTTCTTGCCCCTTTTCTCCATTTCTTTCGTGATCTCGGGACCACCGCCGTGCACGATGATGGGCCTTATCCCAATCTGATGGAGTAGCACGACGTCTTTGGCAATCTCCTCCATGTTTTTGGGGTCAGCCATCACATGCCCTCCAACCTTGACCACGACGATTGAACCACGAAATTCCTTTATATATGGAAGTGCCTCGGTTAGGACTCCCCCTTCCTCAAGATTCACGAATTTACCTATGTAATTTCAGCTTAAAAACCCTTCTTGGGATGTTGTCATTCTCTTGCTTGCTAATGCCTTTATATATAATGAAAATCATTACCTCTTGTCCCGCTGAATAGGGCGGGGTAGGAGTTAAAAAATGAACAAAGGCAGGGAATCTGGCTCTAGGGGATTCGGATACGGAACGCCACGGGAGATGCATAAAGTAACATGTGCCGACTGTGGTGCGGAAACCGAAGTTCCTTTCAAGCCAGATGGTACAAGACCTGTGTATTGCAGGGACTGCTACCAGAAACGTAAACCAAAGCGATATTAAAGCGGCATAATACATCATATTAGCATATGCTTTTTTTCGTTCACGATAGGCATATTTGCTTATAGAAAATGTTAAGGTCGAGTTAGATTGCTTTTGCACAACAAGGAAGAGCTGTGGCTGTCTATTATTTGCCGACGCTCTTCCTATTTTTTATTTTGAGTATAGGTGCCCGGAGGGCTTTTCATGGGCGTCAAAGCTTTTAAGTTTCATGCAATATTAAAATTAAGAGATATCATTCCTTCTCACGTCATATACTTTGCATTAATCCTGACATAATCACAGGTAAGGTCACAGCCCCATGCACGCGCCTCTCCGTTCCCAAGCCCCAAATCTGCGCTAATAATAACAACGTCCTTCGCCATGAGCATTTTTGCCTGGGCAAGCACCCCTTCGACGATATTTCCTTCCTTGACCAGCGCCACGACATTGCCATCGTTCGAGAGCACAAGCGTGATTTTATCCGCATTAACATCCGCGCCAGAGCGCCCTATGGCGGCTACAACTCTGCCCCAGTTTGGGTCTTCGCCAAAGACAGCGGTCTTCACCAATGGTGACCGCACAACTGCCTTTGCCGCCTTTTTCGCATCATCTTCTGATCGTGCGCCCGTGATGCGGACCTCGATGAATTTGGTTGCACCCTCGCCGTCCCTTGCGATCATCTTAGCGAGTTCGGTGCACACGAAATCCAGCCCATCCTGGAATCTATCCTCGGCTATCCTCTTTTCACCTGTCGCGGTGAGCAGAACCATGTCGTTGGTGCTCGTGTCACCGTCCACGACAAGCATGTTAAAACTCTTATCAACTGCTGCTTTCAGGCATTTGTGGAGCGATTCAGGAGGCAACTCGGCATCCGTGTAAATGAATGCCAGCATCGTTGCCATGTTCGGCTCTATCATGCCGGAGCCCTTGGCAATGGCGCCAATCCTAACGCCCTCAACCTCAACTGCAATCTGCTTCAGTGCGGTATCAGTCGTCATGATTGCCCTTGCCGCCGCATCACTTCCAGAAGGCTCCGAAGTCAACCCATCAATCACTTCTCCCACATGACTTCCAATCCAATCCATATCGACCGGACATCCGATGATGCCCGTAGATGCAACCCCTATGGATTCAGGGGCAACGCCTAACGCACTGGCAGCCAAAGAAGCCATCTTTTCCGCATCTTCAATGCCCTTCTTGCCGGTGAACGCGTTTGCACGTCCGCTATAGGCGATAATCGCATTCATGACACCTGGCGTGTGCCTGCTCGTGACGATGACAGGGGCAGCCCTTATCTTATTCTGGGTAAACACGCCGACAGCATCGCCCTTTCCCGTTATAATTGCAAGACCCTGCTTACCCTCTTTTATTCCGTATGCCTTCACCCCTGGAACCGCGCATACGCCGCCCTCAATAATCCTCATCTTCTGCCCACCAGCCCGGCGATGATGTCCCCTCTGGTAACGAGGCCAACGAGTTTGTCATCTTCCACAACTGGGAGGCGGTTGATGTGATATTTAGTCATGAGTTCCGCCGCCTTTTCAACGCTATCCTCTGGTGAAACGGCATATATGCGCTGTGTCATGACCATTGCGACTGGCTTGTTGCCTATCTTTTCCAGCGCCTTTTTTGTCTCGATCCATTCCACCAACTCGCGTATCGGCACTTCAATGAATTCCAGTGGACTAGGCAGCCAGAGCTCTTCGGAATATTCCGGGGTGCGCAGCAACCTGAGGACATCACTTTCAGATATGATGCCGACCACCTTTTTACTCTCAACTACAGGCATGCCGCTAATATTGTGCTTTCTGAGCTTTTTTGTCACATCACTGATGATATCACCGGGGTCGCACGTGATTACCTTTTTCTTCATTATATCTCTAACTTTCATGTTTTCACCTATGGCGCAACACCGGGCATCCACAGTCCGGCCTTTTCATCCAAGCCGAACATGATGTTCATGTTCTGGGTTGCCTGGCCGGAGGCGCCCTTTACCATGTTATCAATTGCTGAGATGACTATGACTCTATCTCCTTCTACCTCAAAACAGCCGATATCACAGAAGTTAGAGCCTCTGACAGCGCTCAGCGACGGCACCCCATCTAAAATTCGAACAAAAGTTTCGTCTGCGTACATTTTCTGGTATAGTTCCACGACCTCTTCTCTGGACATCTTACTCTTTATAAATATGTGAGCTGTGGTCAGGATGCCCCTGATGGCAGGAATTACATGCGGCGTGAAATGGATTTTGCACTTATTCAATCTCGTCAACTCTTGCAGTATCTCCGGCAGGTGCCTGTGTTTGGTTATCTGGTACGGCACGATATTCTCTGCAATATTTGGGTAATGCGTCACCTCAGAAGGTATCATGCCTGCGCCAGAGATACCTGTCTTGGAGTCAAACACGATTCTGCTCGCTTTCCCTGCTTTCACCAATGGGGCGGCAGCCAGAATGGCACCCGTAGGGTAACAACCGGGGTTGGCGACCAGATTTGCGCGTTTGATCTCTGCCCTATGCAACTCCGGCAGGCCGTATGCCGCCTTCCTGCCCCTGTCGGTATGGGTTACTCCATATACAGCTTCATAGATGTCGTAATCTAGCCTGTAATCTGCGCTCAAATCAACGACTTTCGTGCCCTGTGCCAGCAGCTCAGGAACATGTTCCATCGCAGCCTTATGCGGCACAGCCATGAATACGATATCTGAATGCTTCGCAACCTCGCCAGCAGAAATATCCTCGAAGTGCATGTCCAATATTTTTGATAGATGCGGATGCACTACGCTAATGGGTTTGCCCTTGAAAGTCCTGGAGGTTACTGCAGATATTTCAGCATCAGGATGATTTACCAAGAGGCGGAGCAGCTCTCCGCCGGTGTAACCAGACCCCCCGATGATTCCGACTTTCATATATATCACTACTACATCAGGTGTATAAAAGATGTTTCGTTTTTAGTAGCAAAGCTTATTGTACATTTCGATAAATATTGTCGTAATGCACCCATTATCCGAGAAAGCAGGCGAATGCGCCAGATATATCAAGGAACATAATGAAGCTCTCGTAATCTCGCATATCGATGCCGATGGAGTAACATCTGCAGCCATCATGTGTAAAACGCTTGAGCGAGAGGGCATGGATTATGAAGTGCGATTTTTAAAGCAGCTTGATTCAGCGGCGCTAAATGAAATCGCAGATATGGGCAAGCAACTCGTCATCTTTACAGACCTTGGCTCTGCGATGACAGACCCGATTAACGCGCTCGGTATAAATGCTGTTATCGCTGACCATCACCAGCCGTCTGGAGAAGGAGAATACCATCTCAATCCCCACCTTTTCGGCATCAACGGCGCCAACGAGTTGAGCGGCTCTGGGGCGACCTACCTGATAGGGCGAGCAATGGGCTCTAATCGGGATTTAGCGGGTTTAGCGGTCGTAGGCGCAATTGGAGACCTGCAGGACTCACGTGAAGGGCGATTAATTGGCATAAATCGCCAAATTTTAGAAGAAGGCGTTGAAGCTGGTGTTTTATCCTTTGAGCCCGACATCAGGTTATTCGGTCGCCAGACCAGGCCAATTCACAAGTTGCTGGAGTACTGCTCAGATCCATATATACGGGGAATTACGGGCGATAAAGAGGGGTGCCTGAGATTCCTTTACGATTTAGGCATCAACTTGAAGGAGAATGACTGGCGCAGATGGATTGACCTGCGCAAAGATGAAAAGCAGCAGGTCGTTTCAGGTCTAATGCGATTGTGCATGGCGTCGGGCATACCGCCATATAAGGTTGAACGCCTGGTGGGCGAGGTATATACGTTGCTGAAAGAGGAAGAGGGGACTGAGCTGAGGGACGCATCAGAATACTCCACGCTCTTGAATGCCACGGCACGTTATGGTCACGCAGAGATTGGATTGGCAGTGTGCATGGGGGACAGGGCTGATGCATATGCATTCGCACACAATCTGCAGATGCAGCACAGGCGCAATCTTTCAAATGGCCTGAATTTTGTCAGGGAAGAAGGCGTGACAACGCTGGAGAATCTGCAATACTTCCACGCGAGGGACAACATACAGGACACGATTGTAGGCATCGTTGCCGGGATGAGTGCCAGCATAAAAGGCGTCAATAGAAAATTGCCAATGATCGCGCTTGCCGACGCCGAGGATGGCATAAAGGTCTCAGCAAGGGGGACACAGGGCTTGGTTAGGCGGGGGCTAAATCTGGCGGTTGCGCTCAGGGAATCTGCTGAGCAGGTTGATGGAAGTGGCGGTGGGCACGATATTGCAGCCGGAGCGACGATTCCCAGAGGGGCAGAAGAGAAGTTTATAAGTATATTGAACGAGAAAATTGGGTTACAGTTGGGAGATGGGTATGAATAGCGCAATGTATGATTTGTTAAAGGATCTTTTTACTGCGTATGAGTATGATGTTAACACTTCTTATGATTTTAGAACCGGGGATAACATGCTCGTCGCGCAGAAGGGTACAGAAAAGATGTTAATCATGTTCAGCCGGGACGGCAGCTACTATGACGTAAAACGCATGGAGGAAATGGTCAGAGCCAAAGGGGGGCGTGGTTTGCTTATTACAACTGCATCATTCTCTCCAGAAACACAGAGTTTTGCAGAGCAGAACGGAATTTCCCTGTGGGACAAGGGTGAACTGGAGGTGCAAATTGGCAGGGCATTCCTGTCCAAGGCAGAGGGAAATGTGCCCAACATGGGGCTGAGCGCGCCGGAGGCACCAAGCCTCGTATCAGATTTCTTTGCGCTTGGCGCCGACAGCACTGGGGCGGTGGAGAGGACTTATGATTCTACTGGCGATTCCACTGGCCTTAGCTTGCAGTTGCGCTCACTACCCGTCAATATCTCAAAGCAAAATGCCATGCAGATTGCAGGAGACAACGTTGGCAGAATCGAGCATGTGATACTCAGGTTCGTGCCATTCTGGCAGTATCGCTATCGCTTTGACCAGAGTAAGCAGTATAAATCGAAAACGATGGCCCTCTATGGTGATGGGGATGGCCTTGTTAATGCGCTTAACGGCGAGAACACGTTTGCGCAATACGCGGCGCAGGACAAAGCGCAAATTCCAGATGGGAATTATGAGGTCATAGATTCGACGATACTTAGGGAGGAGGCAAAGCGCATCGCTCTCAAGGAAATCGTAAAAGAGCATACAAAGTACGTCAAGGTCAACGAGGTTGTCGGTGAAGCACTTATCTTTGAAAACAAGCCCTTTAAACCTAATCCAAACGATATAACCATCGAATTGAACCTAATATATCTCCCAGTGTGGACAATGAAGGGGTTGGCACGATCCATCAAAATCAATGCATACGACGGGCGCATTCTGGGTAAAGCAATGAACAGCGACGCAGAGTTCGTCTGAGGAATCTCATAGGTGCGCCGGCTACAACAACCCCAGATTCTCTAATTGATGCCGTACGACTTCCACGCCTCTCTCGCAGTCTTCTGGTGTCTTGCTTCCCGTGATTACGAGTTTTCCAGAGCTGAATATGAGCACAACGACCTTGGGGTCTGCAATCCTATACACCAATCCGGGAAATACTTCCGGCTCGTATTCCACATTCTCCAGCCCCAGTCCGATGGCTATTGCGTTCAGGTTTAGCTCCCTGCCCAAATCCGCGGACGCGACGATGTTTTGCACCACGATATTGCGCGGCTCCTTGATTACAACACCCATCTGGCGCAGTTTTACTGTTAGATTTTCGGTGGCTTTTTTCACGTCATCAATTCTCTTTGCTCCGGTGCAGTTTACCTTGCCAGACTTAAATATTAGAAATGCTGCCTTTGGTTGTTTGACTCTGTAGACCAGCCCTGGGAACTTCCCCTTGTCGTACTCAGTGTTTTCCAGTTTCTGATTGATTTTTTCTAAGTCGAATTCATCTGCAAGCTGAGTGGATGCAACTACGTTTTCAATTCTAAGAGTTGATTCTGTCATATTAGAAACTCAATATAAGGCAAGAACGATAAAACTTATGGATTTTATGCGTTAAATGACAAAATACAAGGCGATAAATATTAATACGGGCAACTCTGTAAATTATCTAAAACTTATCTAAACGGGTGGGGATTTGAAGAATGGGTATGGAACGAATAAACGATGAGGCATTATTCACGGAGTTGAGGTGTCCAAACTGCGGCAGGGTATACGAATACGCTCCATCGGTCGTTGTTAAGGGCATCGATTTGGGGGACAATAAAGTTGCCCATGTGGTTAAATGCCCTCATTGCAAACATGAACGGAATCTGACTAATGTCTATGATGAGCTTTCTGATATTGCTTCCTATGTTGAACTCCTCATGGATATAGGTCGAAAGGTGTGCATTGACAGGGACGAATTCTGGGCTGTATACTCTCAACAGGATGAGCTCCATCGGCGGAAAATGCTGACGGACTTGGACGTAATAGGGCGTCGCGTGATTTCACATAGGCGCATCTAATTGTATTACTCTATCTTCCTCCAAGGTCTTGAGGCACTCAACTACGGAATATGATGCTCTGGTAACTCCCATGCTCTTTTTGGATGTGTCGGTGCCTGCCAGATAGAGCCCCTGAATCGGAGTTCTGTGTGATGGAACGACCTGATTAATTTGGTTTACCGATTTCTCTGGAACCAGAACCTGGTAGTGGACCATCTCTATGTCGTTTTCAATTGATGGCCAATGCCTGTAGATAAATTCCATCGCTCGCTTTTTAACAGATTCGACGTCAGTAGAATCAACTATGAATCCAAATCCAACCAGCTGCCTTCCAGGCGGAGCGAGGCCTTGGTCGTAATTGGTTACCGGAACCGCCCAGGCACCTACGCTGTCTAAATCGCCTATCATAATCTCTGACCCAACATTTTTAAAATATTTCTTCTTTAGCCCTAGCCATACTGTTAGCGATAAAATATTCGTGACGTTGTTGAGTTTGTTGGCATATTCGGGTGGTACATCATTGCCAAGCATTTTGGGAAGCTCGGATACGAATCCCGAGTATATCACTACGTCAGAATAGTACTCATTTTTGCCGTCTGAAACTCCTTTGACCAAACCGTTTTCTATAAGAATCCTTTTTACCTCTGCATTTTTCTTGATGTCAACTCTTCCCTCGGGAAATGACCTGGTAATCGAGTCAACGATGCTCTCAATACCCCCCACTGGATATGCCTGGTCCGTTGCTCCCTCTCTAAAGAGGAAGTTTATCACATTGGTCACCTTTTTCTGCATGTTCTTTGTGTCGCTCCAGCCGAAAATCCTGAATACCGACACATCATGCATAGGTGCACCGGTTAAAAAGTATGCAATGGTATTGATAAAGTTCAACGTGCTCTCAGCGAGGTCATAGTTTTTGACATAATCATACACCGAGACATCGGCAATCTTTTTCGGTGACACTACTGAGGCGCTAAATGCGGAAAAAAGTGCCTGGATAAGTAATATCCTATCCCGTAGAGGGAGCACATTGAACTGAAGCCAATCGGCTACTGTCCATGGAAACTCCCTTGTCAAGCCGTTTATTTTAACATAATACTTCCCGTGCGGCTTAAACACAGGGAGAACGTCAAAATATCTCGCCATCAGTTTTTTTAGCGGGCCATCTTTAAGCTGCGTAATAACGTGGGGGCCGGTATCGACCGTATACCCATCAACATTGTAAGACCTACAAACGCCGCCGATATGGTCTTCTTTTTCAAGTATCAAAACGTCTTTTCCGCCGTCTGACTTCGAGAGTGCAAGCGCCGTAAGAAGTCCACTAACTCCTGCGCCAACGACTATGGCATCATATTTTTTCACGTATTTCTACTCCGTTTTTTTAATTCTAAGAGTGCGTTCTATCGTATTAAAGTGCCGATAGGGGGCCGGAACGATAAAACTTAGGATATATAATTATCTGCATAGGTATTATAATCCTAATACCTATGCCAAATATAACATCGAAACATCCGCGTAATATCCTAAATGAAATCAAGTGGAGGGGTCTTAATATATCAAAATGCGAGGTGTTTTACATTCACAGGGGTGCGCCGAACGACATGAAAGTCGTTAGAGGCGATGAAATAAAAGAGATAGCCCCATCTTTTTTTAGCCTACGCAGCGGAACCATGATTCCATATCACAGGATTTTTAGAATCACGTATGTGGGGAAGGTAGTTTATGAGAAGATTAACCGCTGACGTTTTATCAGCATTGAAAAATAGGGAAACATCAAGACCTCAAATAGGATGCAAACTGCTGACGGGATGGTTGCCCTCGTCCCGAAAAGGAGCAGCGCAACCGTTGCAGTAATGCCAAGATTTTTGTATGAGCCAAACAGGGCATAGATGATGTTTCTATCCAAAGGCATATTGAGCACTCTGCCAATACTGAACACTGCTGTGCATGCAAAAAATGTCCTTATAATTCCTATTATAGCTACAGGTATCAATAATCTATACTCGTTCAATAACACGTCGTGATTCAGGCCTACAATCACGTATATCACCACGAAAAATCCGAGATTGATAACTATATTCCTGTCCTCTTTCACTTGCTCATAATGTGGAATTCGGGGGATTATTCTTGAAATAATTAGGGGCAATCCTATCAGTCCTAATAAGATTTGCAATATCTCAAGGGGATTTATTGCATTCCCTAGGAACAGGATTAATATAGCTGGCATTATGAAGATGGATAATATGTAGATTGATGCATTTGCCATCAGTGCAAGCTTTGTATCTCCTTTCAATAGCGTGCTGAACGCGACAATTCCTACAGCGGGCGGCGTGGCGGCCATCACAATGAACCCTTTGAGCAGGGTCGTATCCTCAAGTAGGAGAAACGCTCCTGCCAGCGTGAGTCCGGAGAGAAATGCGTAATTTAGGCAAAGGGCCATGATAATCGGCTTCAGATTTGCCTTCACATCTAATTTCTGCAGATCGATCTCGGTCAGGGAGAACGCCATGAGAGTGATAATTGCAGGGATAAGGCACGGCTCTAGGAATCCAGCCAGGTCTGGATAGACGAGGGCAAACACAGCGGCGAATATGAATATAATGCTAGAATTCTTCAAAATTTCCTTCATCAATGGACTCGGCGGGACTTGAACCCACGGCCTCCGCCTTGCGAAGACGGCGATCTACCACTGATCTACGAGCCCGAAGCTCATATGCGGTCTAAACTTATAACCTGCACACTCTCTACGCCATCGACCTTGGCAAGTGCCTCTTCAACTTTTTCGGTCCCCCCCTCTACATCTTCAACGGTAACCGCTGCCATTATCGCCTTGAGGCCAAATGCTATTGGCTCCTCTTTCATCTCGCCTAGTTTTGCACTACCTGGCATTGCTGCTTTGATATTCTCCTTAAGCTTCTCTAAATCAGTGTCTGGGCTCGATGGCATCATCTTGATTTTAGCTATAACTGCCATATGCTCACCTCACGGTCCAATAAATCCGCACTTGCACTTGTATGGGTTGCTTTGTTTTCGGCATTTCACGCATCTTCCTATCTCCTCTCCGCATTCTGGACATGGGAACCGGACGAACCCAGGCTCTACAAGCATGACGCCGCAGGATATGCAAATTTCCACTCTTTTTGATTTATTCATTGTAATCCTCTAGGTTCATCCACTACGATAAAATCATGCTTAAACGTTTCTAACACATCATACGTAGCAGATTAATCAAAATTAAGTGAGGAGCAAATCTAGGCTTTTTCTAGAGGGGATGGGACGCCTAAACTCACTCCCATCCGTAATCGGGTTAACTTGTATTTAAGATTTACTCTATGTTTAGCCTCTCGGCGATTTTTACTATTCGTTTTCCCAGGCCATAGGCTTCTTTTTTGCCCTGCTCATCTGCGCCGGCTGCGCCGTAGTGCCCCCCAGTTTCTATCGGGTCGCCGATGACAACCATTCCATGCACCAGCATCGCCTCTAGAATAGATAGCAGCGTTGTTTCTTTCCCTCCAGTTCTATGCCTAGATGTTACGAATGCTGCGCCAACCTTGTTTTCCAATTTCCTTCTGACGCAAATCGACTCGTCAATGAGCTTTTTTACATCAGCTGCCATGCCACCAAAGTACACTGGTGAGCCAATAACGATGCCATCATAGGCTAACAGCCCCTCGGGGTGAACTTCATCTACCTCTTTCAGCGTGGCATCCCCGCCAGCATCCTTCACGCCCTTTGCTACAGCCTTTGCAAGTTCTTCAGTATTTCCAGTCTTGGAGTAGTATGCTACAAGTATTTTTGTCATGCTTAATCCCAATATCACATTGGTTATCTCAATAAAATCTTTTTGTTATGCAAGTTTTTTATATAGCCAACGTCAATCTTAATGCAATGTCCGATAGGGAAAAGAGAATGGCAGGAGAATCCATAGCTGCGCTGGTCAGGGACGGAATGGTCATCGGCCTGGGAACTGGCACTACCATGGCATATGCGATTAAGCGACTGGGTGAACTGGTTAGAGGCGGTCTGAACATTCTTGCTGCCCCTACCTCTTATGGGACCGAGATGTTGGTAATGGAAGAAGGGATACCACTAACGTCACTGTGGAAACATGCTTCGCTCAATCTGGCGATAGATGGGGCGGACCAGGTAGATTCCAAGTTAAATGCGATTAAAGGGGGAGGGGGGGCCCACACGCGCGAAAAAGTCGTGGCACTCTCCGCAAAGCGGTTTGTGGTTGCTATTGAGGAAAGGAAGTTGGTGAATGTGTTAGGCCAACCGGTTCCGGTGGAGATATTGCAGTGTGCATGGAAATCCGTCGAGGTGAAGGTAAAAGGACTGGGCGGCAAACCTCAGTTGAGGTTGGCTCAGGAAAAAGGCGGTCCGGTGATAACGGATAACGGCAACTTCATCATTGACGTTGACTTTGGCAAGATAATCCATCCACTAAAACTTAGCGAAGCCATTTCTACAATCCCCGGTGTAGTTGAGCATGGCATTTTTACGAATATCAACGAGGTACATGTTGGGCGAAAGGATGGAGTGGAAGTTCTAAAAAGAGAAATCAGTTAAAATTTGAGTATCTTTTGGCTCCCAAGCTCTCTCAGTTTCTGGATGCTTTCCAGATCTTTTGCTACCTGCTCCTGCTTCCTCTTCTCAAGTTTGTTGACTATTTCTTCGATTGGAGCCGCCAACTTGTAGCACTTTACGGGCCTTCCTTTGCCCTCTTTCTTAATCTCGTGCACATCGACCCAGTTCTCCTCCATGAGCCTCCGCATTGCAGTGCTCACTTCTGGCTGTCTCAGGTCCGCGCCTAATTCTATGTGCCTGGATGTAGCTTCCTCCACATTTGCCAGGTATACCAGCGTTCTTGCGACGTTCCTCTTCAGCTCTATGTTCATAAGAATTCGCGCGAACTCATCCTCTTTTTCATCTAGTACTGATACTGACCGTTCTATCATCTATTCCACCTTTATCTTAAATTAAAATATATCTCGTGTTCTATAAATCTTTCGGCGGAATGTCTTTTACCACAATCATTATACTACATTATGGGCAGTAACAAGTCGTGCAAGATGCCGGGGTGGCCTAGGTGGTTAAGGCGTCAGACTCATAACCTAGGGTTCAAAGGGGCGGAGCCCCTTGGCGTTGACGGAAAAGTGAGAGATCTGAAGATCGCGCGTTCGAATCGCGCTCCCGGCATTTTTCCACAACCAGGGCATCGGCAATTAGCAGGTCCTGCTTCTTGACTGTCCTCAGAGGATGGTCCGAAATCATGGATGCTATATCAACATTCCCTGTGTTCCATATCAAATTGTAATATTTTTTAAGGATGGCATCCAGATGCCTGAGCCACCCCTTTGACTCCCTGAAGTACATCATGCCAAATCTTCCTTTGTTTTTGAGAACCCGCACCACTTCCGAGAGAACCGCTCCCGGCTCATCAACCGTGTCCATCCCACACATGCAGCTTACGCCATCAAATACTCCATCCTTAAGCGGCAGGTGCGCAGCATCACACAAGATGAAGCGCAGATTATTTCTCCCATGATTTCTCATCCTGGCGATTTTAAGCATGTTTTTGGATATATCTACGGCTATTACCCGACCGTTCTTCACTCTTTTTGAGAGTATTTTCGCAGCCCTGCCGGTACCAGTCGTGATATCTAAAACGAGTTTGGCGTTTTCGATATCCAGTATGTCTATAATTTTCTTGCGCCAGTGCTGCTTGGCTCCAGCGAACATCACATCATCCAAGTCATAAACGGGTGCAAGCCGTTCATATACTCTCTTCGTCGTTGCCATGTTCTTTATGCTTGTACTATTTCCTCTTATAACTATTGGAACTCCATTAAAAAAGGATATATACCGTTTGGACGTATGGGACATGGGGTATTATATTGTATTCACTAGGAGAGGCGTTAATCGGTACTGAACCAGAGCTTGCACACATCGATTTGATGATTGGCGACAAAAACGGACCTGTTGGAGCGGCATTTGCCAACGCGATGTCCCAATTGTCTGTCGGACATACGCCATTGTTGGCAGTAATCAGGCCGAATTTGCTAACCAAGCCAGCCACACTTATCGTGCCAAAGGTTACCGTGGAGAATTTAAAACAGGCGGCGCTTGTATTTGGGCCCGCACAGACCGCTGTTGCCAAGGCAGTGGCAGATTCTGTAGAAGATGGCGTTCTTCACAAAGAGAAAGCAGAGGACATGGTCCTCATTGTCAGCGTTTTTATTCACCCAGATGCGAGGGATTATAATAAGATTTATCGTTATAACTATGGCGCGACCAAACTCGCGATTAAACGTGCCATGGAGCGATTCCCATCTGTGGATAAGGTTATCTATGAAAAAGACCGATCTATTCATCCGATTATGGGGTTCAAGGTAATGAGGTTGTGGGATCCGCCATATCTGCAGGTTGCATTAGATATTCCGGATTGGGACCACATCAAAAAAGTACTCGATAAACTTCCAAAGAGCGACCATTTAATTTTAGAGGCAGGTACGCCTTTAATCAAGAGATATGGCTTAGATATAATATCGAAAATACGCGATGCTAGGCCAGGGGCATTCATCGTGGCTGACCTTAAGACGCTTGATGTAGGCCATCTTGAGGTTAGGATGGCTGCCGATTTCACTGCTGACGCGGCGGTCGTTTCTGGATTGGCGCCTCTTGCAACTATTGAAAAGTCGATAGAGGAAGCTAAGAAGACGGGAATTTATGCAGTAATCGACATGCTAAATGTTTTGGATCCAAAGGCAGTTCTGGAGCAGCTGAGCGTTAAGCCAGATGTGGTCGAATTACATAGAGCAATTGATGTCGAGTCCACAGATAAGCATGCTTGGGGTGATATTAAAACAATCAAAAAACTCTCAGATAGGATGCTGGTAGCTGTGGCAGGGGGCCTTAGAGCAGAGAATGCTTCTGAAGCGCTCAAGGCAGGAGCAGACATCCTTGTAGTCGGCAGGGCAATTACCAATGCAAAAGACACAGAAGGTGCGGCACGGAGATTCCTTGAATTGATGAAGGAAGAGACTGACCAGTTCAGGGTGATGACCGACTTTTGAACATTCCCCGAGGGAATATGAAGGTTCCATTAATAATAGTAAATTTTAAGGCATACAGCGAGGGTACGGGTGAGAATGCCCTGCAAATCGCGAAAGTGGTTAAAGAGGTGCGGAGTGAAACCGGTAAGGAGATAATTGTAGCTCCGCAGTTTCTTGATATTTACTCGATAGCGAAGGTGGGCGTCCCGGTTTTTGCACAACATGTTGATGGAATCACTCCAGGCAGCCATACCGGGCATGTCCTTGCCGAAGCGGTCAGGGAAGCGGGAGCGATTGGAACTCTCATCAATCATTCAGAGCGGCAGTTGGAGTTAGCCGAAATAGAGGCGGCTATTGGTGCGGCGAGAAGAGTTGGGCTTATTACTGTCGTTTGTGCGAATGACATAGCAAAAGCCTCAGCCGTGGCTGCCTTCAAGCCGGATTTTGTAGCTGTTGAGCCGCCTGAGTTGATCGGCTCCAGCATTCCCGTTTCCAAGGCGAATCCAGAGGTAGTGAGCGGCACAGTCCGGGCTGTTCATAACATAGCGCCAGACGTGGGCGTTTTATGCGGCGCTGGCATTTCAAAGGGCGAAGACCTTGTGGCAGCACTTGATTTAGGCACAAAGGGCGTGCTGCTGGCATCTGGGGTTGTGAAGGCGCAGAATCCTAAAAATGCGTTGACACAGCTAGTTAAAGGAAAATAACAAACGCAACCTTATTGAAAACATCCTATCAAGTTATATGTGAGTTCATTTCATAAATATAGCTTAAGGAGGTGTAGTGTTTGGAGGTCAGGGTAACGGTCGATGGTAAGGTAAGGGTCTTTCATACAAAAAAGGAGATCGACAAGGTTGAAATGGGCATGCATAAAACGGATGACGCCTACTGGCTAGGCATCGACATAACAACGAAGGCTGGAAAGGCTAAAAAGATGGAATGAGTCATGAAAGACATGGAGAAGCTTTTTTTGCGTGAAAAGCCTGCGCGCATCTTGCTGGCAATTGCCTCTCACAAGAGGCCGTATGCATTGGCTATCGCCAGGGCTGTTGACAGCACATATGCCCACATCACAAATGTCCTTTCTGAAATGGAGCAGCATGGGTTGGTTGCTTTTTCACATGAAGGGCGGACCAAGTATATCGAACTAACCGATTTGGGCAAAACAGTTGCCGGGATTTTGGGCGAGCTACATAGTGTCTTGGGGGATGTGGAGCTACCCCTGCACGATGAAGATGTCTGCAGGTTGCGCAAGAAAATAGCATCTCTCGGTTCCAAGATGGATACCATCTACCGGGAGGAATTAAAGGGCAAAAAATCGCTCACACTAAAGGATGCGACGCGCATAAGCAGGAGATTTGGTCCATATCTCAGGGAAATCAGCAAAATT
This sequence comes from Methanocellales archaeon, assembly GCA_030610945.1. Lineage (GTDB taxonomy): Archaea > Halobacteriota > UBA148 > UBA148 > JAUWXC01 > JAUWXC01. The sequence continues at coordinate 103,755 of JAUWQV010000003.1, read as the reverse complement.
GAGAAGCAGGTCGCAAAATCCCCGAAAATCAAGAAGGATTTTGAAAAGGTCCGAAAACGGATGGATGAGTTGCTTCAACTCAGGAAGAAACTTCTCAGTTCATAACACATCCAATGATTTATTTAAAACTGCAGTCCACCACCATCGCGCCATATCTGACAAATCCTTGCTGAATTGCCCTGATAAATGGTATTCGCCGTTTCGTATTTCAAGTACGCCAGCGCCCAACAGCTTGTTTCGCATTGCATAAAATGAGGACCTGCTGATACTCATCTCTTTGAGCAGCCGATTCCATTCTCTCGTCAGTATGGGTTTGCCCTCACTTTTTCTTTTCTCGACTAGTTCAAGAAAACGTTTCGCCCTCATCGCAGTGGTTTCTCCCTGGAACAACCGCCTCATTAATTCCAGGTAGGGGTCCCTAGACTGCGTGATGCGTGCAGTTGCATGTGACCGGACCACCATCGTCGTGGCCGTACGTTTCGCCTCTCTTATTCTGGCCATGTTCTTGCTTCTTTTATTCCTCTACTACTAAATATTCTCTCTGCTTTTTAACTCTCACTTTTTCCACATATCTAAATTTTCCTATTGTATTTTATTTTTCGTCATTAATTTAATATATTTTTTATTTGCTTATTTTTAATTTTGAGATGAAAAATAGTATCTTAGATATATCTGAGATACATCTTATCTCATCTAAATGTCTCCTTGTAAAATGCTCTAAATTAGTTAATTTGACATAATAGGGCTTATTTTATCTCAAAAGACGTTTAACTGGCTTTTTGTAATGCACTTAGAAAGTCGCAAAAAAGTGAGAGTTAATTGATATCATAAATCTACGCTGATTGGTGCAATAATTCTCAGCTTCGACAAATATTTCTCATACAATAGCGCAGGATATATTCCACTATATATAGGAACAAATTTACAAAAAACCAGATCTCGTCGATTTTGCCATCTTTTTACCCGTAAAGCAGGGGTTTGCACGTGCCAATCACCATATTCTTATAGATTTTGGAATCATTGAGTTGACAAAATGCCGCTTTTTTGGGCAGTATTTTTTCATTCTTATATATTATAGAAATAAGCGTGATTTGGGCATTGTGTTTTGTCACATGTTTTTGCCCTTCACCTCTTGGGGTTTGGTGCCAAATATTATTATATAATAAAGTCCAAATAAAAATGTAAAATCTCTTCTCTAAATTTTTACAGGTGATACTTTATAATATACTATTGATTGATATCATCTAAAAGTATATTATGCAGTGTAACTAAGTTGATTTTAATATAATATTAAAATTTTAAAAAGACCAAGATATCAAAATTTTATCATAGCCCAAAAAGTGAGCAATAATTTCACTCTTCTTTTTCTTTTTTACTGCCCAGAAGGTCAGCGACAGGTTTCGATCCGTATTTGGTGATGATTGTGTTTATCTGGCACGTGTTTGCTGTGATATCTCTCCCGCACACGGTTTTTCGTCTTCTTTGCCCTTCCTCTTTTGGATGGTGCCCTATACCTATGTATGTAAGGATTTTTCGCCGCCCCCCTTTGGGAAGGTCTTTTCGCATTGGGAATCCATCTTTATCTGTTCCACCGGTAATCTGCAGCGTATAGGCATTTAATCCGACTACGCTACCATCAACCGCGTCGCCAATGGTCTTGCCGATAAATTTGTTTGCTTCTGCTCCGGAAACCTCTACTTGGTATGCTTTTCCCTCTTTAGGGGATGAAATTACTACTCTAAAATCTGCCATGCTTTAATCTCCTATTTGCCCCAAAATGGTTTTTCTTTTTGTTTTATATTTAGAAACACTGTCAGCGTTTCACGTTCGTCTGCAGACAGTTTATCATACAATTCTTGTTCAAGAATCTTTGCATGTTTTTCTGGGATATCCACATAGAGCGTATCTTTCTCATTAATCTGTCGGCCGACTGTAGGGCCATCAATCGAAACTGCCACCTCTTTTCCAACCACAGCCTCACTTATATGCTCTCCTCTCTCCTGAATGCCCTTAATTGTACCGATTCGTACACCATTCTCGTTAGTTACGCTTACTCCTGACTTTATTATCCCCCCTGTTACCTTTACGCCGACTATGGCGGGCTTGCTGCGCCTGAATACATGCCCAGGAATAATCACAAATTTGCCAGGCCTGATGATTGCTTCGAGCCTCTTCTTTTCATATATCGACTTCTCCTTGGCTACCCATTCATTATAATCATTGACTAACTGGTATATTACATTGTTCTGGAATACATTAACGCCAGATTTTTGCACCTCTTCTTTTGCATCTGGCAAGATATTCACACAAAACCCTATTACGACTGCCAGACAACGGTCCTTGATTGTCGCCGCCTCGAAGATGTCCTTTCTTGAAATATTGCCAACTTCAGCCTTGCGTATTGGCACGTTTGCGCTCTTCAACTCGTTTATTAGCGCTTCCAACGACCCGATTGTATCTGCCTTGAGAATCACGCCTGTTTCATCTGTCTGGATTGTCACCTCTTCCAATTCTGACTTAACCTCTTTTGCCACGCATTCGAGGTCTTCCTTGGCAACTCTCATCAGCGAGCCGGCAAGCGCTTTTTCTAGCCCTGGCGCGACGACTTTTATACCCGAAGCTGCCACTACCTTGTTTACTCGTTGGAATCTATCCTCTGACCTGATTTCGGCGAGGGGCCTGGGTTTTAGTAATGCGCGTACCTTTGTTACTATGGGCTCGCCTAGGCTACCAACCACAATGTTATCTCCAACTTTTAGTTCACCATCGTACAGAATCACGTCGACTGTCGTGCCGAGCCCCTTTTCCTCCTTAACTTCCAGGATTGTTCCAATGCCCTCGCCCGCGACATGAACTCTCAGATTTTTTTCAAGGAATCTTTGCGCCAAGCCGATAAGAAGCATCAACAAGTCTGGAACTCCCTCTCCGGTTTTAGCACTAACAGGAATCACGCCGACATTTTTCTGAAAATCCTTAATCCTATCGTACCTGTCTGAAGAAAAACCCACTTCGCCTAATTGGCCAATCAGCCTATAGACGGCATCCTCAAGTGCCATTTTTGCCCGCTCACTTTGACGTTTGTATGTGGTGATAAAAGCCTCGTTTTCGTATGGGCACCATCCGTGAATCCTGTCGATTTTATTGGCAGCAATCACAAAAGGAGTCTTGAAACGACGCAAGATTTTCAGCGCCTCTATTGTTTGCGGCTGAAACCCCTCATTGACGTCAACTACTACGACTGCCAAATCTGCCAGCGCTCCCCCCCGGCTCCTCAGTGTCGTAAAGGCATGATGCCCTGGCGTATCAATGAAAAGTAGCCCTGGGATCTTAAAATCCCCTTTCATTAGAGGGCCGCATAGCGTCTTGATGGTATCCAGCGGTATTTCAGTAGCGCCAATATGCTGGGTAATCGCACCTGCTTCCCTTTCTGCGATGCTCGTGCCACGTATCTTATCCAGTAATGAGGTCTTGCCATGGTCGACATGCCCCATCACACATACAATGGGCGTCCGCACACTCTCCTGATTTTTTGCCATAATCGCCATTCAAAAGATGTTCTGGGGAATATATAAAGAATGTTGAAGTTTTGAACTAACCTTTTGAATCAGAGGTTGCCAAAATAAAGGCTAATCTCTCTTTTTGCAGATTGGGGGGAATCAGATGCATGAACCATGTTGTATGTGATATTATGTGTATCACGTGCCAAATCGCCCCTGATTGTGCCGGGTGCGGCTTTTCTAGGGTCGGTTGCACCAACCATCTCTCTTATCGCGGATATGGCGTTCTCTCCCTCAATAACCATCGCCACAACTGGACCGGACTTGATAAATTCTATTAACGAATTAAAAAATGGCTTATCTATATGCTCGGCGTAGTGTTTTTTCGCCATTTCATCATCTACATGCAGTATCTTGAGCGCAACTATTTTAAATCCTCTTCGCTCGATTCTGGAAATAATCTCGCCTATTACGCCACGCTGAACGCCATCTGGTTTAATCATCAAGAAGGTGCGCTCGTGCATCTTAATTCACTTCTTCGCTTTCTTGACCTTTTTTGGCTTCGCTTTTTTCTTGGTCTCGCTTTCTATCTTTTTAGCCTTCGCCTGCTTCGTCCACTTGGTCTTCCTTGCAATCCTGCCAAGGGCCATGTTGTTTTCACACTTGGACGAACAGAAGAAATAGATGCTTCCATCATTCCTAACCAACATTTTACCAGTTCCAGGTTCAATGGGGTTGCCACAAAACGAGCATTTTTTTATATCCATACTATCTAACACACCTTTCTTCTCTTAGAGTGCCTAAATACCATCCATCAACGCGAAACTAACTTCTTGGCTTCTCTGGCTGTTTCTAACAACATGAGAATGTCGCCAATGTGCACTGGCCCTATACAGTTTCTGGTGATTATCCTGCCTTTGTTCATGCCTTCGAGAATGCGGCACTTAATCTGAGTTGCCTCTCCATGCATGCCTGTTCTGCCAAGTACCTCAATGACCTCTGCGGGAACTCCATCATTCTCTGCCATTAAAAATCTCCCTCACTTCAATGCCTTGAGCTTCTGCGTAACATCTTCCACGAGTTCCTTGCCCTTTCCAGGGTCTATAATCGCTGATGCTGCACAGCCCACGTCCAGGCCAGATGCTGCTCCGAGCTCCTCCTGTTTTTTGACGTAGATATATGGTGTCTTCTTTTCTTCGCTTAGGGGCGGTAGGTGCGCAACGATTTCCTCAGGCTGCACATCCTCGCCGATTAAAACCAGCTTGGCAACTCCTCTCTCGATTGCCTTTGTTACTTCATTCGTTCCCTTTTTAATTTTTCCTGTGTCTCTTGCCAATTCCAGCGCTTCTAGCGCCTTATTTTCCAGTTCCGCTGGAACCTCAAATTTGACGTACATTAATTTTGCCATATTATTTCCTCCTTCTGGGCTATGAACCCTTCATCAATCATCGTTTCTAAGTTATGACCAAGCGTCTCTCTAATATTGCATCATGTGGTTTAAATGTTGTGCTTACTATTTATGTGCAAAATGTGCCCTTATAACACCATCCACGGAATTAATCCTCACAAATCCAAATCGCTCAAACTGGACGACATTACCAAGTTCTGATTTAATCCCTTCCTCGCCAACACCATTGTATTCGTAGTCAGGGGCGAGTACTTCTACCTTGGCTCCATCAACCGGTGCCCAGTGAATAATCGCACCCCTCTCTATAATGCTCCTGTCATTTCCAATATATTCGGCTTTGGGGGGTTTTAAACTCGTAATTTTGATATTATACAGGTCCTTCAGCCGTAATATCTTGCCCTCTTTCATCCTTTCTACATCATCCTTGCATACGAAAACCTCTCCCCGGGTGGAAATTTGTCTGATGCCCCTGTCTATGTTTGGATGCAGCGGCGCCTTTGCCACTACTGGCGGTGCATTTTCTATCATCATGCGTACAGGGTCATGGACAAAGAAATATCGATTTGCCACAGGGTCTATAATTTTTTTGTTCTCGGCATATAGCGTATCCATGCTGACCGCAATATCTGTCTCGCTTATGCCCAGGCCTATCATAAAATTTCTAATCGCATCTGGTTGAATGCCCCTTCTTCTGAGGGAGCATATTGTCGGCAACCTTGGGTCATCCCAGCCTTCATACAAACCCTCCTGTATGGCTTTTTTCATTTCGCTGGTGCTGAGTTTGCCAAATTCATGGATTTTGATACGCCCCCAATGAGATGTCTTGGGGTATTCCCATCCCAGATACCCATAGACAAATTTCTGCCTTTTTTCACTATCCATAAGGTCTTTGCCCCTGATTATATGTGTGATTCCAAGCAGGTGGTCCTCTATTGCCGATTCGAAATCGAGCATGGGCCAGACTTGGTATTTGTCTCCAACTCTTGGGTGCGGCATCTTGACAATCCTGAAGGCAACCCAGTCGCGCAGTGCAGGATCTTTATGTTTAATATCAGTTTTAATCCGTAGGACTGCTTCACCCTCATCATATTCTCCTGCTAGCATCTTTTTCCAGGATTCAAGATTGGTTCTGGCATCCTTCTCTCTATGCGGACATGCTTTTTTAGCATCCTTCAGTTGTTTGAATTTTTGTTGACTGCAGAAGCAGATATAAGCATCCCCCTTCTTTATCAGTTCCTCAGCGTACTCGTAGTATCTATCTAGCCTGTCAGACGCTATCACGATTTCATCTGGCTTGGCGCCAAGCCACTCGCAATCCTCTTCATACCATGCATATGCCTCCAGCATGGGCCTTTTAATCTTGGGGTCAGTGTCATCGAACCTGAGAATGAACTTGCCATCGTACATCTTGGCATACTCGTGATTTATGATGATGCCCCTTGCACTGCCCAGGGTGGGCGGCCCATTAGGGTTGGGCGCAATCCTCATTACAACGCCATCTGTTATATCTAATCCTGGGAGTTTGTGCTCTTTTTCCCTTTTTTCGTGCAATTCTTCTATTAGCTCAGGTGCTATTCGTTGCAATTCGCTCTCCCTTTGTTCAGGGCTCATCGCAGCAATATCGGCTAAAATACCCTCGCTCAGGGTCATAGTTTCCTTTGCATTTGGCCTGAGCTCGGGGTGTAGCCCCATTACCTTGCTCATTACCGCTGCCTTTGAGGGGGCAGAGCCGTATTTGACCGCATTCTGCAGGGCATATTTGCGTATAACTCGTTTAACGTCAACTTTCATTTCATACTCCCTTATGCATAGGACCAATAATAGGCTTGTGTAGCTAAAGTCATTATTCCCTACAACCACAGCGAAACAAGCGGGGGAAAGAAATGCTCGGTTAGTATGTGCGCGTCACCATATAGTCTGCCAGCTCTTTTAACAACTCTTTTGCCCTAGAATCAGGTAGCACATCAAGCTTGGTTTTGCCTTGCACAACCAGTTGTTGCGCCTTTTCCATCGCATAATCGATTGAGCCTGCATTGTGCAATGCTTGCACTGCCGCATCAATGTCTTCTTTGGATGCCCCCCGCTTAATATGGCCTAATTTAATCCCCTTCTCGAATGCATGAATCCTAACCAAGGTTTTCTTGCCCCCCATAAGATCACTCCCTCTATCTTTGCCTAATTCCTCTTCTGGTGTTATCAGGTCAAGTACGTCATCGCGTATCTGGAATGCTATCCCCATAGTTTTTCCAAATTCCCAGAGTGCTTTTGCCTCTTTCTTATCACAACCGCCGAGAATCCCGCCAATTGACATGGCAGCAGCGAATAACATACCAGTCTTCTTCTTAACCATCTTCATATACTCTGCCTCGGAAACCTTTGGCAACCCCTCAAACATCATATCCATCCACTGCCCTTCACAGATTTCCGTACATGTTTTCGAGAGGATGTTCAGACAGCGCACCACTCTATCGGGAGGTGCATCCACGCCAGCGAGAATCTCGATTGCCTTTGAATAGAGTGTATCTCCAGCCAGAATTGCAGCGGGCAGCCCCCATTTTAGGTGGACTGTAGGATAACCTCTTCGTAAAATATCTTGGTCCATAATATCGTCATGAATCAGCGTGAAATTATGAATCAGCTCGATAGAGAATGCAGCTGGGAGCACTTTCTGTACATCGCCCCTGACAGCTTCGGTTGCGAGAATCAGCATGGCCGGTCGAAGTCTTTTTCCTCCCGCTTCCATCAAATGCCTAGATGCCAGGTATAGCTCCTCTGGTTGTGCGACGGGCAATAGTTCCTCAGCTAGCCCATTGACCATCTTGCTCCTTTTCTTAACCTCCTCGGTTATGTGCATAGCATTCACTCAAAGGTAAATTTCCTGTCCATTTCGCACGAGATGTACCGTGTCACCCAATTTATAGCCGACATCTTCAGCCAGCTCTGCATATGCAGATGTCATGCTTAGGTCTCCATGTGCGGGGATGACGTGTTCCGGATTGATCATTCTGAGCAGTTCCCAGTGGTCTTCCCTGGATGCATGCCCTGAGACGTGCACATTATCATATAGCCTTGCCCCCTTCATTCGCAACTTGGTTTCAACAGTATATCGATTGGATACGTTGGTGGGAGTTGGTATCACATTAGCCGAGAATATGACCTTGTCGCCTTCTTCAATCGTATATGGCGTTAGACCATTGGCAATTCTTGAGAGCACTGCCCCAGACTCTCCTTGGTGGCCTGTAACAATAGGCAGGTATTTGTCTTTCTTTTCCATTATCTTTTTGAACATCCTGTCGATTGATTTTCTATCCCCAAATATACCCAGCGACTTCGGGAAATCGACATATTTCATTCGTTCTGCCGACCCTGCGTATTTTTCCATTGACCTGCCCAAAAGGATTGGGCGCCTCCCCATCTTCTCTGCAGCCTCGACAATCGTCTTAATCCTTGCAATGTGCGACGAGAACGTGGTGACTAATACGCCCGTTTCACTCTCCTCTGTGCCCAATAGCACATCTCTAACCAAGTCTCGCGCGATTTGCTCTGATGGCGTCTTGCCACATCGCTGTACATTTGTGCTCTCGACAATCATGGCAACCACCCCATCATTGTGCAACCTCTTCAATCGTCTAAAATCGGGCTTTTCGCCAAGGGTGGGCGTCCTGTCTAACTTAAAATCATTGGCGTAAACTATCGCCCCGTCCGGGGTGTGAAGCACTGCAAACACACAATCTATGATGCTGTGCTGAACTCTGATGAATTCGAGTTCTATAGAGGGTGCAATCTGCATGGTTTCGCCGGCATTTAGCGTAATCAACTTGTTCGTAGTGCCAAATTTACGCTCTGAGGCGATTTGTTGCGAGATTAGTTCAATTGTAAATGGCGTTCCTATGATGGGTGCTCCGTAGCGATGTGCCAGTTTTGATATGGCGCCTATGTGGTCCATGTGTCCGTGTGTGCAGACAATAGCTCTGACCTCTCCTTCTACCTCACTCATTATCGTATCGTCTGGAATAGCACCCATTTTAATGAGGTCCAGCGAGTGCATCTTTTCAACAGCTACATCTTCGTGAATCTGGACCCTATCAAGCCTGACGCCCATGTCCATTATCACGATGTCTTTTCCGCAACGAATTGCGGTCATATTTCTTCCTACTTCGTCGTATCCACCGACTGCAACAATGCTCATATCCATTTTATCACCTTTATTTTGAAAATCGTCCAGGGTCGTGTCCTCGTTGCTCCAGAATCTCCTTCGTCATCCCTGTTATCACAATCCTGGCTTTTTGTATATCTTGAATAGAACGGCAACCTGCCAAGAACATAGCCACCCTTAGCTCTTCGATCATAGTACTTAGTTTACCAATCACTTCCTTCTCGCCTTTGAGCGCAGGTGCTACCAGCGGCAACGCTACGCCACAGAGTGAAGCACCAAGGGCAAGACACTTTGCCATATCTATGCCGGTGCGCACACCACCGGTTGAGACGATTGGCACGCCCACAGACGATTCGACGATGCTTATGGCAGTTGGAATGCCCCAGTTCCAGAACATTTTGCCGAGGTGCTCTGCCAATACATCACCCTCTGCTTTTGCCCTATAAACCTCTACGCCTGCCCAGGAGGTTCCGCCAACCCCGCCAATGTCTATTGCGGCTACGCCTGCTCCCTTCAATGCAGTTGCGGCCTCTCTTGATATGCCGGCGCCTGTTTCTTTCACCATTACAGGAACGTTTATGCCTGCACATATCTCTTTTATCATATCAAGACAGCCCCTTGCATCAACATCTCCTTCTGGTTGAATCGCTTCTTGTAAGAAGTTGAGATGAATTGACAGCGCATCCGCACTCACCATCTCAATTGCCTTTTTGACCCCATCTATCCCATACTCTCTTAGTTGGGGTGCGCCGACATTGGCGCATATGAATACGTTGGGTGCAACGTCCCTTACAATGCGAAATGAATCTTCTTGCTTAGGGTCTTCAATTGCTGCCCTCTGGCTGCCAACACCAATGCCAATGCCAAGTGTTTCTGCCGCACTGCCAAGTGCCGCATTTATGGCTTTGGTGTCAGGGTGCCCCCCTGTCATAGGAGCAATCATAATGGGTGCATTAAAGCGTTTGCCGAGGAACGTGGTGCCTAAGTCGATTTCATCCTTACTAATTTCAGGCAGGGCATTATGAATTAGCATGACATCTTCAAATCCAGTTGGACTTGATTCGACGTCTTCCTCCGCACATATGCGCAGGTGTTCGATTTTTCTCTTAGACGTTTGCTCCAAATCAATCGCTCCTGATAACTGTTCCAAAATCTATGTTGCCCCTTAAAAATGCTGTGATATTTCCTTTTTTTGATGCATTAAATACATAAGATTGGATGCCAGCCTTTGCCAGTCTTACCAACTCGCTCACCTTGCCCGACATCTCTCCAGTAACATCAACGCTCTTGGGGGTAGTTAGTAGTGGCTTTATGTTACTAAATGTTTTTGGAGTTATGGATGCTATTATCCTACCCTCGCCATCAATCACTCCATCAACATCGGTGCCAACTCCAACCCTTTTGGCCTTTAAGCGTTGCGCCAGATGCAATACTATTTGGTCCCCTGACAATATTGAGGTTCCCCACTCCAAATCCATCACTACATCACCATGAATAACTGGAACTACATCATTATCTGTCATCAGTTCAATCTGTGCAGTCATTATCTCCTTTAATCTTCCCTTAGATGATATCGCGCAGCTCATCGGGTGCACGGGCATGGCAGCTACACCATCTTCAACCAGCTCTTTGACTATTATTTTATTAAGTTCTTTTACCATTTCATGCGTTAGCGCTGCACCTGCATAGTTCTGCTTCCCTGACGCGTCGAGGCCAAACTTCTTGGCTATGGGGTGCCCAAAAGAGCCGGCACCATGAATTAATATAAGGTTTTGCACATCGCTGGACGCTATCTCCTTTGCAATTTTGGTTATCCTATCTTGATTGAGTTTGCCTTCCTCTCTCTTATCTGTTAAGACGCTCCCGCCAATTTTCAGAATCGTAACTTCACTCACGTCTCACACCTGTTTCCGTTATTTTGCTTTTAATGGGCGTTCCACCCGCACTTTCTATGGCAGATGCCACGCCCTCCACGTACATCTTATCTGCCAGTGCGACCATGCACCCTCCTCCACCGGCACCGGTCAACTTTGCCCCTATGGCACCTGCGCCCCTTGCTGCATACACCAGCGCTGACAGTTCGGCACACCCGACGCCGAGCGACTCAAGCAGACCTTGATTTACGTTCATCAATTCACCAACAGCGTTGCAATCTCCTTTTTCTACTAACACCTCGCATTTCTTGGCTAAATTACCGATTGAACTGAATATCGGCTCGATTATCTCGGGATGATTGTCCTTGAGGACTCTTACTTGCTGTACAAGCCCCCTGGTTGATGAACTTTTGCCAGTGTCTCCTATCACGATTTCACAGTCCAGATTTCGCAACCTCTTCTTGGCAGGAATAAGCACAACCCCTCCCATTGTAGAGACGTAGGTGTCAGTAGGGCTGGCAGCACCTTGTACCTCTTTCTCAATCGAGTAGCCTAATCCAGCTATCTCCTCCTTGTTTAGCCCAGCGCCAAACTCTTCGTTCAGGGCAGCCAGTGTCGCAATCGTGACTGCAGCAGAGGAACCCAGCCCACCGCCTACCGGAATCTTGGAATCAATTACAATCCTCACTCCACCTAATTCAGTCAGTTCTCTCATCTTTTTAATTGCTTTGCTGACGTACTGATGCTTGCCCTCTCCCTTGCCCAACTTCGAGGTAATCACAACTTCTGAATGCTTCTGGGCGGTGACACTCGCTCGCAAGTCTATCGCGCATGCAATGGCAGGCTCGCCGTAAACTACGGCATGCTCACCAAATAAAAATATCTTACCAGGTGCAGAATATGTGACCATCTCAATCTCCAACGCTTATGGCTGCGTACCCAACCACGCTTGACATGTCCCCTGTAACATCGCCGCACGTGGCGTATTTCAACAGGCACCCTCTTTTTGCTCCGAGGGCTTTTGTGGCCTCTATCATCACTGCAATCGGGCCATAGCCACAGACCGAGGCTCGCTGCTGATACAAGCGCGAGTAAAAGGTATGTGCATCTAACTCGAGAATTGGCTCGATTACCGACCGATCCTTCTCATGCGCTACAGTGGCAGGCTCATAATGCGTAAAATCCGAAGATGCCAATATGGTGGCATTTTTATTTTTCAGGGCTTCGATTAGTGCTGCGCTAACATCTTGGGCCGTCTTTTCATCTTGCATGCCCATGCATATAGGGACAATTTTAAAATCATTGAATCTAACCTGTAGAAAAGGCAGTTGAACCTCTATAGAATGCTCATATTGGTGTGCAGTTTCATCCCTGCTGATGCTCGACGGTAGCGCAGCTATAATCTCATTATCCACTTTCACTTCGCCCAAGGGGGTGCTCCATGTGTCCGATGACACCGCTACAGTGGAACCGGCTCCATGGTGGTTTGGCCCTATAATGACAAATGTTTTTGCATCTGGAAGTGCTGCATAGACATGCGCTGCAACCTTGCCAGAGTATATATATCCAGCATGGGGTACCACGGCTCCCTTTATAGTTTCAGACACCTCTACTTCTGCAGCAGCCATGTAACCTTCGACCTGGCGCCTCAGGGTTTCGGCATCGCCTGGATAAAATTGTCCGGCTACGACCGTCCTTCTCATTTAATCGCCTTCACAATTCTGCTTCAAAATTGTCTATTGAATAATTAAATGGTTCGCCCCTCTCCTTGAGAATTTCCTTGGCGAGTAGCCAATAGACTGTAGCGAGAGCCTTTCTTCCCTTATTATTCGTTGGAATTACCAAATCGATGCTTGCGGTTAGGTTATTGCTGTCACACAGCCCTATAACTGGGACTCCAATGCTCACAGCTTCTCTAACGGCTTGCATGTCTCCGGTCGGGTCTGTTACGATTAGTGCACTAGGCTCTATATATCTCTGATACTGGGGATTGGTTAATGTGCCTGGAATAAATCGACCTGCAATTGCCTTTGCTCCAATCGCCTTGGCTAACATTTCTACTGGGCACTGTCCATATTGCCGTGCAGATACGGCTAAGATCTTAGAGGGTTCATATCTTGCCAGGAATTTTGCAGCAGTCCTAATGCGCTGGTCTGTTGCTTGTATATCTAAGACATATAAACCGTCCCCCCTAACCATATAAATAAATCCCTTCATATCCTCTGTCTTCTGTTGCGTCCCTATATGGACGCCTGATGCTAAGTATTCCTCCATGGGAATCAATGGTTCGTAGTCCACATTCTTTATCTTTTCATTCATTATCGCACCTCAGTAAGTTATACTTGCCATTTTTGGGGCAGACATCTCCTCTTCTATTCTGATTAATTCATTAAGTTTTGCTATGCGCTCCCCTCCAACCACACCTGTTTTGATGATAGGGATATCAAATGCAACTGCCAGATGCGCAATCGTCTCATCCAAAGTCTCGCCGGATCGATGGGATATTATGCAACAATAGCCCTTCTCCTTTGCTAATTTCATCGCATTATAGGTATCTGTTAGCGTTCCTATCTGGTTAGGCTTAATTAGGACAGCATTAGCAGCCCTCCTCTCGATACCTTTTTTAATCCTTTCGGAATTCGTGACGAATAGGTCGTCGCCGCAAATCAGGCATTTTGCCTTCTCTGTCAATCTAGCAAAGCCCTCAAAGTCATTTTCCTCCAATGGGTCCTCTACGAAATATAAGTTATGTTCATCTATTAATTGGGATATGTATCCAATTTGCTCCTCTGGGCTGCGTTTGGCGTCTGCGTAGACGTACGTAGAGCCATCCCACAGCTCTGTTGCAGCTACATCAAGAGCTGCACGTATCTCAAACCCGGTCGAATCGGAGATACTCTTAATCGCTTCTGATATAATTTCAAGCGCTTCCACATCACTAATAGGTGGTGCCCACGCCCCTTCATCACCCTTTCCACAATGCACTCCTTTTTTCTCCAGTATCATTTTAACTTTTTTGTGCACCAGCGCATTGGCAAATATCGCATCTTGGACACTTTTCGCGCCCACAGGAATGACGAGAAATTCTTGGATGTCCGTAGCGCCTTTTGCATGTGCACCGCCACCTATAACATTGCCCAATGGAAAAGGAAGGGCGCTTGCAGATGGATTGAGGTATCTATATAAGGGAATGTTGGATGAGGAGGCAGCCGCTTTTGCAACTGCCAGGGATATCGCTACGGCTGTGTTACCGCCTATGTTTGCAAAATTGTTTGTGCCATCTATTTCATGTAGATGTGCATCTATTTTTTCCTGTTCAATGGCATCTAAGCCAATCAATTCAGGTATGACTAACTTTCTTGCCTTGAGCACCGCCTCCGATGCAGGGATTGACCTTGCCTCAAATGTGCCGGTACTCGCACCAGAGGGTGCGGCACATCGCCCAAAGCCGTTGGCCGTGCATACATCAGCCTCGATGGTTTTGTTTCCCCTGCTATCTAATATTGTCCTGACGGTGATGCTCGTGATTTTGGTCATTTACATATCCTTCTTACCGTTATGGGAATCACACCCTTCTCGAATTCTTGCATTGCTATATCTATCGGGTCGCTTGACTTCGTTGAAATCAGGATTGGGGCCCCCATAACAATCTGCAGGGCTCTGGCTCCAATTATCCTAGCTTTTTCGAATCTTGTGTACTTTTTATCCAAATTTATCTCCTCCAGAGGGTTTAAAACAGTTCCAGTGGGGTTGCTGAGATTTGAACTCAGGTCACAGCGTCCCGAACGCTATAGGATGGACCAGACTACCCTACAACCCCTTCATTGGTATTGTGCCAGTACATCCACCAGCTCCACATGTGCCATCAACATTCGTCGACAGCAGTATCTTTCGATACCCAAGTCGTCCAGGATGTCTCCTACCTTGACGTCGTCTGTTCCAAGCTCTTTCTTCTTCTCCTCCACTCGCTTCTTATACTCGTCCCATACACCGGATATGACTTTTCCGCATGTAAAACATCTAATTGGTATCATAGTATCACCTGTATGATTTTTGCCGCTTCGCCCTCGCTCCAGGTCCGCCAAACTTTTTGCGCTCTTTTTGTCTGGCATCACTAACTAAAAGATTTCGGTCATATTCCAGAAAAGCCTCTCTAAGTGAGGTATCCTTTGTCAATTGAACCAGTCCTTTGGCTATGGCGGTCCTAACTGCATCCGCTTGTCCCATAATGCCTCCCCCTTGCACATTAACCTCTATATCTAGCCCCGCAACAGCATTTCCGGCAAGGTTTAACAGCTCCAGTATTTTAAGCCTCGCTAATTCCGGCTCAAGGATCTCCAGGGGCTTTTTGTTTATCCTGGTTCGTCCAGTTCCACTCTTTATCGTAGCCCTCGCGATTGCTTTTTTCCTCTTACCACTTGTATTAACTATCATGTTTTATCACCAAGATGCGCCGAGTTTTTTGCTCAATTCACCCAACCGGACGTATTGCGCGCTCAACCGTGCCGCTTTAGCGCCTTCAATCGTTTCAAAATGTGCATCTTGCAGTTCATTCGGCACTTCAATATACACTCTTAACAGCGAGTACGCATTTCTACCGCGTTTTTGCTTATATGGAAGCATGCCTCTTATCGTTCTTTTCAATATCCTATCCGGTCTTTTCGGAAAATGCGCCTTCCTTTCTTGGCTCCCTCTGTTTATATGGCTCTTGTATTTTTCTAAAATGCTATCTCTGGACCCGGAGATTACGGATTTTTCTGCATTCACGATAATGATATCCTCTCCTGATAGGAGGCGCTTCGAGATATGTGATGCTAATCGCCCTAATATAAGTCCGTCTGCATCGATAACAGTCATTTATACTCTCCCTATTGAATTATCCTGATTCCTTTACCAGAAGGGTTCTCTTCTATCAACTTTTCGATTAAAGTGCATTTTCCCTTGGCGGATGCGATCTTATCCTTTGCAGAAGAGCTGAAGTTGAGTGCGGCAACAGTAACTGGATGGTCTAGCACACCCGCACCGAGCACCTTGCCTGGCACGAGCACGGTTTCATCCTTACTTGTATGCCGATTAATCTTGCTGATGTTTACATCTGCGTAGTGGCGCGTAGGTCGCTCTAACTTTTCTGCAACACTCCGCCAGATCGGCGCGTTTTCATCCCTTGACATGGCTTTGAGCATTCCTATTAGTTTTGCTAATCTTGGATTCGTTTTCGTCTTTCTCATTTCCACTCCCTGGTTTGCTGGTGATGCGGGGGACGAGATTTGAACTCGCGAACCCCTACGGGACAAGGCCCTCAACCTTGCGCCTTTAGTCAACCTTTTTGCAACCAAAAAGATTGTTAACCTGACTTGGCAACCCCCGCTTTAGGTTAGTACACTTAAACTTTTTGTTAATGCCTTAGCTTTTGTCTTGATCTCATCCGCAGCCCTTATTATCGCCTCTATGCACAACATCGACCCATCAACTTCAACAGAAAACACAAATGATGTCGAGTCTGCGTTTATTTTTATCGCCCCGGATTCGCATGATTTTTCGCAAAGGCGGCATAGCGAGCATTTTGCCTCATCTTTGACTATTACTGTTTTATCTAGCTCTAATATACCTATGGGGCAGACATCCACACATGCACCGCATCCGTCACATCCTGAAATGACGATTTTCGGCATGTTTTTATAACCACACGCAACTGCAGGTTGCCATTTTGCATGGTCCTTGCCCTTGCCCAATATGGCTATCGCCTCTAATACCAGTTTTTGATCCTTTTTAAGCTTGACGATAGGGATATTTGCTTCTGCGGGAACGACCTTTGGGTCGCTGGACTGCAAGTCTCCCGAGTAGACCGTTTTTGGCCCTTCAACACTAAGCATTAGGGATACCTGGCATTTGGGGCAACCATCATCGCACTTGCACTCAGAGCGAAGTACATATGAGTTTAAATCCGTTTTGAGAGGTATCAGTCCAAGACGCAGGGCGATTACTTCATCGAACAACACGGACATGTTCTCGTATATGTTGACGTCGTCTATCGCCAGAGATGGCACTTCAATAATCATACTGCGTCTCAGGGCATTTGCAAAAGCTGGTGAGACGCCAGATAACACAAATTTTGCTTTTAACTCGGATAATTCGATTATATCGACGTTCATTTAGACTCTTCTCCCTCTTTTCCCGCCAGATGCGCGCGTCCCATCATGTGGTACGGGCGTCACATCTTCAATCCGCCCGATTTGCAGTCCTGCTCTGGCTAATGCTCGTATTGCGGCTTGCGCTCCTGGGCCCGGGCTGCGCTGTTTGTTGCCGCCAGGAGCTCTCACTCGCACATGAACGCCTATAATGCCCTTCTCCTTTGCTTGGTCCGCAACGTTCATCGCGAGTTGCATCGCTGCATATGGTGAGCTTTCATCCCTATCTGCTTTAACCACCATTCCGCCCGAGGACTTCGCAATGGTCTCAGCCCCCGTCAAGTCGGTTATCGTGATAATCGTGTTGTTAAACGACGCATATATATGTGCAATTCCCCATTTTTCACTTGACATAGGTATATCCTACTCCGCTGCTTTTGCTTTAGGTTTTAAGTTTTTAATCATGAAAGATCCGACATAATACCCTATCTGCGCTTCTTCGTTCTTCCGAACCAAATAACCTGGGATAGTGACTTTCCTCCCTGCAACTGTGATGTGTCCGTGAGTGATGAGTTGACGTGCCTGTTTCATGGAATTTGCAAGACCTTTCCGCTGCACTTGGGTTTGCAATCTCCGTTCTAATATGTCTTCGGTCTTTAGGGCAAGGACATCATCTAATTTAGCGCTTTCCTTTAAGAGGTTCATCTTATTTAGTTTTTCTAGAGTTTTTATCTCCTCTTCCTTGGCGCGCACATCCCCTTCGCTGGTGGCAGTTGACTTTGCGAGCATTTTTCGAGCCTCTCGCCGATATTTTCTCAGTATGCTGTGTGCTTTCCAGATCTCTCGCTTATTTCTCAGGCCGTATTTTTTGACCAGTGCCACTTCTTCAGACATCCTTATTGCCTGCCATGGGTGACTTGGTGACTCATACGTTTTACGACTCTTTCCCGGGTATCCCATTGTTTATCACCTATTTCTTCTCTGCTTTTTCTGCGAGTATCCTCTTTCTTACAACGCCAACCACGGCACCCCTTCTTCCAGTAGACCTAGTCTTCTGACCTCGTACTTTCAATCCTCTCTCGTGTCTGATGCCCCTGTAACTTCGTATCTTCTTTAACCTGTTGAGGTCTTCTCTAAGCTGTAGCATGAGCTTAGAGCCGATTACATGTCGATTACTTCCAGTTACGTTATCCTTTTGCCTATTAATAATCCAGATAGGGGCAGTTTTTTCAAATTCATCGACTGCTTTTTTTAGCTTGTCGATTTCTTCATCCGATAAATGCCCCATCGTTGCATTTGGGTCTATTCCAGCTTTCCGTGTTATCACTCTTGCCACTCTTCTGGAGATGCCCTTTATGCCAGTAAGTGCATAGCATACGCTCTTTTTCCCTTTCAAGTCAGTGTTGACAATCCTGACTATATGCTTGATATTTTCCTCTTCTGTTTTTTCATTCTTCTTTGGCATTTATCCTCCAGCGCCGAGGAAGGGATTTGAACCCTTGCAGTGCAAATGCACAACAGGCTCCCTGAATCGATTCCAGGCCTGCGCCATACCGGGCTAGGCGACCTCGGCAGTCTTATGTGTCCACGCCTTGGGGTATATGCCCGGCTTCATTAAGACTCTATCGGTGTCAACTACAATCCCGCTCTTGGCGTTCAATATTTGCATCGACGTCATTTTTGCCGTGCCAAGGCAGACTACTTCACCCTTTAACGTAAACACTGCTATCAAGTCTCCAGCCTTAATATCACTTTCTACTGTCAATATTCCTGGGGCGGCAAGGTCTGCACCGTGGCAGATTGCATCCACCGTTGTATCCCTTATGGCTATTCTTGGTAGATGCTCCAACGCCCGCTCCATCGGAAGGATCATCTTCCTTAGGTATGATTCAGTGCCATCTTCTTCCCACAGGACATAGGCGTCCTTGAGATTGTGCATGGTTGTCAGATTTGCTTCTGTAAATGGCCCTGACTTGATTCTGCGCAGCTCCAGCATGTGTGCGCCAGTGCCGAGAGCCTCGCCGATATCATGGCAAAGTTTCCTTATATAGGTTCCTGACTCGCAACCTACTTTGAACAGCACGTCTTTGCCCTCTATCTCCATTATTTCCAGATAGTATATCCTCCGTTTGCGAATCTGTCGCTTCACTGCAGACTTCATTGGTGGTTTCTGGTATATCGTCCCGACAAACTCAGCGCAGGTTTCCATTATCTTTACTTTTGAAGCACTTCTCTGAAGTCTCATTATACATATATATTCTTTGCCCGCGGTTAGCAGGATGCCGACAGCTTTGACAGCATCTCCAAGCATTATGGGAAGTGCACCCGTCACTTTGGGGTCTAATGTCCCACTGTGGCCTGCCTTATTCACATGCAAGATGTCCTTGACCCACGCGACCACCTCGTGTGATGTTGGACCGGGCGGTTTGTCTATATTCACCACTCCTTTGTTGATGTGCTCTTTAAGGTTGCGCCTTTCTGGCATACATCCGTACTTGGCATCAGTTGTGTCTGATGCCTTTGCCAGCGTTCTTCTCTTCTCAAATAAGGGGCTCATTTAGCACTCAACTCTATGGAACAACCAACTATCTCCGCGATGCTGTTGCCGTCCCATTTTGATGAATCGATTATCAGGTCATAAGGCTCCAGATTGCCGATATTGATGTCATAGTGCTTGTGGTATCGCACCGCCTCGCATTTCTCTCTCTCCTTTGTTTCGCGCATTGCTTGTTCCAGCGGTATGTCATCTCTCTTTGCAATTCGCTCACATCGCACTTCAATCGGCGTTTTGAGCCATATTTTGAGGTCAGCGTTTTCTACCATCCATCCAGAGAGCCGCCCCTCGACTAAGAGATTATCTCCCTCTTTCGCAATCTGGGCTTGTCTTTGGTCAATTGTCTGGTCTATTTCCGTGTTAGATTCTGCCAGTTTCCCAAACTCGGAAAGCGTCATATTTTGCTCGGCTGCTATCTCTCTGAATGTGTCTCCGGCAGATATCACTTTCAGCTTGAGCCGGCTCGCGACGGTTTTTGCTATGGTAGTTGTACCGCTGCCAGGCAATCCGCTTAGTGTGATAATCATGATTATGCCCCACCCATGTTCAACGCCTTCCGGATTATTTGGCTCACCGACATGGAGCAAAGGGCATACCAGAATATCCATACTGGTATGAATTTAAGAACTTTATCGGTTGCTAGTATTTTAAGACCGTAAAATGGTAAGACGATTTCGGCCGTTGGGTTCAAGGTGAACATTAAGTAATACAGCCAGCCGAATACCGGCAACGTCACCAGCATGATATATGCCATGGGCTTGAGCTGCTGTTTTGACATCTCAGCTTGCATCTTCATGATATCTCCCCTTTCCCCCTCCAGTTTCTTTAACTTGTGTTTGTTCTCCGACAACTGCGCCTCCTTAAACTCCCTTTGGAATTGCTTCATCTGCTCGGTAGCACGCCTGGTTTTTTCCCAGTCGATGGTACATTTCTGCATAAGCGACGTGTACAGGCCCGTGACCATAGCCAAGATGAATATCACGATGTATACTGGAAAAACGGTCAGAGGACCTAATAGAACGTCCATCGTCGCTCCGAGCGACTCGCGAAATCCCTGGTTCATAAATCCAATGATAAGGCCAAACCCGGCAATCATCGCTGCCTTATCCAAGATATCTTTAAACTTGCTCTTCATTTTTTTACACCCTCAACAATCGTGCAAAGGTCCTCAAATACTGCCGATATATCTTTTGCTCCATCTACCGGAATCAGCAACCCCTCTTTTTTGTAATATTTTATGAGGGGCTCTGTCTGGCGCTGGTACACCTTGAGCCTGTTCTGGATTGACTCTTCCTTGTCATCATCTCTCTGGTATAGCTGTCCGTCGCACTTGTCGCATTTACCCTCCTCTTTGGGTGGGTTAAATTCTATGTGGTAATTCGTGCCGCATGACCTGCATACCCTCCTGCTGGAGAGTCGTGCAATCACCTTTTCTTGTGGCACCTCTAAATTAATCATTCCATTGAGTTTTTGATTTAACCTACGCAAAATACTCGACAACGCATCTGCTTGTGTTACCGTCCTTGGGAATCCATCCAAGATAAACCCTTTTGAACAATCTGGATTAGATAGCCTATCTCTTATAATGCCTATAAGGATCTGGTCTGGCACTAATTCGCCTTTGTCCATGTAGGATTTTGCTAACATTCCTGATTTGGTTCTATCTTTTACACTCTGCCGTAAGATATCCCCTGTGGCTATGTGCGGGATGCCATATTTTTTGGCTAACTTCTCTGCTTGGGTGCCCTTGCCAGCACCCGGTGGACCAAGAAGTACAAATTTCATTTTAATCACTCTCCTCCTAGGAATTTTCTCATCATTGGATGCATCTCCATCATCTGTTCTGATGCTAGTTGCTCGTACATCTGGTAGACGATGCTCACCGTCAGCAAAAGCCCCATGCCGCCGACGTTTCCAATTAGGCCAAACAGGCTCGCTATGACCGTGAGCGCTCCAACGAACGCACCACCGATTATCGTGACCTTTGGTATATAGCGCTGCATGACCCTCTCGAGCGCGCCGACATCACGTCTAAATCCAGGGATTTGCATACCGGAGCGTTGAATCTGGGCTGCGACGGATTTTGCTCCCATGCCGCTGGTCTCGATCCAGAATATCGCAAAGATCATGCCACCGACGATCATCACGGTCATGTCCGTTGTCACTCTAAGAGCGATCTGCCATAACTGGAGGTGTACCAGTTCAGGATTTTGCCATACCAAGGAAGGAATCCAGTCTCCAGGGCCGTGCAGCGGCCCTAGGTAGTACATTATGCCTGAGATTGCCATGTTTCCGCTAAAGGCCCCTATACTAGGATTATGCCCTATGAAAGGCAGGTTGCTATTCCAGAGTAGCATTCCGAGCATCTGGATATTTGCCTGTAGCGCCCTGACAAGTATCATGGGCAGAACGCTCGCATAGATTAATTTTACTGGAAAACGCCCTCTTGCACCCCTTACCGCGGAATGCGATAATGGAATCTCTATCCTAACGCTCTCTACATATGTGACCACCAGAAAGACGACGATCGTGCAAATCAAGGCAAGAACGCCTCCCCTGAGCAGAAGGAATACTAATCCACTTTCACTGAGCAATTGTGAAACGGGTATGGTGGTGAGTATGTGTTGCCATCTCGGAATGAGGCCGATTGCAAGTCCGCTATAATCAATCTGCCAGTTAAAGATGCCGCCGACCAGGGCCTGGGATATTCCAGCAACGATGAACAAGCCGACACCAGAGCCGATGCCCCATTTTGACACCACTTCATCCATAAACAGGATTAAGAGTCCGCCGATACAAACCTGAGTAAAGATAATCCAGGTTAATATGCCTGGGGAAATGCCCAGCGTACTAGCCAGCGCAACATCGGGTCGCAGATATCCGCCGATTATTTGCGGCACGGTTTCCAAAACGATCATGACGAGCACAAGTAGCTTTTGTGCACCTTGAAATATCGCTTGATCGCTGGGATTGCTTAGGTCTAACTTGATGATGTCTGCGCCAACGAATAGCTGCAGGATAATCGAGGCTGTAACGATTGGCCCTATGCCTAACAGCACAATTGAACCAGAGGCGCCTGCCATAATCGCCCTATACATTGCGAACAGGTCCTGTGATTCCGGCGCAAGGCCAAACAAGGGAACATTCGTAAGTGCAAAATAGGTTATGAGTATGGCACCAGTCCACATCAGCTTGTTTTTGAGGTGGATATGCCCTTCAGGTTGTTTTACCGCTGGTAGGCGATTAAGAAAAGGCTCCAAGCGGCCCTTGATGCCTGCTTCGTCTGTCATTTACACCTCATTTGGCGAGGACGCATTTGCCACCCGCGCTCTCTATTTTGCTCTTCGCGGTCTCGGAAAATTCGCTTGCTGTGATGACAAGCTTTTTAGTCACCTTGCCACCGCCAAGCACCTTATCTGCGCCAATCTTGCCAATATCAATGTGAATTGTTCCATCTTTTTCTTTCGCCATTTTTGCAGAAAGCAGGTCATTGGAAATCTGGTCAAGCATACCAACATTTATGGTTGCCTTTTTGCTGATGACTTTAAGGGGTCGCTTGAAGCCGTATTTTCCAAAAGGTCTGCCCTCTTGTAATGCCCTGACAAAGTGATGTTTGCACCCTCCTGCATTTCCTCTGCCACCCCTGCTGCCACCACCCCTGCGGTTCTTATGTGTGCCAGCGCCAAAGGTTCTCGAGCCCCTATATTTTTTCGTCTTCTGCTGTACCATTTACCATCACCGCATCTGCTTAATCAGCGTGTTAATCTCCTTGCCATAGGATCCAAGAGCTCCGCCCTGTTGAAATGTCTTCTTGATGCCCCTATGCCCTTTACGCGGGGGATGAAGCCTGAACACAGGTGTAAGCCTTGGCATATCCTTGAGTGATGCCTTTTTCTCGCAGACCGCCTTGGCAAACTCCTCTATTGATTTGCACTTCGTGTTTTCTTTCACGTATTCATCCGTAATTGGCGCACCCCCTTCAAGTTCACCCCTGTTACAGAGAATAAGGGCGAGTGAGTCTGCGTTGATGTTTCCCCATGCTACGTAATCCTTCACTTTTTGAATCATGCCCTTATAATTTGGCGTTTCATCTACCACGGCGCAGTGATTGACTCTATTAAGGCGCAACATTTTTAGTGTATCTTCTACTTCTCGCTTGATCTTAACGCGGCCCCTCAGCCTGATTATCGCATACATTTTAACGCCTCATTATCGCAGTTTGTTTAAGCGCTTCATAGGTGGCCTTGGCGAAGTTCAAGGTTGTCCTGGTTTTTCCACTAGTTTCAGTCCACACATCCTTAATGCCCGCCAGCGTCAGTACCTTTTTGGCGGTTTCACCCGCAGCTATCCCTAGTCCTTGTGGTGCCGGCTTAAGTGTTACCGTGGCGCTACCAGCTTTTCCCTTGACTTCAAACGGGACGCTATGCTGCTGTTGGCATCCACACTCCCAGGAACCACAACCCCTTTTGACTGGAATAAGATTCAATTTGGCGTCACTGATTGCCTTTTTGATAGCAGACCCTACCTGCACATCCTTGCCGACCCCTACACCAACGTAGCCATCATTATTCCCTACGACAACTGTTGCCCTAAACTTCACCCTGCGCCCTGAATCCGTCATCCGTTGGACCATGTTGATGTCCAAAACTTCATCCACCAGTTCTGGCAACAAAGTATCTATGATCAAAGCCTCCTTTAGGGGTAGTCCAGAGGCGAACACCTCCTCTAATGAGGTAATCTGTCCTTCTTGTACCATTTTGCCCAGTTTGGTCTTTGGCACCCAGGTCTCTTCACGAAACTTCATACTATCTACTCACCTTTTTTAGCGAATTCGCTCAATATTTTTTTCTTAGTCTTGTCAAACTGATCTGGCATATCTGATTTCAGCCCCTTCTCGTTGGCATACTTGGCAATGTGTTCTCCCTTAATTCGCTCATCGCTTGGAAGTATGGATGAGTTATGCGGGACATCCATTCCAGCGTCAATTGTGCCCTTTAGTGCGGCGTAAATCCTTGTGCCTACCTTTGATGGGTGCAGACCAATATCTAGCACGCCATTCCCATGTCCTGCTTTCAGTGCCCTCAGGCCGAATAGCAGTCCTGTTAGGTATGCGGCTGGGGTGTTTCCGGTCGCGCCTTCATATCCAAATTTTTGGAGCTCTGCCGAGGTTGCCGACGCCAGAATGACATCTCCACTCTCGCTGGGCGATATAAGTTGCACTATCATGTGCCTCGAACTTCTTCGTACTACCACTCGTGGCTTTTGCGATAATAATAATCTAAGCCTCTGGTAGTAGTTCGTTTTGTGCTCTCTTCTGCGTCTGAACGAAATCCGATGTCTTGGACCTTTTGCCATGTTATGTCTCCTTAATAATCCCTGTGCTTTCTAGGTGGGCGTTTAGGTGTGCGACGCTTCTAAACTCCCCGCCTTTTGCTTTATTGTATAGTTTGCGGTATGTAGTTGCATCTATTGTGCTCTCATCCCTGAGCGTTCTCAGTCTCTGTCTGAGGGCTCTAATGCGCTTCATCCACTGCTCTTTCTTTGGCGTTCTGGCACCTTTTGCACCTCTCCTGCTGCCGTGCCCTTTTCGATGCCCATACTTGCGTTTAGTCATCCTAGCTCGCGCCCGTCCCTTGCTAACACCTTTCTTGGGTTTTCGTTTGATGGCACCTTCTTCAATTAGGGTGCGGATATCAGCTCGCGTAATTGCAGCGGCGATATCATCTAATCTCTCACCATCCATCCATACCCGTGTTTCGCCAATTCCAAGAATCTCGGCGGCCATTCTTTTTTGGTTGGATAGGTCTGCCATGTCACTCCTTCCTCATTGGATTTAATATCTTAACACCAAGCTCTTCTGCTATCTCTTCTATATCCAATCGCTTCTTGGTACCGACCTTGCCGCTGACCCTGATTGCCTGCATAGTTGCATCGACTTTTTCAACATCACTGGGCCTGTGTACCAATACCTCTTCATAGCCCGATGGATGCAGTCCTCTTACTTCATTGGGGCTTCTGTATCCAATCTGTACTAGCGTACCTTTCGCGGCTATTCCGCTACGCAACTTGTTGTGAATCCCTCTGGGGCGCCTCCAGCTCTCGCCAACCCTCTTTTTCTTATGCGAATCATGGTGCCTAAAGGCAGGTTTTTTGCTTTTTTGCTTTTTTCTCACCTTAAGGAGGCGTTTTTTAACATCCGAGAGCACTTTGCCAGGCTTTGCTGCGGTCTTCTTTGATGTCTTCTTCTTTGTGGATACTTCCTTTGATGCCTTCTTTTTAACTATAGGCTTTGCCCCCCCTGCCGCCTTTTTGATATCTTTTGCTAGGGGTGCAGTAATGCCCTTGACGGTCACGAGGTCATCTAGTGTGGCTTGTTGAATGCTCTCTGTAGAGGTAAATCCTGCCTGGTATAGTGCATCAGATTTTGCTTTGCCCATTCCTTTTACCTTAGGAAGTCCCTTAATTGTCTTGTCCATTTTTTTATTCCTCTACTACATATATCCCATCTTGGAACACTCTGGGATCGAACCTCTTAATTCTGGTTGCCTGCTCGATATTTGCGGCAGTTTGACAAACCATCTCTTTGTCCGTACCCGTAACGATTACTTCATCACCACTAACCTGGACGTTTGAATTGCCCAACATCTTCGCCTTTCTTGGTTTCCGTTCTCCCAAGAAATTGCTAATTGACACTATATCGCCTGTAACCTTCACCTGTATCGGAAAGTGCGAGTAAATGATTCTTAATTTACGTTCAAACCCCTCAGTTACGCCCACCATCACATTCCTGATGTGCGAGGTAAACGTGCCTACCATCGCTCGTTCTCTTCTTCTGGCGATGTTAGTGCTCACTACTACTTCATTACCCTTCTTCTCAATGCTAATTCCAGGGAACACAAGCTCGCGTTGCAACTCTCCTTTTGGGCCGGTGGCCTTGATGACACTCCCATCTACTTCAACGTTCACGCCTTCTGGGATTGGTATTATCTTTTTAGATTCCTTCATTATCTTCACCTAAAATACGTACGCGAGAAGTACGCCCCCGGTCTCTCTTTTCTTTGCCTCTTCATGGGACATAACCCCTTCAGGGGTTGATAGTATGAGGATTCCAAAATCTCTTGCTGGTAAATATCTCTTTTCCCATTTTTCAAATTCGTCTTTTTTAACGGAATATCGCGGTTTTATGGCCCCGCACTTGTTGATTTTGCCATGTAAGTTGACGATAAATTTCCCTCCCTTGTCATCGATGAACTCGAATTCATCAATGTAGCTTTCGTCCTTCATGACATTGAGGATGTTACTAATCAACTTCGATGCTGGGTGTATTGTACACTCGGACTTCCCTGCGTATTCAGCATTTTTAATTATTACCAGTGCATTTGCAATTGAATCTACTAACGTCATCAAATCTCCTCAATGCTTGTTAAATCCCATATCGCGTGCCACTTCTCTAAAGCACTGACGGCATAGGTAAATACCATACTTTCTTATCAACCCTTGTTTTCTTCCACATCTTTTACAGGAGTGTGCACCTCGTCCGAATTTCTTGTCTGTCATGCCACCTCTACTCCGAACTCTTCTTTTACAAAAGCAATCGCATCCTCCTTGGACAATCTATGGTTGCGGGGCAGTTTTCGCAGTCCAATCTTGCGTTTGCCAATTCTATATCCCGGTCGTTTAAGGACCACAGTAACATCCATGCCAAATATCCCCACTTCCGGATCGTACTGCATATTGGGGAAATCGGTGTGTTCCTCAATACCTAGGGAGAAATTGCCACTTTTATCGAACTGGCTATCATTCAGCATATTGTCTTTTATCGCCAGTGCAGATTTCAAGAATTTCTTTGCCGCGTCTTTCCTGAGTGTTACCATGCACCCAACAGGCTCTCCTTTTTTAATTTCGAATGCCTGTATCGTTTTCTTTGCGGTTGTCCTAACTGGTTTCTGTCCTGTTACTTTCGTCATGATATCCTCAGCTTTGAGTAATCTCTGCCCTCCTTCTCCTAAGCCAATATTGACTGTTACTTTGTCGATTTTAGGACGTCTCATATCTGCCATCTACTCTCCCAGTTCAATCGCTGGCTTTTTGGTGCCGACGACGCAAACGTAATTTTCTATAACCTCAAATTCCTTGTCAGTCTTCATAGTCATCATGTTCGGTTGTGAACTCCTGAGCAGCTTCAACTCTTTGATACTTCCAATCTCTCCCCGGTGCCGTCCACCAGTAATCATCGCTAGATTGCCTGGTTTGCGTTCCAGGTGCTGTTTTATCTTTCGCTGCGGTAGCTCGAGCACGACGGAATCGCCGGATCGATACTTGTTGGTGGCGATGGCATTTGAGCCATCATGTAAATTAAGCTGGACTTTTCCCCCTTTGAGTACAGTCTTACCATTGATCCTGTATAGTTTCAGGGTTGAATCCTTGATGGGCAGGAGTATAAACCGCCCCTTTGAGTCAAATAATACCCTGTAATGCTTCTTGGTGGCGGGAATCGAGATTGCATCGAAGATTCCCACTGGAAATCTATGGTCTCGCCTGACTACGCCATCCACGAGCACCTGCCCGTTATTTAGCATGTGCTTAACCTCTTTGATATTATTTCCCAGTTTTAACACATCGCGCAGTATAATGGCAAGTGGCATACACGTCTTGTGTGGGCCAGGTCTTGGTGTAACTACCCATTTATTGGTCTTTCTGGTTATTGGCCAGGCGGTGGGCGCTGAAATTCTTTTTTGATGCATATGTACTTTTCTCCTACCTCTTCAAGCATTTCTCTCTACGTCTATCCTTGAGATATAATTTGGTGATTTGAACATTTGATGGATGGATCGGACGTGCTACCTCTGAGCCGTCTGCTTTTTTGACAGTGACTCCATCTATGGTCATGTCTCCTCGCGCAAGGTCGATGCTCTGGACTTTGCCCTCTGTACCAGCGTGGTCCCCTCTCATTACTTTCACGACATCACCCTTGACTGGGCGGGCATTTCGCTTGGAGTATTTCTCTCTGAGCTCTTTGCTAAGGGGTGCCCTCAAGTACTTCTGTCGCTTGTGCAATGGCGCCTTCGCCCGTTCCCTACGCTGTTTTCTTGGTTGTTTTGATGTCATTTCCTTTCTTTACCTCACACAATCGTCGTCGCCGCAGATGCAATCTTGGAAAATCTCTCTGCCGCCTCCCTCGCTACCGGACCTTTGATCTCAGTTCCCTTTGGCTCGCCATTTTCATCGGTGAGTACGGCTGCATTGTCCTCAAATTTTACCCTGATGCCACTTGGACGGCGAAGTTCCTTTTTCTGTCTGATGACAACCGCGTGGAAAATCTGTTTTCTTACTTCGGGTGATCCCTTTTTCACAGAGACAATAACCAAGTCCCCTATGCCTGCCTTAGGGTACCGCCTTTTTACACCTCTGTAATTCTTAACGGCAATTATCTGCAGTATCCTCGCACCGGAATTATCTACGCACTCAAGCAAAGTGCCAGTTTGCACGGAACGTGGAATCTTGGCTTTATGCCCCTTCATTTTGACATCACCTTTTTATAACCTCTATTATCGCGAACTTCTTCGTCTTGCTCAGCGGACGACACTCTGCTATCTTGACTACGTCGCCATCCTTTGCATTTATACAGGGTGGATTATGCACATGAATTTTTGACCGCACTTTCTTGTACCTCCCATACTTGGGATTCCATTTGGTGAACTCTCGCTGGACAACTGCTGTTTTGTCCATTTTAGAGCTCACGACTTTTCCTTCTATGATTTGTCCACGTACGGGCAGTGTGCCGTGAAATGGGCAGTTTATATCAGCACATTCATTTTTTGGTGCCGCTACATCTAATCCAATATCCCTCGCCATGCTTTAACCCCTAATCCTGTTTTCTGGCTGGGAAACTAACAATCTGCCATTGACCTTGACCTTGGCATCGGGCAGGGCAAATACAAAGCTTGCGTTTGCTTTTGCCACTTTTTTCTCCTTGCCGCCATGCTCAATGGTGACCATATTCCGCGTTTCATCGGTGACGTTTCCTTCAATTCCAACCAGGCTTGGATCTGTACTCTCAACGACCTTGGCTGGGAGTCCAATCAACTCGTGATAAATCAGATTTTTTGGCGTAATTTTCATTTTACCTCTCCTAATTCTCGCTGAATGGTTTTAACTCTGGCAATCGTGCGCCGCATCTCCTTAATCCTCCCAGGATTTTCTGGTGCACCACCAGCAGAAGCCATTGCCCTCTCTATGATGAGGTCGCTGCTGAGCTTCGTTATCTGCTCTTTCCTCTCATCGGGCGTCATTTTTCTTATTTCGTCAGGTCGTATAATTGCCATTATTTGTCACTGCTCTTGGTTTTTGTTTTAGGTTTTTTCTTCGTTTTTTCTGGCTTCTTCTCTACTTTCGCCACTTTTTTCGCTTTCTTGGTTGTACCCTTGACTTTCTGCTTCTTTTTAGGCTCTTCTACTTTGGCAACTTCTTCTTTGGGCGCCTCGACTTTTTCCTCCTTCGGCTTTGCCTCTTCAGGCGCCGCCTCAGGTTTCACCTTTTCGGCCGTTTCTTCAGGCTGTTTTTCTGCTGTAACAACGTCTTCTTTGGATATCTCTGCCTTCTCTTTAGCTTTTTCCTCTTCTGGTTTTTCTTCAACCTGCACTTCCTCTGACGGAGCCTCTACAATCTTGAAGTCATCAGGCAGCTCCACGTCTGGCGGGACGATTCTAACCTTCACGCCAATGATGCCCGACTTTTTGATTGCAGTGGCAAAACCTTCGTCAACGATTCTCTCCACCGGTTCTCCAGCATGTTTAATATATCCAGCTAATAACTTCTCCGTTCTTTTTCTTGGGCCTGTCAGCTTTCCGGAAATTATAATCTCGCAGCCCAGCGCTCCAGCATCCATTATTCGGTGCAGCGTAGAATGGCCAGCTTTTCTGAAGTACCAACCCCTCTCCAGTGCATTTGCCAGGCGGGTCGCCATCACCTGTGCATTTAGTTCTGGCTTTGTGACTTCTTGTACGTCGATCTGGGGGTTATCTATCTGGAATTTGGTGCTTAATTCTCTGGTCAACTCGTTTATGGTTCTTCCACCTTTTCCGATAACCATCCCTGGTTTTTCCGCATAAATCGTTATTTGCGTACCCATGGGCGTCCTGGTGATTTTCATTCCCCCATAGCCGACTCTATTCAGTCTTTTGGCAAAGTACTCTTGCAATCGGGATTTCTTCAGACCTTCCTGAACGAATTTCTTTTCGATGGCCATTATTTCGCCTCTTCTATGATGAGTTCAACTGTTACTGTCTCGGTATTTTTGGGAGTCGCTCTCCCCATCGCCCTGGGCATCATTCCTGGAATTACGCGACCCTTCTTGGTGGCGATATGCTTAATTTTCATCCGCTCCGGGTCTAGCCCTTTATACTCAGCATTGCTCCTGGCATTGGCGATAAGCTTGAGTATTTCAGCGGCAGCCTTCTTCGGATATCGCCCGGCACACCATTTCTTTAGCCCACGTTTGTGGCTGACGTCTATCTTGTGACGTTTGAAGGACACCGCCTTCTTCATGACAATGACATCCTCTAAGAAGGCCTTTGCCTTGGTTATATGCATTCCTCTCAGTTCCCTGCATATCTCAAATGCGTGTTTTGGCGACATGTGTACTTCATAGGTCATGGCCTTTGCCGTTATATCGGCTTCTGCCTTCATGGAATAATCAACTTTTGACATCTTATCACTTCAATGGCACGTACCTACTCGATCTGGTTGCACCTATGCCAGCACTTCCGTGCACAACCTTTTTTCGCGTTAGCGCAAACTCTCCCAGGTGGTGCCCAATCATCTCTGGCTGAATTTTTACTTTGATGAACTGCTTGCCATTGTGCACCTCAAATTCCAGCCCCACCATCTCTGGCAGTATAATCATATCGCGCAGGTGCGTTCTGATTACAGATTTGCCATTTCTGACAGTAGCCAGCAATTTCTTGTGTGTTTCTGGCATTCCTCGCTTGATGGTTCTGCGCTCCCTCGCTGGCAGTAACTCAGCAATTTCCTCCAGTCTCATTTTTTTCAGTTCATCAAGAGTATGCCCTCTATATGTGAACGCCTCTTTTCTCCTGGGTATCTTAGTTTCAACAGCCATGTCATCACTTCTTCCGTTTTCCAGTTCTCCGTGCCCCTATAGACCCAACCTTCCTTCCTGGGGGGGCACCCTTACTCACAGTTTTTGGCCTTCCGGGATGTTGCCAGCCTCCACCACCGAACGGATGGTCTACTATATTCATCGCGACACCTCTTACGGTTGGGTATTTCCCTGCTCGTGCCTTCATTTTGTGATATTTTTTGCCTGCCTTGAGGAATGGTTTATCTGTTCGACCTCCGCCTGCAACAATGCCGACTGTAGCCCTGCATTTGGAGTCTAGCCACTTAGTCTTGCCGCTTGGTAGTTGGATTATGGTTTTGTGAGCGTCATGTGCAGTAAGTATTGCATACGTGCCAGATGCCCTCACAAGAGCACCGCCACACCCTGGCCTAATCTCCACATTGCATATAAGTGCCCCATCTGGAATCTCTGCCAGTGGCAATGTATTTCCAGGCTTGATTTGTGCGGATATGCCGCATTCAATCGTATCGCCAACTGCTACGCCCTCTGGTATAAGGACGTATTGCTTATTGCCCTTTTCAAACATGACCTTGGCGATTGGTGCAGTTCTGGCAGGGTCGTGCTCTATGCTGATAATCTTGCCCTTGACAGTTTCGCCCACGCCCGTCTTTGGGTGTTTAAGCTCTGTCTTATATTTATGAGATGGTGCCCTATATGTTGGCGTTCCTTTTCCCCTGCGCTGAGATTTAATTCTTTTCCCCATCTTTGCCTCACTAGAATATTCCCAATCTACTCGCAATCTCGTCAGCCGAATCTTCCGGCGATAGCCTGACTATCGCTTTTTTCAGTCCTTTTGTCGTCATCATCGTCCTGACATCGATGACCGTAACATCATATAGCCTCTCAACTTCTTTCTTAACCTGCCCTTTTGTTGCATTGACATCAACGATAAATTGAAGTTTGTTCTCGGCACCCATCTCAATGGTTGCCTTTTCTGTTATGAATGGGTACTTGATTATCGTCACTTGAACGCACCTCCCACTTTGGACAGCGCACCCTTCGTCCAGATTGTTAGCCTACCGGGTTGTGCGCCTGGCGCAAGCAACTCTACATTTAACTGGTTTGCTGTTACTACATCCACTCCAGGTAGGTTGCGTGCTGCCTTGGAAATGCCCTTGTCTTCAGAAACTACAATTAGCAGGCTCTTTTTGCGCTTATATTTTCTTCCCCGCATCTTGCCCTTGCCTGCCCGAACTTTCTTTCCTTCCTTGGCCCTGAGGACATCATCCCATAGGTTGGCGGTTTGCAGAAATCCTATCACATCGGATGTTTTTGCCAGTTTTTCTAGGGCATTCTCGACGATGAGTGGCACTTTTGCCCCATATTTGTGCCCCCTGCTCTTGACCAATTCGGCATTAGTGGTTGCCGCGATTGCAGACCGTATGGCCTTTTTCCGCTCCTTTGTATTAACCTTCTCTTTGAGAATCTTCTGGGGCTTTGGTGGATGCGCTCTACGTCCACCCACCGCTTGTGGTACCCTGGCAGCCCTGCTACCGCCCTTAATTCGTGGCACTCTGGAAGCGCCTCTGCCGGTGCCCCATCCTTCAGCTGAGGTTCTCATTCCTGCGTATGCATTTGAGCCATATGATTGCAGCCTGTTGGCTTGTGCTGCAAGGACTGCCTTTTTTATCAGGTCGGGCCTGTACTCTTCCTCAAAGACCTTGGGCAGCTCCACATTGCCCTTGGCCTTTCCTGACAAGTCTATAAGTTGTGCCTTCATGATTATCATCCTTGTTTAGATTCTACACTAATGTGCCTGATCTCTGGAGCGCCTTTTGGCGCCATTTTCGGCCTGAGAGCCGCCCTTATCCTGACCAAGCGCTTCGCAGGGCCTGGAACAGTCCCCTTAATTAATATGAACATGTTCTTGACAATACCGTAATTCAAGAAGCCGCCATCTGGTGTGATTTTGTCCCCGTCTGCTCCTATCTGCAGGATGCGCTTATTAAATTCAGTCCGTTGATGGTAACCAGTTTGGCCCAGTTGCGGCACCCTCCAGCTTACCCTAGCCGGATGCCATGGCCCCAGCGTTCCAATATGTCTTTTTTTCCCTGTTCTCGCATGTTTGCGCTTTCGAAGTTTCACTCCCCACCTTTTTACAGGCCCCTGGGTTCCCTTGCCTGTTGTGATGGCTGCTACATCTACAAGTTCCCCACCATTAAACACATCTGATGCCTTTATTTCCTTGTCCATGATGCTCTTGGCATATTCAAACCTGGCAGGGATACCTCCTCCACCTATGCGGTTCTCCATCATATCCGGCTTTTTCTTAGGTATGCCTCCTACGTTCTTGGGTAATGTGTAGGTTAATATTCGGACATCGTCTACCACGCCCTTAGAGATTAGCTCTTCGATGCGCTTTAGCGCCGCTCCAGCATCATGCTTCTTGGGTACTGGCAGCAATTTATTAAGTTCTGGGTCCAGTTTTTTTGCCCATGCTTCTGTTATTGATTTAGTGCCATATGGCGTATGGGAATAAACTCGAATAGCTGCTACTTTCATAGCGGGCACCTCGATAACCGTAGCTGGAACCGAAATTTCCATGCCCTCTGTGAGGCTATGCGGACTGTCATCTATCATTGTCAGATGGGTCATTCCGGCCTTGTAACCGGCAAATCCCTGTACTTTTGGCTCACCCTCGCTCTCTGGCCAGGATCCGAATCTTGCTACTGGCGATTTTGCTCTTTTTCTTGGGCTAAATGCCAAGGAACCCTTTCTGGGGCTATGTATTGTTGCCATTTTTTACTCCATTATCTGACTATGTTTAGTATCGACAGGGTTGCGAATACTGCTTCCTCTGTTCTAACGGTGGCAGTTCCCTGGTTTGGTATGGTGTTGATGACGTAATCTGCAAGGTCGGAAAGCGTGCAGCCTTCCTCGTGCAGAATGTCATCGATTCCTCTTGCTGGAGACCCAAACGCGACCGAGACGCTTTTTTGCAGTGCCTTTTGCAATTTTGTTAGCAATTGCCCATCAACGGTACTGCCTTTTTTCGATGCTGCAATTACCAGCGGCTGTGCTTTGAGCGTTTTTCCTAACGTTCCTGCAATCTCGGTTTGGTATCCCCAGTACTGGGGGATTCGATTTTTATCCCACAGCTCGACTTGCAGAGGTCTTCGCGAAAAGATCCTGACGGTCACGCGCTCTCCCTTGTGCACTGTTCTGTCAGCACGCAACGGAACTGGGCCTTCTATGCCGATATCGACCCAAGCGCCTTCGTCAGATCCGACCACGACTCCTTCTCGATATTCTCCTACTTCAGGAGATGAACGCAATGGATGATGCGGTGTCCGTAGCGGCGGAATCACTCCCGCATACTTAAGCTCATCCATCAGGGGGAAGAGGTGTTTTCTCAGATATTGCGGCGTTTCCGCGTATCTAAGCACCAGGTCGATGAATTTGCTGTCATCGTATTCAGGGTCTCTATATATGCTGATTCTGTCCACCCTGAAGATGGACGCCGCCCTGGCGATTTGTCCTACCTTGTATGTCTTGATTCGCTGATCCTTGCTTTCAGATGTCAAGGACGATGGTATTATTATCGCCAGATTACCGCTGCACATCTCGTATTTCCTCATAGATTAGACTATTCTTATATAAAGGTTGCTTGTGATAAGGTTTGTGTGTGTGGATATGAAACAATTTGAGTTCCTGGATTTTGCGACGGCGGACGTTTGCTTCAGGGCGTACGGCGAGACGCAGGATGAATTGTTTGCCAACGCCGCCCTTGCGATGTTCGAGGTCATGGTGGAAACGAAAAACGTTGCACCCAAGGTTACGAAAGACATTGAAGTCAAGGGCGAGGACCTGAAGTCGCTGATGTTCGATTGGTTGAATGAACTGCTCTTTTACGTTGACTCCGAAGGCTTGGTGTTTTCCAAGTTTGACGTCAAGGTCGACGAAAAGCAGATGAAACTCAGCGCAAAGGTCTCAGGCGAGCGGATAGACCATCAAAAGCACACGATAAAAACCGAGGTAAAGGCATGCACGTATCACAACATGGAAGTCAAGAAGCGCGACGGAAAATGGATGGCACAGGTGATTTTAGATGTGTGATGTGGCGAAGATGAAAACGAAAAAATGCCCCAATTGTGGCGCAAGTTTGGAGTTCGTTCTCGATGAGTGGATATGCGCAGAGTGCGAGTATCACGAGGAAGCACCCAAGAAGGATGTTAAGGAGTCGTTCAGATGAAGTTTCTCAGAAATTTATCCAAGTATGATCGATGGTTTATATGCTTTGTAGCGGTCTTAGGTGTCCTATTCATAACACTCAGCGTTACACTACTTGCCGGATATTGGGGCCCCCAGCACGATAAGGTATTTAGACATCCTGAGGGGTTGGTTGGAGAAATTAAAATGAATGGAGTAAATGTGATCACTTATGGGCTGGATGTGCACTATTCTGCTAGGGGGGCTATCGCTGTCAATCAGCCAATTACGATCCATATAAATGGCATTTGTAGTGTTAAGAAAGATAAGTTAGACACTCCAGAATCTTTTATCGTGGAATTTTATCCCGATAATGCCAGAATGCTTGACGATGAATATTGTAAAATATCCATAACCGCCAATCGCACAGAAGGGAGTGCTGGGTGGGCGGAATATAGGCTAAAAGGAAGCGATATAGTAAAATTCCAAACAAGTGGACCCAACTCTCTAACTTTTAGGTTTCATCATGGAATTGCGCAACAGACCAAGGACGGTGTTTTTGAGATTGACCCCTCATCTGTTACATTGCAATTGAGAACCAACATGTACCTCCTATTCTTCTCTTTGATCACAATTTATCTTGCAATGATATCGGCTATTAACATGATTAGGGAAATTTACAGAGATAGACTCAGATAAATTTGAAGGATTTCTGATTTTCACCCCTTCATAACACCCATTGGGACGAGTTTGGCAACCGTCTTGCTGATGCCTGCAACTTCGCACACGCGCACGACTTCATGGATGTCTTTGTATACGCCTGGCGCTTCTTCTGCCAGCACCTTCCAACTGGCAGCTTTCACGAATATGTCCTTGTTGGCTAAATTTGCCTTTACGCTCTCGCCCCTGAATTGCTTCAGTGCACTATGTCTCGACATAACTCGCCCTGCGCCATGGCAAACAGAAGAGAACGTCTCCTCTTCGGCCATCTTTGTCCCCACCAGAATATAACTTGCAGACCCCATATCTCCTGGAACGAGCACGGGCTGGCCCACATCGCGATAATCGCTTGGTATATCACCAGATCCGGGACCAAGGCACCGGGTTCCGCCCTTCCTGTGCACGAAAACCTTTGTCTTCTTTCCGTCTATCTCATGCTCCTCTAATTTGCCGATGTTGTGCGCGACGTCGTAGACCACGTCAATACCAAGCTCGTCCTGTTGCATGCCCAGAACCTTTGCCATGCTCTCTCTCACCCAGTGATTTATCATTTGCCTGTTACACCATGCGAAATTGGCGGCGCATGACATCGCAGCGAAGTAATCCTCACACTCCTTCGTTCCTGCCGGTGCGTAGACCAACTCGCGGTCAGGCAGCTTTGCTGTCTCTGCTCTAAACTTGGTCTCGAGAATTCGCAGATAATCCGTGCAGACCTGATGTCCAAAGCCCCTGGAGCCGGTGTGAATCATGACGCAGACCTGTCCTTCACGTATGCCAAATCTCTTTGCGACGTCTGGCATGTAGATTTTGTCAACCTTCTGAATCTCTAAAAAGTGATTCCCTGCACCCAGTGACCCCAATTGCGGAGCACCTCTTTGTTTTGCCTTAACTGAAACCTTTTCCGGGTTGGCAGATTTCATGCACCCCTTTTCCTCAAGGTGCTCTAAATCTTTTTCAATTCCATAGCCGTTTCTCACGGCCCATTCTGCCCCAATTTCGAGGACTTCATCGAGTTGCGGTGCAGATAACTTGACTTTCCCGCCTTTGCCCACGCCAGAGGGAACGTTCTGGAATATCTCCATCACCAGCCCTTCCACATGCGGTTTGACGTCTTCTGCGCTCAGATTTGTCCTTAGC
The DNA here is from genome assembly GCA_030610945.1 of Methanocellales archaeon. GTDB lineage: Archaea > Halobacteriota > UBA148 > UBA148 > JAUWXC01 > JAUWXC01. Next base: position 65,990 of record JAUWQV010000003.1, on the reverse strand, counting down.
AGGCGAACGCCGCAGTTGATGTCAAAGCCAATGCCGCCTGGCGAGAGGCCACCCGTTTCAGAATCCAAGGCGGCGACGCCACCGATGGGAAAACCATAGCCAAAATGCATGTCCGGTAATGCAATGGAATGTTTGTGAATTCCTGGAAGGCAGGCGATGTTTGCAGCCTGCGTTATCGCACCCTCCTCGACCTGCTTTAGCAGAGTCTCTGACAAGAATATCCATGTCGGGACGTGCATCCCTTCAACAGCGCCCTTGGGCAACTCCCACAGGCATTCATCGAGTTTTTTTAATTTCTCTTTTAGCGTCATTTTTACCCCCTTTAGTTATGGTCACGCCGAGGAAGGGATTTGAACCCTTGCGTTCCAGAGGAACACCGGTTTGCTTTAACCCTCTTATTTTTCCGTCAACGCTTTTGCACGAAGTGGAAAAGGGTTGTTCAAGACCGGCGCCTTAGGCCACTTGGCTACCTCGGCAAAAAGGGTTGCACCCTTTTTAAACCTGCATTCTACATACGCTCGCTCAGCAGGATTATACGTGATAGAAACATGGGCTTGACGAATATTAACGTTATGCCATAAAAGAAGAACGTTACTATCATATTGCATAAGGGCAATTGAGATACTGGGCCTGTAGTATAGTTAGGATAGTACAGGGGCCTCCGGAGCCTCTAACCCGGGTTCAAATCCCGGCGGGTCCGTGCAGTCTTTAAAAGAACGTTTTACCCTTCCAGCACGATCTCGATGCTGACGTCTTCTGGGACCTGAATCCTCATCAGCTGTCTCAGCGCCCTTTCATCTGCGTCTATATTTATCAGGCGCTTGTGCACCTTCATCGTCCAGTGCTCCCAGGTGGCAGTCCCTTCCCCATCAGGGCTCTTTCTGCATGGCACTATAAGCTTCTTTGTAGGGAGTGGTATTGGCCCAGAGATGTCTACGCCAGTCCTCTCAGCGATTTGCTTAACCTGACTGCAAACATCGTCCAATTTATTCGGACTGGTTCCTGATAGCCGTATCTTTGCCTTCTGAGCCATTTTTCCAAATCCCTGATCACTTAGACTTGATGTCGATGCACATGCCAGCAGCGATAGTCATCCCCATATCTCGAATCGCAAATCGCCCTAACTGCGGAATCTCCTTGACCTTTTCGATTACCATCGGACGCGTTGGTTTGACCTGTACAATCGCTGCGTCACCCGTCTTCAGGAAATCTGGCTTTTCTTCCTTGGCCTGCCCCGTCTTGGGGTCCAGCTTACTTTTAAGTTCAATCAGCGTGCAGGCAACCTGTGTGGTGTGACAGTGGAAAACCGGTGTATATCCTACCGTAATCGCAGATGGGTGCTGAAGTACAACTATTTGTGCTGTGAATTCATCGGCAACACTTGGTGGTTTGTCAGGGTGTCCACAGACGTCTCCCCTTCGTATGTCATCCTTGCCAACTCCTCTGACGTTGAACCCTATGTTATCGCCTGGAACTGCTTCTGAAATCTCCTCATGATGCATTTCGATTGATTTGATCTCGCCGCTGACGTTTGCTGGCTGGAATATGACCTTGTCGCCTTTCTTCATCTTGCCAGTTTCCACACGTCCGACTGGAACTGTTCCAACACCGGAGATGGTGTACACATCCTGAATCGGGATACGTAGTGGCAGTGTAACAGGCTTCTCTGGCTCTTTTAGCATGTCAAGTGCTTCCAACACCGAAGGTCCAGTGTACCACGGCATTTTCTCGCTTTTCTTGGAGATGCAGTCTCCTTCAAATGCAGAAGTCGGTATGAAGTGGATGTTCTCAGTCTTGTACCCTACCGTTTTAAGAAGCTTTTCAGCATCCTCTTTTACCTGTTTGTACCTGCTTTCATCGTAGTTGACGGTATCCATCTTGTTGATGGCTATAATCAACTGATTGATGCCAAGTGTTCGTGACAGGAATACGTGCTCCTTGGTCTGGGGCATTATGCCCTCTTTTGCAGCCACTACCAACAGGGCGGCATCTGCCTGCGATGCGCCTGTAATCATGTTCTTGACAAAGTCCCTGTGTCCTGGGCAATCAACAACGGTAAAGTAGTATTTGGGCGTATCAAATCGCCTGTGGGCGATATCGATGGTAAGTCCTCTCTCCCTCTCTTCTTTCAACGAGTCCATTACCCATGCAAACTCGAACGTGGCCTTTCCTTTTGCCTCTGCCTCTTTCTTATACTGTTCAATTATATGCGCTGGTACAGCGCCTGTCTCGAACAACAGTCGTCCCACGAGTGTCGATTTTCCGTGGTCAACATGTCCGATTACAGCTAAATTCATATGTGGTTTTGCTGCCATAATCTTCCTCCTTCCTATCTACACTTGATACACGTAATCCGTGCCATGAATATGCGTTTCTTAGACTTATACAATTCGGTTCCAAATTTGCCTTTTTAGGTCACGAAGTTTTTAAACCTTTCCTTTGCCTGATTTCCCGAATCAGTCCTTCCTGAAGATTTTGCGGAAGAATCTGGAACCCGGCGTGCTCAGTATTCCACAGAGCCCTTCCTTCCGTAGCAGAGCGCATATCTCCAGCAAATCCAAACAACTCTGACACCGGAGCTTTGCCCTTGATAAAGGTCATATCTCCTTCTTGTTCTATCTCCAAAATCTGGCCGCGCCGCCCCTGAATCTCTCTGGTTGCACTGCCCATCAAATTGGTCGGCACGTGTATGTGCACGTCTTGAATCGGCTCAAGGATTGCCGGTCTCGCCTGTCTGATTGCTTCGTGAATTGCCTGCCTCGCAGCTGGAATGACCTGTGCCGGCCCTCTGTGTATTGCATCTTCATGCAGTTTTACATCCATCAGCTTGATCTTTATGCCCTGGCATGGTTCTCTTGCAAGTGGGCCAGTTTCCATAGCCTCTTTAAACCCTTCGATAATGAGTTCCATCGTCTCTCGCAGGTATTGAATGCCTTTTGTCATGTCCACAAGTATGTTGGAGCTGCAAATCTCCACGACCTTTTTCGCTTGCACTTTGTCCGTTCCGGCCTTCATCAACAAATCTCTCCGCTCCAGCGCATCCATCCTCATGGAGATATCGCCGATTTTAATCAGTTTGACAATCTCCTCTTCAAGAGGTTCAACTTCCATATAGAATCTGTTGTGCCTGTTAGGGGATACGCCCTCTACGGGTCCAGCTCTACCTTGAACGGTCTCTCTGTATACTACTATTGGTGAAGACGTGGTAATTGGCACATTAAAATCTCGCTCAATCCTGTGGGTGATAATTTCGAGGTGCAGTTCGCCCATTCCAGATATAAGATGTTCCCCCGTCTCTTCGTCAATTTTAACGTTGAGCGTGGGGTCCTCTTTTGATATCTGGCGGATAACCACAACTAACTTTGGCAAATCCTTCATATTTTTTGCCTCGACTGCAACGGTCACCACGGGCTCGCTGACATGTTTTATACTCTCGAATGGCGGCATATCCTTTAACGAGGTGACAGTAGAGCCAACCACGGCATCCTTCATTCCAGTGATTGCAGCAATATTTCCAGCTGGGATTTTCTCCACCTCCAAACGCTCAGCGCCCATGAATACGCCTACCTGCTGGACTCTGTTGGTTTCATATGTGCCAGAGATGTAAAGTTCCTGGCCGCGCGACAGCGTTCCACTAAATAATCTTCCACTAGCAACTTCTCCCGCATGTGGGTCTATGCAGATGTCTGTTACCATCATTGCGACCGGGCCGTTGGAGTCGCAACTTTCCATTGCTCTCCCTATCTCACTTGACTTGTCGCCTTTCCATATCACTCCTACTCTGTCCTTTTGCGCTGTTAGCGGATTTGGCAGATGTCGGATGACCATATCCAAACATATCTCGTGCAGAGGGCTTTTCTCGGCGAGTTCTTTCATATTGCCGGTCTGGCAACATTCGAATACTTCCTTGAAACTTATGCCGGTCTTCTTCATGTGTGGCACGCTGATCGCCCAGTTGTATAGCGCAGAACCAAAGGCTACGGTGCCGTTAGCAGCGTCGACCTTCAACCCCTGTGCATACTGCTCTGGTCTCATGCCTTTGATCAATTTATTGACATTATCAATGAGGTTGCCGAGCCGGATTTGCATCTCCTGTTGGTCGACTTTGAGCTCGTTGACAAGCCTATCTACCTTGTTCACGAAAAGAACAGGTTTGACATTCTCCTTAAGGGCTTGACGTAGCACAGTCTCAGTCTGCGGCATCGCCCCTTCTACGGCATCTACCACTACTACTGCCCCATCTACCGCCCTCATTGCTCTGGTTACATCTCCTCCAAAATCAACATGCCCTGGCGTGTCGATGAGGTTGATTAAATATTCCCTTCCCTCGAACTCATGGACCATCGAGACGTTGGCTGCATAAATCGTAATGCCTCTGGCTTGCTCTTCTTCATCAAAGTCCATGAATAGCTGTTTGCCGGCCAGTTCCTTCGAAATCATTCCAGCACCGGCTAAGAGGTTATCGGTTAACGTTGTCTTTCCGTGGTCAATATGGGCAACGATGCCTATGTTCCTGATTTTTTCTGGCTCGTGCATCAGCGTTTTCACGCGTTCGACCATCTTCTTTTGCCTAGTCATGTCTATCGTGCTGCCTTTGCTACCCTTTCCCTCTCTTCTTTTTTGCTTATTGCATAGCTCTTCACGTCATATTCTGCTGCTGCTATGATTTCTGCGGCGAGACACCCCTCCATACCTCTTTTGCTTTTGAAGGCGGCTCTTTGGGTGCCCTGTGCTATGAACATCAGTGCCATATCCACTCTCCGCTGGGTGGACGTATCCACAGATTTGGGGACTGAAATACCCCCGTATCTCAACCTAATTACTTCCTCTCTTGGCCCTGCGTTCTCTATTGCTTTTACAAGCAGATAGATCGGATTTTTTCCTGTTTTCTTATGAATTATCTCGAATGCACCTTTAACGATACTGAGGGCCTTCTGTTTTTGGCCCGTGTTGCGCTCTTTTCTCATTATTTTATTAATCAACCGCTCCACGATGGATATGCTTGATTTACTTAATTGCTGGCTGGCTACTCTACCCCCCGTGTGGGGTATTGCCATTTCCTTGAGATTTACATATTGCCTAATCCCAAGGTCTTCAATTTCAATCTCAGAAACGTCCCATTTTTCAAATACCTTCATGAGATCACCTTATTGGTTTCTCCTTGCGACCGGATACCATCTCTTCCAGCGATACATTGTTGACCTTTGTCACTTTCCATCTCACACCTGGGATATCTCCCATCGCACCCCCCATCCTTCCGCCAATGCCTTCAACCGTAACCTCATCGTGCTCATCTATGAAGTTAATCGCTCCATCACCTGGGCAGAAGGCGGTTATCTGTCGCCCATTCTTAATTAATTGAACCCTGGCGCACTTTCGAATGGCGGAGTTGGGCTGTTTTGCCTCTACACCCACTTTTTCGAGTACAATGCCCCTTGCTTGTGGTGCCCCCTCTAAGGGGTCTGCTTTTTTGTCTAATCCAAGCGTCTGTCGCTTGTAATAGATGTCACTCCATCGATACTTTTTGCGCTCGCGTTTTAGCTTCCTAGCTGCATACATTCCTTTGCCCATGTTACCTCACTGGATTACTATATCTCCTATATCATGGTGTCGCTGTGCTAACATCTTTGCCTTTTGTATATTTCTTCCATCTCGCCCTATGGCGAACCCCTTGTCATTTGGCGAGATTTCTACAAGCGCTACACGTTTATCTTTTTTGTTCATTATTTTTACGCTCTTTACTGGCACGGGATGGAGCACGTTTCGAATAAACTCATTAACGTCTTCCGAGTGTTCCACGATTTCAACGTGCTTTCCTACTGCTTTTTTTACTCTATTAATATTACTGCCACCCTTGCCGATGGCCAGCCCTATCTCTCCTTTCTTAACGACGAATATTACTCTGTCTTTTTTCTCGTCAACGATGCAATCCTTTGCCATAGCGCCAGTCAAGTTCTCGAATAGCGCGATATATCGAATCCCTTCGGTGGTGAGTTTTACCTCACTCATCGAAGCACCGCCATGATGTCGGATTTTCCGGGATCTATAATCGCAAGGGCGGATATCGCATATGGCTTGCCACATGCCCTGCCTAGGTCAATACTGGCTTTAGCGCACTCAAAGGTGGGAACCTTATCTCCTATTTCCTTCACTACGTGACGAGGGCAGTTGGATGCGAGAATCACCAGTTGTGCATCGCTTTTTTTCACCGCATCTATCGTTCGATTTGAGCCAATGACCACCTTGCCACTTTTTATCACCTTTTGCAATGCCTTGTCTATGTTCATTTGTTCACTCCTTTGCTTTGTACATCAACTCGACATCGCCAGTTCCCAGTTGTATAGGCTGTCCTACGATTACGTTTTCGGTCACTCCAGACAGCTCATCAACCTGTCCCTTTATGCTTGCATCTAATAGATGATTTACCGTCACCTCAAAAGCAGCTCGTGAGAGCACGCTGGCTTTCTCTCCCGCTACACCATGGCGCCCAATTTGCTTGACACTGCCCCCTGCGGTTACCATATCTGCCACCAGCATAATGTGGCGTATGTCTACCTCGAGCCCTTGCTCTCTTAAGGTGTCCATTGCCTCGGATATGATGGCATTGCGCGCCGCCTCTATCCCCAAAACTTCAGCAATTTCATTGATGTTGTTCGTTTTTGTCCTGCTGCCATCTACGCCCACAAACTGAAGTACCTTCTTGAGCGCTGAACCCTCTGTATATAACACATACTCCTCATTTTCTTTCCTGATTATAATCCTGCGAATTCCTTTGACACCTTTGAGCGTTATGCCCTTGATATCATCTACTAATCGCAATAATCCCCTGTATGAATGTTGCACTGGATTAATCGTAAGCTTTAATCCTTCCGCTTGCACCTCTGCCTTAGTTTCAGCGTTGATTTTTTGGGCAATCTCCTCAGCGGTAATGTTTCGCCGGGATGTCATTTTTTCATCTAATTCAATTACTATCTGCATCTTTACCATGTCAACGGACATGCTTCCTATATCGATTATATTACTCTGCTCAATTCCCCACCCCAACGCTCTGGCCTTATCTCTATCCCTTGCATATTCAGGCTCAAGTTTTATCCTCATTATGGGTGTGCTCGGTATTTTTCTGGCATCCACTATCTCGATAAGCCGTGGCAATCCAAGAGTGACATTAATCTCAGCCACTCCTGCATAGTGAAACGTTCTCATCGTCATCTGTGTACCTGGCTCACCTATTGATTGCGCTGCCACGATGCCCACTGCTTCACATGGTTCGACCTTTGCCTTTTCATATGCCTCAACGGACATTTGGATGATATGCTCTAGCTGTGCCCCTGTTGGTTTGACTTTATTCAGACACTCCTTTAATTCCTCTATTATGCTTGGTGGAAGCGGAAGATCCTTTAGTTTTGAATCAATTGACTGTGGCGTTACAGCACTTGCCCTCTCTTTCTTGACATTCTTCGTCGTTTTTGCTCTCTTTATATCCTTCGATTTTTTTGCTGTTTTGCCGACAGATGCTTTTGAATTGCCTTTTTTAACCAAATCTCACACCTCCGCTGGGTCTTGACCGGTAATATTTTGGATTATTCTCCTAACATTCACGGATTTGCCATAGTCGCTCTTGGATGGGTCGATGCCATCTTCTCCATACTTAAACTGCACGATTAGCCCTCTCGTATCTCGCACCGTTCCATCATATTTAACTTCGAGGTCTAATAATGCGTTAATCAGTCTTCGTTGTAGATAGCCAGATTGTGATGTTCTGACTGCGGTATCCACCAGCCCTTCTCTACCGCCTATAGCGTGGAAAAAGAACTCTGTTGGGCACAATCCTGTCTTATAGCTGGATTTTACAAAGCCCTTAGCAGCGGCACCCAGGTCACCCTTCTTGAAGTGCGGAAGCGTCCTTCCATCATACCCTCTCGTGATTCTCTCACCCCTAACGGATTGCTGGCCAACACAGGTAGACATCTGTGTCAAGTTTAGCATTGACCCTCTGGCGCCTGATGTCGCCATGGCCACCGCAGAATTCTCAAGACCGAGGTGCTGACTTGCGATATTTCCGGCTTGGTCTCTAGCCTTTCCAAGCTCTTCCATAATCTTCATCTCCAGCGTTTCGTCTATGGTCCTGCCTGGCAAAGCGTCAAGCTCTCCTGCCTCATATGCCTCGATTAATCGCTTGACCTGTTTCTCAGCTTCCATCATAATTTCATCTATCTGGCTTTGTGCCTCCTGCGGGATATCCTCGTCATCTATCCCAAAACTGAAACCAAAATGCGTTATGGCTCTAATAGCCAATCTCGTGGCGTTGTCCAAGAATTTTTTTCCTTCAGCAGGGCTAAACTCTTTGATTATTCTATCGAGAACTCCACCACTAAAAGCTCCGATTGCTTTTTCGTCGATGGTTCCACACAATAACCTGCCATCTTTAATCACCACGTAGGCGTCCATTTTGCATTCACTCTTTTTGCATACGTCACAGTTTTCACAGGCCTTCGCCCTATATGTTAAATTGAGACCCTTGGGGAGTATCAGGCTAAATATCTGCTTGCCAGTCCAATATGGCTTGTCATTTTCATGCATAGCAGGCTTTTCCAGGTCCCTGACATGTGACTTTCTCAGCAATTCTAGGGCATCATTTTCATCAAAGAGCGTTGTGCCACGCGTCAGAATGAACAGACCAGTTATATGGTCATGGATGCCGCCGATGATGGGGCCGCCAAATCTGGGGGATAGCAGGTTTTCCTCTACTGCTATCAAGATTCTCGCCTCCGCCCTCGCCTCTTCTGTCTGTGGTACGTGGAGATTCATCTCGTCTCCATCAAAATCGGCGTTATAGGGTGGACATACCGCTGGGTTCAACCTAAACGTCTTATTGGGCATGACCTTAACCTTGTGCGCCATTATGCTCATTCTATGCAGTGATGGCTGCCTGTTGAATAAAACAACATCTCCATCTTTCAACTGCCTGTCTATCTTCCATCCTAGCTCAAGCGCCTCTGCCAGCTCTTCAGAATTCTTATCTGTTACCTTAATACGCTGTCCATCAAGCCTCTTTACATAATTGGCGCCCGGGTGTCTGTCAGCCCCTCTGCGCACGTACTCCTTGCACTCTTTTATATTTTGAGGCGTTATGTTCATCGTGATCGTCATCTCTCTTGCAATTTCCAAGGGGATGCCGACTTCGTCAATGTCGAGATTCGGGTCCGGGGATATAACGGTCCTTGCGGAGAAGTTCACCCTCTTACCGGAGAGGCTTCCTCTAAACCTACCTTCTTTACCTTTTAACCGTTGAGATAACGTCTTCAACGGGCGCCCGCTTCTATGGCGCGCTGGTGGAACGCCGGACACTTCATTGTCCAAAAAAGTGGTTGCATGATACTGGAGCAACTCCCATAGGTCTTCAATAATTAGCTGGGGAGCTCCCGCCTCTCTATTTTCTTGGAATCGCTGATTGATTCGTATGATGTCGACAAGTTTGTGTGTTAGGTCATCTTCGGACCTCTGCCCACTCTCCAGGGTTATTGACGGGCGAGCAGTCACTGGAGGCACCGGCAGTGCCGTGAGAATCATCCACTCTGGTCTGGCGTTGTTAGGGTCTATCCCAAGCAGTTCTACGTCATCATCTGGGATGTGTTCAAGCCTATCACGCACATCAGACGGCATTAGTTTGTGCCCCTCTTCCATGTATGTGGTAGGCTTTTCGAACTTGATGTTTTTTTGTTCCTCCCCACAATGTGGGCACACACCAATTTTAACCGAATTCTTGAATACATCTTTTATGAGGTAGTCAGTTGACCGTCCTATTTTTTTCAACCCTTTGATTTCATCCTGATACTTCTTTTTTGCTTCTTCATCCAGTAGCAAGTGGCCACATTTGCGGCATGTTGCCTGCAAAATTTTTTTAATTAGTTTTGCAAATCCAATGTGTATAACTGGAGCAGCAAGCTCGATGTGGCCGAAATGACCTGGACATTCGCCAGGGCGACCGCCACATGTTCTGCATCGCAACCCGGGATCGATTACGCCTAATCGGGGATCCATCAACCCCATCTCGATGGGAAAACCATCGTTATCATACGTGTCGGCGGTAATGATCTTGGTGACACTCATCTTCCGCACTTCTTGAGGTGAAAGAAGGCCAAATTTAATCTTTCCAATCTTTTTTAGTTTAGTCATATAGTGCCTCCTATGCGGCATCCTCCAGCTCTAAACGAGGTGCAATTCCAAGGGTCTTCATTTCATCGAGTAGTAGTTTGAACGCGTAGCTCATTTCAATCGGATGTATGTCTGTATCGGCTCCACAATTCGGGCAGTATGCTACCTTTCTACGTTTGTCATATGTCGCTACCATGCCACAGTGGCCACAAGCAAGTTCGATTACTTTATCTGATTCATCTAGCAATCGCTCCTTCAGGGCCATCGCAGCCCCATGTCCTATCAACACATCCCTTTCCATCTCTCCAAACCTGAGACCGCCCTCTCTTGCCCTGCCTTCCGTAGGCTGCCTGGTTAGGACCTGTACTGGCCCTCTTGACCTGGCATGCAGCTTGCCGGAAACCATGTGATATAATTTCTGGTAAAGGATGATGCCGACGAATATGTCTGCCTGAATTCGTTCGCCGGTAATGCCATCACACATAACTTCTTTTCCAGTATGGGCGAATCCGAATTTCTTGAGCATTGTGCGCAAGTCATCCTCGTTCTCACCAGAGAAGGCACTGCCATCAATTCTCCGCCCATCCATCACGCCTACCTTGCCGCCAATCATCTCTAACGTGTGGCCAACGGTCATCCTCGAGGGGATGGCGTGTGGGTTAATAATTAAATCTGGGACAATGCCCTGTTCTGTGAATGGCATATCTTCATGTGGTGCAATCAGGCCGATGATACCTTTTTGACCATGTCGTGAAGCGAATTTATCTCCTAATTCTGGAATTCTCTGGTCTCTGACTTTGACTTTTGCCAGTCGTGTGCCGTTCTGAGTTTCAGTTAAAATGACGGTATCTACAACACCCTTCTCGTTTGAGCGCACTGTTACGGATGCCTCTCTCCGCCTTTGTGGAGTTATACCTCCGAGTTCCGTAGCTTCCTCCAGGAACCTGGGCGGGCTTGTTTTTCCTATTAAGGCATCGTTATGGTCAACTACTGTTTCAGGGTTGATTAAGCCGTCCTCATCAAGATGAGCGTAAACCTCGCTTCCCCTGGCACCCCGTATCTCTGCATCGGGTATCTCAAATTTGTCCTCTTGCCCTCCAGGGTATCTCCTCTCCTCTCCCTCGTATGTCCTGAAGAAGTGGCTTCTTCCTAATCCCCGCTCTATCGATGCCTTGTTGATAATGAGAGCGTCTTCAATGTTATACCCTTCATATGATAGCACTGCGACGACGAAGTTCTGGCCGGCAGGTCGCGCATCAAAGCCAACGGCATCTGCTGTTTGGGTTTTGACCATTGCTAGTTGAGGGTAATGCAACACATGTGCTCTTGTGTCTGGCCTAAGTTTCATGTTCGCTGCAGGTATGCCAAGCGTTTGCTTGACCATTCCAGCACCCATTGTATTTCTGGGTGATGCATTATGTTCAGGGTATGGAAGCATTCCGGTGCATATTCCCAAGATTAATGATGGGTCTATTTCGAGATGCGTGTGCCCGTCGGTGATATCCTTTTCATCCATGGCAATAAACGTATCCTCTTCCTCTTCTGCATCGATATACTCTATCGCGCCCTGAGCAACCAAATCATCAAATGTGATGTTGCCATCTTTTAACTGATATATTTCTTCCTTGGTTAAGCGGGGCTTACCGCCCTCTACAACAATGAGTGGTCTTCTCGCCCTGCCTGAGTCTGAATTTATTACAATCTCATGCGTATTCGAATGGTATGCAACGTTGAATTGATTAGAAATTGCCCCATCTCGTCTTTTTGCTCTTATATTTCTCACAAACCCGACGGGGTCGTCGTGTGTTCCGATGAGCGCTCCATCCACGAACACCCTGCATTTTATCTTTGGCGTTTCCCCATTGAATTCCCTCTTCAAGGGAATGACACCGAGCTCGTATAGCGTGTCCTTTGTTGTATCAGCATCCCCTATGCCGATTGATAACTCTACTGCCTGGGCAAAGTTCTTAACCAGGCCACAATTAGGGCCTTCTGGCGTTTCACATGGACATATCCTGCCCCACTGCGTTGGGTGTAAATCCCTGGCTTCGAAATGCGGTTGTGCTCTGGATAAAGGGGATATAACCCTGCGCAGGTGTGACAGCATTGCCATGTAGTCCGTTCTATCGAGTAATTGGGAAACTCCAGTTCGTCCGCCGACCCAGTTGCCCGTAGCCAGTGGGTGTACCAGCCTTTCTGTCAACACATCTGCTCGCACTGCTGTTTGAACACTGAGCTCCCGGTTTCTGATGCTTGCCCTTTCCAATTGATATTTAATATCTCTGGTAAGGCGATTAAACGAAACCCTGAATAAATCCTCCATCAAATCGCCCGCAAGTTTGAGCCGCTTGTTGGAATAATGGTCTTTGTCGTCTTCTCCTCTTTTTCTAAGGGCGAGTTCAAAGCACGCTTCGGCCATTCGCCCGATGAAATGCGCCTTTGCAAGCCTGCTCTCTTCATCATTACCTAGGTGGGGGAGCAGGTATCTGTCAATCACATAATTTGCTCGTTTCCTCTGGTAGTCTTTCGCTTGACCGGCTGCAACTCGTTTGCCCAACTTGTCCATTGCCTCTTCTGTCGTCTCAACTTCTGCCTCTTCCAGATTTTCCAGCATGAACTTCACTATTTCTGAGTCGTCTGATACAGCATTCACAATCTCCTGGTCGCTCTCCAGGCCAAGTGCCCTTACCATGGTGACAAAGTTGATTCTTCCTGCTACTGATGGAAATGATACCTCTAATATGGAACTGCGACCTCTCTCTACGATGACCAGTGCCCTGTATCCACGCCGTTGAGAGAATACCTTGGCAACTTCAATTTTGTCGCCATACCTATCATCAAATTCCACGAGAATTTTGTTTGGTGCCAGGTCTTCTAGGCTTACTATGGCTCGTTCAGCGCCATTTATAATGAAGTACCCGCCGGGGTCTAATGGATCCTCGCCTAATTTAGTCATCTCATCGGGCGAGAGTCGGCTTAGGTTGCATTTATTTGACTGCAACATGATAGGAAGCGTGCCGATTTCCGTTTCGACTTCATCTCTCTCTATAATCTCGCCACTTTCATACTCTCGAACTATTATCATATTGAGGCGAATTGGCGAAGCGTATGTGACATGCCTTAACCGCGCTTCTGTTGGAAACAAATCCTCACGTGAGCCGTCTGCCTCCTTAACCATTGGGCTTTTAACTGTTATCTTTCCGAGTTTGACATATACTTTGTATATTCCTTGCGAATCCTCTTTTTCGACATCCGTCTCGATTACGCCCTGCTCGTCGATGACTTTCTGAAGTTTGACATCAAGGAATTTATTGAACGAGTTGATATGATGCTGAGCAATCTTTTCTCTGGTGAAGTATGCCTTTGACAAAATTCTCTTATCTAACATAATCCTCCTAACCAACCACCAAGCGGTATGCTATCGATTTGCCGGCTGTAGGGCTATTTCTGGTGATTTTAACGACATCGCCGGATTTGGCGTCTATCTCTTTACAAACCGGGTCTGCACTCTTGATTTTTGGCAACTGCTCTTTGGTAATGCTATACTTGACTAAGAGCGCTTCTACATCTTTTTTCGAGATTATCACGTGTTCAGGCACTATCTCGTGGTCGCGTACATTGAATTTTTTCACGTATTATCCTCGCATGTAGACGGGCTCGAAGGGATTTGAACCCTTGGCCGCCTGGTCTCTTTCCATGACCTTGCAGAAACTCCTTTCATTGGTTAAAAGCCAGGTGCTCTGCCTAACTGAGCTACGAGCCCTTATGTTAAGCCTCCGCTCAAAGATAGATATGCAATATTCAAGCTCAGATATATTTATACCTCTATACAAACCCTCACCATCATTGTAGAAACCGGTTGACCGCACCGCTAATGCAATGCATTTATATCATTTAAACTTTTCTCTTTATTATAGTGTAATTTAACGGAACTTATAATTTCTTTGCATGTATTATAACTTTTTCGATACTATGAAAATAAGATTTCTCGGTGGTTGTAGGGAAGTGGGAAGGTCAGCAGTCCTAGTAGATAATGTCCTTTTAGATTATGGGATGAAGCCGTGCGATCCCCCGTTATATCCACTTAATGGCTTGCGCCCGTCGTCAATCATCATATCACATGCGCATCTGGACCATTCCGGCCTAGTTGCAAACTTAATGGACCTAAAGCCCCATACATTCATGACGCCCGTCACGCGCGATTTATCATTGCTATTGGCACATGATACGCTAAAAATTTCCAGACGGCAGGGCATTTTTCCATTTACTACAGAGGACATACAACTCCTAATGCAACGAGTCCAGCCAGTGGCATATCAGGACGATTTTGAGGTAGATGGTTACTCGGCCAGACTTTTTGATGCAGGGCACATTCCTGGAAGCGCTTCCATCTATCTTGATGGCAAGAAACGGCTGCTCTATACGGGGGATATCAATACCTTGAATTCGAGATTGTTAAATGGGGCAGATCTTAGATGCTCGGATGTAGATGTACTGGTCATCGAGAGCACATATTTTGGGCGAACTCATCCGGATAGAAAGGAACTTGAGCGCCAGTTCATCGAGTCGATTATTCAGACGCTGGACAATGGCGGAAGCGCGATACTTCCATGTTTTGCGATAGGAAGGACACAGGAAATCCTGATGATTCTGGCTGCGCATGGCCTCAGTCCGTACGTAGACGGGATGGGTGTGGATGTGCAGCAGATATTCAAGGAGCATCCTTCTTATGTGAGGGATATTGATAAACTTCGGGATGCGTTTGACAATGCCAAGGTCGTCGAGCCTAAGCGCCGCTCCTTGGTACTCAAAGAACCGTCTATTATCGTTACTACGGCAGGAATGTTAAACGGGGGGCCAGTGCTTTACTATCTGGGCAAGATACATGACGATCCGAAAAGCAAGATCCTGCTGACGGGGTATCAAGTAGAGGGGACTAATGGATGGAATGCGCTGAAAAGAAGGTGTGTAGAAATCAATGGCGAAATGGTGCCGCTCAACATACAGATTGAATATTATGACTTTTCCGCTCATGCTGATGATACCCAGTTAAAGAAAATCGTCAAAGAATGCAAAAATGTAGAGACAGTGTTTCCCGTGCATGGTGACGATGCAGAAGGCTTCGCCCAGTGGATAAGGGAGAACCATGGGTGTGATGCGGTTGCGCCGAAAAACGGGGATGAAGTCCTACTAGATTAAAGCACACTGAATTAAAACAAACCGCATAATTTTTATAGGATGAGCCATAGTTTCCCCTCTATTGTTAATGGTTAATGAGGTGAAATTGTGGACATAGCCGAATATGTAATCCTTTGTGAACGATGTAAAACCATTGTAATGGATGATATCTCTAGCGGCAATGGTGAAGAGCCCACTGTTTTGGACCTGTGGAACAAAGATAACCGACCAGGGATCCCGCACTGCACAAAGTGCTGGTGCACGAGCCTATCCGTTCAAGAAAAGGAGTAATAAAAATAAAAAATGGATTGCCAGTCTAATATAAACAGACTAACAATCCTAATCTTCAACTAAAATTCTAGAGTTAATTTATGCCACTTCAGCTATAGCGAATCTACGCATGACTTTGGTAACTTTAATCTTGACTTCATCGCCTACCTTCGTGTTGGGAACAAATATCACAAATCCTTCTATTCTGGCGATTCCGTCCCCTTCTCTAGCCGTGTCCTCTATTTTCACGTCGTACGTTTCCCCCTCTTTTACAGGGGCACTTGATTCATTTCCATACAAAACTTACACCTCTATATCTCTGTATACATGACACGTGTCATGTTGTTAACAGAAATAGCATTAGGGTTTATAAAGGTTTGCTTGGATGGCTTTGTTAACGGCATCAGTGTATGCGAAGTTGCGAACGGTAGTGAGCAATTTAGATGAGTGAAGCGAACCGCATACACCGTGTTGTCCGAGTGCGATAGCACCGAAGTGAACGAAGTAAGCGGAGAGTTCAAGGAGCCCCGCCGAAAATTTTTGTTTTCATTTTTCTATCTCCACAATTCCTGCTTCTTCGACATTCTCATTTAATATTGGGATATAATTCACTTTGCCTAAACTTAGATCATCATTATAATCCCAAATCTTTGCGTCTATCTCGCTTATATTAGTTGTTCCCCACCAGTTGTTTGAAGCTGTAATATCTAATGCTATTTGATTATCAACATTAATTTTATTATTATAGACATTGTTCTTCTTTAGTATTTGCGGAGGACTTCCTTCGGGACCAATCAAGATGCCTATATCATTATTGTTAATATCATTGAACTCAATTGTCGCAGAACAATTTTCTGCTATAACAATCCCACTAAATCTTATTATCTCTGGTTCCACTATATATAGAAAAGTATAGCCCATATAACTCTGTTCGTGAATTTGTTTTGTAGGTGAACTGATATAATTATACCTGATTGTATCTTCAGCTCTTGATGTTATGCCTTGTATGTTATCAATCAGCACATTGTTTTCTATAATTGCAAATGATTCGGAAAGTGTGGCAATCCCAACAGTTGAATCTTTGATGATATTATATGCAATATATGGCTTTCCCCCACCAGAATCTACACATATTCCTTCACTTCCACAATCTGAAATATTATTTGAAATAATTTTGGCCGAGGAAGTCCCTCCTAAACCAACAGCTCCCATGAAAATATGCCTAATAATATTATTTGAAATTAAGACACTTTCATCTTTAGGAATATCGCTCCAAATACCCAATCCTGCTCTTCCAGCATACTCAACAATACAATATTCTATTCTACTACCTGGGCGTAATTCAATACTACTCCAATCTGCATAGCTAGGGTTAGTAGAATCGGAAGTAAATGTAATCATTTCGTTAGGTGTTCCTACCGCTATAATTCTTCCATTAATTTCTATGTGAGATTTTGCATATTCTTCTGTAGCTATCGGCCCAATTTTTTCTTTTTCTGATTTGTCCATAATCATCGCAAGTCCCCTATTCTGGTCGTCTCTTCCAGCAGAGATAAGCACGGTAGTCCCTGGCATAATTGTTAAAGTGGTATCTTCGTCTACCCAGACATCTCCAGTAACATGAATTGTTCCAGACCAAATCTGGTCTTGCTTTATTTCGCCAGAAATGTTTTGATCATGAATTATTATTGGTTCTTCTTCAACTTCATCAAGTGGTTTTTTAACACAGCCACTAAGCAAAACAACTGCAATTATCAGCAAAATAAGCAAATTTTTTGTTTTCATGCTTTCTTCTCACCTAATCGAACTAGTTATGTGTAAGTTAGGCTATTTAATAATCTTCTTTTTAAAGGGAGGCGGAGTGAATTTTGGATAACTCTTTATATCCAAACTATTTACTACCACTTTTTGTTCATACAAGCTATCCAGCGGACTTTTGATCCTGCTTAAGTTCAAAGCACGCGCCATTTGACCAAAATGCCATCATCCATTTTCTCAACGCTCAATAACTCCAATTTCATTGGGTCGAGGAATCCCACCCCATCCACAAGTGTTGGCGCATCTTTTCCGCCGATAATAATGTTTCCGATATACACATATATCTCATCGACCAAGCCCTCGGAAATTAACCCCCAGTTGAGCGTTGCGCCACCCTCTACCATCAGTCTGTTGATGCCCCTGCTTTTTAATTCACCGAGCAATTCTGGTAGCGAAACTTGCCTATCGCCAACTGTGATGACTTCTGCTTTTTCTCTCAATGCCTCAACTTTTTCGCGAGGCGCGGATTTGGACACAGCGATAATTGTTGGGCCGCCTTTTCTGGTGACGACCTCTGCATCTACAGGTGTCCTCGCCATGCTGTCCACAACTATCCGAGTGGGATTTTTTACTCCTGACCTGACGGTTAAGCCAGGGTCATCTGCCAGAACCGTGCCTATGCCGACCATTATGGCATCTGCACTTGCCCTTAGTTTATCAACTCTCTTCCTATCGGCGTCGCCAGATATTCTTGTCTGCCTGCGCTCATACGTGGATATCTTTCCGTCAGCGCTCATCGCCGCATTGATGAAGACAAAAGGTCTGGATTTCATTTTACATCTCCTTGGTGCGTTCGTAGTGGAATAAGTACTGCTGCGCGTATCCGGCATACTCGCCGAAATATTGTCTCGCCCACTCTCCAATTCTTTTATCCGATATCCCTCCATTCTTTAAATACTCGCGCTGTACAACCCTTCTTATATGAACATCGACGGGAAATGCTTCTAGTTTATCCAGAGAATATAAAAGGACGCAGTCAGCAACCTTATCCCCCACGCCATTGACTTTTAGTAATTCTCTCTTTGCGCTTTGATAGTCCATATTTCTTAACTTCTCCAATTGCAACTCGCCCTCACACACTTTCTTGGCTACATCTAATATCCAGTCTACCCTAAATCCCAATTTGCATTTTTTGAGTTCATCATGGGAGGCGTCAGCCAGCTTCTCGGGGCCGGGGAAACCGTAAACTCCATCACATATTTCTTCGCCGAAACGTGCGCTCAAATTTTGAATCATGCGCACAATCTGCGGTATTCTATTATTGATAGAACAAACATACGAAATCAAACATTCCCAGGGGTCCTGCCTGACCAGTCGCAAACCTCTGTATCTGGCGATAACCTCCTTCATCAATTTGTCTTTACCAATCTGCCTGTATACTTTTTCCATGTCATCATCAAGTCTGAAATAACTCGCAATGTCTTCAGGGGTAAGATATGACTTTGCGATCAGGCTATCTCCTTCCTGCTCTACCGAGATGATGGAGTTTTTCACAATGCCTATCCATTTATCACCTCTTTTCTGCCACCTGAAGACCTGGCCACAGCGCAGTGTATGGTCAAGACTAAAAACCTGGACAGGTATTCTATGCGTTCTCATCCATTCTCTCCGATGCTTTTTTATCTTTTTGACTCTTAAACTATCATATCATAGGTCCTGTAATCTATAAAAAGGAGGACTCTCAATGGGTAGCAAATTAGCGCCCCATCTCCAAGAAATAAAAAGGGCGCTTGGTATGACTGTTGATGATAAAAAACTGATGGCGGATTTTAAAAAACTGGTAGAGGATTATAAGGTGCCGGTTGAAGAGGCCAAGAGAAGCGTAATCAAAAAATATGCAAAAGTTCTCGCGGCAACTAAGGGGTTATCCATCCCTTCCAACGGCCAAAATATCAAGGGCGAGCAGCCACGGGCTACTGTAATACATCTGAGCCAATTAAAAAGCGGCGATATGGGTGTGAGCGTTGTTTGCAGGATTCTTGAAGCCATGCAGATGAACATAGAAACGAAAAACGGGCCAAAAGACATCATTAGCGGCGTAATCGCAGATGAAAGCGCCAGATTGCCTTTTACATCTTGGGTTGTATCTCCCGTAATCTCAGCAAAAAACGTCGTCAGAATTGAAAATGCATACGTTAAGGTATGGCAGGGAATTCCTACTGTCAACATAGGCGAGCGCACAAACGTGGCCAAGGTCGATGACGTGCTGCCGCCTGACACAGAGCTCAGCGCTCCAAAACGACTCACGATAGGCGACGCAATCGCCAGAGATGGCGCGTTCGATGTAATAGTGGAAGGGGACATTTTGTCCATCCGTCCTGGGTCTGGATTGATTGTCAGGTGCCCGGAATGCAAGAGGGTACTTCAAAAGGAACTCTGCAGAGTGCATGGTAAGGTAGATGCACAGTCTGATATGAGAGTCAAGGCGATTTTGGATGATGGAACTGGCGCGTTAACAATCGTGCTGAATAGGGAGCTAACCGAGCACCTGTATGGCAAATCGATGAAGATGTCACAGAAGCTTGCCTCGGAGGCAGGGCATGGCGCGGTGGAAGAGGAGATAAGAAGAAAACTTGTAGGGACACCACTCGCGGTCAGGGGCAATGTATCAAAAGGGGAATATGGTGCCGCTCTTGTAGTCAAAGAGGTATGGGTGCCTGGGGGCAAGTTAGAGGAGATGGCCAAGCGTCTGGGAGGCGCTCATGTCTGAACGAGAGTTGGCATGGAGAATCTTTGCAGAGGAGTTTAACAGGGCGAATCTTCGGCATAGTCAAGGCACTGATAGAGCGCCCCATTACATCGTCACTCCCACAGGCGCAAAGTGCAATCGGCTGTTCGTGGTTGGGGTTGCGACTGAGATTGACAACATCGGTACGGAGGAGGGCCTATGGCGTGCAAGGATATCAGATCCAACTGGCGTCTTCACAATTTATGCCGGACAGTACCAGCCAGAAGCTACGGCATTCTTCTCAGAGCTTCAAATCCCTGCATTCGTGGCAGTCACCGGCAAGGCCAGGATATACGAGCCAGAGGACGGGACTGTGTATACGTCCATTCGGTCGGAAGAGGCCAACATCGTAAATGCTGATGTAAGGGATAGATGGATCCTGAACACGGCGGAACGAACCATGGAACGGGTAAATGCGATGAAACTCGCACTATCCTCTAACCTGTGTGGAGAAGAGCTGCGCGATTATCTCAGGGGCAAAATAAGTGCAGAATTAGCGGATGGTGTCGTTATGGCGCTTGACCACTACCAGATTACAGAGGCGTATCTCCACCAGCTGGTTGATATGGCAGGGGGTGCGGTGAAAGCCGTTTCCAAAGGGGTTAGCCAGACGCCGGAGTATATCATCGCCAAGCCGACGCTTCCCAGGGCTGCGGGGGGGAAAAAAGAGGGAGAATATATCATTGCAGGTCTTAGCGGCAAGGGTACGGTGAAAAAAGTACCAGAGCCAAAAGAGGTCGTGTTTGGTTTGCTCGAAAAAATGGATCAGGGGGATGGTGTGAATTATTCGAATTTGGTAGATGCTGCGCGTGAGCACAAGATATCTAGCGATGTGGCTGAAACCGCAGTCAGGGAACTTATGGATGAGGGGCGCTGTTACGAGCCCAAGATTGGAATTTTAAAGAAAATATGATGATTAGACCCATCCTAAATGCGCGATTGATGTGGAGTCATCATGGGACCTAATTCCCGTCTTTAATCACGTGCATGACCGCTCCCCCGCTGACGATGACCATCATAATGGCTACCATCCATGCCAGGATTAAGCCAGAGTTTTGCGCAACATATGCCCCGTCGAAGTTATATAACGGCAGTGAATCGATCCATGCCCTGACGAGAAAGACCACGCCCACCATGTTTAAGATTCTACTTCGTAAAACATAGATAAAAACAACCCCGATTGCGGTGAGCCCTACGGTGCCTGCCATGGCTACTATCACCGTATCCATCGGGCTCATCGCCCCCTGCACGGTCAACGAGCCGAAAGTAAACTGTATGTCTATCAAAGCGATCTCGTATCCCAGAGCTGTGGCGGTGAGCGCATGAAAGAACTCATGTATGGCGGTGACCAAGCCCCAGCTCATGACGAGGATGCTTGCGCCAAGAAAAACTTCTGTTAGATCATCGCGCATTCTCTCGTCGGGTATTACCTTATCAAATGTGAACATCCTATCCAACTAGTGTGAGATTCACTAATAACCTTTTTCCAAAAGAAAAGGAAAATTAAGATGAGATCACCTTCTTCTGATTAAATATATCACTGTCAGCAATCCGATGATCACAAAGATTGCCTCAAATCATGATGTTGGAGTGGATGTTATCCCACTCTTTTTTTTACTTGTAAACAACAAAACCTAAGTTTCCATTCTATGTTTAAAAGTAAATCACATATATTTTTTACTTGCCGAGGAGCCGACGCGGAAACGATGTTCATCGGCCCGATCATACTGGCAGCATGCATAGCACTCAGAACTGCATATGAGGGAACGGCTGGATCAAGCGATTTACACGTATCAGATGAAGTGTAACATCATTTCAGCGAGTGATGTTAGGGGTGTTCTATCCCCCTTGTTATGTCGTCCACCACCTGCTCATAATCGGGCACACGTGACATGGGCAACAAATTCTTCATGTCCCTTTCATATTCAGCTTTTTCCGGAAACTTCAACTTGCCAAGCTTCAACCCGACAGAGGACAACTTTGCCTCGAATAGCGAGTGGTTTATCTTAACGTCTTGTATCAAACACCAAACATCGAACAGGTCTCTGGGTGCAGAGCGCATCGACAGTGCCCTGAGTTTTTCCGCCAAGATTTCCTCTTTGGTCATCGCGAGCAAAAGGAACGTCGGCACATCTGGATATTCGGGCGTGATCTGAACCCATCGCGGTTTCTGAATAGAGCCACCGCGTGCACCGATATCTATTTGTATGGTATTTGTCGACATCCGGCTCCCGGTAAATCGCGGCCCCTTGAACCTAATCCTCGCCGTATAGGCTTCTTCGAACAGTTCTTCTTTGTCGAAGCTGAACGTCATGCCGAGGAGTGCGATGTTTTTTAGCGCTTGATGTACCATTTTCTTTAATGTCCCGGGCTCAAGGGTGCTGTTAAAGTCCAAATCCTCAGAGAATCGTGGGTATTTGTATGCCAGTTTTAGACACGTACCGCCCTTGAACACGATCTCATCGGTGATGCGATAGATGGCATATAAGAACGTGGTTTGCAAATAGTCCTTCTCTTGGTAATACTGCCCGATGTGATTTTTTCTCGCAAATTCGGCGAGCTGCCTTTTGGTGATCAATATATCGCCTCCCGGATTCGTTTGATCGAGATATTTTGCCTTAGCATCCACTCTTCATCATAGCCACCCTCCTTGGGGCCTGATGGATCCAGCAGCGAATACCCTTTTCCAATGTTATCCTTTAATTGACGTATCAGCGATGTCTTGATGGGCAAATCTAATACTTTTATTAAATACCCCATCCGCTTGGTCAGCGATTTATTTTCCATACGCAACACATAGTCAACGAGTGTTTTTACGTTGACGTCCCGCCAGGCGTTGGACAGACACTTGGCAACTTCGACCATACCGCCAGCATACCTTGGCAGCAGTAACGAGTCGATGAGCGATTTCTCTTTATCGGCCATGATTATTCCATCCACTTCAGCATATCCAAAAAAGCGTGATGGCGATAACGTGACAAACCTGATTTGCGTGCCATGGCACTCCATTTTTTGCTTTCGCTTTGTGGTTGCGATGAAAATGGTCATCGGTAACTGCTCTGTGTATCCATGGAAACTAAGGGCAGTCCAAAAACTGACGTATGCCGGAAAAACCAGATAGGATGCAATGCTCAAGATGTCTGGCTCTGGTGGTGGCACAATTACCACGTACTTTCCATTTTCGATCTCCGAGATCAGCCCTTTCTGCTTCATCCGATAAACCAATTGGTAGCATTTCCTTTTTTCTATGCCCATCAGCCTCTCAATATCCCTGGGGCTAAATATTGTTAGATTAGAGGAACGAATCGCTTCAAGTACCGAAAATTCACTTTTCGATACACTTCGTTTAAGCCTATGGCGTATTGAACTTTTTGCCACAATCTTGTGTTTTTTCATAGAATATAATAAAAAGTTCTAAAACTTAAGCCTTTCGATTGACGATTTTAAGGCGATTAACATCTTGAACAGATTAAAGTCTTTTCCAATCCGTGCCTTTATCAGATTTCATCTCAGAACAAGGTTCTTTCATAGCTTATGGATTCTCAATAAATTCATATGCCAAATTTAATGAATTGATATCGACCAGGGAATGAATGATATTCTGCCTTTCTGTCAATGGATTTACTATCTTCTCTTCAATGTGTTTGGTGTCGCCAGCACATTCGACAAGGAGGTCGTAGTGTCCTAACACCTTATGAACTGCCGAGGACACCTCGTGAACCTCTGCAATCATTCTACATACCTCGTCGACATCGTTATTCTCACCAATCTTGACTAGAAGAAATGTTTGAATAGGGGATTCATCGACTGACACGCGACACACCACGCTTAAGTTGCGTCACGTTTTTCGTCCTATCGATATCGTACCCTATCCACTCGGTTGGCTTCGCTCCCATCTTTACCCTGATAAAGAATTGATCGCCCTCTTCCCCTATCTCGATTACACCGTCGAACAATGGTTTGAGCGTCGCAACCGTCCTATCATCATGCATACCGGCTTCGAGCACGTAGATACCAATAGCATCTGCAGCTTTAATCCGGCCTGTGAAAACGTGTAAAAACCTGAAGACGGTCTGTAGGTTGGAGTACATCAACATCGTTGACAGGGAGTTAACGATTAGCCTCGTTTTCTGGACGCGGTCTCTCATATGAAACTGCTCAAAAAACTGGCTTATCTTGACGCCAATTCCGGTTATGTCCAACGGGCTGGTAGCCATCCTTACGTTTTCCACATCTGCGACTTCAATCCCCAGCAAGGTCGAGACGCAATCTACAATTCCCACTCGCATCATGCTCGTATCCAGCTCGTCTTGTTTAAATTGTTTGAGCACGCTCCCACCCATCTCTTCCGTCGTCACGAGGATGCTACCCTCTCCATTGATGAGGCCTGCACACAAAATGTCGTAAACCAGGGCATTTTTCCCGCACATCGCCGGTCCGATCAGCAGTATGTTTGATCCGCTCTCTATTTCACCTAAGACTTTATCCAGTTCCGTTATTCCAAGCCTGTATTTGTTCATACCACCTCTTCACGTTGACTCGCTGGAGGAATGATAACACCGTCCGCCGTCATGTAGAGCCAGTATCCATGACATGGCTCCATCTCCCAGACTGAGTAGAAATCGTCTCCTGGATAGTAGACCGTTCACTAAAACTATAACGCCAACCTTGAGGATGCTCCCCGAAACCCTTTTTGCTATCTTGCCGTCATGCATGTATTACTTGCCCCCCTTAATCGGTTGATTCATCAGATTCGCAGGCTGGCGTTGAAGGCGGGCAGCGTTACCCGAGAAGGGTATGGCCTTGTTATCTTCTTCCTGGTCATCTTCTTCTCATCAGATATGCCACTGCCAGTAATCCGAGTATCGCAAATACGGCTTCAAAGCCTGGAACCCTCATTCCGAAGACCGTCACTGGTACTGGTGTAGGTGTGGGTATTGGTGTTGGCGTGGGTATTACTGTAGGCGTGACGGTTGGAGTTATCGTTGGTGTTACGGTAGGCGTCGGACTCGGCGTTGGCGTCGCCCTACGACCCCCTCCGCCCCCAACGTGTGTGATGTCCGAATAGACCATGACTTTCGATGACCATATCTCAACAGTAATGTCGTATGTATCTGGCAGGATGTTAGGTAGCGATGATACGCTTATCCTGAGGTCGTGCTCTCTTGCTTCAATATCGCATTCACCTGTGCTGAAATTGCCCGCACTGACCTCGGTGCAATTAGTTTCGTTGCCATCTATTGTGATATTGACGAGCCATTCTCCACTCTCATTTAACTGTGAGTTTGAAATAGTTAGGTTGACTTGTATTGGAATGTTAGGTGTACTCTCGAACGTGTAATATGCCTCGTAAGTTGAACCAGCAGTCATCTGATTCGGGAATCCTTGTATCACCCAGTCCTCTGCGGATGCGGCGATACCGCTCAGCAGCAACAGTGACACGATTCCGACTGCGATCGTTTTTTTCATTTTCTTCTCCCGCCCCCTCTTGGATTTCAACCGAGCAGGGAACAAATAAAATGGGAAGGGGCGTAAACCCCTTCATTGTTTAATTTATGTTCGTGTCGGTGTAGCTGATTAGGTCTGTCTCGAAGAGATAGTCGGTTGGGTTATATACTGTTACTCTCTTTTCGCCTTCATTGTAATCAGATGATGGTACGAGCCACAACTTTGCACCATGTGCGTTACTGTATCCGTCCTCTATTGTGTAGTCTACTCCGTCTATGTTTGCATCTGGTGGGCACGGAAGGTTCATGTTAAGGTTTATGCTGCCATCCATAGCAAGGTTTCCGTTAGTAGTAGTTGTTCCAATTCCGATTAGTGCACCTGGGTTGTCGCCACCCCAGTACGTAAATCTTTCTGCTTTGTCTGCATAGTAGATTAGACTGTATTCAGTGTTAGGCTCAAGACCAGAGCCAATCAATGCGTAGTTGAAATTATTGCCACGTGGATTGTATATCAATGTTGCAACTCTATTGTCGTCTATGATATTCCATGCATCTGCTGGGTCTTTGTTCTCAAGAATGAGTGCTTTGCGATTTGCTACTGGTACTGCCGTTGTTGTGATTACATAGTCGTCTCCTGTAAGGTCTGGTCTTAGTTCTATGTGTGCATATATTGTTGTGGTTCCTGGCATAATTGCTACTGGATGTACTATTGGCACACGATTTGCATCTAAGTATGTTACAGAGATGTCATCTGATGCTACTGTCACCAAATTGGCGGGTATCGCCACATCTGCGCTGTTGGTTACTTCAAGTGTTACCTCGTGTGTATTACCTGCCACTAAAGGCACCTCATAGGTTGTTGGGCTGACACTTAACGGCGCAGAAACGTTTACAGTCCCTGCCGTCGTGAAGTAGACTGACACCAATGCCGCTCCCGCAATCCCTGTCGTGAGTAGCATCAGGACGACCGCTATCGCCGAAATCGACCTGCCGAATGCGTTTATCTTCTTCTCTTTTATGTTCACTATTTTTTTCCTCCATTTTGTTACTCCGTCCTTTAATCCGTTAGGACGGGTATTGCCCTTGCAGGTTTCGAGCCTCGCAGGAGCTACCACTTTCACGCACATCTACACAACAAATTCCTTCAATCTGACATTCACAATCCAAATTACATTCTTTCAAAGTTTCCTCACTCATACTCAACCCCTTCCTAGGAGGATACTTCAACCTGATCCAACCCATCCCAAAATTAGATCTGAAGTTCAACGACCGTTTTTACTTTTCCATCCCCTCAGACATTTATTATTTTACCTATTACTTAGATATAAATCTTTTGATATTTTTATTTTCAGTACTTCTGAACGTCAAACTCTACCATTCAAAAACGTAAAGACTTGTTTCTGTTGAGCAAAAATTGTATACTATCGAACACAATATGTGTTCATATTCATCTATCATAATGGTCATGGAGCTTTAACTATTGCGATATTTTTCGTGGATTAATCTTTATCTGAAGAATAGACGTCCTTGAGAAGAGTGCTATGTATCCTCAACAAGTTCCAAAAATTCCTCTCTTGTGAGCCTAGTGTCTTTAATAATTTTTCTCAGCAAGCCTCTTCCAATTTCTTCTCCTCTATGAACTGGTACTACGGTGGTTCTCCCATCAGGATGTTTAAGAAACACATGACCTCCCTTCTGTCTCATTCTCTGAAAGCCTATCTTCTCTAAAATTTTGATAAGTTTGCCTGGAGGAAGAGGTTTAAGCTTCATTTACCTCTACCAGTTGGACACCGACAAATTCTGTGATGATATCCTTTGCTTCTTTCTCTACGTCGAGGTATAATAGTATGGCCTCTTTTATGCGTCGAATTAATCCATCTAAAGTTTTAGCTTGAGTGTGACAGCCTGGGAGCTCTGGAACTGAGGCAACATAATATCTATCTTCATCTCTCTCTACAACAACACTAAATGTTCTCTTCATCTCTATTACGTCCTGAGTTCTTTTCTATCCAGACTTTTATAGTGAACCATGATGTATAAAGTTAATGTGGCACATCTGCCCTTGCTGGGCCTATGGTCTCTTCCCATCGAATGTGATCATGAAGAAGATGATTGTTAAGGAAGAAGGAGGCATATTTACATCTAAACAAATTCATTGGTCAGTGACACGCGACACGCCACGCTTACACTTTGTTTAAGCTACGCGTAGTCTGCAGCATGCTTTCCGCTCTATCGACATTGTACTCAATCCATCCGGTTGGCTTCGCCCCTAATCCCATTGCCTTGATGAAGAATTCGTCATTTTCTTCTTTGATTTCAATCACACCGTCAAACAATTTCTTGAGCGTTGCAACGGTTTTATCGTCGTGCATACCGTTCTCGAGCACGTAGATGCCAATAGCATCTGCAGCTTTAATCCGGCCTGTGAAAACATGCAGGAATCTAAAAACAGTTTGTAAATTGGAATACATCAGTATCGTCGATATGGAGTTGATAATTAATCTTGTTTTTTGCTTTCCACTCCCATTAAATTGCCTTAAGAACTCACTTATTTTAATTCCAATTCCAGTTAGGTCCAATGGGCTGGGTGCCATCTTTATGTTTTCCGTATCCGAGACCCTTATACCAAGCGAGGTCGAGACACAGTCCACAATCCCAAGCTGCCCTCTGTTTATCCCCAGCTCGTGTTGTTTAAACCATTTCAATATGCCGCTACCTGTTTCCTCTGTCGTCACGAGGATGACATTCTCTCCATGGAGAAGGCTTGCATGTACAATGTCGTAAACCAGAGAATCCTTCTTGCACATTGCCGGACCTATCAGCATTATGTTCGACCCACCCCTGACATCGCCGAGAATTTTGTCCAGCTCTGATACTCCAAGTTTGTATTCGGCCATATAGTTCCTACTTATCGCACCATGTATAAAATACCTATCATTTTATTTTTGACACATCCTTTTTAAAATCTTGAATTCTGGAGATGTTTGAGAGAGCACCCGGTATCATTCTGTTGGCTCATTTAGTTACTGTGACATCTCTGACCTGAGCTCGCCCATCGTGGCTATGCGCTCTGCAAATACATCGTGCTGATGAATGCTCTCCTCGTTGGTCTGTTTAATCGTCACAATGGATTCATCTGGCAGATTTTGGAACGTCTGCACGACCATCTGTGCCATCAGCCTTACACAATCCTCTGCAAATTTAGGATTTCTGTGTGCACTTTCTACAACGAAGATTTCATCAGGGCGCTTCAATAATTCATAAATCTGTGAGCTCATCGAGTTCTTTATTACCTCAATCAGTTTCTCTATCCTGACATCCTGCCCTTCATGCACTTCGATAGATACTGACCCTTTCCCCCTCTGATTGTGCGTGGCCATTGGAATCTTATCGAGAAATGCGTTAATCGCTGCCTCCGGTACGTTTAATTCTAGCAATTCGTTTTTAGCCTTCTCGCGCATGATTTCCTGCACGCATGGACAGGCGGTCATGCCAACCACTTCTACGCCTACTGTCTTTCTGACACTCTCCTCTGCCCTGGTGGCAACTGCACCAGCGAAGATCTTCACCACTTCCTGGCATTTAGTTTTCGTCTTGGGTGTTTGGTGCTTGATGATGTATTCGCTCCTCATTCTTACCTCTGCCTTAGAAGCATACTCGTGCCGATTAAGCAGGCGGCGCGCCACCTCGCTGCAGAGTTCTTCAATCTCATAAACTGGCGCGGCTATCGCTTCTTCCAGTACCTCATCGATCGCCTCAAAATTACGTGAGAGGTTGGCACCCTTCCTATCAGAAGGCAGGTCCACAAATACATCAAATGTGGAAATTAGAATGACCGGCCTCTTTCCTTCTCTGGCGACCTCTACAAGTTTCTTCACGTTGGTGACGCCCACTCTTGTCAGGTCAATCAGAACATCTGGGTGTCTTGCCTGTGCATCTGGTAAACGCATGCTCAATGCCTCAACATCGGATATGGTTTTAAAACGCAGCCTGCAACCAAACTCAATTTCCTGCCAATCCGTGCAAAGCTGTTCATTGCCATCACCAATCCGCCCGCTCTGCCCGGCTCTATTCTTTTATCCTCGTCTATTTTTTCCATTAGCTCTTTCTGAAGATTAAGCACATCGTCATATTGCTTCACGACTTTCTTGGCCCTCTTTCTGTCCTCTTCTTCCAGGGCAACAAGCGCATTGTCAAACATATCCACAATGATTTGGTCGGCTTTTTCCAGCATCTTTGAGTACTTTTCCCCTTTTTCATATCTTATTCTGCCGCCAATACACATCTTGGCCAACACACAAGCATAGTCCGCCATTGATTCCAATATCGATGCCAGATCTATCATGGAAAAAGCGATCGTGACATCCACGGGAATCATCGATGTCGCTATATATTTCAATGAATTCTCTCTAATTTTTACTTCTTTGGCATTGACTTCATCATCTCTCTTCAGAGCTCTCTGCGCCAGGTCTTTATCTTTGGTCAGTATCGCTATCCATACGTCCTTGTACATCTCCCTGGAGGTTTTGTACATATCTCTGATACCACCTGACAGTTCTTGGAGCACAATGTTCCCTTTTACGATTTCGCTTATCAATTTAAAGACCATTCGTCCACCTCAATATAACAACGTTATCACCATAGCAGGTATTATGAAGAACGCTATGATTATATAGATTATTGCATAACTCCCATGCGCTTGCATAGTATCAGCCAGTCGTTCAGATATTCCTATGGGCACCTTTTTTAATGGATACCATATACATATTCCGATGACATTGAAGAATAGGTGTGCAAGGGCAGCTGCTATGGCTATCGTGCTCCCTGTCGCAAGGGCTGCTATCAGGGCAGTTACCGTCGTGCCGATGTTCGCCCCCAGTGCATATGGAAATACCATTGCTGTAGTTGCTAAACCAGCTCCAGCAAGTGGAACAACTAATGAAGTGGTTATGCTGCTGCTCTGTATTATAGCCGTAAATGTTAGACCGGTCAAGAAGCTCTTTTTTGGTTTACTGAATGTCGTGTCTATAGCTCTCCTCAATCTACCGGTCATTATGACCTTCATGGAATCTGTCATGAGTTTCAACCCGATGAATAATAAAATAACGAATGCAATCATTAACACGATGGAGGGAACGTATCGCGCGAAAAAGTCTACGACGGGCGCGGTTACAATCTTCACAGGACTTGGAAATTTGATTGCTTCTTTCCCTATCAAAACCAGCGCCACGTTATTGGAAAGTATGCCTAGAAAGTTCGTATAATACTGGAGAGGAAAGACAACTAAGATGCACAGTAAATTAAAGATATCGTGGATAGTGCTTGCTGCGAAAGCTCTTCTAAATTCATCCTTCCGCGTGACGTGTCCCAGGGAGACCAGCGTATTTGTCACGGTCGTGCCCATGTTTGCACCCATTATAACCGGTATTGCCATCTCCAAATTCAAAGTGCCACTGGCTACCAGGGCTACGACCATGGAAGTCGTTGCGCTGCTGCTTTGAATCAGAGACGTTGCCAGCATGCCAGCAAATAACCCTGCTATGGGATTGGACACACCTCCAAGCACGAGGTCTGCAAATGGTTGTCCCATGGCTTTTGCTGCATTACCCATCCCAACGATGGAGAGGAGGAAAACGTATAAGCCTACAATAAAAAGTATTGTATTTTTTCTGTCCGCTATACTACTACCTCCCAATGAACCTATCTTATTTCCTCTTCTTCTCTTCCCTGATCAGCTGATGCACATGTCCTTTGAAGTTTGTCTCCATCAACTTTGTAAGGGTGTCTGTAACGCTGGACGCAAACGATATCATATCGGCATCGGTGATGATGCCAACCAATTTGTCGTTCTCGACAATGGGCAATCTTCGTATGTTCTTCTCCAGCATTTTTTGTGCCACACTCGATAGGCCCTCATCAGGTTTGATGGTAACCAGTGGTTGAGACATCACATCCTTTAACCTCACTGAACTGGGCGCTATGTCCTTGGACATGACCTTTTGTATCATATCTCGTTCGGTCACGATGCCGATGGGTTTGTCGTCCTCGGTTATTACCAGGCTACCTATCTTGTGCTCTACCATCTTTCGTGCCCCTTCTAATGCCGTCGTGCTGCCACCGGCTGTAATGACATTTGAGATCATGATATCTCGCACTGGCATCTTCATCGCCATTCTGTTCAGGCACTTAGAGCAGTAAATCTGCTCGGACTCGATCGGTATAGGCGCTCCACAAAACGCACAAATTCTTCCCATATTTTCACCCTTCCTTCATTGAAGTATTATCTTGTTTGGTGTTATATACTTGATGTGCTGAAGAAAGTGTTTTATAATCTGATGCACAATTAACAGTTGATATCATGGTGAAAGAAAGTAAAGCGAGGGATCGCCTTTTACTACATTGAGTCGATTCGCAAGGGTATGCATAAAAACGTTAAGATATTTGATACCACGCTTAGGGATGGGGAGCAAACGCCTGGTGTATCTCTAACATCTCATAACAAGCTCGTTATAGCGCATCAGCTGGATAAACTGGGTGTTGACATAATCGAGGCTGGTTTTCCAATTGCATCAAAGGGCGAGAGGGAGTCAGTGAAAAAAATCGCTCATGCCGGGCTAAACTCAAAGATATGTGGGCTATCCAGGGTGACCAAATCCGATATCGATGCATGTCTGGATTGTGGGGTGGATATAATCCATGCCTTCATTCCAACTTCGGACATCCAGATCAAGTACACGATCAAGAAGAGCAAAGAAGAGGTACTGCAGCTTGCAGTAGATGCAGTTGAATACATCAAAAAGCATGGTGTAACATGTCTCTTCTCTGCCATGGATGCCACCAGGACTGACATGGATTACCTGCTCAAGGTCTATCAGGGTGTTGAGAAAGCTGGTGCAGATATCATCAACGTTCCAGATACCGTGGGCGTGATGGTGCCATCGGCGATGTATGAATTTATCGGCGATATTTGCAACGTGATAAAGGTCCCCATTGACGTGCACTGTCACAACGATTTTGGGCTGGCCGTGGCGAATACCCTTGCCGCTGTAGAGGCGGGGGCGCAACAGGTCCAGGTGACCGTCAACGGTCTTGGTGAGAGGGCTGGAAATGCCTCTCTGGAAGAAACGGTCATGAGCCTCCATTCTATCTACGGCGTCAAAACGAATATCAAAACCAAGTATCTGGTCGAGACGTCACGGTTGGTAGAGCGTCTGTCTGGAATTCATATACCACCTAACACGCCAGTGGTTGGAGAGAATGCCTTCTCTCATGAATCCGGCATTCACACACACGGCGTGCTCAGGAAGGCAGAGACCTTTGAGCCAGGGGTGATGACGCCCGAGATGGTGGGGCATAGGCGCCGCATAGTAGTTGGAAAGCATGCCGGGAAGCATGCCGTAAAGAAGGCGTTGCATGAGGCGGGCGTGAAACCGACGGCTGTACAACTTGATGAAATAATGCAGCGGATTAAGGACCTGGGCGACAAAGGGAAGAGAGTAACAGATGTAGACCTTTACGCGATTGCTGAAGCCGTCACTGGCGAGGTGGCCAAAGGGGAGCAGGCGATTGTGCTGGAAGAGGTTTCGGTTACGACAGGCAGCAAGGTCCCGCCTACAGCCACAATCAAGGCAAAAGTTCACGGAAAGCAAAAAACGGGAACTCAGACTGGCGTTGGACCAGTCGACGCTGCGCTGAAAGCAGTGCAGGCTATTCTTGGAAAGAAAGCAAAAATAAAATTGCGGGATTATAGGCTGGACGCCATTACCGGCGGCTCAGATGCACTGGCCGAGGTGACGATTGGCGTGGAGGATGAAGAGGGAAATATTGTCACAGCAAGAGCTGCACGTGAGGATATTGTCATGGCATCTGTGGAAGCATTAGTAAGCGCGATAAACAGGTTGATGCTGAAGAAGCAATGACGATTAGGCTTCAAAATCACTTTAATTCTTCTGCATACCTCTCGAGAATTTCTTTAAGTTGTTTTATGTATGTCAATGCAGTTTCAGGTTTAAGCAAGTGAAAAAGGGCAAGACGAAAGAAGAATTGATCTACCTTTATTGCTCTTTTCGTCACCCATTCTATTTTGAACTTTCCTCTGAATATACGTTCTAATAATAATTCTACCGTCATCACAATTCTTTTTACCCCTTCCTAATCGCTCACTTCCCTACCCATACCCAGCACTCTCTTTCTTGCCCAGAGCTGCCTTGATTTGCTCTTGAAGTTCCTGGAAGCGCTTTTGAATCCTCTCTTCCTGCTTTTCAAGCGTTTTTAACCTGAGCGTCAGCGTCTCCTTTTTCTCTGCCAAGTCCTCTTTCATGGCGTTTTTCTCAGATTTAATCAATAACTGGCCGACGCCCTTGTAGACCACCGCGTCCTTGCCCAGTTTCTCTAACTCTTCCAATGCTTGCTCGGCCTCGCGGAGCATCAACTCCATTTGCGTTTTTTGCGCATATATTGCCTGTGCCTGCTGCTGTACCTGTTGCAACTGTGCCAATTGGTTTTGAATCTGCGGGGGTAATTCAGTACTCATTCTATCACACTTCCTATGTCATCATCCCAATTAAATTAACCTGACTTAATAATTGTGAGGCGTTCATAATCACATCTTTGCCATCTCATGCGCAATCTTAACCAGCCTCAGCCATGTATTCAGCGCTGCCCTAAGCGAAACAATATCGCTTGCCTCTATGCTGAGTTTAATCGTGCCGCCCTCCAGTTCTAAGGTGACACCAGACCGCGGGGATGGCACATCATCAAGTTCTGGGCATAAAGAGCGGTACACTGTGTCAGTATATTCTCCTAATTCAATCTCAAACACAGATGAAATCATTTGGCATTGACCCTTTTGATGGTAGCGCCTCTTTCCTTCAGGAGTATCCTGTGTCCGCAGTATGAGCACCGGACACCACCAGCTTCCGTGTCAATTTCTATAACCTGCTTGCATCTGGCGCATCTATACACCATGCTCAGCCTCCTTTATGTCGCCACTAGGTGTTTGTGTTTTTCCCACTGGCGTCTGTGGCACATAGGCACCGCCAGCAAACGTGAACTTACATTTTGCGCAGCGCCAGATGCCCGCCCCAACTCGCGATACGGATGCGTAGCCGCATTGTGGACATGTATGCGGCCCGCGCGTCTGCTCTTCGATGCTTGCTATCTTCTTCCTATTTTTTCGCCCATATCTGGGGCCGAAACGACCAGCAGACCCGACCTTCTTCAACTTGGCCATTAACCCTTCTCCAAGAATTTCTTTCGTATTTCTTTTGCTTTTTTGGATGCCATCTCAATTGCTTGGTATACCTGTTCGGAGGTAAGCATGCCCGTTCCACTTTTTTGCATCCCTGCTACGGCGTCATCCTTGTTGAAAATCATCGTCAGTTTTGTGGGTGTGATTTGCTCTTCTTCTAAACATGGGTCGACCAGAAGCTTGCCCCCTATCTCTGCGACGGTGACAGCTACCGGCAAATCTTCTACTGATAACTGAGCATCCTTGCCCATGTCATATCGCTCGTTTGGCAACTTGGCATTTAACAGTGCTGCAATCGCACCAAGCGCAGCAGCATCTATCAGATTGCCATCATAGTCCAGCACATGCACATCGATGAAGACCATCCAGACCTTGACTCCCTCTTCGATACAGAGTTTCGCCAGGTCAAGTGCGCCTGATTCCCTGATTCCCCTGTCAACAACTCTTGCTAATTCGATCGCACCCTCCCTTGGCGGCCCTGACTCAAAGGTAGGAGATGCAAGTGGGATCAGTTCCGCATTTGTGATGATAACACCTTTATCTGGCGTGTCTGGAAAAGGTTCACCAGGTTGAATCTTCACGCCCACAAGCACTTGGGTGTCCCCAATCTGAACGCGTGCAGACCCTTCGGCTTTGCTTATTACCCCAGTTTCAATGGAGATGTTCCTATATTGGTCTAACGCTCTACCATCTGCACGCTCATCTCTTTTTGCCAGGTCGTATATGTACTCCTTTTTAATTTCAGCAACGATATTATCGCTCATTGTTTCCCCTCCGCACCATATTTTGCAATTAATGCCTGTCGCTGCATCTCGTAGATTTGCGCGCAGCCCTTCTTGGCCAGCTCAAATGCCTGTTTAAATTCATCTTTGGTGAAATGACCATCCATTTGCAACAGCGTGACATTATCCGGCGCTACCATCGCGATTGGCATATCTGCTTCGCCATAGTTGTCTTCCTCTTTCATGGGGTCAAGGATAATTTGCCCATCTACTTTTCCAGCTGCACAAGAGGACACCAATCCTCTCATTGGAATGCCTGCATCTGCCAATGCAAGTGATGCTGCATTAATTCCTGCAGTTCTAGTGCCTGCATCTGCCTGCAGTATTTCCACGAAAATATCTACTGCTGCCTTGGGAAAACACTCCTTGATGACCATGGGCTCAAATGACTCTCTACTCACTTTTGATATCTCAATGGAGCGGCGGTCAGGTCCTGGCCTTTTTCTGTCTTCTACGGAAAATGATGCCATATTATATCTATATCTAACAATTGCCCTGGTAGCCTCTTGGACATGGCGTGGATGAACCTCTCTTGGCCCATACACTGCAGCCATCACTTTGTTATTGCCTATCTCCAAGTAACACGAACCGTCTGCCCTTTTTAAAACACCTATTTCAATCTTGACGGGCCTAAGCTCATCTAATTTTCTTCCATCGAGCCGCTTACCCTTCACTATAAGTTTTTCAGGTTTGCCTTTCATTTTCTATCCCTCTTTGCATTTTCTATAAATTCTCTAATTGTATCTGTCAATCCAAACATGTGCGCCTCTTGTTCAATTTTCAGCAGTGCATCAGCAGCAAGAGTTACCATGTCTTCTCTGCCATTAATCCAGATGCGCCCATTCTGGCTAACAAAAATGTCACAATTTGTCTCATTTTTTATCAAATTTATCATTGACCCGCCCCGTCCTATCGCTCTGGGAATCTTGGTGTGTGATATCTCAATTAATCTGCCACTTCTAATGGCTTTTCCGCCATCCCTCATGGTGAGGTCGACCCTCATGGCTGCATCTACACCTGTCACCTTGGCGATAATCAACTCGCCTATTCCGAGGTGTTGATTCGCCTCTCCGGGGTTTATCCGCTTCGGGTATTCTGAGATGTGTAAACGTGCTTCATACGGCGAGTTGATATCAACCGTCCAACTTGAAAAGCGCACATCTATTATCTTTCCAATTACAACATCGCCGCTGCATGGCATGTATTTTCCTGTTAGCGGCGCTACTCTAATCTTCTCTCCCCTATCTACGACTCCACATACTGAAGCGTACACCTTCTCATCTTCAATATATGTGCCCTCCCCGGCTAATCTAACATCATCCGATAGAAGGTCGCCGGGAATTGCCAAGTCTTTACTCATAATAACATACCTCAAGCATCCTAATGACCACGCCATCTATCTTAATAGTTTGGTCTCGGCATCGCCTTTGGTTAGGCGGTTCACCAAGCCATACAAATCATCCTGCATTCCAGCTGGAATCTTAATAACCACAATCACTGACCCATCATTTTGCCATTCCTGTTTTTCGAGATGCCCGAAACCCGCGATTTCACCATATGATTTTGCGGCATATTGGGGTGGTATCTTAACTGCGACTTTTACTTCTTCAAAACGGATGGGTATAATGGGCCTGATTTTCTTCATTACTTCGGTGACGATTTCATCCACCTTTTTGAATGGGTCGATATGTATGCCAGCCTCCTCCATCGCTTTTTCTATCCTTGCTGGCGGGTGCGGCCCTCCTGTCTGTGGATTGATGGCGTTCCTGGCGATTGTATCAATCACCCTTCTGCGTTTGTCATCTTGCATCCGTTTCCGCTGCTCAGACGTGAGCTGAAGCTCGCCCTTGAGAATTATTTCTCTTGCAGCAGAATGTACGTCAGTAGTTCCGAAGGCTTTTTTCAGGTCTTCTTCAGCGCTGCGCTCGCCCTTGCTCGCATCCTCAAATATGTCTTCGACGGCCAGCACTTTGTCAATGCTTATGTCTTCCTCTCTTTTCAGTGCTAGTGCTGCGTCTGGGTCAACTAAAACCTCAAAATGCACTCCATGACTTTTGCATCTTGCCACTACCGCCTTGTCCAGGGTCACCATACGGATCGCCTACGTTTTCTCGCGTGATTCGGAGGCATGTTGCTCAAGGACTTGTTGGACGTACTTGCCAGCATCTTCAGTTGTAAGTTTTTTGAACATTTTAGTTTTAAACTCGATGACTCCAATTTCTATTGTTCGTGCTTCAAGCTTGCCTTCCGTTGCCTTGTACAATGCCTCCATAGCGAGTAAAATGGCGCCATTCAGGTCGATAT
Source organism: Methanocellales archaeon (assembly GCA_030610945.1). Classification (GTDB taxonomy): domain Archaea; phylum Halobacteriota; class UBA148; order UBA148; family JAUWXC01; genus JAUWXC01. Next base: position 28,058 of record JAUWQV010000003.1, on the reverse strand, counting down.
CATCCGTGTACTGCGCCTCGAATACTTCCATGACAACATTTCGTCCAGCTCCGATGCTGGTTGCCTTGTACTCTAGTAATGTGCCGCTTGGGTCAGTTTCAAACAGCCCAATAGAATCATCGTTGACGCCTGCAATTAATAGGGCAGTACCATACGGACGCACACCGCCATATTGTGTGTAAGTCTGCATATGGTCGCAAATCTTCTTGGCTAGTACTCCGACTCCTATCTTCTCGTTGTAGGTCATCCTGTTTACCTGTGCTTCTACCCGTGACCTATCGATTAGCACCCTGGCGTCAGCGACCAATCCGGATGTTGCAGCACCTATATGGTCGTCGATTTTGAATATCTTCTCTACTGATTCTACATCAAGTAGGCGGCTGGTAATCCTCTTGTCTACTAAAAGTACAACACCATCTATCGCTTTTATGCCGATAGCAGTCGTCCCTCTTTTCACCGCCTCCCTGGCATACTCTACCTGAAATAATCTCCCATCTGGGCTGAAAACTGTGATGGCCCTATCATAGGCCATTTGAGGCATCATTTGCATTGCATATCACTCCTAAATTAACTTCACATACGTTCTATAAATGTATCTTTGGGTATGCCCCGTCGTTCTATAAACTTTTCTGTTACGCCCTTTATCGTTCCGGAAATGCCAAGGACTCTGATGCTAACATTGCCCCTCTCGATTTTATCAATAGTGGCGAGTACCGCTCTTGCCAGCGTTGTTTTGTCTCTGGCGCATCTTAAGATCCCCCTTGTGCCATCGAAGTTAATGAGCCAGAGGTTACACTGGCTTGCTCCCACGTCGCCCAACAGGGATTGGGATGCTGATTGCAATTCGCTTATGAAATTGTCTCGTCTTATTTTGCTGGCGGACATGACCTCAAATGCAAGATACCTTCTTTTTTCCCGTAGTGTGGGTGGCAACGGTTTCATTTTACTATCTCCACACCCTCTATCACATATTCTGGGCTTTTTCTTTTCCTGTTGGTTTCGATGATTTTCATAGGCGTCGTGCTGAGCGCCAGGATTGCCTCTTCCTCACTCATGCCAAACAGGCTTGCCAGGGCAACCATCTCTTTTGGCGCTCTCAGGTCATAGCAGGACATGGCATTGCTGGCAAGAATTATAGGAACATCGTACTTTCTCGCCAATTTTAGATTGTGCTGAAAGTCGGAAAGGGCGTAAATCCTGGGATTGCCTCTCAGGTGGATAAGTACATCCATGTTAAACTCTATGGCGACATCGTTCTTAGCAGCGAGCTTGGCTAGAATATGATTGAACTCGTTATTTCTTCCAATAGGATGTGCCAGTATGTCTACCCTAGGATCCTCGACGGCAGCCCTGTTGATTTTTACATCTCCGCCGTGAACAAGCAGTATCTCCACCTTGGGGCGATACTCTTCGATTTTCTTTTTCAACTCTGCAGTGCGTGTAGCGACAATTTCAACACCACTAATAGCGCCGACGAATTCGCTCCAGTGGTCAGAGTGATTGGCGATTACTATACCGGCATATCCATATCTCTTCGCCATTGAAACAAGTTTATCTGGGGCATCTACACCTTCTGGATGCGAGTGTACGTGCAGGTCATAATACTTAGGCATCGCTCAACAAATCCTCCATGACTTTTATTGCGCTATCACGTTTAGATGGATATGTCTCGACCTTTATTATTATATCAATTGCATCGTTGGTTGAAGCCAATCTGACAATGCCGTTGTACGCTGATTGCTTGTCAAATCTGACATGAAAATTACACTCCCCATCAACGCGCTGTGCCACTTCTCTTCTTAGTTTGGATAATTCGGCCGCGGGCAATCTCTTTACAATTTCTATAAACGGTTTGCATGCCTTTTTCTCTAGCTTTGCCGTGAAAACGGTGATGGGGTTCCTAAAGTGCCCTTCGGTCTTGGATACATTGATTTTGCAATCTTCTGGAATAAACAATCGCATGGCACTCTCAACCCTTGACGCGTCCTCGGTTGCATGTACAAATGTCTCTAGCGCAATATAATGGGTCACTTGCTTCGCCTTTTTTTGGCTGCAGACGTTTTTCCTCTAAAAACGCGCCCTTTATGCGTAGGGTTGCAGATCCAGTTGAGCGTGGAATCACTCTTAATGACAGGATGGTTTGGGTCAACAAGTATTACTTCATACCATTTCTTCTTGCCGTCCTCAGCGACCCAGTATGAATTCAACACTTCCATATTTGGGTACTTACGCGCAGCCCTCTCCTCTGCAATGCGCTGAATGCTCTTGGCTGGCGTGACTTTGTTTTTCCCCATGTGTGCTGTCCTTCTCCCGTGCACATATCTTGACTTTCTCCTACCGCCGCGTCGTACTGTTACGCGTGCGACGATTATCCCCTCTTTTGCCTTGTATCCCAGTTCTTTAGCCCTGTCTAGCCTGGTGGGTCGGTCTATTCTTTTAATAACCGGTTCCCTGCGCCACACCTGAAGCCTGTGCCACCTTAATCCATCTACATAAGACTCCTCTGGCTTTTTGTAAGCATCCCGTATGTATGAATAAAATGACCTCACCATTACTACCTCTAAATTTTACGCACAGTGCTCGCTCAATCCTAATAAACCTTTCTTGCCATTAATCTTTCAGGCTATGATAGATTCTATCGTCTATAAATAGCCCGGTTCCAAAGCCCAATAAAGCCTCATTCTTTATGACTGTGCCAATCGCCATTGCGATCAGGCCAATCCACCAGTGGTGCGCCCAATGTAGCGCCTCCGTCAGGATGGGGTGTTTCTCTTTTAGCGCCTCATCTCCGCCAAATATGCCATACAGGACGCATATCGCAATGCCTACCACCAACGCCCAGGCAAATATGATCATGGTTTGTCACATCTGTTCAACCTCCTTTGTGGATGACAAAGCTTAAAGATATTTGGATGGTATCTTCAAAGGGAGAAGTATGGCAATTGCACAATTTTTGGGTCTGGGGAATAGTTTGCTCTTGGTCACAATCAAACTAATCGAGACCTTACTCGTAGTTATCGGCTCGTACGTTGTTATACGAATCGCAAGGAGGCAAATAAAAAATATCGGGAAGAGGGCGAGGATGCCCAGAGATATCATCAGTTTATCCTGTGATGTAACTAAATTTGTAGTTTATTTCATCGCGTTTTATCTCGTGTTGGTCCTATGGAACGTTACCAGCATCATAATGCCCCTCCTCGCTGGTGCTGGTGTGGTAGCCCTGGCAATAGGGCTTGCATCCAAAGACATCATTTCCAACACCATTTCGGGTATATTCATCCTTTTAGATCGACCATTCAGGATCGGAAACATCATAGAAGTCAGGGGCGTAAAAGGAGAAGTAACAAAAATCGGCCTCAGGACGACAAAGATCAGGATGGAGGATGGAACTATTGTAACGATACCAAATACGATTTTATCGAATGACATAGTTAAGAAGATAAAGGTTGAAAAGACAAAGTGATACTACTTTGTAGAAACGATCTTGATGATGTCACCATCTTGCAGCACGTGCTCTTCGCTGATTCTGCGCTTCGTCTTGGCATCAACTGCATGCAAGAATCCCTCCCCTAAATCAGTGTGCACCATGTATGCCAGGTCATGCGCCGTTCCGCCTCTTTTCATCAGGAATGCATCAGGCAGCACGTTTCCATCTTTGTCCGTGAATTTGTTTTCATCTTCTACGGGATAAACGACGATGTGGTCTAATAACTCAAAAACCGCTTTGTTTATGCATTGCTGGATGCCTGTGCCGCCGTACTTTTTCATCAGAGTTCTTATGCATTCTAATCCGTCTCTCTGTGCATTTGTTAGTTTCCCGGGCGTTACAATCTGGAAATCGGCGTCTCCCGGCAGATATTTAATTGCGCCTTTTTTATCTGCCATTCTCAGCGCCAGTTCAGCGGCAGCGCTCGCAGGAACTATGATGTAGCTATCATTCTCCAACGATACAAGTCGTTTGATGTTCTCTTCAGGGGCAATATCAATCTTATTCGCTGCCAGCGTCATTGGTTTGCTGACCTTTCTAACTTCATCCGCCAGACGGAGTATATCTTCATCTGACCAATCGGTTATTTTATCTCCTAACGAAGCATTGTGCAGCGTCGTCTTGATCTGCGCTTCACTTGCACCAGCACCCATCAATTGTTCCGCAAGGGCGCGCTCAATCTTTGCGCCTTGAAGTTGCATTTTTCGCGTTAATTGAGTCCAGTGGCGCTTAATGATGCCATACAACCACATCATCATCTCTTTTTCCAGAAATTGCACATCCTCGACTGGGTCATGCGCTCCTCTCTCGATGATATTGCCCTCTGCATCCGTGCTACCAGACGCGTCTATCACGTGTATGATTGCATGTGTCTGTCGCAGATTATCCAAAAACTCGTTGCCCAGCCCTTTTCCAAGATGCGCACCCGGAACGAGACCGGCGACGTCCACTAATTCGATAGGGACGAACCGATTCCCGTCTATGCAGTTGTCGCACTTTATCTTAAGCTCCTTGCATGGGCATTTTGTCCGCACGTGTGACATGCCGTGATTGGCATCGATGGTCGTGAATGGATACGATGCAATTTCCACATCTACAAGTGTTGCAGCCTTGAAAAAGGTGGATTTTCCAGAATTTGGCTTTCCTGCAAGCCCAATGGATACGGTCATTTGATATCGATTTAAATAATGGCAGGATGACTATTAAAGTTAAACGGAACTACACATCCAGTGATATGAACTCCTCTTCGCGCTGCCCGTCTTCTTTATTATGCATGAAGAAGGTGCCCCTTGATGCCTTCATCGCTCCATCTACTTTCGCTTCGTCATGAATCATTATCGCGTCAGCATCGATATTGCCCATCACATGACTTTTTTCACCCAGGTGAACGGCACCTTTTGTAACCAGGCTACCATGAATCGTGGTTTCTTGCCCGATTTTAATACCATCTTTTGTTTTGACACTGCCAAACAGCGTGCAGTTGTCTCCAATCTCAACTGAACTTGCCTGCAGATTGCCCAGTATGTGGCAGTTGTTGCCGATGGCTGCCCTCTTCGAAGTTTTGATAATATCAAGCGCAACTTTCGTCCCATTCGGCAGAACCATCGCCCGCTCATTGAAGGATTCATCTTCCTCAAACAGTTCACTGAGTATTTTTTCTACATCTTCGCCCCTGCCCAGCCCGAGAAGTACGGTCAGATACAGAAATAGGTACACAATCATTGGGGCTGGATTTCTTATCATAATCCAGCCCTTGGCTTCAAACCCTTTTTCGATGTGCACATCCGTTCCAATGTCCAGGTCGCCTTTCACGGTTAATTTTCCGTTGATGCTGACCTTTTCACCCAGATATGCATTCTTCTTCGTTTTAACGTCGCCATTTACATTTGACCATAAATCGAGTCTAACGTCTTCGTCTGCCGTCACATCTCCATCGATTTTCACCCCTTCGCCAGCGATGATGGAGTGTGCTAAAAAACCATAGGCGATTTCAGAATGATTGCCGACGATGACATCCCCGTCTACTACAATTGTCCGCTCTTCCATTTTCGTGTTATCTGGCACGATGAATGTCTTTAGAGCCTCTATGCCATCACTCCCCCTCTAGATTACAAGAATATATGGCATCTTTTGGCTTATAAATGCCGCTATGCCCCAAACTTCTCCGTCCTGTTAATGAGGTCCATCAGTATCGGCATTAAGTCCACGCCCCTGATGCGGTTCAGTCCTCCAGTGGCGGCACTTATCTCATCATATGCGCGAACATCATCTGCCCTCACGCCGGGCCCGGCAATCATCACCGGAACAGGGTCTGCGGAGTGATCTCTTACCACAACAGGCGTTGAATGGTCAGCGGTTACAACCACCAGAGTATCTTTCAGGCCAACGACCGGCGCTAGAACTTCATCAATTTTGCTGATGAATCCTGTCTTCTTCTCGGCATCTCCATCATGGGATGCCTCATCAGTGCCCTTGATGTTGAGCAACACAAAATCATGCTTTTTGAGCGCGTCAATCGCGTTCTTGACTTTGGAATTAATATTCGAATCAGTACCGCCTGTGGCACCCTTCGTCTCAATGTAATTTAATCCACATATCCTGCCAATGCCGATGACCAGTGCGGTGGCAGCAATTACGGCGCCTTTTAGTCCGTACTTCTCTGAGAAAGTCTTGATGTCTGGCACCGTTCCCGCGCCTCTCATTAGTATGGTGTTTGCAGGTGGCTTGCCCGCCTTTACCCGCTCTACGTTGAGAGGATGCCTCTCTAAGATGGATTCTACTTGCTTGGTGAATTCGTTTATGATGCGGGCGGTCCTTTCTGCTTCTGGCTTAAGCGCTCTGATACTCCTGACAGCTTCGCCATCGTGCTTCGGATCAGAATCCGAGACATTGGGGTCCAGTCCATCGCCCCTGAGAACCAGTGCAGCCCTGTGCCCGGCTGATTTTTCGAACACAAATCCCACGTCCAGGTGGACGCCTTCTTGGATTGCTTTGATAAGTTCATTTGTTTCTCGTATTCGTCCCGCCCTTCTGTCAACGATTACATTATTCCTTCTCGTTGCAAAATTGCACCTAAAAGCAACACCACCTTTTTTCACGGGGATTCCAGCGCCAGCAGCCTCAAATGGCCCCCTGCCAGTATACATCTCGCGTGGGTCATACCCCAACAGTGCCAGATGAGCGACATCAGACCCCGGTCTGACACCGGGCGCAATAGTATCCATGATTCCTGAGATTCCCATGCTGGCGATTTTGTCAAGGTTGGGCGTATTCGCCAGCTGTAGCGGCGTTTTCCCGTTTACAGGGCGGTCTGAGGCACCATCTAAAATAATTAGCAGAACCTTGTTTGCAATATCCATAGTATAATCTTTCTATGGCTTTGTATTTAAAATTTTAACAATCAGCCCGTAACCGCAGCTTCTGGTTGAACTTCTTCCGTCTTCGCAGGCTTGCCAGTGGAGATGACTTCGGTCTTTACGATTTCCACTCTGCGCAGCGGGTAGATGGACTTGACCTGTTTGTAGATATCGGATGCAACTTTGCCGAGCACGATTTCTTGGACAAATTGGCTAAAGTTCAGATTTTTCGCTCTTTCAATGACAATGTCATGCATAACTTGCCTGATTGCCTTTATCTGTGGGTGGTGTGCTTGTTTAATCGTAAAACAGGCTGGCTTAACCTTCATCCTGTATCCATCTTTTGTCACTGCAGTGATGTTGGTATCGGTCTTGGACGTCTTCCTTTTGATTAAGGAGCGCATATAGTCGTGTGCCATCCTATGGCCGATGAACTGTGTATGTACGTTCTTACCCGCGACATCGTGCACCTTAAATAACATTTTGACCTTTTGCTTTGACCAGTCATTGGTTAAATCACCCAGCGTAGACTCAATGGTTCTTCCAATCAATTTTTTTGAATCGTCTACTGGTGTCTGGCCTATATTCACGCTGCCAAACATTTCGGGGGCGAGTATGTCATACCAACTCTTTGCTTTCCATCCTTCTTTTCTTGCCATAAATCTCCTCGCGCTCAAACCCAATGTAATCACGCATATATAAACGTTGTCGGTTATAGGAACCTGAAAACTTCTGGCAGCGTCTTTACCCTTTCCCTGAAATCGCTGGGCCAGTCCTTCATATCGAGTCCCTTCTGGGCGAAAAATGCCGCTACCCATCTTTCCAATCCTATGCCGGAGCATCCGGACCAGAGCTCTTTTCCGCTCTGTAATTTTACGTTGAAGCCGGCTGGATATTTGCCGCCGTTATTGCTCACGTTCTGGAACTCCATCCACTTTTTGCTGTAAGGCATGAACGCTTCATAATCAATCGTTCCCACTTCTTTTTTCTCTGACAACCCGCCTGTCCCTTCCTGCGCCATGAACCACGGCGTGACCCATGCCATCCTCCACTGCAGGTCCAATATGTCTTCAAAGATGTTCTTGTATCGTTCCTGCAGTTTTTTTGAATGCTCTGCTATTTGCTCGGGAGTTCCGATCCACACTAGCTCTATTCTGTGGAATTCGTCCACCCGTTCAATGCCCCTGATGCCGCCACTTTCATACCTGTGAGACGTTCCTGACCTGTCAAAGACGCATATCGGCAGTATATCATCTGGAAGTGTCTCACCCTCCAGAAAACCCCATCCAGGCGGGCATTGTGCATAGCACATGCCGCCGATGGGTTTGTCGATTTTCTCCTTAATCATATCCAGAGGCACTTCTAACGTGACCTTGTAGTGGTCTATAACATCTTCCCAGTACGCCTCATCTCTCGTTTTTGGCGGACAAACATAATACATCTCCGGATAAATGCCCTTGGCATGACCTGACTTTTTCCAGACATCCCATGCCACTACCTTGGGGAATATCATCTCGTGATATCCGAGCGGTCTGAGAACTTCCTCCTCGATGATTTGCTCAAGTGTCCTGAACACCTTGGTAATTTGCGGGCCAAATATCCATTGCCCCTTGCAGGAGCCGTGCTTAATCCAGCACCTATCTATTAATTCCTGCGTCGGGTCGCTAGTGAACTTTGGTTTCTTTTCCTTTGACGCCCAGAGCAGTTCCCAGTGCTCCTTCTTGCCGTATTTCTGTGACTTGATTTTGTCGACAATCAGGGTGATGATGCGGTCCGGCACTCTACCCTCTATCTGCGGTTCTGCTACATCCAATTCGAGCAGAATATTGCCGTTTTTATACTGCATGTCCTTGACAAATGGAATCTTTAACTTCTTCAGGGGTTTTTCAGTTGGTATGATGATGGTAAACTTTTCCACTTCGATGCCCCTGATGCCAATGCGGTACTTGCCCAATGCGCTCACCAGGGCTTTCCTCAGCCTGAGCAATGCATCGTGAGCTCTAACATACCTGTCTGACCTGATCTCTACCGTAATGGCATCGTCAACGCTCCAGCTCACAACCTCTGCGCCTTTTCCCTTGGGTGCGCCCTTTGTCAGAATGTTTTTATTTGCGTCGTCGATTACGCCTGCTATGTCTTCCTTTGCCTCTGTGCCATTCTTGCTCAACTTGAATTGTCCTATCAGGTGGAACTTCAGTTCAACTTCATTCATGCGACATTTCCTCGGCAATTTGAAGATTTAACAGATAGTCGTCAACGCTTGCTATTAGTGTTCCGATTTCATCAGCATTAAACTCCGTAATCACTTTTTTGCCTTTATGGCTGGTTTCGATGCATCCGGTATTATCCGGCCTGAGAGAATCTGCGATGACACGTGGATTTTCATGCGATGTCATGATTTTACCCCTACATCTCATGCGCTTCACCTAACTGCTTTGTTACGATACCATCCACGGCTTCGATGAATTTTGTTTCTTCTCCAGGAGGGATGGCTGCCCCTGATGCGACGCTGTGCCCACCGCCAGTTCCGCCAACCTGGTTTGCCCCTTCTCTCATCGCAATTGATAGATCCACGCCCTTCTCGACCAGCTTCTTGGTGGCGCGTGCAGAAATCTTTGTTTTCCCCTCCTGCTTAGTGAGCACAAGTATTGGTTTATCGGGCGCGACATACTTGATGATACTGCCGACTAATGCTCCAGATACGTCTTTATCGCCGGAGTATGCATATCGAATGCTTTTCCCTTCTTTTATGTCCTTCTCCACCTTCTTTAACTCTGACACTACCTTTTTCTGGTACTCTGAATGCAGTTGCTTTGCCTCGTCGATGGCACTGCCATCTCTCAAACACAAGGATAATGCCAAATCCGCCTTCTTGAATTTGCCGCTGGTATTGAGCAAATCCCTGAACTGAAATGCATCCCGTACCACTTCATGATTTAACTCATATCTTTCTCCGACCAGCGATTCGGCAGCGTCTGCTGACGTTTTCGCAACTTTCAATGCCAGTGCAGACGCTAACCGGCGAAGTTCTTCTGGTTTTAGGTCACTGATGTTTCCGTGAATATTCAACTCATTTAAAAACGCCTGGACTTTTTCCGGGTCGCCGCTAATGTCCAGATACGGGTCAGTGGAATATTCCAATATATCAGCGATGTCGCCATCGCCAATCCTCAGCCCATGGCTGATTGTGATGATGTTATGCTTCACCGCCTCGTCGAGGATGTCTTTATTTGCACTCACCATCTCCTGCTGGTCGCCTATTGCTCCCACGATGGCAAGACCAGCCAGATCTACATTATTGCCCAAATGTTTGGCTACGGCGTATGTGGTGCCTGATGCAGAGAGCTCAAATGCCCCGTCAATGCCTACCAGGTGTGGATTTACTTGCACGTACTTTGTATCAGTTGTAGCCGGGGTATGGTGGTCGATAACGACAACATCGCCCTTGAGTTGGGCAATCAAATCCGGTTGTCCGCTGCCCATGTCGCAAAAAACAATCATCTGGTCATTTAAACTTTTTATGACATCTTCGCCAAGATGGCTTACAATGCTTGTATGAAATGAGATGCCGCCCCTGTATAAGGCGTTGCAAATGATGCCAGCAGACGTAATGCCGTCAGCATCGTTGTGGGATATAACTCGCACGTAGTTGCAGGCTGCAAGTTTTCGCGCAGCGTCTCTTGCTACCGCGTCCAGCTTTTCAATCATACTTATCTTGAAATCAATATTCTGGCCATTTTCAAGTCATAAACCCAATCTTCAGGAAGCACTTTCTCGCGTTTATAATACTTGGCAAGCTTTCTTATTCTTGATTCAATAGCATGAAAAGCCTTCTTATTGTGCAGGTCTTTGGGATTTCGGTCTAGGTGCGTTTTTAACTCCACTGCCTTAAGAATTAGCCCTTGCAACTCCTCCGGGATTTTTGGACCGACCCCCTTGTCCTTGAGAATCTGGACTATCCTTTTTCCAGTTGCGCTTTTCACATCTGGAATGCCGTATTTGTCCCTGAGTATTATTCCTATCTCACTGGACGTTTTATCCTGGACACTCAACTCAAGAATTGTCTTTTCGATATCTTTAGTGCCAAATTCAAATCCTTCGGAACTTTCAAGTTTTCTAGATTTTGTTCCTGTCTTTTCTTTTTTCGTAGTTTTCGCCGTAGCCATGTGATTCTTTCCTTTTAATTAATACAATAGAATAGGGATATACAGTTTCGCATTCGTTAAATATCTTTTGTGCCAATCCATTCCACAAACTTCTTCAGTGCCTTATACCTGTGCGATACTTTATTTTTTCCCCCTATGCCCAGTTCTCCAAACGTCCTGTCATCGTAAAGAAATATTGGGTCATACCCAAAGCCATGCTCTCCCCTGGTTTCATGTGCAATCTCGCCCCTGACAGTGCCAGTGAATATAATTGCCTCTCCGCCGGGCTCGCAGTATCCGACTGCTGACTTAAAATCTGCTCTCCTATCCTTTTGATTAGCCATTAATTGCAATATTCCCTCATTCCCAATAGTTTTGAACACGTACGCCGAATAGGGGCCAGGAAATTCCCTTAAAGCGGAGATAAACAGTCCAGCGTCCTCTACAATGACTGCCTTGTTCAATGCCCTGGAGGCACACTCTGCACCGTATTTTGCTATTATATCCAGGTCATCCGACTGCAATTCAGGATATTCATATTCAATCTGCTGAATTTCTATGTTGAACTCCTTGCCCAAGGCCTTCGCCTCTTTCACTTTTCCCATGTTGCCGGTCACAAAATAGACGGTCTTCATAGCCTCTCAGTCCTGTATCTGCCTCTGCTCTCAATTTCTTTTACTCTTTGTAAGACATCGTCCGCATCTTTAAACGTCTTTCTATACCCTCTGGTGAACGCCTTGATTAATGTTTCATGCCCTCCATGCGTGCTCTCAAACGTCTGGAAGAGCACATGCACATCCACGCCCCTTGCCTCGGTGCTTTGATCAAAATATGCCAGCCCAAAGTCAATTAAGTAAATGCGCTCTCCTGCTAAAATCATGTTTGATGTTGTAAGGTCTCCGTGAATGATGCCGGCTGTGTGAAGGAGGCCTACAAGCTCACCAATGCGCTCGCTGAGATTTGCATCCAGTACATGCTTCAACTGTACACCGTCGATGTATTCCATTTGTATCTCGCAGTTCATCACGTCGTATATGATGGGCGTTGGAACACCTGATTTGCGCGCCTCAGCGATTAATTTGGCTTCAATCTTCGTCCTTTCCCTGCGGAGGCGCTCGTCTATTTCTTTCAGCCTGTACCGCTTGGGGGCCCTGCTTTTTAGGATAATGCCGTCGCGCAGTTCAATCGTTGCTTCGGCTCCGCTTGTTAGCATTACTCTTTTCATCTCCATGTGACCTCCACCTCATCGGGCCTGTAATTGGGTCGAACTGCAGAATCCTCTACGGAAAGAACTGCTCCGCTCTCCAGCATGAGCAATCCAGTGTACGCAATCATGGCACCGTTGTCCTTCATATACGCTTTGTCCGGAGCAAAGAATTTTGCACTCCTGTCCTGGCACATTGTATTCAACATCTCCATCAATCTGGAGTTTGCGCCAACTCCCCCTGCCAGCAAGATGTCTTTCTTTCCCGTGTGTGCCAGTGCCCTCTCTGTTACCTCTACAAGCATGGCGAATGCCGTCTCCTGGAATGAATGGCAAACATCTTCTAAAGGTGCATGCGCCAAAGCATCTTTCGCTGCTGTGGTTAATCCTGAAAACGAGAAGTCCATGCCCTTGACCACATATGGCAATGGCATGTAGCACTTCGCCTTTCTTGCAATCTCTTCTATTTTTGGGCCTCCCGGATGCTGTAAGCCGGCATATCGCCCGAATTTGTCAAGCGCATTGCCGATTCCTATATCCAGCGTCTCGCCGAAGATCCTGTATTTGCCATTCCTGTATGATAACACCTGGGAGTTTGCTCCGCTCACGTAGAGTATTACCGGGTCTGCCACGTTGCAGAGCCATCTGCCAATTTCAATATGTGCTATGCAGTGATTGACACCTATCAGCGGAACGTTCATGGACAGCGAGAGCGCCCTCGCAGCCGTGGCTACGGTTCTGAGACACGGGCCGAATCCGGGGCCGATGGAAAATGCGACAGCGGATATCTTGGCATTGTTTTTTTTACCCTTGGCCAAAACATCGTGAATCACTTGTTCCATATGGGTGGCATGATGCTGGGCAGCCGCTCTTGGATGCAATCCTCCCTCCACAGGGTGATAAGATGACTCAGCACTGGCGATGACTCTACTTTGGTCCACGATGGCGGCGCTCAGATTCCACGCCGTCCCTTCTATTCCTAAAACACATTTACTCTTTCTGCGCATCGGGCACAACTTCGGGTTTTTTGGACTTAAACTCCGAATAACCACACTTGCCACATGACAAGCGGTCGCCGTGATCGGCTAAAAAAACGCCGGCGCCGCAGCGCGGGCATGCATGTCTATTCCTTTTTATGGCATCACCGCTGATTTCGTAATACTTGCTAATCATGTTTTGTCTCCCTTGGATTCTGCTTTAGCAGTCTCCTCTTTCGGCTCTTCTACTTTGGCGACTTCCTCTTTAGGGGCCTCAGCCTCTCCCTTGACTTCCTCTGCTTTCTCTTTCTTTTCCTCTTCTGGCTTTTTAGCCTCTTCCTTGACTTCTTCGGCCTTTGCCTTTTCAACTACTTCCGCTTCTTCCTTGTCCCCCTCTGGCTTCTCCGGCTTCACATCTTCAGTTGCCTTCGCCTCCTCTGGCTTTTCTACTTTGGCAACTTCTTCCTTGGGTGCCTCGACTTTTTCCTCTTTCGGCTTTGCCTCTTCAGGCGCCTTCTCGACCTCTTTAGGTGCCTCCTTTACCTTTGGGGCATTGCGCTGGACTATGTGGGCGCGCTCGATATCGTCAAGCTCTTTTTTGGACTTGTATATCTTCGCATAGCCTCGTGTCTTTCTTATGCCAAACTCACTTCTCATTCGTTCGATAATTACCAATTCTGGCTTTGCATTCAGCATGGCAGTCAATTTATTTTTTACATCATCTCTGGCGGGTGTAGCCCCTTTGTGATGTACGTTAAACCATATCTCTTGTCTTTTTAACAATGGATTCATCTTTTTTTCTATAATTTCGATTTCCATGAATTTCCCTCCATTTGTTGGAGTAATGCTCTTGTTTCGTCTTTCTTAGCGCTCGTGACATTTACCACTACTACTCCCTCATTCGGCTGCCCGTATATAACGACAGATGACTGTGGAGCAAGGATAATCGCGGGCAAAGTGGCAAGATCCTCTTCTCCCTGGACGAAGATCCTGGTGGGCCTGTCTGATTTCATAGCATCCTGTATTGTACGAACCAGTTCTTCTGTGATTTTTCCGGCTGGATTGATGGCCGTTGTCATGGTGAATTCGGGCACTTTTGTACCTTCAATCATTTCCTTTGGGGCAGGCTTTCGCATGACCATTCCATCTACGATGGCGATGTCAGGAATTGTGCCTGATTTGATCAGGTAAAACGTCACGACATCACCGACAGAGATTAGTTTGGCGGGGGATTCAAAATCACGCTTCGCATCTTCTATGCACGCCGTTTCATTGCCCCTGTAAAGGGTGCCGAACGGCTTTTTTAGCTCTTCCCGCAGTTTTTCCGGTAGGCGTAATGTCACGTTATCGTACCTTCAATGCATATTTGCCTGCTTTGGTAATGTCCATCTTTTTCGCAATCTCTGACTTTTCCGGGTTGATGATAATGACGTATCCTGCCCAGTCAGTGGTTGTCTTGTTGGAGCCGCACACACATGTGGTGCCTTTTATAATTTTGTGGCATTCCTTACAGGCTTTATCCGTCATTTTGCTTCTCCATCTAATTCTTTCTGGCGCATCTCCTCAAGCCACTCGAGTTTGCCCAATCCGGTCTGGCGCATGGTCAATCCAATCTTGCTCTCTCTCGGCTCGCGCTCGTTTAGGCTGACTGCCACGATTCTCGCCCTGAGGCTGTCGCCTTCAGCTAAGGACCTGCCGCTTTCCTTGCCAATCAGTCTTGCGTTTTTTCCGTCGTATGATATATAATCATCAGTGATTTGGCTGACGTGAAGCAAGCCATCCAAAGGACCAAGGCAGACAAATGCACCAAACTCGGCAACTTCCACGATATCTCCTTCTATAATTTCCTGCATCCCAGGTATGTATACGAGTGCGTCAAATGTTGCAGTATAATATACTCCGCCATCTCCTGGAAGAATGCGCCCTCCTTCAGTATTCACGACCTTTGTCACTGCTACAATGGTGCCGAGCGTTTTGTCCACTCTGCCCTCTAATTTCTCCTCAAGTACCTCTTTAATAACCTCTTCTGTTTTGCTGCCCAGTTTCTCTGGAGGTATTCTAACCGTATCGATAAGCCTCATCTCTTTGTACATACAAGCCCCCTATCCTATCATGACACTATTTATTTCTAACCCATACTCAGCCGTTTTTTCTGACGCAAATGTATAGTGGTTATGCCATTCTCCTTTAATCGTTTCTTTAACGCTGCATCATTTGTGAAGGCGGCAACGTTCATATCCTTTACTATTTGGATGATTGCATCATCAGCCTTCTTATTGCTTTCAACGATTTTGCATCGTGATGTAAGTGATAAGGCGATGGATGCTGCGATTTTGTCTTTGCCCTTTGCACGCGCTTGCAGTATTTCCAGCTCTTTAATGACTGGCCTTGGCACTATATATTGGTTGTAGCCCAGTCTTTCGAGTTCGCCGAATATGTCAACGCCGAACTGCCCTGGAATCATCAACGCGTTGGCGTCGAGGATCACCTTCATCCCTTTAGTACACCTACCCCTATGAGGCGCCACCTGGCACCGATTCGCCTGCTAATAGCAATCCTTGAGCCGACCTTTGCACACACTGGGCGCTTCAATTTGACCTCGGCTTCGCTTCCCCTCGCAGAGGAAACGATGCCTATGGTTGTGGCAGTTCCCACAGTGAGCATTAGGGGCTCACTTGTCTTGATTGGCTCAACCTCTGCTTCATCCGTGGCGCCCACAATCCTTTCGAGCAATTGCATGTCCATGGTGTAGCTCTCCCAGACTGGCGGGAGTGTATCCGGGTGGCCTGCTACCTGCCCTGCCAGTGTATCGCTTTTTGTCATCGCCGGGTCCAAAGTGGTTGCAACTCCTAACAAGCCGCCTGGTGTAGCCTCTTTTACGTTCTTATTTCCCGCTATTATCGTCGTAATCTCGGTGTTAATCGGTTCCCACTTCGTTTTTCCCTCAAAATCTACTTTCCTGCCAGGCTTGATTTCTAGCTGGTCTTTGGCCCTTAGGCGTCCATGGCTTAGTGTTCCGCCAATGACTCCGCCAAGGATTTTATCTGGCGGTGTGCCGGGCTTGTTGATATCAAACGAGCGTGCAATGAGCATTTGCGCGGGTTTGTCCAGGTCATGTTTTGGCGCGGGAATTTTTTCTTCAATTGTTTTGATTAATATATCGATGTTCGTGCCCTGTTGCGCTGAAATCGGTACGATGGATGCGCTTTCTGCAATGGTGCCGTTTATAAATTCTTTAATCTGGTGATAGTGCTTAATGGCTTCTTCTTTTGATACAAGGTCAATCTTATTTTGAACGATTACGATGTTTTTGATGCCGATTATATTCAGTGCCATCAAATGCTCCTTGGTTTGTGGCTGCGGGCAGGGCTCTGTTGCAGCGATTACGAGCACGGCACCCTCCATGATAGCAGCTCCTGACAACATCGTTGCCATCAGCGTTTCATGTCCTGGTGCATCGACAAAAGATATAGTTCTCAGTTCTTCTGTTTCTGCGCTGCAGTGCGGGCACTTTTCCTTAGTCGTATAACAATCCGGCTCCTTGCACTTGGGGCATTTGCGGAACGTGACATCTGCATAGCCCAGGCGTATCGAGATGCCCCTCTTTAATTCCTCGCTGTGCCTATCAGTCCAGGTGCCTGATATGGCTTTGACCAGTGTGGTTTTGCCATGGTCTACATGGCCTATCATGCCGATGTTCACGCAGGGTTTTTTCACGCTTGCAGTTCCTCCATAATTCTCGATTAGTGCAGTATGATTATGATGAAATGACGATTAGAGCAATAGCACTAAGGCGGGATATATCTTCTCATTCATCACATATAATAACTTGGGTTTTGAGGATTTAAAAGACGATAACATATAAAAGGTCCAATCTATAATTATTATAGGGTGCAGGAACTATGAAAAGCACAATCGAAAATCTAACGAAGGCATTTATTGGCGAAAGCCAGGCAAGGAATAGATACACTTTCTATTCCAAGATTGCCAGGAAAGAAGGATTTGAACAGATTGCCGAGGTTTTTCTTATTTCAGCCGAAAATGAAAAGGAGCATGCCAGTTGGCTATTTAAGTTAATTAATGAGTTGAAGAAGAAAAGTGGTGAAAATTTAGATGAAATTAATGTTGAGGTGACAGCACCAACAATCCTTGGTAGCACTGCCGAGAATCTAAGAGCTGCCATCGCCGGAGAGAATTATGAGCATACAACGATGTATCCTGAATTTGCTGATACTGCCGAAAAGGAAAGTCTTCCTGAAATTGCCAGTAGATTGCGGGCAATTGCCAGGGCAGAAGAACATCATGAAGAAAGATATAAAAAATTACTAAAAGAGGTCGAAGCCGGTACGGTTTTCAAAAAGGCGAAGGAAGTTTACTGGGTATGCCGGGAATGTGGATATGTTCATTTTGGAACAGAACCGCCAGAGAGATGCCCCGGTTGCAGTCATGCAAGAAGCTTTTATCAGGTTAAATGTGAGGAATACTGAATTAATGGGTAAAACATGACCGAACTAAAACAGATTTACAAATGCAATGTCTGTGGAAACATTGTCGAGGTTTTGCACGCTGGAAAAGGAGAACTCGTTTGTTGCGGCCAGCCGATGGAATTGCTAGGAGAGAAGACGGAAGACGTCGGCAAGGAAAAGCACGTGCCGGTCATTGAAAAGACGAACTCCGCAATAAAAGTAAAAGTCGGCTCAGTTCCACATCCAATGGAAGATGCGCATTACATCGAGTGGATCGAAATCATCGCAGACGGAAACGTTTACAGAAAATTCCTGAACCCGGGAGATGCGCCAGAAGTTGAATTCAAGGTAAGCGCCAACAAGATCGTCGCACGAGAATACTGCAACGTTCATGGACTGTGGAAGTCTGGTTAACGACTTCAATCTCCCCTAAACATGCAGAACGCACAATCCGGATCGGGCTCAGGCGGCTCTTCCAGTTGCAAAAGTGCTATGGCTTTTTTGAATATCTCCTCTCCGCTTTCCGGATCTGTTGGCAGTTTAATCAGTTTTGTGTCGAAAATCACTTCTCCGGTCTCGGTAACCTGGTTTGGATAGTAGAATAACAGATAAGCATAATCTTCTGTTTGGTAGCCGTTTTTCCTCAGCAGTAAGTTATAGAGGTCCATTTGAGTTTGATAGTACTCATGGGTGTTATCTTTCAGGGGATATCCTCTTGTCTTGTAGTCAAGGACTATTAGTTTCTCTCCCTTGACCAGGATGTTGTCTACCGCTCCTCTTAGCAGGACTCCGGATTCTTCATCCAGGTATTGGATGCCCCTAAAATTGTTCCTCCAAATCTCCAGTTTTTCTTTATCATTGAACAAAGAGCAGCCATCAATACCATCTTGCTCTCTTAACTCGGGAGGGAATCCCCCTCTTTCCATAAACCTGTCAAAATGTTCCTTGAGGATTTTATCCATGCCGCTGGGCAGAGACGGAAATGGACCTGATGGTCTCCTAATCTTTTGAACCATCTGGCGCCAGAAGCACCTGGGGCAATCCAACATGAGATTTATCGACGACGGTGATAATTTGTATGTCATCTTTCTTCCTACTTCCCCTAACCCACATCTTATAACTCTGTTCATTCGGCTTTATTACTTTCGCTACCAATCAGGTCGATGAGTAGATTAAGACAAGTTTAGCTTTAAATTTTTAGTAAGAATCTTTTTATGAGGTTCGTATATAAGTTGTTAGGCGAAACGTCTTTAATATACGAGACTTATACATCAAATTGAAGGTATCAAAAATGGAAAAATTACACCTGCCCATAATCGTCGAGCTGGATGAGGATGGATACTACATAGTAAGCTGTCCGCTGTTTAAGGGCTGTCATTCTTACGGCGAAACCGTAGATGAGGCACTGGAGAATATAAGGGAAGTTATAGAGATGTGCCTCGAGGAGACAAAGGTCGAAGATCTCAACAAGTTTGTGGGATTTAGAGAACTGGAAGTAGCTCAAAATGCCTAAGCTTCCCGTAATCAAAGGTAGAGAGCTCGTAAAGTTTTTGGAGACCATGGGCTTTAGGGTTACCAGAACGAAGGGTTCTCATGTACGATTGAGATCAGAAGACGGAAGGGCGACCACTGTCCCCGTGCATGGAAACAAGGAGATACCTAAAGGACTTCTGCGTAAAATAATCAGAGAAGATTTGGAAATAAGCCTAGGGGAATTTTTGGAGCTATACTCAAGGTACAAAGGAAAATGAAGATTTAGATGCGCCAGAAGCACCTGGGGCAATCCAACATGAGGTTTATCGACGACGGTGATAATTTGTATGTCATCCCATATGCCATCTTTCTTCCTCCAACCCACACCTTATAACTTTGTTCATTGAGACGTTATTACTTTCGCCGCTCCACGTAATTAGATGAGATTTGGGGGGGTGTTTCATGCGATGCACGGGTTTCCATGCCTCTCGAGCGGTAAAATTCATAGTAGAGGCTTATGATAACGGGAGGCACGGTGTCATAGGTAATCTTATATATTGAATACCGATTAAGTTGATAGTAATCCAAGGTGAGAACATGAAGTTCAAGGTCGTGATCAGAGAAGGGGAGGATAGGTGGTATGTCGTTGAGTGTCCATCTTTACCCGGCTGTATTTCTCAAGGAAAAACTAAGAAAGAAGCCTTGGAGAACATCAAAGAAGCCATCGAGCTTTACTTGGAACTAGAAGAAGTTCAGGTGACAACAATCTATAAAGATTACGTTTTGCATTTCGGTCATCATTTTTTATGAAGCACACATCATCACTAAAAACATTCCCGGTTCTGTAGACTCCTCCGGCTGACAACCGCTATTTTCCACACTACCGCCTTCTGGGTGTGGTATCTGATTGGAATTGATACCATAGAGTTTCTTTTTCACGGTCCTACAGGAGGGATGCCAGATTCATACCGCTCCCTATCTTGGCCTGGCCTGTTCATCCTTGAGTGGATGTTCCTCCAATCCTCCTCCTCCACCTTTTGCAACCCTACATAGGCGAACAAAAGCGCCGAGAAGTAATGGGCCGGTGTCGTGACCCACCTGCGCCTGCTGCCCATAGAAGTATCTACGACATCGACATCAATTAGGGACAGGTTGTCGATGAATGACCTGAGTGCTGACGTGCTGTCCAGCGCATCCGCGCCTCTCCAGAACTTTATCTTGCCTTCATCCAGGAGGGCTGCAACTTCCTCGCAGACGGAACCGTGATGAATGTTGACGTGATATTGATAATTGACGGGGTTTAGTGGGGTTCCACTTACGCTCTTGATGATCTCATATTGTGGCTGCAACAGTTTGTCACTGCCATAGAAACATGCCCAGGCCAGCTGTGGAAATGCCCTGAATACGATCTGATTCTGCGCTTTACCGTATCCTGAATCCATAATGATTGGCGAAGGTCGCGGGGCGAAATACTTGGCGCGCACAAGCGCGATAAGGTGGTTAGCATGAGCTGCAACATCCGGGTCATTCCAGATACCGAAGTCCATGAGATAGTAGGTCCCTTCGGACAAACCGAGGATAACGTAATGGGAGACATTGCCCCAGTCAACGCCAATGGAGATGCGCTCGGGAGATGAGCGCCACTCTGCTACGTCTGTGACGCAGCACTTAAGCAATTTGTTCGGTGATATGGGTCGCTTCCCTCCCTCGAACTCTATACCCAGAACTTCATTGGCGAACTTGGAAGGTGGGTAATCAGCCTTCTTCTTCATGATCTCGCTTGCGCTTATCCAGGATGCCATCAGCTGCGTAACGTGATATCCCCTGGTGGCTCCGTCCGGATTTTGAGGCTGCCATGATCCCTCAAGCGTATCTAATAACGTTCCACATTCAGGGCAGCCATAATAGAATGAATCGGCCTTACGAATAAAGTCAAAGGTTAAGGGCGCTGCGTGGCCGCAGTGTTTGCATTGCAGGACCCATTCATGCTGGTCGGAGCGCTCCCAGCGCTTGGAGAACTCGGTCCCGAAGAAGTCGGGAGTTCCTATGACGCGCTTCATCTTGAACTTTGAGAGTGCCAGGCATTCCTCCACATCTGCGATATCCTCCTGAGGTAGGTCCTTGGTCTCATCTAGGACCAGAAAGTCCGCGCTAATCGAACGCGCATCCGTGCTCTTGGAATGGCTGCCACCGAGGAAGCTGAGGATGTAGTGAGAATCGTTGATCAGATGTTTATGTGTGACATTATCAGCGTATCGATACTTGGGAGATTCAGGCACGAAGATGCGCTCCCTGAAATTGTCCGGGAGGATGCGCAGCTTGCTAAACTTCTGGCCCTGTGATGCGTTGGGGAAGACGTGGATGCCTGTGGTGTGGGGATTGCGCGACAGGTTCCAAAAGAGCCAGTTGATGGCGTATTCACTGACCGCCATCTGGCGCGACTTCTTGATGATAATCTCAGGCGAATTGTCCCTGTAGATCGGGAGCATGTAGGAGAAATCTCTGGTATCGAGCGACCAGGACCAGGGCAGACCTTTGATCAAACGGTGGTTCTCGGTCCAGAGTATTAGATCTGCACTTTTGAATCGTCTGTGGAATCTCTCTCTACAATCTTCGGAGTATGCGCTCTCTGAGTTCATATCCACCCTCCTCCTCTACGACAGAAAGCACGGTCTCCTGGAAATTGTTGAACTCCTGATTGATGAACGCGATGTTGGTTTGGGGCGCATCCGAGACCATACCCAGACGCTTGGCGAGAAACTCGACCTCACGCAATAGAACTGTTAGAAGCGCTGCCATGCGCCCTGGGTTAGACTTTGGATCAGCCTCCAGTTTCTCGACTGCTGCCTTGGCCTTCTGGCTGATGAAAAGCAGAAGCGCATTCACCTCGAGATGTTGGCGCAGGGCCTGTTCACGAAATCTAGCGTCCTCTTTGGCCAATCGTTTAAGGATTTTATAGTGAGTTTTGAAATACTGATTGACGCTATCTCTGGCAACCAACTCACCGGATTCCTTGGTGAGAATCCGAGCGATTTCGCGATTTGATTTTTGCTGATTTTTCAGCTCTACAATTCTTGTTTCTAGGCCGAACATGACGATTTTAGAAATGGGCATTAATAGTGAAAAAGGATAATAACCTCTATAGAAATGTTACTGTTGCCGGTAGTGTAGGAAGGATTCTACAGAATCCTATTTTGGATATCTTTCTAAAATCCAATAGGTCCCAATGTCATACGTTGGAGCGGGTGTCTCTTGGGCACTTGCAGTGATTGGCATCACTAAAACCAAAACGATGCCAATCTTAAATTTTATGTCATTCGCATCCTTCTCATCAAACACGCAACGGCTAACAGTCCAAGGATTGCAAAGACAGCCTCAAATCCTGGCGTTGGTGTAGGTTGTGTTATTTTAGGGTTCACCAATAGTTACAGTTGAGATATCTACATGAGCGATTAATGTTGGATGATATTCTTCAACAAATTCTCTGCCAAACCAACTGGTATCATCATCCACAAAATGCCCCCAACTTCCATCTCTATTCTTGAGGGGGCAATATAACGAATTGTGATCGCACCATCACTTCTACTTGTATACTTTGCTACGGTGCCCGATTCGTAAGATTAGTACTCCCTCCTTGATTTTGGTATAGATGATGCGATGATCGCCTATGCGATATTTGAATAGTCCCTTAAATTGTCCCTTGAGAGGTAGACCACAGTTTGGGTTTTTAGATAGAGAAGTTTCCAATTGCTGAAGGATGTGTTTAGCCACACTCTTGTCCAATTTTTTTATATCGCGAACAACTGACGATTTGTACTCAATCTTGTAGGGCAAGGCGTTCCCTCATTTCTTCACTTGAAATGATCTCGTCATCTTTATCATTCAAACGTTCTAAAGCAATTAGGTAGTCAGCGGATTCTTGGAGATATGATTCTATCGCCTTGCGAATGATGTACGTCTTAGAGCGCTCTGTAGCATTAGCGAGATTCTCCAGCTCATGCACGATTTCAGCAGGTAGCCGAACCGAAACAGCAGTAGACATGTCAATCACCAGTGTGATACGTAGTATTACTTGTATATCAATGTATTGCAAAGAGAGAAGTGCGAATTGCAATTGTGTATAACGGTTAAGCTAAACGAAGTTGCGGAGCGACAGCGGAGCAATTTAGGTGAGCCCGAAGGGCGAAAGTCTAAACCAATCTTCGAATGCGCCCGAGCGATAGCGAGGGCAAATATCAGGATAGCCTCCATTTGTAAATATCCATTTGGTTAATTGGTTAAGTGTTGATTCAGAAGGCATTCGTAGATTGAATGGAATGTGTCCAGAGTCCTTCTAAACGTTGCTTAGAGCTCCTACAAGTCATTCTCCTGCCTCCCTCGTGCGATAAGAGAAGGAGGGGGGAAGGCGACCGGCATGATAATTAGATATTTAGCCAAATAATTAAATATGTTGCTGTTCGCCCCTAGCCAGATGAGATTTGGTGTGTTCGGCATGATGGGGGTTTTACTCAAAACTATGTGAGATGTTTCCTATACAATCTCTCTTTCAAACTCTTCCCTAATTTCCGGCAAGAATCTTTCCAAAAACTTCAAGGCCTCTCTACATTTAGAGGTAGAAATGACGAAGGCACCGTATACGCACCTGTTTCTTAGCTTCCTATACCTATCAAAAGAGGATGTGTCTGCTTCAGGGAAATTATAGAACTTTTTCAAAAAAGCTATCAGTGCCTCATGGGAGTATGGTTTGTAACCTCTCAAAGACATCAAAGCCTGGGATGCCTCTCTTAGAGACTCGTAGATGTCTTCAAAGATAAATGCTGCATTGTGCCCTGTAATTTCCTGTTCTTTCACGTATCTCAAGCGTTGCATCGCTTTATTCATCAGTGATCTGGCCTCTTCTTTATTGGGATGCTTCTTGACCACTAGATTTTCGTCTAGGTAATATTGAAACTCTTGCAGCATCAGAGCACCTTTAAGCACCCGTAGAGGACTATTCCGTTTATGATGTTATTCAGAAATTCTTTCTCACATTTTTTCAGTTGAATCTCATGGACGTTTATTTTTCTTCCCAGAATGCGTTCAAACTTTTGGAGATTGAGCTCCCTGTTCTCATCTGTCACGATTCCTATATCGATATCACTTTTGCTCGTATCCTCCCCCATGGAGTAGCTGCCGAAAAGTACGATTGCCTCTGGCTCTTGGTATTCTTTTCTCAGGAAATCGACCAGGCCACTTTCATAGAGGGAGTGGAGATTGTAACTTCTCTTGAGCCAAACAAACTTCTCCGTCTTGGGAGCCGACACGTCTTCAACCATTTTTTCCTTTTTTGATTCCAGCAGTCCATCTTTCTTTAACTCTGCCACTATTTTTGATATAGAGGGTGGTGACAAGGACACCAACCTAGCAATCTCCCTGATGTGGAATCTCTTCTCCGGATTTTGGAGGAACAATTCCATAACTTTCCAAGTGTTATTTTTTCTTAACACGTGTTAATTTTAATTAACGCTTGTTATTTAAATTTAACGGCTTTAGTCTCCTCTAAAGCCTTTTCGCAGGCATCATCGCTTAACCACAAAAAGACAGTTGAGATAGCTTTTATACTCAAAACCGTTGCAGTTGAATGCGAAGTGTCCACAGCGTGAATGGCTGCTTGGAACAGCTCCTATAAGTCATTCTCCTGCCTCCCTCGTGCGATAAGAGAAGGAGAGGGGGGATGACAATCGGTGTTATGCCCGGGAATGTCCTTCCTCTTTCAATGTTATTCTTATTATCTGGAGGGTCAGTGTTATGAGAATCACGAGCTGGATAGGGTAAATGATCGTTGCTCCTGTTGTCCGACTTACTGGTAAAGAGCACCCCACAACAGCGGTTATGATTGCTATCAGCAATATCATCACGACCTTGATTTCTTCTGGCGCTAGCATTTTCATTTCAACCTGAGCCCTGCCTCTTCGCTGGGCTCAACCATCAGGAATTCCTTCATCTTTCCGCAACTGGGACAGAACGCCACGATGAGGCCATCTATATAGTCCTGGGAAGTCTCAAACGCATGCTTGGCGCCGCAACCGTTGCAGGTATAAAATCGCTTCATCTAGACCTCCTGTATCTTCAGTTCGTTGGAGTCTTCGGCAGCATTAGCAACATCAGTAAAATCAGAGTAGTAACGATAACTTTCTTCACTTTTTCACCCTGATACTACTGACACTTTTGTCTATTAAGGTATATCGGATTTTTCTGTTATATAGTTTTTGAACGATACACTGTATGTCAATAAGCAATGGGTATCGTGAGCTCCACCAAAAAGAGGATTTTAGACGAAATCGCAAGTCACCCGACGCACGGATATAAAATTTCCAAAAGGTTGGACATACCCATATCCTCTGTCTATGAGCACTTAAAGGAGCTCCGAGAGCACGGATTGATTGAATACGAAGAGTCCGGCAGAAGGAAGGTGTACGTTCTTACCGAAAAGGGGAAGCTTCTCCTGAAGGCCTTGGAGTGAGTTGGGCTTTTTCTTTTCAGTGATTCGTTCTAAATGTGTCGAATTCTGGCAACCAAGTCGAAGCAACAAAGTAGCGAGCCAAGAAGATGGGGGCTTGACGTGTAACCTTGTGCCTCTATCCTCTCAAGAGGTTCGATGCGAAAGCAATAAGTACGCAACTGTACCATAAAAATTTATCATGAAATTGATAATTGGTCGATTTTAGTCTGAATTATGCCCTATTGACTGAAATTAGAAGGTCAATTCGACAGTTTTAATTTTTCAATCAACTTGTGAGCAACTTTTGGAAGTTCATTTAAAACATCATAGTCGGTGATGCTCTCATCGAGATAATCGATGTCTGATGCTTGGCTCTCGACCATGCAAGACTGCAAATTGAAGGTAATCGCGTTTGACCCAAGTTCGAGTCGCCAGAAATTATTTTTATTATCTATATTTTCAAATTTAATATTTGGATTCATTAAATTAAGTGTACGACGTAACTGGTTTACAAGGATTTCAGCCCTCTCCTTCTCTACGATTGGAGGGTTTCCTTCAGTGGCATAGTTCAATAATGCAAGTCCATAGAATCTGTTAAGTTTATTGTGCCAGAATTTGTTGTTGTAAGTTCTTAAACAAGAGTGACAAGAACTTTTGCATTCACATTTGGAAAGGATTGATTTGACGTTTGTTTGAACTTCATCGAATTTCTCGAATGTCTTTGATGCAAATCCGGCTCCTCCAGGTGTGGTATCATAAAGGAACAACTCCACATAACCGTTAATTTCTGGGTCGTCTGTAGGGAAGGGGGGACGAATCCTGTAATTACCAGCTAGTTCGTTAACATCGATACCAAGAGCCCTGGATGCTCCTAAAACTAGTGCCTCGGCAAGAGACTTAATAGCGACATTAAACCAAGGGGCTGTTGGAGCCCACATTAAAGGTCTTTTGAATGGGATACGGAGCACAGCTAGATCCGTGTTAAACTCGTAGCCAAAGGTTGCACGGGTGAAGTTTCCGGAGCACTGAGAGTTCCACCCTCTAACGCGAATATCCCTTGGATATGGTCTATTGTGGGGATTGGTAAGATTGTCCCCTCTGTCGACAGCCCCGCAATTAGAACAAATCTGATACCCTTCTTGATCGGGGCCAAAATTTGCAACCAATAACTTTTGATTAGGCAGTTTGTGCAAGCTACCATTTTTTAGAGGCCTCATAGACCCGCCATCCAGTTGATCTAATCTGGAAGTCGGGATTGGAAATTTAGCCTGAGTCGCGTAAACTCGTTTTTCTCCCCATCCTTCGGATTCTACGGCTTCACGCCCATGTTTGACTTCTGGGGCAAAGGCTGGAGGTCTGAAGATATGTTGGGACGCTATTGACGAGTTACAAACTGGGCATTGTTCTTGTTCCCTGCTCAAATCCCTCTGATTCTCCTCCAAAATTGTCTCACAAATGGGACAATAGTTAAGCCAAGGAAGATTGTCCCAACCTGCCCCACTGGCACGATTCACGAGGTCAGAAGCGAAATGGAAATACAGACCGTAAGAGGTGAATGTCTTTTTATCAACGACAATCTGGCGACCAGGAATATAAATGGAAAGTGCTTGTTTGAGGTCAGTTGACATTGCGTAAAACGTCTTCGGAATTTTACTTTGCCTGTCAACGCCTTTAACTACAAAATCGCACACATCAATAGGGAAAGAAAAAGTTGGTAATAATGCATCACCTAGTAGTGTGGATAAAAGGTCCACTTCACCTTCACTCTCTGAACTCCAATTTGACTTATCTCTCAATTTTTTTAATTCCGACAGGAATTGGCTTGCAGTCTCCTTGATTAGTTCCGCCCTCCAATTCTCTTTATCAGTAACGGATTCAGAAAGTTGTTCAGGTAGTAATTCGCCAAGTTCGTTTACGGTATCTGAGTCTTCGGTTAATATCTCCTGATGCAACCAGACCTCAAACAACTTTAAAGAATGTCCCCCTTCACCTAAGAAGAAATCCCTGCTCGAACCCAATGATTCAAAAACATCTGCTGCGGGGTCAATGTCCTCTGGATTAAAGAATCTCTCCAATAATGAGGCATTGATGTGCCTTTCAGCTATCTTGCGGTTTCCTATGTAAATTATAGGTTCTGATGCCACTCCGTCTAACATCAAATGCGGATTTTCAAAATGAAATACCTCGTGAGGTGAGTTGTCGGCGAATGTTAGTATTATAGATAAACCTGTTCCGCTTCTTCCTGCCCTACCAGATCGTTGATCATAGTTCTCAGGTCTCGGCGGTACAGTTCTCAAAGCAACTGCTGTCAGGCTCCCTATGTCGATGCCAACCTCCATTGTGGTTGTACAACTAAGAACGTCTATTGGTTGCTCTACTTGGCTAATTAGAACGTCCTGGAAGAGGAGTTCGTATTTTTCCGTTTTTGAGAAGGCTTCAGAATAATCTTTTGTGCTTAACTGAGCTGAA